>OZ242270.1:0-958534 GCA_965207095.1 Candidatus Poribacteria bacterium | reverse complement strand
GGTGAGGCAACCGATAGGAAGCTACAATAAAGTAAATGATTGAAATACCTAAAACAAACAGACTAAAAATTAAAAAGTTTTTTGCCCAGTTCATAATTATCTCCCCACAAATGTCGTTGCCGATTAATTTGAGTTTGGGATGACCCCCAAAAATGGCACTCGAATCGTCGGTTGGGCGTTGCTATCTGTCTTTACCAAAATCTCGCCAGACAGCTCACCTGCTGGTGCTTCTGGCTGGGCGGTTGCGGTTAGTTGATAATCAATTCCCTCCATCTGCGAGGTGACTTTCGTTGTGATATACGCCCAACTTGATTCGACAGAAGTGATTTTGAAAGGCTGGTCGTTGATTGATGAAATGGAGACAGTCTTGGACACCGGTGATTTATCCCGAATCAATCCAAAGAAGAAGTGTTTTGGAGAAACGGCAAACACCCCTAAAACCTCGCCAAACACCAGAACTTCGTGCGTTGCTTCTTTATCTTCGTACTGATAGTCTACCAAAAGGTTATGGGAAAAGGTGCCAGGTAGTGCTGATTCTAACAATGCGACTTCAACTCGCGTGATCGGGTCAGCTTTGGCGGAAACGATGGCTGCTTTCAGGTGGTCCGAATCGGTTCGCACAGCCAAAATCTGAGTCTCTCCCTTCTGGTGAATCGTCAAGGATTTTTTAATAGAGGTCTTGGGGGGTATACTCCCAAGAAGTAGGCGAGACGGGAATGTCGTGATTGGCACAAATGCAGTGCCTTTAAGTGTCAGAGTGACCTGACTTTGGATGGGATCGTTTGTGTAGACATTGATACTTTCTTCCACCTGACGGTTTTCAGATGGTACTTTAAGTACCGCTTCAACTAGGCCAAATCCTCCGGGTGGAATTTCGTCCTTTGATACAATCGTTGCCGTGCATGCACACGACTCTTCAACCCGCTCTATCTTCAACGGTTTTTGGCCTATGTTTTTGAGTTTGAAAGTGTGTTTGATTTCGCCACCGCCAAGTACTTCCCCGAAGTCATAGAACCCTGCTTCAGCCAAAACAAGTGGTACCGGATTCTGTTCAGCTTGTTCCGGTTGATAGTCGAATGTTAGCAGTTCCCCGCTCCAGATCTCTGATATTTCCTTGAACGATAGATAACGGTCATACTTATTCGCTGGATCAGAAACCAGAACACCATCGGAGACTACCTCCTCAAATACGAGGAAATGATTTCCACCGACATAGGCGATAGTCGGCATCGGCACTTTACCTTTCTTGAGCAATTTTAGATTTGCTTGGATACCTCTGGGGGTCAATCCCTTATACTTTGCTGCATCCCGCAGTCCGAGCATAGTTGTGCCATGATCGGGGTGGAAACGGGACAGTTGAGCTAGTTCATCAAAGTTTGTATTAACTTTCAACAATTCACAGATCCGTAGCAAGCTGTTGGGCCCACAAGTTAGCAGAAGAATATCAGACTCAGGGAGAGTGCCGTTTATTGGTGGCTCGCTTTCTTCGACGTGACCAAATTCAGGGGAGATAATTTCAGAAAGCGGTGAGATCCTTAAGCGTGGATGGTTAAAATAGAATTGCCGATCGACCTGAAAAAAATTCTCAGGGAAGTCAACATTAAACACTGCCTCTTTTACGAGCACTGTGGTGGTCTCCATAGGAGTGCCATCCGGTTTGTTATGGATCTTGCGAATTGCCATTGGAAACCAGATGTCGCCTAATTTCTGAAAATGCTCATACCTGTTCTCCCAAAATATGACCGATTGGCTGTTCTGTTGGAATTCTTCTTTACGGATACAGAACCCCTTCTCCACATCAACCCATATCTTGACAAGGTTAAAAATTCCCATATCAACGTTTTCTTCTGACCCTTGAAATTCAAGAATGTAGCACTCGGTTCCTGCAATTGTTTCTTTTCCGACCAACTGTGCATTTGCAGGCACCCGACGGTTAGGGCGACCATAAGACTCAAAATGCAGAAAGCCTACGTTTTCATGAGAATTAAAAAGATCAAAAGAGGAGTGCGGTGCCAACGCTTCAACTCTTTCAAGTGCCTCGGTTTGACCATCATAAGTAAGAATTTCAAGAGCACCCGCCCAGAAATATTCTGCTCTTTCACTATATAGGTCACTCTCTGTTAAATCCAACCGAGTCATCTTATATTGATAGATTTTTGGTGAGGAGCCGGCAACTTGATCGAAGATCTGAAAGGCAAAATTTGAATCTTCAATTTCTTGATATCCGCTGTATTGTTCCGCCGCAAACGGGATAGTCCTGAGTTGACGCTCTAATTCAGCTTTACCATCGCGTGCAAAATCCTTCAAAGTCCGCTCTCTTTCTTCTTGCATCCAAGCCTTAACTTCTGCTGGGGACTTTTCAGCGGCATAGTCAACTGTCACGATAGCTCTGACTTCCCCACTTCTGATACGGTTACGAGTCAGATTTACACCATGAATCAACTCATCAAGTGTTAGATCTTTAGAGAAACATAACGCACTCATGAAAAAGATGGAGTAACATAGGCTGGAAAAAAATATCCGGGACATAAAATCTCCTCCTAAAAATGTACTTCCTATCTTCGCTAGCGAAGATAGGAAGTACTAATATGGAAATACCACGGGTTATACTTCTAAAGACTCGTGCAGCAACGCGCTATCGCACAACAATCATTGAATTTTTGATCTTCTCGTGGATCTGGGCAGAATGCAAAGTTTCAGTACCACCTTAGATCTAAAAAACATGTGCCAACCTATGGGCATTTCCGCCCGTTTCCATGGTCACAACTGTATACGGAGCCTTTGTATGTACGCGTCCGTTCGCACTTGTTCTCGTCATTCACTTTGCATCGGGTGATTAGCCGCCTATATCCACATTCCTTATTCAGCTGATTCTTGCTTCTGCTACAAGGGTCACAAGCAACTCTAGCAAAAGTCCAGGTCGCTGACGAACCGGTAGGACATGGTTTCTTCCCAGCACATGCTTTTAACGATCCCCTACCTTGTGTGACGTATCCTTTTGAATATCGCCCCGGCGCTATATGGCCAATTCGGCAGCCACCGATGAGTTCACCCATCGTGGCATTGCTTAAAGCAACCGGATCAGCTGAAACATCAAAACTTTGGGTAAGAGATAGCCCGGCTATAACAAGCACGATCATGATGATGGTCGTAAGTCCAATTTTCACCATTTTGATTCACCCCCTTTTTTGCAGGTTAAACCCGTAGGTATTTCCAAGTCCCAAGGTATCTTAGCTTATAAACCTGCTTTCCAAGATTGATACGCTGCCTCGTGTTTTTCATGAAATTCCGTCATAGAGATTCCATACCTATCCGCTAATTTTTCATACGCCCGATCAATTTCACATTGTTCTTCGTAAAACTCATTGAGTATGGGTACCAGCTCGTTCTGTTGCTGGTTAAGTCGGTAAAAGTCTTCATCCAGTTGTTGACTCATTTGCTTGCCCTCTGTTGTTCCCATCTCTTCAACAATTTCAAAAATGGCGTGTCGAAGTTCAACGAATTCCTTAAAAAAGGGTTCCTCTGCTTCATTTAGTTCTTGCCGTTGATCGTCTAACTGTTTAACATCTATGAAAAGAGTTTCCAGTTCCTGACTGCTTCGCTCTTCAGAGATCCTCATTTCCAACTCCTCGAAGTCCTCCGCATCGAAAATAACCTCTGTATCTTCCAATTCTGTACTTTCGGAGGTATTATCAGACCCCTCCCACTCTCGCTCAGACGGCTCGAGATGTGAACGGTTTGGCGTTGAAGACCGAAAAGGACTATTAGCCCCCCGTGCTCCAATCAGGGGTGCTTCTGGTTCAACTTCTGCTTCCTGTTGATTTTTGTTTTGGCTGTGTAATTGATAACTGGTATAGATGAAATATGCAATTGAGCTCAACAGTACGAGACATGAAAAAGCCAAGAATTTCCGTTCCATCTTTTCCTCCTTATGAAAGCATTGCAACTACCTTTACTTAATCAGTTGCGTCCTGAGCGCAACGAAATCCGATGTTATAGGCTCTGCGGTCTGCCTTATCGTAATATCGGTAAAAGGTTCGGAGTTGAAGTCGAATTGAATCCCAACCTCCACCACGCAAGACTCGGTACTCACCCTTATTTGGCCCTGTTGGACTCTTCTGTGGACTTTGCGAATAGCCATTTTCACCATACCAATCCGCGCACCACTCCCATGCGCTACCCGCCATATCCAGCACACCATAAGGGCTCGCTCCGCTTGGGAAACTGCCAACCCCTAGAATCTTTTCGTGATGTGGAAAATAGTTGAGACGAGAAAAATCCATCTCATTCCCCCACGGATAGACGTGCCCTTCGGTACCTCTTGCGGCTTTCTCCCACTCTGCTTCGGTCGGAAGTCTTTTCCCCGCCCAGGTCGCATAGGCATTGGCTTCATACCAACTCACGCCAATTACCGGATGGTCCGGCTCCATCGACACTGAATTTTGACCATGATGTAGTGGGGCTTTTATCTGATGTTTCTGGATAAAATTCCAACCTGCCGCTGTCCAAAGTTTCCGGTTTTGGTATCCACCATCGACAATAAATGCCTCAAATTGAGCATTGGTTACTTCGTGTTTATCAATGTAAAAAGTATCCAAATAGACCCGATGTGCGGGTTTCTGATCCACTTTTGCTCCCTCAGAATCTGTTCCCATGATGAATTCACCTGCGGGAATCAAGATCATATCTCTGGAAGATTCTGAGGCAACCGAAAAGCGTTCACACCCTAGAAATACTGTTAGAATCAACCCAACGAACAAAAGCCTAACACATTTTCTCATCACTGATACCCCTCCTCTTAAGTAATACTAGATAACAGCCAAATTCCCAGTCCAAATAACAACACTCCTGTCCCCAACTTCACCGGCATCAGATGCCGCTGTAACACACCACCGAGTTGCATTGAAGTCGTTCCCCAATACACAAACCCGAATACCACCAACAGCGGCACAATGAACATCAGATTATATAAAATCAGGTACGCCAGTGCATGAGTTCGCATCCCCTCAACGCCCATCACAAACGTAATCGTCGGCAGATAGACCTGTCCCGTACAGACCAATTCCAGAGCGGAGATTGCAAACCCAATGACCAACGCACCGATAATCACCCCCGAAGTCCGCGTCTGCTCACGGATAACTTTGTGGATGCGCTGCTTCAGCGACTTAGGCAACTGTAGGGTGATCTCTTTTACCTTCCCCTGCTTTGCTTTATAGGCGTCGTATAGGCTCAAAAATGCCAATGCAAACGTCCCAATCGCGGCAAGCAGATAGACACACTTGGCAACGACCGAAAACTCGTTGAGGAACGAGAGGAATTTGAGCAGTCCCATCCCCAACAGTAGGTACGTCACAAACACGGCGGCGGCAAATGCACCACCGGCGACGAGCATCTCTTTCCTTCCTCGCCCAACAAGGCTCATGTAGGAAATGAAAAATATGATGGTAGCAAAGGCACACGGATTGATTCCATCAAGCAATCCCGCGCCTGCGACAGCCAACGTGCCAAAAGCGTTAAAACGTTGAACGATCTCATCTGAAGCTGCCCCAGTATTGACTTCTGCTTGGGGCAGACGAGACGCAACTCCTGTCTGGGAGTATTTCTGGATAATCGCCTCCAGACGTTTTTCATCAAGTTCGTCCAGCAGATACTCATCGCCAATAAACACCGCAGGTGTGGTAAGTCGCTTCACTTGGGGAACCTCGTAGAGAGCGCCCATCGCTTCAAGCAGCTCTCGGCTCTCTTTTGCATACTTGATTTCAACCACAACCTGCGGATATTTCGTTTTCAGTTCTTTCAGAATCGCACTGGCTCTCGCACATTTTTGACATCCGCGTTTGTGGAAGTAGGTGATATAGACCACACGGTCACCCGGTGGGATCTCTTGACCGTCAAATCCGCTATCCTCGGTCAGATCGTCGTAGAGTGTCAGTAGCATTTCAAGGTCGGCGTCGGGTGTAATCCGTTCTGAGACCGTAACGCGCTGATTATTCCTTGAAGTCACTTGCCGATCGGGGGAAAGTCCAATGTCCAAAACGCCAACCGCTTCACCTTTAGCGGAGTTAGTCACAACCGTCGTATTTCCTACAACAGTCAGGCTATCCGAGGCGACTGCTGAGGAGGCATCTTGGGCACGGATTAGAACGGATAGCCATGGGACTTTTTCAGCGAGTGTACGCGCCTCAGTTTCCTCCCCGTGGAATACCCCTACCACTACGTCGCTCTTTCCCGTGATTTCTTTTGACAAAGCTGCCAGTGCTTCTGCTGGTTTGGATAGAGTGATACCGGGGTTATAGGCAGTAATTTCTGCCTGGTATGACTGGGATATTAGGTTAATGACCGCAACTTTTATCTGTGTGGTTGTGTTTTGAATGATATAGGGTGCAAAGGGGGTTGGTGAGGAAATGGAGAGATTGGTGCAGATAAGGGGTAGGTCGGGATGATTGGCGTAAAGGGCAGAGAAGGTATCTATGGGGAGGGACAGATCCTGAGGACCAGGACAGAGTGCATCATAATCCATCCCGCTCAACGCTTCGAGGGCAATCTGGTAGATGAATTCATTATTGGGGTTGGTGGAATCGAGAATGTTACCCGTGTGCAGATTTAGGGTGGGCGGGTGTTTTTCGCGCAGCGACTTAATTACCGTATGGCGGCGGGCTAATCCACCAACCTGCTCGGTCCCGCAGCCGTGCAATCGAAGCAACCCCTGTTCCTCACCAGAATAGATAAGTGTCAGTGGAGATGAGGAGTCTGCGATGGCTTGTGTGTAAGGCAACAAACACCCAAGCAGGACGAGGAAACCGATTTGACATAATAGGTACGAAACGCTACGGTTCATCAGAATAGCCCCCTTCGATGCGAATCTCCGAGTTCTAACGACTGATGATAGGTTTGTGGACCAAGAACGAAAAAAATGCCCTGCCTATCCCATAATAATTATATCAGTAAGTCACCCAAAATTCCCTCCAGTTTATTAACGCTAACGATTCGGGGTATTTTTCGCCCCAAACCGTCTACGACGAACTATGAGCAATCTTTGTGCCACCTTTCTTTTTTGAACTCTATTTCTTCCGTTGAGATGCTCCGTCGTGACGCCGAAGATCCTTACGGTGTGTAGATTGAGACTGAATCTAAAATTTTTTATTTTTTGTTTATTAAGGGGGCAAACAAACACCGGGGCTAGGAGGCGTATTGTACCAAAGTTGGCACACATTCTACTCCTTGATCACGCTAAACTCCATGCGACCAAAGGATTTGAGGTGTTTCCCATTTTTGGTGCACAATGTACCACTTCTGGCACACCTCTCGCTCATAAATCATAATCAGCTAACCGTCGGTAAAGTGTTTGCCGGGATATGTTAAGGAGACGCGCCGCTTCTGCCCTATTCCCATCTGCCCGTTCCAATACGTAACGGAGATACCGGCGTTCATAACACGCCAACGCATCTTTCAAAGGCAAGAGTTCCTCTTCACCTATTTCTGTCTCGTCGTCCAGATGGGGTGCAGAATCAATAGCATTCAACGGGCTGGGTTCATCGATTCCCGTTGCTGGCGGGGAAAGCACATCGGCGCGAACGGGTCGAAAATGTAGATGTTTGGGTTGGATTGTTTCACCATCGCTTACCATCACGGCAAGTCGGATGATGTGTATCAATTCACGCACATTGCCTGGATAGGCGTATTTCTGCAAAGCGACTGCTGCTTCAGGAGCTACCCGTGGGATTGGCACATCCATTTCAGCCGCACACTCACTCAGGTAGTATTCGGTAATGAAGGGGATATCCTCTTTTCGGTCCCGTAGCGGTGGGATCCAAATTATCATACCAGCCAAACGATGGTAAAGATCTGACCGAAACAACTTTGCATCAACCTTCGCTGAGAGACCTGCATTGGTCGCTGATATCACGCGGACATCCACCTTTCTGCTCTCTGTTGCGCCGATCGGCGTGATAGCACCATCGTCCAACACATGGAGGAGTGTGGTCTGGTCGTCAATTGGCATATCACCAATTTCGTCGAGAAACAGCGTTCCGCCCTCCGCACTGTCAAAATAGCCTTGACGATCCCCCGTCGCGTTGGTGAATGCGCCGCGGACATGACCCAAAAAAGCGGACTCCGACAGTGTAGAGGGAATCGCACCGCAATTGACTGGCACATAAGGTTTTGACGCCCGGGGTCCTCCAAAATGAATCGCTTGGGCGACCAATCCCTTCCCGACGCCGGTTTCACCTGTAATTAAAACCGGTATCCTGCTGTTTTTGTGGAGTTGCTCAATTATCTTGTGAATATTGCGAATTGCCTCACTTTTGCCAAGGAGCATATTTACTTTTGCCTTTCTGAATATAACCGATTTGTAAGACAGCGGATAAGATCATCTATTAATTTCGAATGATTGGATTCAGCCCCGGTTCCGTATCTCCTCAAAGAGTCGCTCGGCGGCGTCGGTATCTCTAATGCGCTGTAGGGTTCGTATGGGTGTCCGCCGCTGCTGTCTGTGCGACCACTGTGGGAAAATACACCATCCCCATCAAATAGGAGCATCAGAGCAACTGTTGTTATTCCGACATAGCAAAACAATACTTTCCCTGTGCGGCTTTGCATAAAAAACTCTCTTCCTGTTAATCCGCTAATCTTGAAAATCCTGATTCAGACAAATGTTTGACAAGTAACCCTACCCCTACCGGCAGTAGGGCAACCGCTCCCGGGGCGGCATGGGCTTGACCTCCTTATCCTCAAAGAACTCCTCCAGTATCAGGTTAATCAACTCCGAGATACCGATCCGCTCCCAGTAGGCGTATCCGTGAACCTTCTCAAGCAGGTCGAGGCGGGCATAATAAGTATGTCGCTGTACCTCACCTTTTATGCGTGAGCGTCTTGAACGTCGTTTTGTGCCGGCTCGGCTCCTATTTCTACTGGAGGAACTCATTTTGGATTTCCCATTGGAATCAAGGGTGGATAAGTTTGAAATCGGCAGATTGAACCGATTTCCACGCAATGATATTAAAGAATACAAGATGCTGCAAACAGGGCGCAAGCCTATTTTCGTTAGTTTGAAACTATTAGGCTCTGTTGACATTTGAGGGTTCCGTAGGTTGGGTTGAACGGTTAAAGAGTAATCTCTATCAACCACAATAGTCGTGTCGCCTTTCAGGCCCCCGCCTTTATAGATTAGATATAGCGAAACCCAACAATCGCTCCGTAAGTCAGGCAGCCCCGCTCTCGCCCCTAGTCACGGGACGGACTGTCCCCATTTATCAGGGATTCATAAGTTTGTGATTCCCTCCCAAATCATGTGCATACACTGTGCCAACGTCTAATAGAATATGAGTATAGGCTTTATTCACTGAAATTGGGAACCGAAACCCTTTGATAGACTGTTTTTTAGCGGATATGGGCAGGCAGATGGAGAGTAATGATGAATGGTTGGAAGTGTCGCAAAATACAACAGTTGGGACAGATTAAATGGAAGAATATCTGCGGGAAGCCTGTAATGACGGGGGATTAGGGGGAGTTGTCGCAAAATACGACATTATCGCATTTTGCGACAATTCGAAAAATTTACTAGGGGGTGTTGGCATTTATGTGAAATTGTTTGTAATCGTAGGGGCTTGGTTTCCTCGCCCATTGCCAAGGCAGATTGAGAGCCTCAAACCGGACAGGTTGAGTCAATTGTAGTTCTATATTCATGTCTTGACACCCAAAGTCGATGAACTCCTCGCTCAATTGGATGAAACAACAGATGTAACACAAAGACAGGGGATTGAACGACAGGTCATGTTCCTTCTACAGGAAGATTTTGCGATGATTCTCTTAAGCCCCCATTTTCAATATTTCCTTTCACCCTTGAAAATTCAGTTTGACGCCCCCCCTTACAAGTTATGCAGATCTTATCGAAAACATGAAACATCTTGTCATTGAACGGCGCTGATATCCAACATCATGTAGACACAAGGGGAAGGTTTGAAGAATCAAATGCCCCCAAGGGATGTCTATCATCATCAGAGGAAGCAAAAAACGCACTGAAGCAATCTACGTCGCAGAAAGCGAAAAAGGTGGGAGAGATTGAATTGATTGTGATTGATCCGGCATTGTACGGCAGAAAGATCGATAAGTTGCTAGTCGCGGAGGCTATCCAAAATGATTGTCTAAGAAACAACGAGAAACTGAATCTCGATTTGTTTCCCAACTGCTTTGGCAATGTGCTTTAGCATCAAAATAGCATCGCCAAGCTGATGGTCTTCATAGTCGGTCATTTCAAGGTTGTCAATGATTGCTGGTGTTGCTCCTATTTTTTTCGCAAGCTGTTTTTGACTCAATCCCGCAGATTCACGTAGATCATAGATTTGTTGCGCGATTTCGGCTTTAATCCGCTCTGCCTCCAGCGAAGCAAGCCGTTCGAGATCTCCTTTGATATGAAGACGATGGAGGATTTCCACAGCATCGGTTGTCGTTTGTTTTTCTTTGATCATATCTCAATTTCCTCGGTGTGTTGCTGGGGGTTGTCTAAAAAAGTTCGTCGTCTAGCAATCGCTTGCTCGATTTCTTTTGGAGGCACCTGTTTTTCTTTAATTACACCATGTGAAATTACGGCTGTCAGAGTGTCATTGGCTTCAGTCCCAGAAAAAAAGTAAAGCAGCCTATACTGGACCCTTCTTAGTTGCGTCCGCAGTTCATAAATGTGATCGCGCAGGTAATCGGCCTCAGGGCGTCTGATTTCACGCCCGAGTGCCTTGAGACGTTCAATCATTCGCACACATTTGTCCTCCGCTTTCGCCGGTAATGAAGAGAGATAAAGGCGTGTCGGAACACTTCCATCTTCCTCTCTGTAGAATACAACGTTGATTTCTGGCATTTTTGGGGAAACACACTAAGATAAATGTTAATTTTGCTTCATAGTGTATATATACGCCAAAAACGACAAAAAATCAAGTAAAAAAGGAACCCCGTCGTAGGGCAAGGATTACAAGATGAAAACCATGAAAGCTGCAATTCTAGCAGCACAAGGGGAGCCGTTAGTCATAGACTCGGTTCAACTGCCGAGGGATCTTTCACCGGGTCAAGTCCTCGTCAAAGTCCACTATACCAGTGTTTGCGGTTCACAGGTCGCCATGATTGATGGGAAGCGGGGGACAGACCCGTATCTACCACATCTGCTCGGACATGAGGGATCTGGAACAGTTGAGGCGGTGGGCCCCGGTGTGAGAACGGTGGCTGAGGGTGATCGCGTCGTGTTGCACTGTGGCATCGGGAAGGGGATCGAATCCGAAACGCCCAACTATCGCTGGAACGGAAAACACCTCAACGCCGGTTGGGTGACCACTTTTAACGAATACGCGATCGTCTCGGAGAATCGGTTGACACCTATCCCGGCAGACTTCGACATGGGGCTCGCACCGCTGTTTGGGTGCGCGACGCTCACCGGACTCGGCGCGATCAGCAAGTTGGTTTCAATCCCGACTCTATCGGGGGCGGGAATTGAGCCGGGGAGTTCGGTGGTGATTCTCGGTGCCGGTGGGGTGGGACTGAATCTGATTCAGGGTGCTGCGCTGGTTTCCGCACAGCCTATTGTCGCCGTTGATTTATCCGATCGGAAACTTCACCTCGCCCGTCAACTCGGTGCCACCCACTGCGTCAATTCCAAAGGATGTGACCTGAACCGTGAAATCCCTCGTATCGTTGGGGACGCCTTAGCCGATGTGGTCATTGACAGCACCGGGCATGTTGAGATGCTGGAGATGGCATATCAACTCACCCGCACCGACGGCATAACGATGCTGATTTCAGGACCGAAAGCGGGGTACAACCTATCGTTAAATCCAGAGCCATTGCACTTTGGACGAACCGTGATAGGGTTTCAGGTGATTACCGAAAGCCGTCCGCACCACCAAATCCCGCGCTATATCAAATTGGCAAACGCTGGGAAACTCAAGCTCAAAGAATTGATAACTGATTCCGCTTCGCTCGACGACATTAATTCGGTGGTAGAAAAGATGCGGCACGGCGAATTGATAGGGCGGTGTATCATTGAATTATAGTGAATTTTAAAAACAGATAGACACTTTCACCCCCCGGTAGGTGCCGTAGGGTGGGTTGAAACGGCGCAGTTGGAAACAGCGCCTACCAAGCCGAGAACGGTAGGTGCGGTTTGAAACCGCACCGGTTTGGCGTGTCTTATTAATTCTAAGGTCCACTATAAATGAGAGATGAGGAGGGGCAGATGAAAATTTTAGTGACCGGAGGCGCAGGGTTCATCGGTTCGCATCTGGTCGATAGATTGCTCGAAATCGGACATGAGGTGGTCGTTGTTGACAACTTGGCGACCGGATACAGACACAACCTTAACCCGTGTGCGAAATTTTACGAAGCGTCTCTCTTGGATTCAGAACTCGGTGAGATTTTTCAGCGCGAGAAGCCGGATATTGTCAGTCATCATGCGGCGCAAAACGATATCCGCCGATCCAACGCCGATCCGGTTTTCGACGCACAACACAACATCATTGGCTCAATTCGTCTCATCCAGTGTTGCATTGAACACGATGTGAAAAAAGTGATTTACGCATCCAGTGGTGGCACTGTCTACGGGGAACCAATCTACCTCCCCGTCGATGAAGCACACCCCATCGCTCCTATCTCTCCCTATGGGATTAGTAAGCACACCGTAGAGCACTATCTGTTTCTCGCAGCCGCCAACGTGGATCTCAACTATACTGTCTTGCGTTACGCCAATATCTACGGACCGCGTCAACATCCACATGGAGGTGCAGGGGTGATTGCCATCTTCGCAGAATCAATGCTCAGAAGGGTTTCGCCAACTATCTTTGGGAATGGCAGCTCGACCCGGGACTATCTTTTTATATCGGATGCGGTTGAGGCAAATCTGCTCGCGCTGACGGACGGTGATAGAGAGATCTATCATGTAAGCAATGGGGAACAAGTTAGTCTCAACAAACTGTTTTGCAAACTGAAGCAGATTATCGGTTCAATTACGGGACACAAGGGGATTTTTGAAATGTCTCCCATATATGCCGAGCCAAGGTTGGGCGAGATTCATCAGATCGCGCTCAGTCCTGACAAAATTCAGAGAGATTTGGGATGGACGCCTCAGATTTCGCTCCAAGACGGTTTGGGACAGACTATTCCTTACTGCCGTTCACTGGTGCAGTGATAGGAGGAAACCGTGATGAAAGTCATTATCCCTACCGCTGGCAGCGGCACACGACTCAGACCCCACACCTTTACTTCCCCTAAGACACTGATACATGTCGCTGGACTTCCCATCCTCGATTACCTCCTCGAACCGCTCGCCAAAATCCCTGACCTCTCCGAGCTGATTTTCATCGTTGGCGACAACGGGGAACAGATCCGCGAATATGTCGAAACGTATTATAATTTACCGACAACGTACCTCTGGCAAAATGAACAGCAGGGACTTGGACACGCCATCTCACTGGCGAAGGAACGCGACAACGGAGAACCCGTTCTGATTCTGCTGGGGGATAAAATTTTTGAAGGTGGCTATCAAAAATTTGTCCAGAATCCTTACACGGTTATCGGCGTCAAGATAGTCGAGAACCCGCAAAGAGTGGGTATCGTCGAAACGGAGGGCGAGTTTATTACGCACCTCATTGAGAAACCCGAAAATCCGCCGACAAACCTTGTGATTGAAGGTGTGTATTACATCCAAAATAGCAGACTGTTGTTTCACTGTCTGGATGAACTTATCGAAAAAGATATCCGTACCCATAACGAATATCAGTTGACAGATGGGTTGCAGTTGATGTTAGAATATGGCGATCGGATGAAGGTCGAGTTTGTCAACTCATTGCATTGCGGAACGCCAGACCAACTGTTGGGCGCCAATCGATCTATCTTAAAAAAACGGACATCGCAAAGGTATCGCTTCCCCAACAGCGTGATTATCCCACCTGTTTTTATCGGAGAGGGCGTGGTCATTGAGGGGGCTATTATCGGTCCTTATGTCTCAATTGGCAGCGGCACGCGGGTCGTCAATGCCATCATCAAAGATGCGATCATCCACCCGAATGCGGAGATACGGGATGTACTGATCAGCAGATCAGTCATCGGTCCGGACGCGCGGGTGCATGGAAGTTTCCAGCATTTCAACATTGGCGGTTCATCACGGATAGACCTTTAAAACCCCTTTTGGCGTTCGACAGATCTATCAATATCGACTTATAGAAGGTCCGCCCAAAATACTGAGGTACTTGCATTACATTACCCACGCCGATTTCAAAGGAGAAACATATTTGAACCCCGTTACGTTTCAAGGCGTTTTGGCTGCACGCCGCATTGTCTATCAGTATCTGAAACCGACACCGTTAATCCACTACCCGGAATTGTCAGAACTATTTGGCTTTCAGGCTTACATCAAGCACGAGAATCACCAACCGACAGGAAGTTTTAAGGTGCGTGGTGGTTTGAATTTTATGAGCCAACTTCCAGCGGATCAGCGGGATCGGGGAGTGATAACTGCAACACGCGGAAATCATGGCGGATCGATTGCGTACGCAGCGAAACAGTTCGATGTCGATGCCACGATTGTTGTCCCATACGGCAATAATCCTGAGAAGAACAGTGCAATGCGTGCCTTTGGCGCCGAGCTAATTGAGCACGGCGTCGATTTCGATGAATCGCGTGAGTTATGCGAAAAGCTGCAAGCCGAACGCGGACTCTATTATGTCCACCCGGCTAACGAACCGCCGCTATTCCACGGCGTGGGAACTTACGCCCTCGAGATTTTTGAAGATCTGCCGGAGGTAGATACAATCATCGTTGCCGTTGGAGCAGGGAGCGGCGCATGTGGCGTAATCACGGTAGCGCGAGCGATTAATCCAAATGTAAAGGTTATCGGTGTGCAAGCGGAGAACGCGCCATCGGTGTATCGCTCATGGAAGGCAGGAACGAAGATTGAGACAGACTCAGCAGATACAGTCGCCGACGGCTTGGCAACCCGTGTAACATTTGATTTGCCGTTCTCAATTCTCAAATCTGGGATTAGCCAGATCCTACTGGTAAGCGAGGCAGAGATTCGAGAGGCGATTCGGATGGCGTTGCGGTACACGCACAATCTCATAGAAGGTGCTGCTGCAGCTCCGATTGCCGCTGCTCGCAAACTGAGAGCAGAACTTGCTAATCAGAATGTTGTGATGGTTATGAGCGGTGCGAACTTAGATACTGACACCCTCCGATGGGTCCTGCATGAGGGATAAGGGGTGGGTACGGTGATCCCTGACATTTCTTCTTACGTTTGGTGGTTTAGGTCTCAGAATTCTGTTTGATGGAGACTACCAACTTTTCTACTTCCTCAAATTTCGGACGATATAGAAAGAGACCAACAAGCGCAATCGCAAGGAATAGCAAGAACGTGGTCAAGTTACCCTCCATGAAGAAGATTGTTAATCCGAAAGCAGCAATGCTCTCCGCAATAGCAAGAGAAACAACCACAGCAGGCTTATATCTGGCGATGTAGTACGCGATTTGACCCGATGTGTTTATCGCCTCTTGGGGGAGTGGTTTAGAGGCTGCCCGGTGTAACATATATTTCCGTATGAAGTAAGCAAGGACCAGCCCAACGATCGCCACACCGTAAAGGATTAGTGTTATCCGTCTAACAGTTGGTAAATGGTAGAGCTGTTCAACGCTTCTACCAATCAGAAATACAAATATCAGCGACAGAACGAGGGTCAAGAACATAGCGATCCAAACAGTCCAGACCTTGAACATTCCCGCCTTTAACTGCCTTACTTCTCTTGTAGGATCTAACATATCTTTCCCCTTCAGTCAATATCCTGCAGAATCGTTCCATCAACTCAATGAATCAGTGAATCATTTCCCTAACTTACGCTTCACGACTCAGACACTTTTATTTTAAGATCAGCATCTTCCGCGTGTCTGAGAAATCGCCTGCGCGGAGGGTGTAGAAATAGATACCACTTGTCACAAGTTCACCAATATCGTTTCGACCATTCCAGTATACGGCTTCCGATCTACTGGTGTAGATACCCGCCGTCCTGAATCCAATCGGAAGTTCCCTGACGGGTTGTCCTTTCGCGTCATAAATCGAAATATGAACCTCAGCTGCGTCGGCAAGTTGGTAAGGTATCCATGTCTCCGGGTTGAACGGATTGGGAAAGTTGGGATATAGCCGTGTTTCATTCGGAATTGTCCCGCTATCAGTCAACCATCGATACAGCAAATTAGCAACAAAACGGACATTGGGATTTGTGTCGGCTTGACGCTCCGATTCAGCCAGGGCGGTACGCAAACGGCCGTAAGCTTCCGGATCCAGGGCAATCCGATGCGGTGTTCCCTCTTTGGCAAGTTTAGTAGGTGTGGGCAGAGAAACCAGTGATGGTGCTCCCTGTGCGGCATCCTGACCAAAATGATCGGCGATAGCAACTAGATCAAAGATGTTGACCGTGCCATCTCCATTGACGTCCTCCGGCAGTCCCTCGCCAACTGTATTAAATTGGCTGGCAGCAGCGACTAGATCTAGGATATTAATGTGCCCATCTTGGTTGACGTCATAGGGTGAAAACTGGGGGGTCTCAATATATGTGAAGCCACCTGTGAGTGTATCTGACTTACCGTCAGGGTTGGTCACAACCACATCGGCACTGCCTGCAACACCCGCGGGTACTACAACTGTCAACTCGGTTGATGAAACGAAAATCACGTTAGATGCCGCATTACCGCCGATTGTAACGCTCGCTCCGTCCTGAAAATCTTTACCGATTATTTGAACGATTGCTCCACCGGCCACAACATCGTTGTTTGGATTGACACGCGTGAGTGTTGGCGGCGGCTCAATATATGTGAAACCACCTGTGAGTGTATCCGACTTACCGTCAGGGTTGGTCACAACCACATCGGCGCTGCCTGCAACACCCGCGGGTACTACAACTGTCAACTCGGTTGATGAAACGAAAATCACGTTAGATGCCGCATTACCGCCGATTGTAACGCTCGCTCCGTCCTGAAAATCTTTACCGATTATTTGAACGATTGCTCCACCGGCCACAACATCGTTGTTTGGATTGACACGCGTGAGTGTTGGCGGCGGCTCAATATATGTGAAACCACCTGTGAGTGTATCCGACTTACCGTCAGGGTTGGTCACAACCACATCGGCGCTGCCTGCAACACCCGCGGGTACTACAACTGTCAGCTCGGTTGATGAAACGAAAATCACGTTAGATGCCGCATTACCGCCGATTGTAACACTCGCTCCGTCCTGAAAATCTTTACCGATTATTTGAACGGTTGCTCCACCGGCCACAACATCGTTGTTTGGATTGACACGCGTGAGTGTTGGTGCGGGCAAATAATATGTGAAGCCCCTTGCGAGCGTATCCGACTTACCATCAGGGTTGGTCACAACCACATCGGCACTGCCTGCAACACCCGCGGGTACTACAACTGTCAGCTCAGTTGGTGAAACGAAGATCACGTTAGATGCCGCATTACCGCCGATTCTGACGGTCGCTCCGTCCTGAAAATTTTCTCCAATTATCTTAACGATGGCTCCACCGGTCACAACATCGTTGTTTGGATTGACACGTGTGAGTGTTGGCGCGACCAATTGTGCGGACTGCTGTAGGCTAATTGCTTCCTGCAACATCGGCGCAGCAAACCACAATCCAATAAGTACTAAGCAGGAAAAATAGATTGTGTATCTTGTCAACTTCATCCCCCATCTTCTCAATGATTGAGAACCAATTCTGCCTCTGTCTTTATTAGCCATTTCTTGCAGCCTTCGTTAACTCAGCAAGCCGTTCAGCAAATCTAAGCGCACTATTGTCTTCAGGTTGATAGCCAATCACTTTGCGCGCGTTCACAATGCTCCAGAAGCTGTGCGAATTGTCACTGATTCCATAGAAGATCTGAAATGGAATTCCATTTTCATCTTCGATGTTTGGCGTCTCAATGCTTTTGATAAACAGTTGTGTCTGATCCCGTGCGCTCAAATAGGCGCCAAGCTCCCGATGGATATGCTTTAGGTCCTTTGGATCTGCGGCGTCAAGGATGGTCTCACGCGGCGCACCGATTCGCACTTGCACGTTTTCCAACTTTTTCTCATCAACGTGCCCCGTTGCAAACACAAAGCCGAGATGTTCATAGACCTCTTTCGCCCAGCCGTAGAAGTTATCGGATAACGGACGCATGTCGGGCGTGACCACATCCCATTTATCTCCCCAGATCAGGTTTTCATAGTAATCCGCAGCATGGTTAGAGCTACAGACCACCACTCGACGCACCCCTTCTTCGAGACAGATCTGATAGAGGTTGTACGCCATCTGGACGTTCGTTAACTCATTCTCAAAGCTGCCTCCCTTAAAGGCACAGTGAACGACAGCATCAATACCGTTGAAATAGCTCTGGTATTTGTCTCGGTCTGGATCGGTCAAGTCTGCAATCTGAATCCCATCGACTGTCTCGCCCCCTCGATTGGTCGTTTTGACATCGAGCAGCACCAACTCATACCGCTCACGAAAAGCAGGTAACATTCTACCTGCGATGTATCCTGATGCTCCTGTGACAAGGACTTTCTTTTTGTCAGCCATGTAGCGTGTTCCTCCTTGATATGCGAAGCATAATAGCATAGCCAACAGCATCGGTCAAATAAAAAAGCCCAGATAAAATTCTTGACAGACAGACCATATTCTGTTATAATTTACTATCTGGTTTTGCCGGGTCGTCTAATGGTAGGACGCATGGTTCTGGCCCATGTTACGAGGGTTCGAGTCCTTCCCCGGCAGCCATTTATGGCGCTATCGTCTAGGGGTTAGGACGGGTGGTTCTCAGCCATCAAACCGGGGTTCGATTCCCCGTAGCGCTATCTGTTTGAGGATCTACATTGAATATCGAAAGCCGCGGTCAACTGACTGCGGCTTTTTTGTTTTTGGGGTATTGAGGGGGCGATATGTGGGCAGGCTTGCTCGCAGAGGGGTGTTTTCGGTCAGAGCGGATGCGTTACCGTGTCGGATCATTTTAGCGTCCACCGTGTGCTGCCTATGCGCGACTATAGTGATGCGGCAGTTAACACCTTTTCGATCCTGGAAATGGGTTCAGTTCTACCTGTCGATGATTTGAAGTACTTTCTCGATCCGGGATTTGAGATTTTCATCGCCGTTCTGTTCGGCAAGTTTCAAGGCGGTACTGAGATCTTGTTTCGCTTCTGCAAAGCGTTTCAGGAGTGCCTTCGTTATCCCGCGATTGAGGTACACATCGGCATAATGGGGTCTGAGCCGGATAACCATGTCATAATCAGCGATGGCAGCGACGTATTGCTCTAGCTCTGACTTGGCAATGCCCCGATTGTAGTAGGCGTTTGTATCAGTGGGGTTGAGCTGGATTGCAATATCATAATCAGCAAGTGCGGTAGAATATTGCCCGAGGCGAGCCATCGTATTTCCCCGATTAATGTAGGCACTGGCAAAGTCGGGCTTGAAACGGATAGCGGTTTCAAAGTCTGCGATGGCGGCGGTGTATTGCTTTAGCTCTGCTTTTGCAATTCCTCGGTTGTAGTAGGCATCTGCAGCATCGGGTTTGAGATGGATGAGGACGTCATAATCGGCGATGGCAGCGACGTATTGCCCAAGGCGAGCCTTCATATTTCCTCGATTATAGTAGGCGCTGGCCAGGTCGGGCTTGAGACGGATAGCGCTATCATAATCGGCGATAGCGGCGACGTATTGCTCTAATTCTGTCTTTGCAATGCCCCGATTGTAGTAGGCATTGGCAAAATCGGGTTGGAGGCGGATGGCTATATTATAATCGATGATGGCGGCGTGGTACTGCCCTAAGTCTGCCTTCGTCGCTCCCCGATTGTAGTACGCTTTGGGATCATTAGGTCTGAGATGAATAACGGTATCAAAGTCTGCGATTGCGGCGCGGTACTGTCCTAAGTCTGCGTTTGCATTTCCCCGATTATAGTAGGCGTTGGCAGCATCGGGTTGGAGGCGGATGGCTTGGGTAAAGTCGAGGATCGCGCCTTGGTGATCGCCCAGCTTTGCTTTCTCATAGCCTCGGATGAAGTAGGTTTCGGCGGAGATGAATTGACCTGCCTGCGAAAGGGGTTTGACTGGTCCCGATCGCTCAATCAGTGTCTTGAGGTAATTCGATGGAATGGCAAAGTTGAGGTTCTGTGCCTCCAGTCTCCGGTAGGTTGAGACTGACACACCTATGACTTTGCCCTTACGGTTTAGTACGGGTCCGCCACTACTGCCAGGGGAGATAGGTGCAGTCATCTGGAGGCGTTCCTTTATGTTTCTATCGCGGCGGCCGCTGATAATTCCGTCGGAGACCGTGCCTTCAAAACCCAGTGGGTTGCCCGCGACGTAAATCGTTTCGCCAATCTGAACGGTGTCGCTGTCCCCGAGTGGGAGTGGTTTGATACCCTGAACAGTGACTTTTAGGAGCGCGAGGTCGTTTGTTTTATCGACCGCAGTGATCCCTTCGATGGTGTAGGTTATGTCTTTACCCACTAACTTCGTGGTGCCTTGGGCTGCGCCTTCGATGACGTGGTAGTTAGTAGCAATCAGGTTGGAGCGGACGAAGAAGCCGCTGCCCTGCCCGAGTAGCATACCATTTTTATCTCGCATCTCTAAGGACACGGTCGCGGCTAACGCTTTTTGTGCAATCTGTGGCACGTTCTGGGCAGGTGTGTTGCTTGCAGTATAGAGCAGCAGCATCCCTACAAGTATAGATAGCGGCAGCTGCCACAACAGTGCGTTCCGGTGTTTCATAGGATTTCCTGCTCCGGTGATTAGCTTGGCTTTCTAACCCCTTTGCGTCCGCTTGCCACAAGGCAACTCATTCGCAACCTACGAATGCCCTATCTCTATAAGGTCAGGTTTCTGCGGTTTCTATTAACCGTAGTGGTGCGATGAGCAGATAGATATAGACATGGAGAGAAGCATTATAGCAACAATACAACCAAGGCGTGTCATTATGTTAATCAGAGTGCCAGAGATAAAATTAGGGGGCATCCAAGTGATTGTTGCACGGCGGTTCGCGCAATTTTATATCCCTGGCTTTTTTGCGTGTAATATCTACCATAACTTGTCCCGCGTTTATTGTCAATATCTATAGTATATATGATCTGGGTGGCGGTTGGGCGATTTAATCGCTGACTTTCCATAGGAGAACCGTCCCGTCTGAACTTCCACTGGCTAACACGCCACTCTCCGGGCTGAATGCCACGCTATTGACCGCATCTCTATGTCCGGCGAACGTGCCTTTACTTTCACCCGTCACGGCATCCCATAGATATACCATCTTGTCCCTCCCTTCTCCGCTCGCGCTAGCAAGCACCCTCCCATCTGGGCTGAACGATACACTTGCAACCCTGTACCGGTGTCCCCTACATATCTGTTTATGTGCCCAGGAGACGGTATCCCACAGGCAGACTGTCTTGTCCCAACTTCCACTGGCAAGCAGACTACCATCCGGGCTGAACGCGACGCTTTCAAATGCTCCACCATACTCGGTGACCGTGTTCTTAGGTTCACCCGTCTCGGTGTCGCACAATCGCACCGTCCCGTCCCTACTCTCACTGGCAAGGGTAGCACTATCCGGACTGAACACTATACGATTGATCGAATCTGTATGCCCGGTGAGCGGGGGAATCTCCTGATAGGTCGTTGTATCATAGAGATAAATATCGATGGAACTCCGAACAGCAAGCCGAGTCCCGTCCGGAGAATACAGAACTTCCCTTACAGAGCCATTGCCGAAACGCGCAACCGCACCTTCGGGAAGATTCAGCTGCGTGTAATCTTGGGGGTAAATGTTCGGCAAAAAAAGAATCAAAAGAATAGGTATCATCGGCGCTATTTTCATGTGAAATGCTACCTTTCTGTAGGTGAATCCACGATAGGTAGAAAACTTGAACGAAGGGTAGAAGTTGGGATTTTACTCAGGACGCTTGTAGGTCGATTTTCCATGAAGATTAATTTGGTAATTTCCGAACGATGTCCGGTGCGGTTGCAAACCGCACCGAATAGGCTTGTCCCGATTCTCGGGATCCCGACCTGTCGTGATTAGAAACAGCGCCTACCAAACGGCAGAAAGGTGGTTTCGTTTTCCTAACCGCCCCGGTTTGGCGTGTCTCATTAATTCTAAGATCTACTATAAATCGATAGGGGGCGTATCCTCCGAATGGCACCCCTCCAAATCACGACCATTGAGACAGTATGATAATTGTCACACACATTGCATTGTTGCATATTTTTGGCATCTTTTCAAGGGGGCACATGATAAGCGAATTAACGGGAATGGACGCGACAAAAACTGGGTTGCTGAATGGTTTGGGAGAAATGGAACGGAGATCTCCGTTCTCTACGGATTGCCTACACTTGGCAATCTGGGTTATTATTACCGTAAGTTGGCATCCATTACAGGTGCATTGCACATGTAGCCCGGTCCCGATGAAGATCGGGGCTGCGAGGACCTTTCCCACAAAGTTATCCACAGGTTACCCACAATTCCAAGGGCTTACAAACCCAGATAACAAGCGGGTTGGTAGAAAGTTAACCACAATTCTCTTATGGAGACTTAGTTCACAAAAGGTGCACTCATAAAATGAGTTTAATAGTAGCGTGAGTTGGTGGAAATGGGAGGATTGCACCGGTCGGGGATTGGGGTTGTTTCTGATACCCCTATATCTTCAGACTACTGCGTTAATCAACGACTTCTTGAAGCATTTTCTCGTATTTGGCGAGCTGCCGATCGGAGGTAGCGAGATTCCGTTCGCTTCGACGCAATAACTCTTCAGCCTGTTCGCGCAGTCGCGCTAGATCTGCGAGCTGCTGCTCTGCGTACGGGTGGTGGTGATCAGCCGTTTCATAATGTGCTTGGCGATCTATTATCTTTTGAAGTAGTTGGGCAGTTTCATGTTGTGCCTGTTCTATTTCGCGTCGTATCGTTTTGATTTTGCGTATCTGGTTATTCACATCAAGAATATGCCGTTCACGCTTCTCCACATCTTTTAATTCAGAATATTCGACCAAAACCATTAGTCCAGAGATGACGATGAACGCAAAAGCGCACAGCATGATAGTCCTAACTCGATTTGTGGGCTTGGGTTTATCTTTGCTGTAATTCATCTTCCGCTCTCGCTTTAGGCTTTAACCGCTGCGGGGTGAAGATAGCTTGTCAGAATCGGCCACCTGTGTCAAGGGAATAAGGTCTATCAGACCGTGTCCTATCCCCGTGCGTACGGTGAGTGGGTTGGGCGTCACAGCTTGACAATTTTCGGGGGCATCCACTATAATAGCGAACGCCCCAGAGGTTACACGGGTTTACGATGTTGGTCAGACGGGAGTGGAGCAGACGGAAGGGCAATCTGAGCAAAGCTGTGGCGTCCGGGTCGGCAGTTCAGTCACCTGTCCAGAATACGCTTCGAAGAATTCGAGCCCTAAGATCCCGTTACGGAGATGTCCCAAATCCACCTATCGCAAGAACATTTTGGAATCAACATAAGGCGAAGGCTCATATATAGTAAATTTTAGAATTAATGAGACACTCCAAATTGGTAGGCGCTGTTTCCAACTGCGCCGGTTCAACTACGGTGACTATCCAGTGCGGTTAAAAACCGCACCTACCGGGGCGGTGAAAGTGTCTATTTATTTCTTGTATTCACTATAAAAGGAAAGTGCACAATGCGAAGCACGGGCGGGGAGACCCGCCCCTACGGTTGCTGCTGCACGCTTTCTTGACATGAGCGAAGGGGAAAATGCCATGAAAACCTTTGACATCGAACGTCATGCGACCGAATTGGAACAGGACGGCTATACGGTTATGCACAATGTGATGCCGCCATCGGAGATTGAAGCGACCAAGCAAGCGATTGAAGAGACATTGGATGCAGAAGAGGCAATTGGTCGGAAATACGGCTTGCAGAACGAAAACCTTCGACATGCGTTTAACGCCCAAGCCAAGCATCGGCATTTCTACGGAATGCTGCTCCGCAACCCGGAACCGGTCGAGGTAGCCCGCCGCGTGCTTGGCGCGGATATGTTCGCACACAATGTAGTAATACGGACTCCAATGCCGACCGGCAAGAAGGATGCAACACGCCTGGGAGGCAACTTACACGCTGACTGGGCAGATTTTACCGTGAAGCCTTTCATTGGTGGAGTGCACTATCCGATGGCAATTCAGTCTGTGTGGGCGATGGTCGACTTTACAGAGGAAACCGGTGGTCCCATGATTTGGCCAGGCTCGCATCTATCCCTTGAAATCCCTCCCGAAGAGCCGGACACCTTGCCACCGGGCGGTATCATTGCTGAAGCGCCAGCAGGCTCGGTATTTCTGTGGGATTCGAGCTTATGGCATACCGGAGGGATAAATTCGAGCGATAGCCCGCGATATGCGCTGATTTTTTACTTTCAGCGGTGGTGGATTAAGGGTTTTAACGATTCCTACCGTTATGTGTCGCCGGAGGTTCGCGCAGAGATGACCGAAGCCGAGCGGCGTATCTGGGGACTTGAGGCTGGTGTTCCACCGAACACGCATTTCAGAGGCATGACTGAAGAACAGATAGCGGCACTGACGCCTGAAGAGAAGGAAGTGCTTAACATCGCACCGTTTTAGCCTTATTGACCATTGGTCAAAGGATTGGGAAAATTGTGAAGTTCGTGTAGAATTCACCGTGATGTTCGGGCGGGGGCAGGATTTATAGTGGACCGTAGAATTAATGAGACGCGCCAAATCCCGATGCCGTTCGAGTTCCGTTCCGAGAATCCCCCCGATAAATCGGGGTAAACTGTATCGGGAGATGCCGATAAATCGGCACCGGTGCGGTTGGAAACCGCACCGACTGGAGGCGAAAGTGTCTATTTATTTTTAAAATTCACCATAATTTCAAGCAAAGGAGGTCTGTCCCTGATGAGTCATACAGAATCGCCACAATTAATTGAAGCGTTACAAGGGTTTGATAGTGCGACAGTTGCCAATGCAATTGAACACTTTGAAGTGCGCGACCCGACTATGGGTTATGCCAACAATGAATTGGTCTGTCAAATGCCTGAAATTGCTACACCGATGGTCGGCTACGCAATCACGGTGACAGCCGATACTACCACACCTGGTGACACAAGGCCTTCGCGTGTTGACGATCTGGTGGAGGCGATTGATGCGGCGCCTAAGCCGTCGGTACTTGTTGTTCAGCATGTTGGACATGACAGAAAACGGTGCTGCTATTTCGGGGATATGTTCTGCACGATTGCACAAAAGCTGGGCTGCGTGGGGTTTGTTACGGACGGCAATGGGCGCGATCGGAGTGCCATCCGTCAGCGTACGCCGGATTTTCATGTCTTTTCGACGGGCTGGGTCGTCTCGCACGGCTATGGTGTGTATATCGACTTCAATGTGACGGTATCGATCTGTGGCTTGACGATTTCCCCGGGCGATCTGCTTCACGGTGATGAAAGCGGTTTGGTGTCTGTTCCGATCGACATAGCAGCGGATGTGGTGAAACGGGCGGGGGCGGTTGTTGAGGAGGAGGCGGAGTATTTCGATTTCTTGGAGAGTGATCGTTTCAATATGCCGGAGTTGAAGCGTCGGATTATTCCGCATGAGTGATTCTTGTTGAACTGGATTATTTGTTACACAATGCGCTTGGGATTAAGTATAATAGCGGGCATTCGGTTGTAAATTTTGATGGATTTGGGAATTGCTCAGATACTTCTAATGTACAGACAGCCCCCTAAATCCTTCTTGTCAGGGGGACTTTGCAGATAGTGGGGAAATCGACTTACAGGAAATACAGACTTTACCCCTAGGAGCCTAATCAGAAATCAATCAACACCCTAACCACCTTGTCAGACTTAGGGCCTGAATACCACACGAGGGTTGAACCACACCAAGCAAGACAACACCCTAAATCCCCCTTGTCAGGGGGACTTCACACACAATTAAATCCCGGTGTCAGGGGGACTTTGGTAAATTTCTACCTATTTTAACGTAAGTTGCGAGACAACCCGCAGATCGAGTTGCCGAAGCCGATGCCTGTTAGCAAGGATCAAACTCACCTGCAATTAGCACTGGGGGTTTCTTGATGTATCGTGTATCAACTTAAAGCAGCACATGTCGCCCCGCTGGGGCTTGGGTGTATGGGTGCTATCCACATTCTATAAACATGTCGCCCCGTTGGGGCTAAAAAATGTGGGCAAGTTCTTAAGCTATACACATAGCACGCTTCTGGAGTGCAGCATCCTATAGACATATCGCTCCGCTGGAGCGAAAGGGAGAATCCCTCAATCTTAGAACCTGTTTTAAGAGTGAAACGGTCATCTTCAGACAGTTGTTCACATGTCGCCCCGCTGGGGCTTAGGGTCTGTTTTAAGAGTAGGTGAAACGGTCATCTTTTGCCATTCTAGGCGCAAAATCAACCGATTTTGAGAGGATTTACCGGTAAAATGACAATGTTCAGAGATTATTTGGATTTTTCAAACAGGTTCTAAGATAATATACGAAAGTTAAGATAGTAAGGAGATGCACATTGAAAATTACTGATGTTAAGCCATTGGTCATGGGCACGAGTTGGCGCAACCTGACTTTTGTCAAAGTGGAGACTGATGAAGGGTTGACCGGTGTCAGTGAGGTGCGGATGAATAACCGCACGGACGCCCTGCTCGCTTACCTCGACGGTGCGAAGAAGCGTCATGTTATTGGTAGCGATCCGTTTAATACGGAAGATCTCTATCTGCGGATGTTCCGTGACGATTATGGACGTTGCGGGGAGATTGCGGCAACAGGGATTAGTGTAGTGGAAATTGCGTGTTGGGATATCATCGGAAAGGCGCTGGACCAGCCGGTTTATAAGCTACTTGGGGGCGCATGTCGCGATAAGCTGAAGGCATACGCGAACGGTTGGTATAAGGTTGAACGCAGCCCTGAAGAATTTCACACCGCCGCCAAACAGGTGCTTGAAAAAGATTACAAGGCACTCAAATTTGATCCCTTCGGCGCAGGCTTTTATGAACTCTCCCGCGAAGAGCGACTGAGATCTGTATCGTTGGTTGAGGCGGTGCGCGATTCGGTGGGACCAGATGTAGAGATCTTGATTGAGATGCACGGACGCTTCAGTCCGGCAATGGCGATTCAGATAGCGCGCGAGTTGGAACCGTTTGATCCGAGCTGGGTGGAGGAGCCGGTTCCACCCGATAATCTTGCAGCGTTGGCAAAGGCATCGGACAGCATCAATATCCCGGTCGCCACCGGTGAACGGCTCCACAATAAGTTTGAGTACCGTGAATTGATCAACCTCCAAGCGGCGGATATTCTCCAACCTGATATTACGCAAACGGGCGGGTTCCTGGAAGCGAAGAAGATCGCGGCTATTGGGGATATGTGTTATATGTTGGTTGCACCGCACAATGTCGGCGGTCCTGTGTCTACGGCGATTTCGCTGCACTTTTCCGCTTGCACGCCGAACTTCAAGATTCAGGAGCATTTTAATGACTTCTCGGAGGCGTGGGTCAAGGAGGCGGCAACTGGCTGTCCCGAAGTGATTGATGGTTATTTCAGTTTGCCGAGCGGTCCCGGTCTCGGTATGACGTTGAACGAGGATCTGATTGCGGAGCACCCTTATCGTGAGGGATCGTTTAATCTGTGGGAAGATGATTGGCATCGGCGTCAATATTGATACGTGATAGGTAATGCGTGAAACGTGATGCGTGAAAAGCGTATCAAGTGTAGTCAGATGAACTATGAAGAGTGGGAAACCTCGGTTCCTGATGAAATCGCTAACGGTTCTTTATGGAAGATGGAGGCTTATCGTTTGGGATTATTTGCTGCCGATGTGGGGTGGTACGACGTAACTAAGCTGATGCGGGATAAACGTACAGTTGAAATATCGAACCAACTCTACCGCGCCCTGGGTTCTATCAGTACAAATCTCGCCGAAGGTTATTCACGCGGCACTGGCAGAGATAGAGCCCGCTTCTATGAATACGCACTTGGTTCCGCTAGGGAGAGTCGGGATTGGTATTACAAGGGCAGACACATACTGGGTCCGGCGGTCACTACCCATCGTGTGAGCCTTCTTACCCAAATTATTCGGCTGCTACTGACACTGGTTCTACAACAACGTCAGGGGATTGTACGTGAAGCCGGGCATACCTACAAAATGGAGAACACAGATTTTGTTTTACATAGTATTCCTTTCTCCTAATCACGTTTCACGTTTCACGTATCACGCTTTTTGCACTTTCTCTTGACATGAGCCGAACACTCCACCCACCTAGCAACAGTATTATCCCACCTAGAGTCGTTTGCTTTGTCCTTTTTCTGGCTATGCTGTGGGGCGGGAATGCCGTTTCGCTCAAAATTGGGCTTGAGGAATTTTCTCCATTCGCCTCGGCGGGGCTCCGATTTACGATCGGGCTTGCGCTTATTGCGGGATGGGCATCGGCGAACGGCATACCGATAAAGCCACAGCGACATGAATACCTGCGGCTCTTTTTGTGCGCTATTCTATTTATAGTGCAAATCACTGCGCTCAATATGGGGGCGAACTTTACACGCGCGGGCAGAACGGCAGTCATGACGAATACTTACCCGCTCTTTGTTGCGCTCATTGCACATTTCGTTGTTCCGGGTGACTATATGACACGGCGGAAGGCGCTTGGATTGGCTTTCGCTTTCGGTGGGATCTGCTTTGTGTTTCGGGACAATTTCGTGGGGGGCACACGTGAGTTTTTGGTTGGCGATCTGCTAACGCTGCTGGGCGGGTTTCTGCTTGGACTCCTTATTGTGGTTACCAATCGACTCATCCAGAACATCAATACGTACTGTGTGTTGGTATCACAGATGGTCATCGGGGTCCCCGCCTTTTTCATCCTCAGTGCAATTTTTGAAGGTAGAGCAGGATACGGCTTCTCCATTCCTGCGTTATTTGCGGTTCTGTACCAAGGTGCGGGAATTGCGGGATTCTGTTTTGTCGCGTGGACGCTCCTTCTGAAGGATTATCCGCCCAGCCGACTCTCGGTATTCTTTTTTACGACACCGCTCTGGGGTATTTTATTGAGCAATCTGTTGATTGGTGAACCGATTACGGTTGGGCTTACGATTGGGGCGGCGTTGGTTGCGTTGGGTATTTATACGATTAACCGTTCGCCAAGCGCGAAAGCCTCAGGGTAACCACAAGGGTTACCCCTACAGGAGTCTACAGGATCTACAGGAGGCTGAATACAAAACAGAGACGGGGAACCACAAGGATTGAACCACACCAAGCAAGACAACCGCCTAAATCCCCCTTATCAGGGGGACTTCGCAGATAGTGGGAAATCGACCTACAGGAGCCTGAATACAAAACAGAGACGGGGAACCGCAAGGGTTACCCCTACAGAATCAACCAATGTAGGGGAGGTCTTGTGCCTGTCCAAATACAGATAATCTTCAGACCGTGGAGTAACCACTTGGGCTACGGCATACGGCGTCCTGACAGATTCAGAAGAATATGCCTACTACTTTACACATGTCGCCCCGCTGGGGCTTGGGTGTGTGGGGATGCCATGCTATAAACATGCCGCCCCGCTGGGGCTAAAAAAATAATACGTAACGAGTAATGCGTAAGGAAAAAACGTCTCGACACGTTGTCTATTACGTTTCATGTGTCACTCATTCAAAAACAGATGTCGCTCCGCCCCGATAAATGCCCGATGAATCGGGGCAGGCTGGAACGGAACAGGCGGGATTCAACACAGGCGCGAAAGATGGGCGGGGCACGTCCCCATGAGTGGGCACGCATCGGAATGCGTAGGGGATTGAATTGATAAACATATCTGAATCGCGGATTGACGCGGATTAAGAGATTACACAGATTAGGAATGACGATCGCTGTTCCCTATAACCGGTTTGCTGTAACCGCATCGGCGACCTTTGGTTGTGCTTGATAGGGTTGTCCCTGTAGCTGTCGCCAGAACTCGGTGATTTCCTATTTTTTGCTTGACCTCGATTCAGATATGTTTATAATCGAAGGCACACCTGAAGGGCGTTGCCTAACAGATATTTTTGAAGTACGGAGGAGACACCGGTGCATATCACGCATGTAGAAACTATCGTCCTGAAACACCCGTTCGGTTCCCCTGAAACAGGGGTGATTAGAGATTGGATTAGTGTTCTCGTACATACTGATGAAGGGTTGACTGGCATTGGTCGAGGTGGTAATCCGCAGCTGATTGCTCAGGATCTGGCTCCTGTGCTGGTCGGTCAGGATCCGCGGCAGATCGCCCGGCTCTGGGATAGGATGTATGAGTCGGCGTGGCGGTATCGTGGACCGGGACGCGCTGCGATGTCCTCGATAGGTGCGCTGGATATTGCGCTGTGGGATCTTTACGGGAAGGCGTGTGGGCAGCCGGTGTGGCGGTTGTTGGGTGGTTACACGGATGTGGTTGCGGCTTATGCTGATGGTATTGGTTATATGGATCAGTCCCCGGAAGAGGTTGCAACAGAGGTCAAGGAGCACGCCGATCTGGGTTATGATGCGATTAAGCTGCACTTTAACAGTTGCACGCCTCAAGAGGTTATAGACAAGGTGCGTCTTTCGCGGGAGGTACTTGGTCCCGATAAGAAACTGATGATAGATGTTTCACGCGCATGGAGCGGTGAGGTAGCGGTGGATACGGTTCGGCAGCTTGAGCCGTATAAATTGTATTGGATAGAGGAGCCGGTTCGACACGACGATGAACCGTTCTATATGCGAATGGTGCAGGAGGCGACGAGCGCTATCGTGGCTGGCGCGGAAGGTGAAGGGACGCTCTACGGGATAAGAAGACTTATTGATGAGGGTGCGCTCCAACTGGTACAGACGGACATTTTGATTGGTGGTGGTTATACGGGCCTGATGCGGATAGCTGCACTGTGCGAGGCGTATCACCTACCTATTGCTCCACATGGCGCACAGTTCCCGGATGTCAACTGCCACCTCGTCGCCGCGGTGCCGAATGGCTTGATGGTGCCTGCGTGTCCGAGTTGTGAACCGTTCCAGATCTGGTCGAAACTGTATGATCCAGCGTTTCGGGTGGTGAACGGACAGATTACGATGACTGATAAGCCGGGGTTGGGCTTGGAATTGGATTGGGATTTTGTTAATCGGCATCGGATCAATAAGGAATAAGTCTAATGAAACACTTCGGACGTTACCCCCTATTGCTATGTTTGCTTTTAACCCTTCCCGCTTATGCCAACATCACTATCGATGGGGAAACTGTCTCCGTTGAAACCGATAGCTACATGCTGTCCAATTTGACAAGGGGGCTATTACCTACATCCATAACAAGCTGACCGACGAGACTTATACGGTGTCCGCCGGCGCGAAGGGACACCGGGCAGGACGGGGGTGTTATTCGATCGGTATTTGGGAGGACTCGAATATTTCGACCCGTTGGGCTGAGCTAATCTCCGCAAACAGATAGATCCACACAGCGCTAAACTCCATTTCCGTCAGGAGGGAACGGATATTTGGCTATCCATTGCAGTAGATCCGATGACCGACGATCTACTCATTGACATCGAAGGGGCGTCCGATACGCCCGGTGTCGTTGGGATGCAGTGGGGGTGGGGTACTTTGGATATTCGATAAACTATCGATCATCGCTCCAATAGAGGTGGGCGGACAGGCTATTGATGCGACAACTCACGCCTATCGCTCACCTCTATTTCTATCCCAGCTGATTGGGAAGCCCAACTCGCCATTGTTCAAGGGGAACGTGGCGGGTTTTACGTCAGAAACACAGACAATACATTCCAATTTAAGCGGTTTATTGGCGATCGTCCGGACGACGGATTGCACTGAACTTCGGGACGTACAATCAAGCCCCTTTCGATTCGCACACATCAGGGCATTCAACGATGTGGCGATTCAATACCTACGCCGGCGATTGGCGTGTGCCTGCTCGTATATATCGGGATTGGATGGAACAGGCATTCCGAACCCCGACGGTTATCCAATTTTCCGTGGATTGAAGATATTACTTTAGTTGTGGGTAGTGCTAAGGGTGCCCCAGCACAAATTTGGATTGACCTGCTTGATGGATTAGCCGAGACTAGTGGACCCCACGAAAACGTTGATATTGTTAGGCTCATGGGCTGAGGGCGGAGAGTGGTGGTCTGAGGAAACTTCACGCCCACATGCCAGACTTTATTCCAAAGCAGATATGGGACCTTTCATGGAGGCGGCACATCAGCATGGGTTTCGAGTGATTCTTTTCACCATCGCGCTTGGTTTTTCGCCCGTCTCACCCGCTCTACCCACATTTCCGGCAATATCAAATTAGAGATACTTGGACAGGAGAAATCATAGAGAATCCACCGCCTTCCAACCCAGGATCATCTTGTTGAAACGATTAGTCCTGCGAGTTCACAGAATATAGAAAACTAATTGTCAAAAGACTAAAGCCGGTATGGGAAGAATACGGTGTTGATGCATTTTTCATTGATGCGCCCACTCACATGGCATTTAACGATGGGAATGGATTGATTGATGGGTTAAATATGGTCACAAGGGATGGCGTTACTGCACAAGGAGTTAGCAGAAGCGATGCCGGGCATTGTGTTGGGAGGAGAACGGCTTCATGAAGCGACATTTGCCTATGAAAGTTTTGCACAACGGCCGTTACTTCCCAACCCAGTAATGAGACCACATCCGATTAGCACATTTCTGTTTTCCCCGTTTGTCCACGCCGTTGGACATTCCTAGTTTTGCCCTGATCGAGATCCAATGCTTCATCATGAAATGGTAGGTTATAATGAATTTGTGGGCGCTATACCAGTGCTCGTTATGGAGGGTGACTGCTGGTTTAGCGATGAATTTGTGGAGGTGCATAAAGTGCTTGAATTGGCGCGGGGTTGGCAGCACGAATATGGACTGAACGCAGATGTCAATGGCGATGGGATTGTTAATATTCTGGATCTGGTGCTTGTTGCTCAAAATATTGAGGTCATGCCACTGACTCAGCTACAGGCAGATGTGAACGGAGATGGGCAGGTGAATGTCTTGGATCTGATTGTCATTGCAAATATGTTTGGAAGGTAATGTAGGAGGGAATTCTGATTCCCGACGATACGCCCTAAACCTCTGCGAATCTGCACAAATCTTTGCCAATTATTTTAGATTCGTGTCGATTGGCGTGGATTCGTGGTAGAAAACGAGAAAGCGAGAATTGGAGTGAGCCGGTTGTTTTTATGCGTTGTTGAAGTCTTGCGGATCAATTTGTAATTGGCGAAGGGCAGAACGGATGGTGCCTGTTCTTAAGTCGCTGCTGCCGTGATCGGGGATAATTGCAGACCTCCCGGTCAATGGGTTATGCCATTTTCGGTGAGATCCGCCGCCTTTTCTGGTTACTTCATAGCAACCCAGGTTTTTTAACTTTCGGATAATTTCTCGGTATCTCATAGAACCGGTTGGGTTTGTTCTAAGGCAGGGAGTATCCCTTGAAACCAGAAAGGACTGCTCTCAACAAACGCAGACTCATTGACCAGAGCGCTTGATTCTAACTTTGGCGTCATCGTTTGAAACCGTAGAGAGCTCCGTAAGGTAGATATTTCCGCATTGGAAACTTGAATGCTTTCAGGCAGTGAACGCCCAAAATCCTCATACAACTCAAGTGTCGCAGCGAAGGCATCCTCAACATGCTCTAATGCTTCGTCTACCGAATCGCCTTCGGTTATGAGTTCAGGCAATTCTTCGCATGTTACGGTGTACCCACCCTCCGGCTGTGGGGTTAAAATCACTGTTATCCTGTAGTACATGGCAATGTCTCCTTGTGTATGGCGAGATACAAACACCCTTTTTGAAGGGTAATTACAGATTATTATACTACTATTTTCCAAAAAAATCATCTGAAAAACAATGAAGCGTGATGCGGGAAAACCTGGACCGCAGAGACACGGAGCGCACAGAGGGAAATGAGAAGGCTCATGTTAAGATTTGGTGCAACAGAGGCCCGAGACAGAAGAAAGAAACCGAGTTTTCCCCCCTCTAATCCCCCCGCAAGCGGGGGCAGGGTCGGTTTCTCTTTGCGTTTTGCACTTTCTTTTTACATAAGCCAATGAGAAAACAAGAAAGCGAGAAAAGGGCTATGAATCAGGCAGATATTAAGTATTTTCAGCGGTTCGGGTTTATCCAGTCCAAGGGCTTGCTGTCGCCGGAGGAGGTCGCGGTAATTTCTGACGCCTTTGATGAGGGGATGCGGTTAGCACGGAAGGGCGACGCCGCCGCCACAACCGGGTGAGAAACGGCAACAGATTGTGCCGTTCTTCGACTATCACCCGGAGGTGCTTTATCCGCTGTTGGACCATGAGAAGATTGTGGACATCTTTGAGGGTTTGATGGGCGCGGACTTTATCTTGACACTCAGTGAAGGGATTATCCATACGGGAGGGACTGGGTGGCATCACGATGCGTACGCGCCGGAGGGTTACTTTAGTATGCGAGCGGCGATTTATCTTGATCCGCTCGGTCCTGAAGATGGCTGTTTGACCGTTATTCCGGGCAGCCATTTCAAGGAGTTTGGGGCAGCCATTAACCAGATGAGAGATGAACTCGGTGGGCTTCCCGATGACATGCCGGGGCGCTATCCGCTCTGCAACGAGCCGGGGGATGTGCTCTTTATGAATCATAAGACGTATCACGCCGCCCTGAGCGACAACTACGGTAGACGCGCCCTCCATATCAACTGTGTTCCGAACACGACGCCTGAGAGGAACCGAGACCATTTTGATTGGCTTATGACCTTCCTCGCGGGTGAGACGAAGGGCTGGGGGCGGTTCTACAGTGACCGTCTGATTTCGAGTGCGGGACCTCGTCGCCAAAGGATGATGGAACGGGCGATTGAATTGGGTTTTGGGAATACGGGACCTATTACTCAGTTGCAGGATTTGCAGTAGATATTCTGTTGGCATATCGCTCTTTCGGAGCGAAAGGCGGGCGGGGAAACCCCGCCCCTACGGTTGAGGCCACATTAGAAGGCGTAGGGAATTGAATTGATGAAGACTTGTCTGAATCGCGGATTGACACGGATTAAGGGATTACGCCGATAAAAAATGGCATTCTGTTGGCATATCACTCTTTCGGAGCAAAAGACGGGCGGGGGAACCCCGCCCCTACGGTTGGGCACACACCGGAATCCGTAGGGGGCAAGTTTTCGAACCGGTGCGCAGCGATGACTGACTTTTCTGCTCCCGGTTTGCGATGTTCCTGATAGGTGGTAACTTGGATTAAGCATACGAAAGGACTCTAAGCATGACAGACGAAGAAAAATTTATGGTCGATCTTGAAGGATATTTGGTTATTAAAGATGTGTTGACACCTGGCGAAGTTGACGAATTGAATACAATCATTGATCAGGGGGATCGCGCTGGGCATCCGACACGCTGGGGTGCGCCGTTCAGAAGGCTGATTGACCATCCGAAGATTCTTCCTTATCTGATTGAACTGCTTGGTCCCACGTTTCGGCTTGATCACGATTACGCTATCTTCATGAGTCAAGGTGAAAATCGTGGACGGCTGCACGGCGGCGAGGATGGCGGCCGTGCTGGAGGACCGGAGGGAGATCACTGGTACAAATACCGAGATGGGGTAATCCGGAATGGACTGATCGTGATGACCTACTGCCTATCGGATGTAGGGGAAGGCGATGGCGGCTTCTCGTGCATTCCGGGAAGTCACAAGAGCAATTTCGCCACCTGTCTACCCACCGATGTACGCAGTTTCGATCGTCCTGCACATTACGTCGTGCAACCGAGTGCAAAAGCGGGGGATGTGATCTTTTTCACTGAGGCGGTGATCCATGGTACGATGCCGTGGTGTGCGGCGCATGAAAGACGATCCCTGCTCTACAAATATAGTCCGGGACATTCGGCATGGTCGGGCAACTTCTATAATCTCAGCGAGTATGGCGAGTTGACGGAACAGCAGAAGCGGATCCTATCTCCGCCTTCCATTGGTAATCGCCCGAATGTTATTGAGGACGAGTAAAGTGCTAAATTACGTATAAATTATGGTATACTTGAGAATTAATTAGACATGTCTAGTCCACAACCAGCCCCCTAAATCTCCGTTGTCAGGGGGACTTTGCAGAACTCGCAAATGGCTATTTATTTAATTTAATCCAAGTTGCAAGGTTCTGTTGACATTTCATTGCAATCAGTATTTTGTCGAGATATGAATCTCGACCTACAATTTACTATTGATGCACGCCGGGATTCAAAGCAACTTGAGACAGGATTTTGGGCAACCACAAGGGTTGCCCCTACATTGAGTTAATTCCTGTAGGAGTTGAGTAATCCAATCGTAGGGGCGAGGTTTCCTCGCCCCTACGATTGAGCACTCATCGGCGAATGGAGAACACACTTCACATAAATATCAACACGCCTTAGTTAGTCTATAGCCCGAGTTTCCATACTAGACACTCAGTTAAAAATAACCGAAGTGACGGTACACATGTCGCCCCGCTGGGGCTTGGGTGTATGGGGGCTATCCACATTCTATAAACATGTCGCCCCGCTGGGGCTAAAAAACGGGGAAAGTCCTCAAACTATAGACATTGCGCTCCGCATGAAAGTTAATAAAATAATTCGGTAATTTACTATCAACGCCAGCGCGGTTGGAAACCGCGCCTACCGTATGTTTCGAGATGTTTCGAAGAAAATCGGGATTACCGATTTATAGTGAATTCTAAAAATAAAGGGACACTTTCGCCCCCGGTAGGTGCCGTGGTGGGTTGAAACGGCGCGGTTGGAAACCGCGCCTACCGTATGTTTCGAGATGTTTCGAAGAAAATCGGGATTACCGATTTAAATACTTAAACTTCATCTGGAGCGCAGGCATTGACCGCATCGCATCGGCAACCTATAGACATATCGCTCCTCCCCGATAAATTGGGATTCAAAACTGGAGCGAAGGGTTCTGTCGGATCATCAGAACTTTGGTGTATCCGGCTTGCTGAAAGAACGTGAGGCTGGTAGCAGTTCTGTTTGCTTATTGATATTTACTGCGTAATCAGCTGCCTCTGTAATTCAAACGATAGTGAGGCACACCCGTCAAGTAATTAGACACTCTAAATGAAAAGCTAACCCCCTAAATCCCCCTTATCAGGGGGACTTTGCAAAACTCGCAAATGGCTACTTATCTATCTAATTTACCACAGATGTCCCTTTACCCCATACCTTTCACCTGTTAAGGAGAGAATTATGCGTTTTGGAATGAGCGGAACATTTTTGCCGGGAAATATGGATGACTTCACGCCGGAGATCGCAAAGCGGGTGAGAATCGTTTGGATTCTCGGGTGTGTTCACCCGTTTTCGGGAGAACGACCCGTTTGAAACGACGACCGCCCAATGTCATAGGGTGCGGGATGTGTTAGCGGATGAGGGCATTCGGATGTATCAGACGACGGGGTATTGGCAGTGCTTGATCCACCCCGACGAGACGGAGCGGAAGAAAGCGGTGCGGACGGTGCAGGAAGGTCTGAGGGTTGCTGGCGATATTGGGGCGCGTGGGATTGATACGGGACCTGGATCGATGAACCCAACGGGGCCGTGGAATCCCCATCCTGACAACTGGAGTCAAAAAAGCAAGGAGCAGCTAATCAAGAGCCTGCGGGAGTGCGCGAAGGCGGCGGCGGATAATCAGGTTTACCTGAGTCTGGAAGGGCATCAACTTGTGGTACTTGAAAACGAGAAGGTTACGAAGGAGATCCTTGATGCGGTGGATTCGCCGTGGGTCAGATCCGATTTAGATCCGGCGAACTGGGTTACGCTGAAGACGGTCTATGGGACGGGTGAATATATCGATCGGATATTCGACACTCTCGGCAACCATATTGTGAGTGGTCATGCGAAGGATGTCACGCTCACCAATGCCCACACCCTCCATCTGCCGACCTGCGCAGCCGGTAAGGGGATGCTGGATTTCAAAGCGTATATCCGCCGAATGGACGCGCTTGATCCGGAGTATCCGTTGATTGTCGAGGGTGCGCAAGAGTCGGAATTGCCGGAGGTCAGTGATTTCTTGCATCGGACGGCGGCGGAGCTTGGGGTTCAGGTTATTCGATGAAACGTGGAACGTGATGCGTGAAACGTGAAGAATCTTAGCTTGTAGGTCGAGGTTCATATCTCGACACAGAACTTTACGCTACATGTGTACCACAATCTGTATGAAAATAAAAAAAACAGTTCGGTAATTTGCTATCAACACCAGCGCGGTTGGAAACCGCGCCTACCGTATGTTTCGAGGAAAATCGGGATTACCGATTTATAGTAAACTCTAAAAACAGGTAGACACTTTTTCCAGTAGCCATTGTAGGGTTGACCTTCTCAGCCCGTATAATCGGGGCAAGTCCCGGCTTCGCCGAGGATCCTCCCCGATACATCGGGGCAGGCTGAATCGGGAGATGCCCCTCCCACAGTGTCCAAACAGTTATGAAATCTACTATATGGTGGATGTTAAAAATAACTGAACACTTTGGCCCACCGGTAGGTGCGGTTTCCAACCGCACCTACCGTGCCAGGGGAAAGTATAGAATTACCGAAGTATTTTCTGAAACCTCATTTAGATTGTGACTTTCTGCCGCAAACTAAATGAACATTAAAAAAACAGTTCGGTAATTTGCTAGTGGCACCAGCGCGGTTGCAAACCGCGCCTACCGTGTGTTTCAAGGAAAATCGGGATTACCGATTTAAATACTTAAACCTCATACAGTTTGCGCTACTTATATCAGATCGCCCGATGATTACAGCGTCTGCCAAATCAGCGTCCTCAACATGTCAACACGCCCTAGCTAATTAGACTGTGAGAAGTAGAATGAGGGGTATGGAAAACGGGTGATTTGCAGATTGAAATGCTTTTTTACATCTTGGGCATTGGAGAAGATGCGGACAAATGTCCAGCCTGAGTGTTGGGTTATAAAGAAGATGCGTTTTCCGTTGTGCGTGTTGAGCATGTAGACGGGTCTACCGTCAATCCAGCTGAATTCGGGCAATTCCCGATAGCCCAGTGCATAGATTGCCTCGTGGGGGGTGAGCCGTCTATTGGCATAGAATGAGAGCATGACGACTTTGTTGTTCAGCATGCCTGCGGTTAATCCTCGGAACCGATATTTATCCCCGAAGTCGTAGGTGGGCGTGTCGTTTTCTATTGTCTTATATGCTTCTCCCAATATCGGCTCAATGTTGTCGTGAAAGGTCAGGAAGTTTTCGCCAATCAAGCGATCAATTTCGTTCATCTGCTCGGGAGTAACGTCGAGTTGGGGTATGGCCGTAGCGCAGCCGGATAGCAGAGATGACAGACACACAATACAGACAAAGCGGAGCAGCATATTCAATTATCCTTTATCTCTCCCCAAAGCAGGGGCACTTTTTTGCGGGGAGAGACTGACAAGGGAGACTTCCATTCGTGCGGGTCGTAGTCTATGAACTCACCAAAGGTCAACTGAATGACTCGCTCTTCCTCGATATACATGCGATAGATATGCCAACGCTTGGCACCACCATGCCCTGAAAAGAGGATAGATTTACCGTCCACCCCGAATGTTGGATCCGCAAACCGGATCGGCATCCGTATCTTCTTCTTGGGAAGCCCTTGGTTCCCGTCAAAGATAGGATTAACCGTGACAATAAACAACAGCCATGTATCCAGCTGCCCCCTCGGCTGCGAATACAAGATCTGTCTGCTATCCGGGGACCATCCACCTAGCTCTAAGTTCTTTTCATCTGAAAGCTGCCACGGATTTGTACCATCGGCATTCGCGACATAAATTTGACCATTGTGGCTTTGAAAAGCGATTCGGGTCCCATCTGGCGAAAAGCGTGGGTTCGCCGCGTGCTCAATGAGCTTCTCGATTTGACCATCATCTACATTTATCACATAGATATGCGTTTCGTCAGCGTCCCGAATATAGCTTCGAAACGCAATCCGATTTCCGTCAGGGTGCCAGGAAGGCGTGTGATCCCATGGTGCGCTACGGAAATCGATCGCCTCATCGCGGGTGAGATTTTGTCGGTTGGTCCCATCGGCATTCATCACCCAGATATCCCAGCCCCGAAACGCGCGTTCATACGCAATGTGCCGTCCGTCTGGTGACCAAGTGGGTTTTACCTCGATCCCCCCGTCGTGTGTAAGCCGCTTTAAGTCGCTCCCGTCGGAATTCATCACGAAGATGTTAGACCCGCTCGGATCTTTATGTGCAATTCGAGGGCGAGACGACGAAAAGACAATCTTGCCATGGACATCGCTCACGATTAGCAGACACAGGCAGGTAATACAGATAAAGCGCAGCAGCATAATTGACCTCCCTCATTGTCCGAACCCCTTGGATATGAATGTAACGCGTAAGCGGTCTGAATCACGGATTGAGAAGGACTAAAGGATTGCCCGGATTAAGACGCATTCCACCTGTCTGTGGAGCGCGGCGGTCAGAGGTGTCGTCTTTTTATAGATATGTCGCTCCTCTGAAGTGAAAGCGGTTCGGGCAGGCAGAAGCTCCCGACAAATCGGGATTTCGCTACACTCAACCTGCCCCTACATTGTGATAGTCTTCCGATATTGACATGTTGCGTCGAAATGTGAATCTCGACCTACGGGTTTAGGGGGTACCGATAGGGGATTAGGAAGTCCAGTCGCGCGCGAATTGCACGAGCATCCGCACGCCGAAACCGGTGCCGCCTTTGCTGGGAATGTATGATGAGCCTTTGACATCCCACGCCGTGCCTGCGATATCGAGATGTACCCACGGATAGCCTTCCGCAAATTTCTTTAGGAACGCCCCGCCGACAATCGTTCCCGCCGTTCCATCGCCAATATTTTTGACGTCAGCGACATCACTTTTGATTAGTTCGTCGTAATCGTCCCACAAGGGGAGTTCCCACACCCGTTCATGCGTTTTCTCTGCAGCGGATCTGACTTTGTCCATGAGATCGGCGTCGGTGCCCATCATCCCGCAGGCAACGGTTCCGAGAGCGGTGATGACAGCGCCGGTCAGGGTTGCGAGGTCGATAGCTGCTTTCGGGTTATATTGTGCGGCATAGCCCAACGCGTCCGCCAAGACCAACCGCCCCTCCGCGTCTGTATTGAGGATCTCGATAGTTTTGCCGCCGTAGGATTCGACAACATCTCCGGGCCGCTGGGCGGTGGCACTCGGCATGTTTTCGCTTGCGGCAATCAGCCCGACGACGTGGAGATCCGGTTTGAGGATGCCCACCACCTGCATCGCGCCAAGCACCGCTGCTGCGCCGGACATATCGTGCTTCATATCCATCATACCGGAACCGGACTTGAGCGACAGACCGCCGCTATCGAAGGTGATGGCTTTTCCGACAAACGCAACGGTGTCTTTTCCTGCGCCGTCGGGGATGTGCTCCAGTATGATGAATCGCGGCTCTTCGATGCTTCCTTGAGATACGCCAAGCAGGGTGCGGAAGCCTTTCTCTTGGAGTTGTGCGAGGTCAAAGACTTCACATTTCAGCCCGACCTCGTTTGCAACTTCGACCGCTTTCTCGGCGAGCATCGTTGGGGTCAGGTGGTTCGGCGGTTGGTTGCTCAGATCGCGTGCGAGGTTGGTTCCACTCGCAATCGCGTCACCGATGGCAACGTCGCCTTCGACCAATGCCTTGGTCGCTTCGTCGGTTACAAGGAAGGTGATGGCGTCAAGCGCCTTGACTTTGTCGAGCCCTTCTGTCTTGTGTTGATTGAATTGGTAGAGCGCGAGTCGGCTGGCTTCGGCGGCGGCTTGTGCGATCTCTTGTGGGGTTTCGGGTGGCAACGCGATCGCGACGGTTTTGAGATCTAGATCACGAAGTTCTTGGACAATTTTGCCGGCTGCCTGACGGACTTTTTCTGGATTGATATCTTCGTTTTTTCCTAGCCCGATCAGTGCGATTCGTGGGGCGGTGACCCCTCCTCTGGTGTAGAGTACGGCAGTCTGTTTGTGTTCGCCCTTGAAGTCACCGGCGTCGATGAGCTCGCTGATTGCGCCGTTGGTTGCGGTATCGGCGGCAGCCGCTACGCTGACGAGTGGTTCTCCTTCAAATATGCCGAGTATGATTGCATCGGCGGTTTCGGTTCTGAAATCTCCAACTTTGACGTTAATTTGCATCGTATGAGTTCCTTTCAGTTTATTTGGTTCATTGGTTGATGAAACAGAGGAAACGTTGGTCTGAATCGCGGATTGACGCGGATTAAGCGATTACACGGATAAAAAACAGTTATTCTCTACATCTGATTCGGTGCTGCCATGCACATTGCGCTCCTCTGGAGCGCAGGTATTAAGACTAGCGGCACTCTATAGACATATCGCTCATCCGGAGCGAAAGAAAGAACGCGATGCTGTCAATCCAAGAGCGCACATGTCGCCCCGCTGGGGCTTGGGTGCATCGGCATTTGGCGTTGCTATAAACATGTCGCCCCGCTGGGGCTATATCAATTCATTGGTTGATTAAACAGAGGAAACGTTGGTCTGAATCGCGGATTGACGCGAATTAAGCGATTACACGGATAAAAAACAGTTATTCTCTACATCTGATTCGGTGCTGCCATGCCCCTATCGTTGGGAGCCTGTGAGAATCCGTCAAATGTTAAAAATAGGCATATATTCATATTTCGACACAGAGTAGAACCAACCCCCTAAATCCCCCTTATTAGGGGGACTTGAACGCTACTCCCGATTTGTTGGGAAATTCAAGGCAATATTTCTACCACTTTGCCTCATCGGTTGTGCGTGTTGGGTTTCACTCTCGTCATCTGCAAGCATGCGATGCTAAAAGGTAGAAACTGCTCCTGTCCCTGATAGTAAGGCGTTTTCAACCGTTCAACCCAACCTACATATATCTTTCGCGGATTGTTTCGATGAGGTCGGTGGTGGATTTACCGGGCACGTTTAGGCCGACGATCACTTTGCCGCCGTTGGATTCGACCACTTCCCGTTCGATGACGCGCTCGATTGTGTAATCGCCGCCTTTGACGTGGATGTTGGGCTTGAGGACGGAGAGCAGGTTGATCGGGTCAAGTTCGGGGAAAATGGTGACGTAATCGACACACCCTAAGCCTGCGAGCATTTCGGCGCGTTCGTCGGCGGGGACGAGGGGCCGGTTTTCGCCTTTGAGCACGCGAACCGAGTCGTCGCTGTTGACACCGACAACGAGGAGGTCGCCGAGCGCTTGGGCGGCTTGCAGGTAGCGTAGATGACCAACGTGTAGTACATCGAAACAGCCGTTGGTTGTTACAACGATTTTACCGTCGGCTTGTGCGCCCTGGATAATTTCGGTCAGTTGGTCCCGGGGATATATTTTTTTGTCTGGCATGGTTCGTATCCCGTAAGTTGGTAATGCGTAAGAAGTAAAGGTAGAAGACCGAGTTTTGCAGGGATTGGGTTACCCAACCTCTACTGCCCCGATAAATCGGGATGTGCCACGGGCGGGGTGACCCCGCCCCTACGGTTTGTAACACCTGCGTTTTCTGGACTCAGATACAGATCCGAATTATGGTGGACCTTAGAATTAATGAAACACGCCAAATCCCGATGCCGTTCCTGCCTGCCCCGATGTATCGGGGAGCATTCCGATATACCGGAACTTGTCGAGTCCCGTTCCGAGGATCCCGAGAATCGGGAGATGCCGATAAATCGGCACCGGTGCGGTTAAAAACCGCACCTACCGGGGTGCGAAAGTATCTATTTGTTTCTAGGATTCACCATAAAAGTCTGGTACGGGTGTATAGGTGTTGAAGCCGTCTGTTCGATCCTCGCCGCGTAGGAGATAGATGTGGTGGCTTGGTCGCAGTGAGGGGTCGTTGCAGCGGACATTCGCGGGCATATAGCGCATCGTGTAGCCGCATCGACGTTCCTGTGAGGTGTTTGGTGCAGAACCGTGGATGGTGAAGCCGTCATGAAAATGGCATTCGCCGACCGATAGCTCCAAATCTACGACCTGTGATGCATCCATGTCTTCGGCAATGACTTCGCTCCCGAATAGGTGGTTTTCTCGATCGACTGCTTCGTACCGCCGATCTCTGAGTTTATGGCTGCCAGCGATGACGCGCATACAGCCGTTTTCGATCTTTGATTCGTCTACCGCGAGCCACATGGTTATGACGTGCATAGGTTGCAGTCGTTCGCCCCAGTAGACGCCGTCCTGATGCCACGGCACGGCTAGCCCGTCGCTCCTCCGTTTGCTGATGAAGTGGCTTGACCAGAGGAGGATGTCGGGGCCGATGAAGCGTTCGATTACATCGAGGACGCGCGGATCTGCGAGGTATTTGAACAGGTAGGGATGCTCGAAGTGCGGCACGTCCATCTGTTCGGGGCGTTTGCCTTCGGGAAGCGATGCGATCATGTCGTCGACGTAATCGCGCAGCTCGTCTAATTCCGGCTGGGTGAAGATTCTGCCGAACTTGAGGTAGCCGTTCTCGTTGTAGAAAGTTACTTGTTGGTCGGTGACCGTTGATTCGGTTTTCCAGTTATTGTTTGTTTCTGTAGCACTCATTTTGTTTCTCCGATTGTCTGAATCGCGGATTGCGAGGGATTTAAAAAGACCCGTAGGGAAGAAAATTATAGTAGATTTTAGAATTAATGAGACACTGCCAATCGGCGAGGTTTCTAGCCGCACCGGATAGTCACCGTAGTTGAACCGGCGCAGTTGGAAACAGCGCCTACCATACACGGGGAGCGAAAAGGTCCATTTATTTTTATAATTCACCATAATTCACGAATTCTCACGAATCCACGCGAGGCGTATTCTACGGTAACAGGACCTGATAGAATTGTATCTTGCCCTCCTTAACGGTGTTGACGACCAAACTTTTGATTGCCTGTCGATTCTCATCAAAATGCGATAGGATTGTAGCACCGCTATAGTTCTGAGTCGCCTCAACTTGGTCGCGAATTGCCGCAGGGGTCAGGTCAGCAGCTCGCCGCATCGCTTCAATCACAATAGTCGTAGAATCGTAACCAAGTGCCGCAGGACCATCGGGGGCGAGACCAAATTGTGTCGTATAGGCAGCAATAAATAGGCGTGCTTCTTCACTTAAACCCTCTGGAGGCCCGCTGGGCGCAAAGTGATTTGCAAAGAAACTCCCTTCAACCGCTGTCCCGCCGATTTCAACCAAGTCTGGTCGATCCCAACCGTCGCCACCAAGGAAGGTGGCAGTAATACCAAATTCAGGTGATTTTGCCTGTTTAACTGCCAATGGGAATTCGGGTCCCAAGCCGGGTAGAAAGATGACATCAACGGGTGGGTCTACTGCAACAATTGCCATCAATTGCCCGGTAAAATCGGTCGCATCTGTCTCATAAAATTGTTGGCTTGCAATTGTGCCGCCTAGTGCGGTAAATCGTTCGATGAAAGTATTCGATAAACCCTCAGAATAGCTGTTGCCTGTTTCTGTGAGGATCGCGGCGGTCGCTGCGCCCAACTCTTGGATCGCAAAATTAGCCATCACACTCGCCTGATAGGGATCTATGAAAGCACCCATAAAGGAAAAATTCCCGTTTCGCGTCACATTCGGGTTCGTCGGATAGGTGGTTACCATCGGTATCCCATACTGTTGGGCAACCGCTCCGACTTCCACAGCGATTACACTGTAGTCCGGTCCGACGATTGCCAATACCCCTGCATCAATCAACGCCTTTGCGCGTTGGACGCTGATTGACGGATCGCCTTGGTCATCCCTAACGAGAAGCTCTATCGGTAATCCGCTGATGCCTCCCGCTTGATTTGCGATGGCAACCGCTAACTCGGCACCGTTCCGCGTTGTCCCCGGGTCGGGTGGGCTATAGATGAAACCAATTTTGACCGAAGCCACGTCGTCAGGGGGTTCGTCAGGTGGGACAAGCTGTTGGATTAGATCGCATCCGAATAAGGAAACGGTCAATAAGAAAGACAGTGTAAAAACGCCGTAAACCGAGATATATCTGAACCTTGTTCTGTCTTGTTTGGATAGCATAAGGATTTTCCTTTTTTGTTGAAGATATTATGGTAGATTTTAGAATTAATGAGACACGCCAAATCCCGATGCCGTTCCTGCCTGCCCCGATGTATCGGGGGGATTGAAACCGAGGGGCGAAAGTGTCGATTTATTTTTAGAAGTCGCCATAGTGATACTGTCTCGCGGTCACCGTCGCATGACAATTATTTGCCGCACAACAGCGATTTCTGTGTCATCTGAATCGCGGATTGACGCGGATTCAGGGGTTACGCAGGTATGATATCTGGGTTATTTTCTCATCCGTTAAACTAGGAGCGATATGCTCTACTACGTCGGTGAATACCTCTGATGATACAGATTTGACCTTGCGTGTCGACACTGTAGACAATCCGGTAACTGCCAACACGGTATCTGTATTGTCCTGCGTATACCCCTTTAACTTAACGATGTTACGTCCAAAGAGCGGCTATTGAGCTAATAGATCAATAGCCCCATTCACCCGCCTTTTCATGTTGGCAGCCAGTGCATTGTAATGCGTCGCTGCTTCGTCAGTGAGTTGTACTTCAAACGTCCTGTTTAACATCACCCCAACGCTTTAGCCTTCCCGCTTTCACATCCGCTTCTGCACGCTCTAAACTCTTGGCGATTTCTGGATTACTCGCCAATTCGTGCGTGGCTTCCCACGCTTCTTTATCCTGAAGATAGGTCAGATAGTCAATTACTGATTTCAGCTTTTCTGCCGAGAGTTGTTCAATTAACGTTGCAGCTTGTTGTTGTAGATCTGTTTTTCGCATGGTGTTCTCCTTTCGTTCTGTTTGCCCCCTGTTGTCTGAATCGCGGATTAGCGCGGATTCAGGGGCTACGCGGATTAAAGGCGTTATCTGCGCGACTGCGATTCGGTTGCGATCTGGATCACAGTGGCCCAGCATTTTCCAGTACGCATCGAGGCTAGGAAGCCTCTCCCACAGTGGGAAGAAAATTCCCCTCCTGATGCACAACTCCATTGAAACCGATTTATGAGCACCCTTCAGATAGTTTAGGGCGCTCCTGTGGCATCGAGGAGCAGTTCGCGCCCATTCAGTGGCTGTACCGGTCGGTTGTTGCCGTGGACAATCGCTTTAAATGCCGCAATTTGCGATTCAGACATTTCAACGGGCGTCGTTAGCACAATCCATTTGACTCCCTCTGAACAGGGCGGGGTCGTCAGTGAACCGTTGTAGCGGTAGGTGCTGGGAAAAGCCCGTACTGCTTCGTCGAGTCTCTGTCCATTTGGCGACAACATCAAAAGCGAATCAAGATCAATAGTGCCATTCTCAATACGCTGTGTTTCGAGCGGGGTGGAGGGTAAATGGTCCCAGACTGGATCAAACCCAGGGTTGTGACGACCGTTCTCGATTAACAGACCAACGACTGCTAAATTGCCCTCCTCACTTTCGTGAACGAGGTGCATTTCCATGTCAAACGGTTGACCGGCTACCGTATGTTCGCTAGGTGCATGGAAATGGAATTGGAGCAGTTGATAGTCGGTGCCATCGATCCGGATTCCGCTGCCTTCGGGATACGCCACTTCAATCGTATGTCCATTATGGTGGATGTTCGCACCCGTTGCAGGGTTGTACTCATAAGAGATAGTCGGAAGTTGGGTTGGCGTGGGGTTCACAATATCGATCGGTGATTGGTGGGTCCCCACGCCGCAAAGGAGGTATTCCTGACTAAGCTGCCCCCAAACAGCCGGTCCGTTCTCTGCTGCATAACCCCACTTCACCTTGTGGGTCTGGGACGGCAAATTTTTTGCCCTTCCACAACCTGTTATACACATCATAAAACAGATAGCCTCCATGTTTTTTTATCGGTAAAGTTTAGAATTTGTTAGTCTGAATCGCGGATTAACGCGGATTCAAGGATTACACGGAGAAAAAATCTGCGCGATCTGCGCCGCTAGACGTGGGAGGGGCATTCCTCCCTCGATACGTCACCATAATCCTTACATTGTCTGAATCACGGATTATCGCGGATTATTGGTATATTAACCCAAGTTGTTAGTTGATAAACCAAGCAGGGGACGTCCCCTCCGAATCGCGAGTCTGACGCTTGATCGTTCCGATTGATTCTGTTCAACTCAAGTTGTGACCTAAAGCCCCAGCGGGGCGATATGTATATAGAATATCAGTGTCCTAAGTCCCCTAGCCCCAGCGGGGCGACATGTGTCGCATTGGGATCATGCCTGATATATTGAGAATCCGTGATTCAGATAGTTTATGCTCCCTTCACAATTCTCTTTTCCATCCTCAATTAAATGTCGCTGTCAATATCACCGATTCATCCGTCTGACGCTGAATCCATGATTGTAAATGCTCGGCAATTATCTCCAAATCGGTTATCGTCCCATCCGCAATGTTGATGCCAAGCTCAATAATTGAATCATCAATGTTGAGGCGAGGGGCACGACCATTCAAAACTAAAAACCAGAGTGCAGAAATCAGACCAATCCGCTTATTCCCGTCCAAAAATATATGTCCAGTGATAATGTGATAGGCATATACAGCAGCTTTTTTGGTTAAAGTCGGAAACAATTCTGTGTCCCCCAATTTTTCACCGACGATTTCAACCAAATAGTGTAACTGATTTTCCTTCAACAACTGATAGCTACCCACCCGTTCCTCGGCAACCCTTAGAATGTCCTCAATTGTCAAATACTTCACGGTTTGGCTAAAGTTTTCCATGCTCGATCGTAATTTCTTATTATCTCATCCAAGTCGATTTCAGCATCGCTCACCGATTCGTGGGTTGATTCTTCGCTTCCTTTTTTTTGCAGGGCAATTATCTGGGGTGTCAACATTGCGGCGAGGTCTGCGGGTAATTGAACTCCTGTTATTTGCTCAAGACCTTCAACGCTTCCGTAATCGTTACGAAATGCAGCAATAATGTTTATCCCCATGTCTCTGGCAGCGGTCAGGTCTGATTTGGCTTTTTCCCATTCTGTCAGGCGCAACCGCGCCTCACCACGATTATAATAGGCCTCAGCAAAATCGGGTTTGAGGTCTATTGCTTTGGTATAGTCTGCGATGGCACAGTCAAAATCACTTTTTTCTCCGTAGGCAGCTCCACGATTATTATAGGCCTCAGCAAAATCGGGTTTGAGGTCTATTGCTTTGGTATAGTCTACAATGGCATGGTCAAAATCACCTTTTTTGCCGTAAGCCACCCCACGATTGTAATAGGCCTCGGCATAATTGGGATTCAATTCTATCGCTTTAGTACAGTCTTTGAGGGTACGGTCATAATCACCTTTATGCTGGTAAGCAGAACCGCGATTGGCATAGGCTATGGCAAAATCCGGTTTCAATTCTATGGCTTTGTTAAAGTCTTCAATGGCATGGTCAAAATCGCCTTTTTCCCCGTAAGCAGCACCGCGATTGATATATGCTATGGTAAAATTGGGATTCATCTTTATTACCGTGGTACAGGCTGCGATGGCACGGTCAAAATCGCCTTTATTATTGTAAGTCACTCCGCGATTGTAATAAGCCTTAACAAAACCAGGATTCATCTCCATTGCTTTGGTAAAGTCCTCAATAGCGCGGGTGTAATCGCCTTTGCGCTCGTAAGCAATCCCGCGATTGTAATAGGCCTGGGCAAAATTGGGATTCATGCGTATCACCTTGGTAAAATCCACGATGGCTCGCTCAGAATCACCTTTATTGTTGTAAGCTACCCCGCGATTGTAATAGGCATCAACATTATTCGGATCAAGGGTGATTGCATGTGAATAAGCTTCTATCGCCCTGTCTATTTGCCCTAGCATCATGAAAACGTTACCTTGCTGGAACGCCAATTCAGTGCGTAATTCTCTTTCAGATGTCTCGGGCGACAAATCCGATTGAGTTTGCATTTCTTCAACGACTTCTCGGATGCCCTCCACCACATTTTGCCAAGCATCATCCTCGTGATCCCATTGGTTAATAGGCACAACTCCGTCAGGAAGAGCTTGGAAGTCGCTGAGTTGATGATTCTGCCATTCGCAACTCTCAAGGATGATGGGGATGACCCTGATCTTGAAGTTTAACGCCCCGGCTAATTCTTTGTTGCAGTTTTCAGAATCAAGACTAGCACGGGAAACGAGATAGAGGAGAATGTCCGAATCGGGCAGGTGTGTGGAAAAAATTTCGTCACGCCATTTGTCGCCTGGGAGGATTTCGTTGTCATGCCAGATACTTATCAAACCCTCGTTTTTAATCACAGCAAGGCACTCTATCAAGTTGTCTTTTGCTTCCTTATTTTTATGTGCATAGGTTATGAATACTTTTAGTGGTTCGCTCATTCTCTCTCCTCTGTCTGAATCGCTGATTATCGCGGATTAAAGGCGTTATCTGTATTCGCTGCTAAATTAGGGACGATACGCTCTACCCCGTCGGTAAATGCCTGTGATGATACACCTTCGATGTTGCGTGTCCACACTGTAGAGAATCCGGTAACTCCCGACGCGGTATCTGTATTGTCCTGTGTATTCTCCTCGCAACTTGGTAATGTTCGGACCAGAGAATGGATTCTGGGCTAATAAATGAAGCGCCCGACTTACTCGCCGTGTCATGTTAGCGTCAAGCATATTGTAATGCTTCTCTGCATCATTAGTGAGTTCTACATCAAACGTCCCGTCTAACATCGTCCCAACGTTTTAGCCTTCCCGCTTTTATATCTGCTTTTGCACGTTCTAAACTCTTGGCGATTTCTGGATCGCTTGCCAATTCGTGAGTTGCTTCCCACTCTTCCTTTTCTTGCTGATCGGTCAGATAGTGAAAGATCGCCTGCAGCTTTTCTGCCGAGAATTGTTCGATTAACTCAACCACTTGCTGTTGTAATTCTGCTTTTTGCATGGCATTTACCTGGGGGGTCAACATTACGGCGATATCTTCCGGCAGCTTAACGCCGTTGCTCTCCTCAAAGTCCTCAACACTTTCGTAGAGGTAATCAAATGCAGTAATGAGATTTATTCCCATGCCTCTGGCAGCCGTCAGGTCTGATTTGGCTTTTTCCCATTCTTTCAGATGTAACCACGCCTCCCCCGATTGTAATATGCCTCGGCAAGATCCGGTTGCAGGTCTATCGCCTTGCTATAGTCTTCGATGCTTCGAGCAAATTCCCGTCTTTCGTAGTAAGCCTCCCCCCGATTGTAATGTGCCTCGGCAAGATCCGGTTGCAGGTCTATCGTTTTGCTATAGTCCTTAATAGCGCTTTCATAATCGCCTTTTTCCCCGTAAGCAAGACCACGATTGTAATAAGCTATGGCATAGTTGGGATTCAACTCTATCGCCTTGGTCAAGGCTTCAATGGCGCGTTCATAATCCCCATTTTCTCCGTAAGCAAGACCACGATTGTTATGGATTACGGCTTCGCGTCGCTTTTGGCGCGCCTCTGATCCCCAATGAATTTTGTCTGGATCCGGCGTATAGTCCTTCATATATGCTTGATAATCAAATTCCACGTCTTTTTTCGTATTCACCGAGCTATCTCCTTTCTGTGTTGTCAGAATCGCAGATTGTCACGGATTAAGGGATTACAGGGATTCAAAAATCCGCGCAATCTGCGTAATCCTCCTAATCCGTGATTCAGACAGTTTCCGCCTCCTCCACAATAGCGATTTCTTCAGGGGTGAGCCCATATAACAAGTATACTATCTGATCAATCCGTTTTTCAAGGTCGGATACATCGGCGTCCGGGTTGGTACGTTTGGCATCAAGGATCTGATCGACAAGACTAATAATCAGGGCTTGTTGCTCACAAGTCGCCTCCGGTATTGGAAATTCTTTCACATAATTGTTAATCCAACGGCTTGTTCCCAGCCCACTCGTTTCTGCAATAAGACCTAAGTAAAAGCGAATTGTGCTTGAATTGAGGACACCGAGCAGAAATTTTGACTCTATACCTGACGGAGGTAGCAAAAAATACGCTGAATTTAGTAGATAAATCTCCTCATTGCAAAGGGCAAACCGCCCTGAATCCGTCAATTCAATCCACACAATCTTTTCTTTTTTGAAGTCATCATAGAATGAGCAGGCTCTTAGATTTGTCCAGTGTTGTCCTTGCGCCCCACGATTTCTGAATCTATCCCCAAATGACTCTAAATGTTCGTATATGTCAGGATAATCTCTTTGGACATTAATACCATTTTTAGTCAGCAAAATATACTCCCCTGCTAAGGTGTAACTGTAGCGAGAAATATCTCGACCCCTCAAAATAGGTTTTATGATCTCAGCATTGACAGGATTTCTTTCACAAAGTTCTCGTTTCTTATTTTCTTCTATAAGAAAGGCTTCATTACTGCCAGTCGCGATCCCAAGTCTAATTTTTGTGCGTAGCTGTTCGAGAGTTCTCCCTGATGATTCCAGTCTCCTTTGGAGTTCAGCAAGCCTTGGTGTTACAAGATTCCACGATCTTGAATTAAAGTACGCTTGAAGACAATTAAAACCATTGCTTTGCACAAAATCCTCAAAACTATTACCTGAAAACGACGAATTAACAACAATACAAGAATCGTCGGTGAAACTTGTTGGTTGACAAGATACTATTATTGCGATATTAACAATCACACTCTCAAAAACCTGTGAATCTTCAATATTTATCACTCTAAGCAGTCTATTCCTAGTCTGTAGAAGTCTTCGAATTGGTGCACCATATTCTGCTCTCAAATATGAATTTGAAGTAATAAAACTAAGTATTCCTCGCTGGTTTTGCAGCTCTATCGCTTTTTCAACAAAATAGCAGTATATATCCGCAAAGGGTTCGTAAGATTGATAGCGATCTTTAATTTCGGTTTTAAGCTGTTTAGGAATTTTATCATGGCTAATATACGGCGGATTGCCAATTACCACATCAAACCCCTCCCTAACTCCAAACATCCACTCCGGATCAAACCAATCTGCACTTACATTCTGGTCGTAAGGGTTCCAATGGGCGATTTTTTCGGTCGTCTCGTCGGGAAAACCCGCGTCTTTGAGCAGCCTACCAATCTCAGTGCGAATTTCGGCATCAAGGGCACGATATTTGTCTTTGGTTTTTGGAGTACGGGCGGTGAAGTATCTGCGGCGCACATCCTCCAGTTCCTTTTCCTTACGGTCAATCTGCGGGTTGCGGATTTGCATTTGCAACGGTTTATCTACGTCGATGAGCGTATTCGCCGCGACAAACTTCGTTTCTAGGTTAGGCAGTGGACGCACCCCGTGATTTTCCCGTGAATCGTCAATCTGCTGATCGACGATGAGAGAGATAAAGAAGCGGAGTTTGGCAATCTGGGTGGCGATGGGTTGGATGTCTACGCCGTAGATGCAGTTTTCAATCAGGTAGAGTTTGCGTCCGTAGTCCAGTTCATTCCGCTCAAAAGCGGCTTCAATATCATCAATAGCATTGTCCCGGGCGATAGGATCAGGAATTGTGCTTGCTCTATCAATCTGTCGGTCTTTCCATTGAACATTGCCGGGATCCAGCTTTCCGAGAATGAATACCAGTCTATGCAGTACGCCCATTGGGAAGGCACCCGAACCGACTGCCGGATCAAGAATCTTGAGAGTGTCAATTGCTCTTATCAACACCTCTGCGTCCGTCTCATTGAATGGGTTTGGTTCATCGTTATAGGCGAACAACTCGCGAAGTTTCCGCTCGATCTTAGCTTTTTGTTCGTCGGACAGCGACACCGTTTCTACATCAAGTTCCGTTTGCACGGGATCCGCCTGCCCCGTGAGGTCTAGTTGCGAAGCCGGGGTAGCTACGGAGAAGATACTTTGCGATTCAGCGTGGACAATGAGCGCGTTTTTCAGATAGGCAATCAGCAATTCATCAGTCATGTAGTTGACAATCTCACGGGGGGTGTAGTAGGAGCCGGTCTGCTTGCGGGCGGTTACCTTGGTTTCGGGGTTGTAAGCGGCGAGCAGGTTTTCAAACACCTTGCCGAGCAGTTCGGGGTCTAGGGCGACCTCCTCCTCAATAGGGGTATTCTCGGTAATCGTGAATTTGTAGCTGCTGAGGATATGAAGCAGACCACGCACCTTAAATCGCCGCCCCCTTGTGCCGTAAGCCGCATTGAGATCAACAGACCGCTCGTCGGAGAAAAACAGCTTATTAGGCACACACAGCGGATTGTCGTTCCGATCGGAAAACCCATCCACTCGTAGAATCACTGCGGGATGCCCTTTAGACGGCGCATCCAGACATTCAAATAGACCGCCATTTAGAAATGGAATCGTCTCAAACTTTCGTAGGGCATCGTCCGGATCCATGAAATAATTTTTATAGCGATAAACCGATGTGATGTTGTAGTGCTGGCGTCCTTCACCACGAAATTTGCGGTTATTGGGCTTCTGCGGGGTATTCATCTCCTGATTGAGCGTGGCAAAGAACAGGTTCTGAAGGATCGCCTTGTAGTAGGTGCTTTCCTGTGGATCAAGACTGTCGAGAATGTCCTCAAGGTCGTTTGGGTTAAAGATCGCGTCTGGCACCAGTCCTTTTTCTTTGATGAACCAGACAAAAATTAACCGGGTGAGCAGGCGGATCACGCTGGTGGCGTTGCGGACCTCCTCATCCTCTCCCGCGTCGTCTGGGAAAGTCACCTGATTAACCGCCCAGAAATACCAATTGGCGAGCTCGTTGAAGAAGCGCTTGTTGAGCTCGGAGGTGTCCAGTCGGGCAAGCCACGCCGCGAGTAAGCCATCGAAGTTTTCCTGTTCGTTGTGGTCGCGCATCCAGTTCGCACATTCTCCCAGCGAAAGTTCAAACAGGATATCCAGATGCGCCCGGTGTGGATTATCCAAACGAATGTCCTTAATCAGCGTAACCTGTTCCAACACGTCACGGTCTGGGTCACGCCTGTGTTGACGACGACCGACAAAGCCTATGGTCAAACAGTCTCTAACGCGAAAGAATACCACAACAGGCATTATAAACCGCTTGTTGACCTCCCGTGTGAACTGGGCATATTTGCCTCGTGGGTAGTCTTTATCCGTTAATTCGATTGCAAAGAATGTGAAAGTCCTTACATATCCCTCATCGAAGGTAGGTGCCTCAAACAGCATCGGCTGATCGTCGAGGGCAATTTCCTCGCTGCTGACTTGAAACACCAGTTCTACCGATTCCACGTTCTTGCGGAATTCCTGCTCTGTGTCGGTGTTTTCGTTCCGGGCTGGAAACCGCCAGATAAAGTGATCCGCTGTTACCGGGAAGTTCGCAGTCCGGTCGCTACGGTAGCCCAAAACCGCCAACAGGTCCTTTGAGGTTTCCAAAAAATCGTCGTCAACCATTGCCGCCAAGGCGGATTCGATTTCTTCCTTCTTTCTGATTTCTTCGTTGTTCATCTGTTTCGTTCCTGTTTGTTAAGGGACCGTCGGGAACAACGATCGTTGTTCCCTACACACATCTGATTCCTTATGTGTGTCAATTTGAGTCATATAGTCATATAATCCTGTCGAATCCTTAAATCCTGAAAATCCTGATTCAGACAATAATTAATCCAACGGACCTTTAATCGCATTCACGACAAATCACATGTCGCCCCGCTGGGGCTTTGGTTATTTGCGTATTCCGCGTACTATAAACATGTCGCCCCGCTGGGGCTAAAAGCTGGGCTTCCCATTTTTTTCCTCTTATCCGTGTAATCCGTTAATCCGTGTTAATCCGTGATTCAGACAAATGGCACATGTCGCCCCGCTGGGGCTTGGGATATTTGTTTATCCTGTATTCTATAAACATATCGCCCCTCTGGGGCTAAAAACTGGGCTTTCCATTTTCTTCGATGAATCTGTGACACTCTGTACCGGCGATGGGAAAGGTGGTTGCAAACCGCCCCGCATCGGCGCAGTTGGAAACAGCGCCTACCGGGGGGCGAAAGTATTCACCATAAATCAATGAACTCTTTACGCATCACGCATCACTCCAACACATGCCGCCCCGTTGGGGCTGGCTTGGAAGAAGGGCCTATCGCCTAGCTATAAACATATCGCCCCGCTGGGGCTAAAAGCTGGGCTTCCCATTTTCTATTCCCCTTATCCGCCCGGCTGACATAAAAAGCTCCGTTTTCTACCCCTTAATCCGTTAATCCGTTTTACCCGTGATTCAGCCCCTACGGAGGAGGAACAAATGTAGGGGCAGGTCTTGTGCCTGCCCAATACATCGACAGCCCTCAAATCATAGGGCAACCACAAGGGTTGCCCCTACAAAAGGGCACATCAATGTACAATGGTGCAATCGATAAATCGGACGACGACAAGCCAAGCGTCGGGATTTGGAAATCCCTCCTACAACCGCGAACTGGCTATGGCTGCGGGGTGGTGATAATTAGCCATGTCACCAATTCAAAATCGCTGGTATCTCTGGGGGTTTCGGATTTTAGCGGGAGTGCAAAGTCACGTGTGCCGCTAAGTCCCATATTGTCGGTTTGTGTCGTTGTGTGTGCTCTACCGATGTGATCAATAACCGCTTTCAGCAGCCCGTTATACAGCCCCATCTTCGCGCCGTTTTTGGTTTCGGTGTCAAATTGGAGGCATAAATCGTGCAACGGATCGATTTTACCCACAGCCGCCGATTCAAACAGATCGAGCACCTGTCGGGTGTTTGCACAACCGTAGCGGATGTCACCGGTGTTGCGGATATAGACCGCATAAAAGGGGTGGATGGGACTGGCTGTTTTTCTCCGTATATCTGTACTGGCGTTCCGTTGGCAGAGAAAAAAGATGACACCTTTTTCCATCGGACGATTTTCATCGTGGGTGACAGCATACACCCCGTTGGGGGTCGCTTCCAACTCCTTTTTGTTCTTTTCCAGATACCGCAACAGTTGGGTGAAGAAGTAGTCGAGTGTAAAATCGCTCAGCACAATCCCGTCGGAGAGATCGTCGAAATCTAGCACCTCTTCGCGCAGCTGCTTCAGCTGCTGGTTACGGAAATTCAGTTCCATCTGGGCTTGTTCGTATGCCGATTCGTTCAATGGGTCATCAGTGCCGGTTGCCGCCGCGTCCGCGAGTGCCATGCGAGCCTCGACACGGCTTTGCAAGCGCAGGTAGACCTCCATATCCTTGGTGGGCCAATAGTTAATCATCCGCACCTTCTTGTTGCGGCTGCCGATGCGGTCGATGCGTCCAAAGCGTTGAATGATACGCACCGGATTCCAGTGGATGTCGTAGTTCAGCACAGTGTCGCAATCCTGTAGGTTCTGTCCCTCCGATATACAATCGGTGGCGATCAGCAGATCTATTTCATCGCCATCCTCCTCAGCGTGTCCCCGTGCGCGGGGTGCGAAGTTGGTCAGGATGGCGTTGAAGTTGTTTGGACGGGATTGGGTTCGTGTCACGTCGCCGGAGACCATCGCCACCTTCAGGTTCAGTTCCGCCGCCAGATCCGATAGGTTTTCATAGAGGTACTCCGCTGTGTCCTTGAAGGTGGTGAATACCAGCAGCTTGCGGTTGGTCTCCCCATCCTTGTCGGTCGCCGGGTGTTCTGCCTTGTCCCGAATATGCGCCTTAATCGCTTGAAGTTTGCCATCCCGCTCCGGCGTGATCCCTTTGACGCTTTTCAACGCATCGGTCAAAGTTTGTTTGTCCTTTATGAGATCTTCTTTCCAGCGGGTGCAATCCAATTCCCCCAAGTGATAGGGGTGGCGTGCCCGATTCACCAGAAACTCCTCATCGTCTTCGTCGTCATCTGGCAAGATGTCATCATCAGGAAGAATGTCAGCCTCCGGCGTCTGCGCCTTTGTTCATAGTGATCAATCTTTTCCAGCAAGGTATCAATCTTGCCGATCGTGCGTTCGAGCGTTTCTGTGAGGGAGTGTGCGGAGCTCTCCAGACGTTTCAGAAAGTTGGTTTGCATCATCCCAATCAGGAACTTCTCACGGTCTAACTGATTGAAACGGAAGGCTTGTTTTTCTTTTGCCAGTCGCTGTATTGCTGCCTCGCTAATGACGTAGCTGGACGGCGTGTAAACGGACAGGGAGAATTTCTCTATCTGATCCGCCAAGTATTTATAAGAGAGTTCGCCGGTCAGGTCGGTGGGTGGGTGATGGTTTTCTGGTGGCAGTTGTACGGGAAACTCTCCGATTTCTCCTATTTCATCGGCATAGAAATTTTCAATCTGATGCCGAGAACGGGCGATAGAAACGCCGCCGAGTAACTGGAAGAAATCGGCTCCCAATTTAGCTAGCAGTTTCGATTTGTCTCTGCTACCGCCTGCATCTGGGTTGTCCTCCCATGCCTTAAACGTCCTTTGAGCTTGTCCCAGCAAAGCGCGGATATTGCTGACACCCAAACTTTCCCGGAAAACATCCTCGCGCTTTTCGGTCATCAGGTAAATTTGATTTCGCAGGTCAATGAGCGAGGTATTCACCGGCGTCGCCGAAAGCATCAGCACCTTCGTTTGGGCACCTTCCTTGATAACCTCCTCCAACAACCGCGTGTAACGACTGTGGCGGGTGATATTACCGGCATCATCACGGACGGGTTTGGTGTCGTTGCGGAAGTTGTGCGATTCGTCGATCACCACCAAGTCAAAATTGCTCCAATTAAACCCCTCCAAATCAGTGCCATCGGCATCGCCACTGTAACGGGATAGGTCGGTATGCGATAAAAGCGAGTAGCCGAATTTGTCATCTTCGAACGGGTTGTTGCGCTGGCTGTAATACACCGGATACAACGCCCAGTTTTCACGCAATTTTTTGGGACACAACACCAGCACACGGTCATTTCTCAATTCAAAGAACTTGATAACCGCCAACGCTGTGTAGGTTTTGCCCAATCCCACGCTATCGGCGAGGATGCAGCCGTTGTGCCGTAACAGACGGGCGATAACGCTTTTTACGCCATCTTTCTGGAAGGCGTACAACGTATTCCAAATTTTGTGTCGTACAGGTGCGTGTCTTCCAGTTTCTGCTCGTTGTTCATTCGGGCTTCTAAGTCGTCCCGGAACAGCTCGTAGAGGGTCTTGTAATAGATGAACTCTGGTGCATAGTCTTTGCCGAGCCGGTTAAGTGCGGCAATTACTTTCGCTTTAACATCGTCGACGTAGTCCGTATCATTCCAAATTTCATCAAACCACGCTTTCAGGTCATCGCGGTCCTGACGATCGTCCACCTCTAGATTGAGTTCAATGTTATCGTGAGGCGGATTTAACCCCAGACCCCGCACGGTAAAATTGGAACTACCCATAATGGCTGTCTCTATACCGTTGTTAGCAACGTGGTACATTTTCCCGTGGAGTAGATTTGATTGCCGGGTAGACCGAATTTCCACCCTATCTTCTATCCATTTGGCACATGCTTTGGCAACCCACCTCTGTTGAAGTTGGTCGTGCAGCTGCAAACCTTCATCTACAATTTCGAAGGCTTTCTCGCCGGTGTTTTCCGGGTCGATACCTCTGATAAAGTTGGGTTCACCGAACAGAAATCGAAGGGCTTCAATTTTATCCAGAGATCCCTTCAGGGCGTGGTAGGCATTAATTGTGAAGTATGCTGATACAATGGAGAGTGATGAACCGTTTTCGATTTCGGACTCAAGGAATTCACCAACGCTTCCTCGGTGGCGATTGTCCCGGATTTTGGATTGAGAGGTATCGTCATTTGACATAATTTGCTCCTATCTCAGGTCGTTTTGGTTCATCAGTTCATTTCCCCGAGTTTAATCCTCGCGGTTATCTTCTCAGCCAAAGCCTTGAAATCTTTGTGAGCATCATTGGCGGAGGCAGCATGGCTGCCAATCGCACCGTCGGCTGGAGTGAGGTGAAAAATGGGTTTTCGTGCTTCCTGTGCCATCGGCACCAAACTTCGGTAGTGCTTAACGGTTGCAAGAGCATGTTTGTCATCTTGTTCCGGTGTCTCAGGGTAAGATCCACTGTTATCATCCAGTAGATTCCGGGCATACTCCTCTGGCATACGGTTGACCCACTTGTCATAGGCTATTACCGGCCGATTCAAACGGACACTGTGTTGCTGCATTACGTACCCGATAGGTTTCATCCCGCCCTTCGGAAGCGGAAAATCCGGTGTGTTCCAGTTATCCCTTCTGCGTTTCCAATCTTGCCGCCAGCGTTTGAGGGTGGGACCGAGGTTACGCAAACCCCGAAGCGAAAACAGATCCGCTCCTAGCGGAACGACGACGTAATCGGTAGCAATCAGCGCAGAGCGGTTGATAGCACCGAGATTGGGACCAACATCAGCTAAGATAACTGAGGCGTTCATTTTCGCAGCCCCCTCCTGCATAATAGTTGAAAACGCAGTCAGTATTCTAAAAGGGCGGTATAGATTACTAGATCCCAGTGCGTTGGGCCATTCAGCTGATAAGATATCTTCAAACGCTGCCAATGCTAGGTCACCTGGAATTAACCTCAGATCAGCTTGAAGCAAATCCGGTTGGAGGGTAATTGACTGAAGAGACGATGATTGCAAATCTCCGACTTGCATCAACGGCTTCACACACTCAAAAATGGTGCTCCCGGACTGCGGGATAGCGCGACTCTCATCCCACAAACTTTCCAAACGTTCTTCGTTGAGAAATGCAGCGGTGAGGTTCGCCTGCGGATCGAGGTCGCAAGCAAGCACTCGATGGCCAAGGTCGTATAGCATCCATGCCAGATGATAGACAAGGGATGTTTTACCAACGCCACCTTTATTGTTGAAAAAAGTTAAAACTGGAACAGACATTCTTATCTCCTCTTAGGATTTTTGTGCTGCCTTTATCGTGGCGAGCACACAATTGTCATGAATGTCAAATTCTGGTTCCGGATGTCCCGCTGCCTGCAGCAGTCTTTTTGCTATCGGTATCCCTGCGCCAAAACGTTGTACATAGCCAAGGTGTTTCATCGCTTCCGCTAGATTAGGGTTACGATAATCGGTAAGCCCGGGTTCGCCGAAGTTTTCAGCTGTTACCACACCAAACACGCCACCGGGACTTAATACCTCCACGCGATCATTGAACCAAGACACACGAATCGGCGCATTGGTTGCTTCATAGGTTCTGTGCATAACGGCATTCCGGGTGATCTGTTGCAACGCTGGGATAGGATAAAGCTCTGTTCGTTGTTCGACAACGCTGGTTGTGAAATCAACAGCGATTCGATTATGAGCGATTATTTTATCGTCCAGACGGCGGAGCAGGTCAGGAATTGTCCCGCCTATTTCTTCACTGTCAAGAATATCATCTGTTAGCTCGTTGCCATCAATTCTGAGGAATTGTAGGTAAGCATTTGGAAGAAAATCCTGTGGATTTTTGCCGAGCACCAGTATTCCTAATATCGTCGCAGTTCGTTCATCAACTGCAGCAATCATCTTTGTTGCGGCCAAGCGTTCTTCGGAGGCACGCTCATTGGCTTGTAGGATATCGGCATCAACAGCTTGTGGTAGATATTCGTTCTCGAACTGGACTAGGTTCAGGTCGGAGATGCCGGACGTAGGAATAGGGTGCAGATCGAAGGGGATATCTCTATATCGCCGCTTTTCGTTGAGAATCCTTTCATCCTGTGCTGTGGCGATGGCGCGCCGCGGACCGATGCGGATATGGATAGCACCTTTATATCGAACGGGCGGTGAGTCAGAGGGTTGCACCGTGACCATAGCAATGTCCTTGCCTTGCAGTACGCGCTTTTCAACGTTCAGCGACGGCGGCGGCACAATCCTCCCATCGGTCTTCATATCAGCTAACTGTACGAGCAATTGGTCAGTAACAGGTAGATCTACGATAGTTCTGTCGTCTCTCACCCCTACGAAAATAAAACCAGGCTTTTCATGGGCTGGCAGATCGTTGGCAAATGCACAGATAGCTTCCCCGATTCTTTCCGCAGCACTGCCAGATAAATATTCCTTGAACTCAACGCGGTCCGCTTCGCCGGCTTCAATGATTTGCAGCAATTCTTCGTCTGTAAAATCTAGCATTGTGATTTCCATTCATTAGGCATACCAGTGCAGAAACTGCTTCGTTTGCTTATCCGCGTTATCCGATTCATCTGTTTAATCCGTGATTCAGACAATTTCCACCACCTCCGCAATCCCAACCTCATCAATTTTTGGACGCTTCTTTTCTTATCCTGTTTATCCTTCCATCTTGAAAATTTTGATTCAGTCCTATACACATGTCGCCCCGCTGGGGCTTTAAGGATTTGTGTATCCCATGTTGCTATAAACATGCCGCCCCGCTGGGGCTATGTTGGGGCATTGGTTCATTGGTTGATTGAAGGGAGTCTCCTACATATTGCGCTCTGCCCTGATAAGATCGGGATTCAAAGCAACTGGAGCGCGGGGATTGGACATGTCACCTGTCTATAGACATATCGCTCCTCATGAACAGTAAAAAAACAGTTCGGTAATGTGCTAGCGGCACCAGCGCGGTTGGAAACCGCGCCTACCGTGTGTTTCAAGGAAAATCGGGATTACCGATTTGAATACTTAAACTTCATCTGGAGCGAAGGTTAAAGAAGACACGCATTAAAAAATCCGCGCAATCTGTGTAATCTGTTTAATCCGTGATTCAGACAATTTCCACCACCTCCGCAATCCCAACCTCATCAATTTTTGGACGCTTCTTTTCTTATCCTGTTTATCCTTCCATCTTGAAAATCTTGATTCAGGTCGCCCCGCTGGGGCTAAGGATTTGTGTATCCCGTGTTGCTATAAACATACCGCCCCGCTGGGGCTATGGGTCGCGCAAGATGCCTGACTTATGGGTGTGGTGGTTCGCTCTTGTTAGCCACATTGCGCTCCGCTGGAGCGCAGATATCAGCACCAACATCCTATAGTCGCTCCGCTGGAGCGAAAACGGGCGAGGGAACCCCGCCCCTACGAGAGAACCGATGGATATTTCATCCTTACTCAGATTATGGGTGTTGGGCAGGCACAAGGCCTGCCCCTACATTGAACCGGTTTTCGCCTGTGTCAAGATATGAATCTCGACCTACAGGGTGTTAGGTTGGTTTATTATGGTAGATCTTAGAATTAATGAGACACGCCAAACCGGTGCGGGTGGAAACCGAACCGCATCGGCGCAGTTAGAAACAGCGCCTACCAAATCCCGACGTTTCAGCCCGACAAATCCCCGATGAATCCCCGATGAATCGGGACAGGCGCGCCTCCGACAATCCGAGAGCAGGCAGGCGGGATCGAAACCGAAGGGCGAAAGGGTCTATTTATTTTTATAGCTGTCCTCACTGATAAAGGTCCAAGGCGGGCGAGGGAACCTCGCCCCTACGATTGACCAAGACACCCTCGCTAAATACAACATCAATCAGCAGAGCGAACCCGCTCCGTCAACTCATCGTCAACGGTGATTGCCAACGGTCCATCGGGACTGAGCATTCTGCTCACCATCGTCGCCTCAAGCTCCCTTTTTTCCAGCTCGTTCAGTTCGTCGATGAGGGGACTGTGGATGAATCGCTTGTAGGGGCCACTGGTGTCCCTGAACGGCATCATGTACATGGGGACTACTGCCTGTAGCATGGCGGCACGCTTATGCGGGGTGCGGTTCACGCCGGCACGGTGCCATGTCCGGGAATCGTAGACGATATAACTTCCGGGCGGTGCCTCAACGACATCGGCATCGGGGCCGGTGTAGGGCAAGCCTCTGGCTTCGCGATGTCCCGGCTCTTTGTTTGCGTTTCCGGTTCCCCATTCGACTGGCGGTCCTTCCCCGAATGCGTGTGAGCCGAGTTTGAAACAGGTTGCCCCGTTCTCCTTGCGAAATTCCGATACGCATAGGTTGCGCTGGACACCCATGGCGAATCCATCGACCTGATGTACAGGTATCCGGTCCTTTGTCCTGCCGGCAATGCCCCAGAGGTACGGGAAATCGGAATGCCAGCCTTGGACGTTCCGTTTGCCGTCGTCTTTGGGGAGTATGGCAAAGCCGGGTGAATGGCCGAGCCGAATGTCTTGGACTCCCATGTATTGGCGCATCAGCCATAGCGAGACCGGTTCTGTAATGATTTTTGCAACTGCTGGGGTCTGGAGTAGCGGCGGAATGCTCCGATCGAACTCCCCATTTTCTTCCCATCGACCGGTGTAGCTAACCCGCTCCAACTCCTCAAGGAGGTCGGGCGCGATGATCGATGGGACGCAGATCCATCCGTTCTCCCTGAACGATTTCAGATATTCGGACGGCATGTGTGCGGGACCGTGGCCGGGGACGAACAGGGCGGCTGCGTCACTAAGCGTCCCGTCACTGGCGAGCCACTTCCCTCCATGACGGAGATAGCTTCCATCTTTAGACCGCGGGGATTCGGTTTCGACGACGAGACCTGTTCCTACATGGCGATAGGTTTCTCCGTCGGAATCCCATATTGCTTTATCGTCCGCATAGTCGAAGGTTGCAAATCCGTCCTCGGACGCACCGAGGAAATTTCCGTTGGGGGCGCGAAGTAAGGTATAGTGAGACGACGGCTTTTCAACACGAGTAACGGTTTCTTGAAAAATTTCATCTTCTGGCATCGGTATTTCCTTCTCAATATGTTCGTTAGTTCATTGGTATATTGGTCAATTGATGTAGGTTTTGATCTCGCTCTTATCGGGGAACTAGGTTTCGTTGACATCTGACAGATTGAACCCATCCCCGTTCCGAAAGTCTCTGTTTTGGGCAGGCACAAGACCTGCCCCTACATTGGATCGATTTTTGTAGGGGCATCCCTTGTGGTTGCCCTGCCGTGGGCCGAAATTCACATCTCGACACCCAAACTTATTTCATAGCAGTCGTCCTTTGTACCACGGTCTGTTAGATTGTGATCCGAGGACGCAAACTAACAGTTTGCGCTACATTTGTCAATTGGTAATGAGGTGATTTATCGAATACCCGTTGTGTCGTGCGATGGTATTCCGTCAATTGCACCAGATACTTTAGCGCGATGTCGTTGCTATCTGACGCGCAATGAATTGCGCTACTACAAACTGAACGGCATAACTCCTAGTTTATTGTAGGTCGAGATTCATATCTCGACACCCAAACTTATTTCATAGCAGTCGTCTTTTGTACCACGATCTGTTAGATTGTGATCCGAGCTCGCAAACTAACAGTTTGCGCTACATTTGTCAATTGGTAATGGGGCGATTTACTTTAGCGCGATGTCGTTGCTATCTGACGCGCAATGAACTGCGCTACTACAAACTGAACGGCATAACTCCTAGTTTATTGTAGGTCGAGATTCATATCTCGACACCCAAACTTATTTCATAGTCGTCTTTTGTACCACGATCTGTTAGATTGTGATCCGTGATTTATCAGTCGTCTTTTGTACCACGATCTGTTAGATTGTGATCCGAGCTCGCAAACTAACAGTTTGCGCTACATTTGTCAATTGGTAATGGGGTGATTTATCGAATACCCGTTGTGTCGTGCGATGGTATTCCGTCAATTGCACCAGATACTTTAGCGCGATGTCGTTGCTATCTGACGCGCAATGAACTGCGCTACTACAAACTGAACGGCATAACTCCTAGTTTATTGTAGGTCGAGATTCATATCTCGACACTCAAACTTATTTCATAGCAGTCGTCTTTTGTACCACGATCTGTTAGATTGTGATCCGAGCTCGCAAACTAACAGTTTGCGCTACATTTTGGCAGAAAATCGGAGTCACACAACCCAAAGCCCTAACGGGACGACAGGTCTGTCGAGATGTGAATCTGGACCTATGGGCGGCTGTTAGATTGTAATCCGAATACGCAAACTAACAGTTTGCGCTACCATGAAAGTCCCGGTAATAACTCCACTGCCACTTTTTCCAATCCTTGATTAAACCCGCTTTTACAGGATTGTTGAGGACGTAGGTGACAACTCGTTGCCACTCGCTTGTGTTCCGCACACTATGATCGTAATTTTCATGGTGCCAGAATGCGCCATTGCGCTCTAATAGTCGATTTGCCTTCCACGCTGTATAACCTTTGAGCGATTGCATAATGGACGGAAGCGTGTTGTACCGGAAACTGTTAGTTTGCTTCTCTCCGGAAGATTGTATTGCAAGTGGAGCAAACACAACATGTACATGATTCGCCATGATGCAATAGGCGTCCAAGCGGTATACTTTCCCATCTCGGTATTGTAGACTCTCTGCAACCTCTTTAGCAATCCGCTCATCTGTGAGCCATAGAGGCCCACTTTGTGCATTATCTAGCGTTTTTTCAAACTTTCGGAACCACTGTCGTTTCCATTTACAATGTTCCTGTTTCTGCTCAAATGTTATGTCTTCGCCTGCCTCAAGATGAGAACCATCTTGAGACTTGAGCAGGCGTGATTTTTCTGTCGCAAGTTGGCATTTCTCCGTTTTCCACTGCTGCAATACAGTCCGTGGTAGAGATCCCGCAAGGTGAAATGTAACGAAGAAAGTTGCCCCCGGCGGCTGTATATGTGGCAAGTTGCGGCGGTAGAACGATTTGTAGTCAAAATGACTCATCTGTTTCTCTTTTCTTGCGGTACGAGGACGCTGCTAATAGTGTTAGATTGTGTTTCTTGTGTACCACGATCTGTTAGATTGCGATCCGAGGACGCAAACTAACAGTTTGCGCTACATTTTGGCAGAAAATCGGAGTCACACAACCCAAAGCCCTAGCGGGGCAACAGGTCTGTCGAGATGTGAATCTGGACCTATGGGCGGCTGTTAGATTGTGATCCGAATACGCAAACTAACAGTTTGCGCTACATTTGTCAGCACTAGCGAACTGGCTTAAATCTCGTGTGGGGCGTGGCCAAACGCTTCTCGGAAGTCGTCATTGACCATACCCTCGTAATTGGTGATGTCGGTTATCGGGAGATCGACAGGTGTCATGCCGCCAAGTGAGGATTCATATAGCGCGATGCACATCTCAACATCCTTTCTGCCGCCGACCCCGTATTCCGGTTCGCGGTCGTATAGTGCGGCGTTGGCGATGCTCATTATCTCTTCGGCGGTGCCGACGTTCCAATCGTCTATTGCGTATTCTCTGAACGGGTTCTCGTAGACAATCTGCGGATCGGTATGGACGACTATCCTTGAGAGGACATCGACCCCATCGACGGTATGGTGTTGCCTCTCGATTGGGATATCTCGCATCTCGCCGTCCACCATTGCACGGAGTGGGAAATCGGAGGTCCAGTAGTTGGCGTTTGTCATTACCCCTTTTGTTCCCATCACCTGGTTGTACCGGATCGTTTCCTCGCCGACCTGCGATGCCTCGTAGACGCCAACCGCGCCGCTTTCAAAGTCGATCAGCGCGTGTCCCCAATCTTCGTACACCCTGTCGGTGTTCGTAAGGAACTGCTTGGTGATTCCCGCTATCCGTTTTGGCTCGCTTTGGGCATAGAACCGAAGTTGAGACATCCGATGCACGCCCATATCGATACAGACACCGGAGTGGGAGCCGAATGTTGAGACGGGCCGAGCTATTCCTTGCGGCTTCCCTGAACCGTGCGCAAACTGTCTGCCGCGCCCGGACGGTTCGATAAAATGGACTCGCATGATGTCGCCGAGTACCCCTTCGGTGATTAGCTTATTGAGGATTCGATCGTTCGGCATCCGGAAGTAGTTTTCGGCGACCTCGAAGTGGACACCGTTTTTCTTGCAGGAGTTGATAATCACGTCACACATCGCCAAGGTGGGTGCCATCGGTTTCTCAACGATCGGGTGCATTTTATGTTCGGCGGCAATCTTCGCCACCTTATGATGCTCATAATCGCCGGTGCAGACATCTACGACATCGATGTCTTTGTGTTTGTCTAGCATCTGCTCGACATCGGTGTAGTGTGGTACGCCGTATTGTTTTCCTGCCTCGCTCGCCTTGGCTTCGTCGGTATCGCAGACGGCGATGAAGTTTAGGTCTCCCTTTTTTGTTAATTCGGCGATAGTCGGCAGATGCCAGCGTGTTGCGACCGCGCCCAAACCGACGGATGCAATGTTGGCTTTTCGCATGGATTCAGCTCCTTAAAAGAATAATACGTAACGCGTAATGCGTAAGAAAAAACCGTTTCGACACCTTGTCTATTACATTTCATGTGTCAACCGTCCGAAAACACATGTCGCCCCGCTGGGGCTAATAAAGCATAAGGCCTAGGAGTCAAGAAATGACGTAGAACTCTCGCCATCTCGCAGAGCTGCCGTGGAGATTCCTCACGCATCACGTTTCACGTTTGGTAGGCGCTGTTTCTAACTGCGCCGATGCGGTGCGGTTGGAAACCGCACCTACCGGGTCTGGGGGAAATATAGAATTACCCGTTTAATTTCTTAAAACTCATCTGGAGCGCGGGAGTTAATAAAGGAATCGTCCTTCTATAGACATATCGCTCCTCCAACGTGAAAACGGGCGGGGGAACCCCGCCCCTACGAGAGAAGCGATGGATCTTTCATCTTTACTAACTATTACAATACCCAAACCTATCACATGTCGCCCCGCTGGGGCTTTGGACTGATGAGGATTCAATGTGCTATAAACATGCCGCCCCGCTGGGGCTAAAAAAATCGTTCATGTTAAGATTTAGTGCAAAGAAACCGAGTTTTCAAGTCCCGACTCTCGGGATGCTCCCCGATAGATCGGGGCAAGCTGAGTCCGCAAAAAAATCGGTTTCTCCTCGTGCTTTGCACTTTATTTTAATATGAGGAAAAAAACAATATATAATGCACAATACGTAGGAAAAAACCGTTTCGACACCTTAATGGATTGCACCGACCTGTTCGCGCCAGGTGTCTAATAGTCGCATATTTGAGAGTGTGTCGTCCCAAGACATCGCTGGGGCTTGCCGTGCGTCGATGTGGTTGGCTACCGTGTCCGCTTCGTAGGTGAAGAGGTCACGGTCGACAGGCACCTCGATCTCAGTGGATTCGTCGGTTCCGTGTTCGACGATGATCGTCGATGACGGGAAGACGGTATCGAGCGGCAGCGGTTCTTTCGCACCACGACACGGCGATGAGGGTAGCCACGGATTTGGGAGCGTGATTACGCCTTCCGAACCGTGGATGGAGACACCCCTGCCAACGTTACCCTCGACCGCAGCAACTATGTCTGCGACAATATCATTTTCGAATTTGAGCGCGGCTGCAGCGATGTGGTCTACGCCTGTGGGCCCGACTTTTCCGGTGGCTTTCACCACAGTGGGATGTAGGAATAGTTTTCCGTCTGCGGCACCGGCGAAGCGGCGGACGGCTGAGGCGGTATAGCAACCGAGATCGAGGATTCCACCGCCACCCATTTCACGGTTGTAGATTCGGCTCTGTGGGTTGAAAGGGACCCGTCCGCCGAACCTCGCTCGGATGATCTGGATATCGCCGATCGCGCCATCTTGTATGAGCTGGGTCACCTTCTGGATTTGTGGGTGGCAACGATACATGAAGGCTTCCATCAGGAACACATCGTTTTCTCGTGCGGCTTCGACCATCGCAGCGGCTTCGGTGTGGTTCATGCTGATCGGTTTTTCGACGAGGAGGTGCTTACCGGCTTCGGCACATTTTATAGCCCACTCGGCGTGGAGTGGGTGGATTGTTGCGATATAGATGGCATCGATATTTTCGTCGTCCAGCAGTGCGTCGTAGTCAGTGTATTGTCGGGGGATACCGAAATCGTTGACCAGTCGGTCCATGCGGGATTGCGTTCGACTTGCGACTGCCTGAATTTGTCCGGAATCTGTGAAGCGCATCGCATTGCAGAAGACGTAGGCGATGCCGCCGGCGCTCATGACGCCCCAGTTTAGCATGGGTTATCTCCTAAGTAGGTTTATTGGTGCATTAGTGTTGGGTTTCACGTTTAGATCAACAACCCCCTAAATCCCCCTTATCAGGGGGACTTGGGAAACTTCGACAAGGGCAAAGTTATTAGTAAGGTCTACTTGGGTCTCCAATCCACCATAGTTCATTAGCAAAAGAATGTCGAGATATGAATCTCGACCTACAAGATTTTATAATTTTAGGGAATAGGCTTAAATTGACTGCAGCGACGCGGAGAGCAGAGTGGCAAGGGCAACCACAAAGGTTGCCCCTACAGGGGACGAACCGAATGTAGAGGCAGGTCTTGTGCCTGCCCAACCTCGCCTACCTACGGTTACGGCATACGGCGTATGCCTACTTTGCTGCTTCTTCTCGTTCGTTCGCAAGTGGGTGCATGATGCCGGCGCCGGGGGGCCAGACGCCTGGTTCTGCCTTGATCCATTCGGACATTTTTTGGGCGTGTGGGGTCAGCGTCTCCCACATTTCGTGAGGCATGACGACCTTAAATCCGTCCTGCGTACGCCAAGGGGCGGCATACTCAACATTTGGCAGTGCCCTGACCTCTTTAGAGAGATTGGGGGTTGCGCCGTGCCATGCTCGATTGTCACGGAAGACACCGGCACCGGCGGGTGCACCAACGAGCGTCGAATGGCGCATCCAGTCGGGTTCATCGTCCGTTACCGGTGGTGGCTGTTGGGCGACATGCGTTCCAGGGATCTGACGGATGGGACCGTTTTCCCAAGTGAGGTCAGCCATCAGGAAGTTGATGGTCACCGTCGGCGGTGTCATCTCCATAATCATCTTGATTGTCGGCACATCGAAGTCCCCCGAACTATCGGTCTCAAACTCAACGCCGACCCGTCGTGCTTGCTCGATACGCGCTTCCGAGAGGTGCTGTCCATCTCTGCCGTCGGAGTGCAGGTGTTGATACTCGATTGCGCCCGGCAGACAGAGATCGCCGCCAGATCCCCAGACACGGTAATCGGAAGAGCCGAAGATCTCCGTGACGATGGGGGTGGTTGTTGGGAGGTCGAGCATGCTTGCCCAAGCGGGATGGTGTAGCATCTGTCTCGAAGCGGAACAGGTGCCGTAGCTATATCGGTGTGGCAGGCGTCCGGTTTCGGTCATGTATTTTCGCTCGCCTGGACCGGGGGTCTCCAAGATCTGTTTTAGCGCTTCGGCGCAGCCCGCTCTCCAAAGTTCAAGTTGCGCTGCATTGAGGAGGTCACGGACTACAACAAACCCGTCCCGCCGGAAGATTCGAGCGGCACGTTTGACCTCGCTTGGATCGCAGATTTCGAGACCGCGGATGCCGTTGTGTTCGCGCAGGTGCGCCCGGAGGGCTTCGACGGTTGGGTCATCATATATGCGCCGTTTCGGGGATCGGTTGTCCGGCACGGGAACCACACCTCGATTGCGTGCGAGGAGGTTGCCGTATTGGTCGAGGGTTTCATTGGGTGGAGTATTTTCGTCCCATCCAACCAGTGTTTCCTGATGGACGGTCATGTTGTCGAGTTCTGCTTGTAGTTGTTGTTTCCTTGTCTCGGTCATTGTTAAACCTCCTGATCTGCTACTCTATCCAAGTTCGGTTCCCTACTATCCAAAACCAACATAGAATGGCGAGATACGAATCTCGACCTACTGATAAATCCTGCACATTGCGCTCCTCATGAAGATTAATTTATTAATTGGGTAATTTCCGAGCGATGTCCGGTGCGGTGGGAAACCGCACCTACCGGGTCTGGGGGAAATATAGAATTACCCGTTTTATTTCTTAAAACCCATCTGGAGCGCGGGAATTCGACGCATTGCGCTTCTATAGACATGTCGCTCCTCTGGAGCGAAAGGGGCTTGAGCTTATTTATAGTAGATTTTAGAATTATTTGGACACTCCCAATGCACAGTCAACCCCCTAAATCCCCCTTATCAGGGGGACTTTGGCAACTTCGCGTATTGATAAATGTCCACATATTTTTAGAATTCGCTATAAGTTGCATTAATTCTTAGGAGTTACGCACTTCGGCTCGTAGTAGCGCAATTCATTGCGCGTTCGGACGGGCGATAAATCGCCCTACTACAAACCTAAGGCATTATTGTAGTGGCACAATGAATGCATCGTATCGGGACAGGTCCCGATTTATCGGGATCCTCGCTTTCGCGGGAGATGCCCCTCCCACGCCTATTGAGGATAAATCACCGAACTACAAGTGTTGAGCGTTCAACTGCGTAAGTTAAATTCTATACCTGTCGCCCCGCTGGGGCTTGCGGTTAATTAGTTGCACGTCTTCTATACACCTGTCGCACCTCTGGTGCTTTGAAACAGAGCAGGTTACCACACTAACACATTTGCCTCACTCACGTATCACGCATCGCGTTTTTCGCATTACGTTTCACGTTTCAGGCTTCACACGCATCGAGAATAAGTTTTAGGACCTCCTGCTGCTGTGACCATGTAACGGTATGCGTCTCGTAAGGTTGTGATGCGCCCGGATAGGGGGTTGGGTTCATGGCTACGACCAGTTGGTAACTTGGGAACACAACCACGTAGTGACCGCCCGCGCCCCAAGCGGAATATCCCTCTCTGGGCAGATCGTGCCAGAGTTTGCCCTTTTGATTTGTCCAGAACCCGTGTCCGTATCGCCACACATTCTCAGGGCTGTTCGCGAGAATATCTGGGGCGACGACGGTTGCCTCTCGTAGCCAGTTTTCGGGGATTACCGGTTTGCCTTCCCAATATCCCCAGTTGCACCAGAGCCAACCCAGACGCGCCAGTGCTTCCAAGCTGGTGAGAATCGCTGAACCCCACGCGAAAATGTTGAGGCGTGCTTTCTCGTGCATCTGTTGCGAACCAGATGTATATTCCCAATCAGCGCCAATCGCATCGGCGATTTTTTCTTTGTAGAGTGGTGGGATTTTTGGGGACTGCTCCGGCTGGTTGACATCATACAACCCGTAGGCTTTTTCGATACAGTGTGACAGCACACACATCCCGTTGGTCTGATAGTTGAACACGTGTCCCGGCGCTTCGCCGGGTTTCATATAGCCCGACACATTGCAGATGAGGTGTCGCAGCGTGATCCCGCGATTCGGCTCAAATGCCCACCGCCCCTCTTTGGGACCTTCGCCCTCTGGGACATCCATCAGCTCAGGATAGTAGTCTACAGCGAGGTCGTCGGCACTTCCGATCTTGCCTTCTTCGATGGCTATGCCCAGCGTACTCGACAGAATTGACTTGTTGGCGGAGGCGATACCAAGCTTTTCGGTACTTGGTATATTATGCGTCCATTCTGCTACAAGGTAGCCGTGCCGTACAACCGCCACGCGATATCTGTCATTGGCAAATTTTGAATTGAGCCACACCTTGGCACGATTCAATTTCTCGGCTTCCATCCCCACATCAGAGGGATTGGCGGTCTGCCATTCTGTTTTTGGAAATGTCTTTGCTGTCATAGCACTATACCTTTTTATAGTGGGCTTTAGAATTAATGAGACACGCCAAATCCCGATGCCGTTCGAGTCCCGTTCCGAGGATCCCGATAGATCGGGAGATACCGATAAATGGATACCGGTCCGGTTAGAAACCACACCTACCAAGTTGGAGTGAATTCGGTGCGGACTATCCGAGCGTGATAACGCCTTTGATATAGGTTGGGTCGCCGACTACCAGCTGCTGCATCAAGTCTGGATACTCCTCCAACGTCGCTGTGTGCGTGACCAGAGGTTCGAGGTCGAACACACCTCTGTGGATCATGCGGATAGCGGCTTCGAAGGTATCGCGGATCTTCGACGACGGGGACGAATTGACAACTGTGAATCCGCCCATGTGCCACTTGGTCGGATCGAAGGTGGCAGTATCGCCCTTGAGCCATCCGAACAGATTGATGCGTCCGCCCCGCTTGACGATATCGGTGGCGAGGTCCAGACCGCCCTGATGACCGGAGGTATCAACAACGACATCGATCTCCCGTGCTTTTAGGTCTGCCGCAAGTTCAGTCGTATCGATTTCTGCTGTGTTGTAGACTTCGTCCACGCCAAATTGCTTTGCGAGATCCAGACGGTTTTGGACCACGTCAATCGCAATGAGTTGATCGAGTGGGTGGTGCAGCAAGCCTTGTGTGATCAGTAAGCCCATGAACCCGCAGCCGACGACCGCAACCCGATCGCCGCCTTGGATCTGGCAGTGATCAACTCCGGTGACCGCACAAGAGACCGGCTCGACAATCCAATATTCATCGGCTTTTTCGGACTCTGGGATTCTATACAATCTCTCTGCGGACAGATTTCGGATCGTTGCGAATCCGCCGCCAGCCACGCGGTCCCCTTCTTTTACGCCGGTGACTCCAGCACCGATCTTGCTGACATAACCGACCCCTTCGTGTCCGGGCGGTGCCATGGGGTTCATTTTGCTGCCCATCTTGGCTGTCGCGAGATCCCACGAACAGATTCCGCATGCCCCGCCTGTGACCTGGACTTCATTTGCGCCCGGGTCGGGTACATCTTGTCCGATAACTTCGACGCGACCGTCGGGCAGATACCGCATTGTTTGACTCATGGTTGGACTCCTTCATATATTTGTAGGAGTTACGCACTTTAGTTCGTAGTCGCGCAATTCATTACACATCCGGACGGGCGATAAATCGCCCTACTACAAACCTAAGCCCTTACTGTAGTGGCACAATGAATGGAGCGTATCGGGGCAGGTCCCGATTTATCGGGATCCTCGCTTTCGCGGGAGATGCCCCTCCCACGTCTATCGGTGATAAATCACCGAACTACAAGGGGTTGAACGTTCAACTGCGTAAGTCCTATATTTGGTTCATTGGTTCATTGAAGTGGTGAATCTTAGATATTGTGCTTCGTATGGAATGAAAGCCACACATGTCGCCCCGCTGGGGCTTTAAGATTTGCCTATCCGATGTTGCTATAAACATGTCGCCCCGCTGGGGCTATATTGGTTCATTGGTGCATTAGTTCGTTAGTTCATTAAATTGATGACCTTCTGCATATTGCGCTCCTCCCGGATAAACCGACCTTCAATAGGGCAACCACAAGGGTTGCCCCTACGGGAATCGAGCCAACTGGAGCGAAAGCGGTTCGGGAAGGCACAAGCTCCCGACAAATCGGGATTTCGCTACACTCAACCTCCCCCTACATCGACGTCGGCTTCTAACAGTGACAAAAGGCGTCGAGATTCACATCTCGACCTACAGGTTCAATTACGGCGGATTTTAGGATTACTTAGACACTCCTAATGCAAAGACAACCCCCTAAGAGCCTGTTTTAAAAGTGAAAGGGTCATCCTTAGACAGTTGTTCACATGTCGCCCCGCTGGGGCTTAGGTTGTTTGTTTGTCCTGTATTCTATAAACATGTCGCCCCGCTGGGGCTTTGGGTCTGTTTTAAGAGTATGTGAAACGGTCATCTTTTGCCATTCTAGGGGCACAATCAACCGATTTTGAGAGTATTTACCGGTAAAATGACAATGTTCAGAGATTATTCGGATTTTTCAAACAGGTTCTAAATCCCCCTTATCAGGGGGACTTTCTCACTTGCTCGTTTTCCTGATCGGAAGTTGGGGTAGGATGCCCCGCCCACAGCGCTTCTATAGACAGGTCGATCCTCCCCGATAAACCGACCTTCAATAGGGCAACCACAAGGGGTGCCCCTACAGGAATCGAGCCAACTGGAGCGAACGTGAGCACAGGACTCAGATTTCATCGAGAGCAGGCTTGTCCCTGCGCTGTGTCGAGATATGAATCTCGACCTACAGGTTCAATTACGGCGGATTTTAGGATTACTTAGACACTCCTAATGCAAAGACAACCCCCTAAATCCCCCTTATCAGGGGGACTTGAGATGCAACCGGTTATGAGTCCGTTCCCCCGGTAAATCGCCTAATAAATCCCCGATAAACCGGGACAGGCGAGACAAGGGGCGGACTGGGGGGACTTTGTGGAGGGCGGCGTTATTGGTAAATGCCTACCTGTTTCTTCGATTCATCGTAAGATTATCATATCACGGCGTTAGCTGTTTTTCAAGAATGTATTTCATGGTTGGAGTTGATAACCGAGATTTGGTATCGGTCATGTGTCCCTACACGAATTATCCGGGTGTGACGTAGGAAAGATCCCAATCGCCGAGTTTGCGTAGATCTGTGGGCGTGCTTGATAGGTTTGATTCGCCTGATGCGTGCCATGCGTCAATTTCGTCACGATGTCCGAGTCGGCGTAGTGCGTTCCACATGTCGCGATAGTTGGCACGCCCCGATCCGCCTGCACAATCCCAAAAGAACATGTGCTCGGCACCGGCGTTATAGACTGTAGCGGCACGGCGGCGAAAATCTTCCGGGGTCATGTGGCGGGGCATGAGATTTGGAGCGAGAACAGATGAGGTTCCGCGAACCAGATTAACGAAGAATTCGAGTTGTTTTGGATCTGTCCAAGCTACCACGCTGCTGTCGTAGTTCGGACCCGATGTATAGGGGATGAGCGTGTCTACCAAGCCTTCCTTCACCCATGTTGGCAGGTCCATTCCGTTTATGAGGTTCTCCCCTTCGGTGCCGCCTACGATCGCTGATATTTCGATACGCTTACTCCGCCCTTGTGCACGCCCCTCTTGGTCCATTGCGGTACGGACTTCACGCATGAATTCTGTCAGAACGCCGGTCCGATAGGATAGCCAGCGCGGATCGTGGGCATCCAGCTTATGTGGGTCGTCGCCGAACGTACCCTTGAATCCCTCTACGACTGGGGGTTCGTACTCAACCAGCGGCATTCGGCGGTTGTAGAGTAGGCAGATGCCGTCGATCGGTCGCTGTGCCATCTCGCGAAGCAGCGAAATGACGAACTGGCGCACCCCCGGAAAACTGTATGCCATTCGCGGGGTGTGTTTGCCCGTCCGATCTACACCGCGCCATTCTGGATGAGCCTTATAGAAGGTCCCGCCTGCATTGAAATGGTCGAGCGGTGGTGGGTAATGAAAACCTGCTACCCGGTAACTAGCGTGGAACTGGAGTCCGATCGCGTGTGCATGTTCAAGTGCAACATCGAAAGGGTCTATCCCCTGTCCTTGGAACTCGCGCCAGCTTTCTACGTGCAGACGGTCGCCTCGACGACCGAAATCGGCGAGATCTAGCGTGTACATCCGCCCAATCTGACTGAAATATGAGGTCTGGTCGCCGCCGCCTGCTTCCCAGTAGATACGTGAGAAATCTGTGTTACGGTATGGCTCAATCTCGCGTCTCACGTGTTCGGGCGTCGTCAAGCGATACTGGTAGTGGGGTCCATGGGCATCGTTGTGTGCAAACAGTCGCCGGGTATCGGACTCCTGCTGGTCTAATTGGAAGGCGCGCGCCTCTGCGTCTGTGAGTGGGACGAGCTTGAGGTAAGCCACCCGTGCTGGCGCACACTCAAACGAGCCGGCATTGTCCTCCGGTGCCACGCGTGCACCAACCTGTCCGATCTCCAAATTCTGATCTGTCAAGTCGGTGATTCCCCAAAACATCTCGACGACCTCATGATGGTGGGGTCCGCCACTGGTTTGGGGCGGCAGCGAGAGCACCGTGAATGTCTCGTCCCCGCTGCGTTTGAGGAGAACGGCGAGTTGGTGCCCTTCTTCGGAGCTCGTAATCGGCAGGACTCCAATGGACAGCGCGTATAGACCGCGAACATTTAAGGGATAGGTGATAGTGGGCGCTGCTGTTTCTGGTCCTGCCAGCAGCATCACGCCGGAGAGTGTATCGGTCTCGTAAGTCAGTGTTCGCCATCGTCGCAGGCGTGGTTCCGCGGCAAGTGCGTCTGTGGGAGTGCATCGATTCAGATCCGCCCGATAGATGGGTTGTTGGGTTAACCAACCGTCGCCAATACGGTCAATCGTTTTTGTCGCCATTTATTGCCTCCTGTTTTTATGGTGGATCTTAGATTTAATGAGACACTTCCAATACATAGTCAACGCCCTAAATCCCCCTTATCAGGGGGACTTGGGAAACTGTGCGCAGGTCAGGGTTATTGGTAAATGTCTTATTTCTTGAATTCACTATAGATCAGGTGTTGGGTTTCACTTTACTTGTGAGAGTTCAATTAGAATCGCTCTATCGAACCCAGTCGTTCAACCCAATCTACGGACTGTCACATGTCGCCCCGCTGGGGCTTGGGTGTGTAGGGCATTGGTTTTTCTATAAACATGCCGCCCCGCTGGGGCTAAAAAGCTGAGATATTGTCCGACCATACACATTGAACTCCACCGGAACGAAAGACGGGCGGAGAGACCGCACCCCTACGATTGGACAGATTGTCCTTCTATAGACATATCGCTCCTCTGGCGCGATTCACATTCCGTACTCACACTATCGTAAGTGGAAGAAGCTGCCAGCGATGTGGCGTGCTCCACCGAAGTTGACTCCGTCTTGCTCCATGTAGTAGTAGGCGGTGAAGACGCGCCCGTCATCCAGTTCGGTGGCAACGGGGTAGCCGAGATCCCAATCACTGGCGTCCGCCCGGATAATCCCCTCTGCGGACCAAGAATGCCCATCGTCCTCACTGACAATTACACCGATACCAAATGGTGCCTTTCGCCGACCGAACAGCACCAGAATCCGTCCGTCACGTAGGCGCAGGGACCAAGGTGATCGATAGTGAACACCGGACCGCCTTGCCCCTGTCCAGATGTGTTGATCGCGAGGTGCTGCTACCCATGGCGACTGTCCCCACGCCACAATCGGCTTCGGTTCGCTCCAACTGTAGCCGCCGTCGTCGGAGTATGCCATTTGGATTGCGTTGCGGATGCCGCCGATATTGAGCATATAGCACTGCAACCGTCCGCTGGGCAGTAGCAGCAGGTTGGCGTAGGTGGGTCGTCCCAGACCTGTGGGATCCTGTGTGACTGCTGCAAGATATTCCCATGTCAGGCCGTTGTCGTCGGTGCCGTAGACTCCTACGAAGTTATTATCGGTGCTTGGTCCCACGGTTGCCGCTGTCAGCTGCGTGCCGTCGGGGAACTTTACGAGTGGGGCTCCATCTACATGCACATATTTAAGCGGTGGTGGCGGGGCTACGCGGGTTGGGACATTCTCCCATGTGTTGCCTCGATCGGCGGAACGGAAGGCAAAGCATTCTAGCGTGGGTTGACCATCGGCATCTTCAGGACCGGTCCGTGGACGGGCGAAGTAGATTGCTGCGTCCGGGCTGGCGAGGTCAATCTGTTCGCGGGATACGCGCGGCTCGTCCGCCTGCCACAAGATGGCGCGTTTGTGTTCTAAGGAACGGGAGTCGTCCCAGATTACTACATTGTTTTCGTGAGACCATGTCTGTGCGTGGTCGTAAGATCGCTGAAGCAGGATCTTCGCCCGACCTTTATAGCCGGTTTGACCGTGTTGGATGCTCTCCCGTGTCTGATAGGTGGCGGGCGCGTGATGGTGGATAACGACAATTTCGCCGTCGCCGTAGTTGTAGATTGGGCATTGGCGGGGATGCCCGCAGTAGGTGTCTTTGCTGTAGCAGAGTTTGATATGTTGCACATCTGTGAGTTCTGGGGCGATACGGTTCATTGTGCCTCCTTTGACCCAACAGCCTCCACTTGGCAGCGGAGTTTGGTGAAATTGGTATCATTGGTTCATCAAACTGATCAACGATATGCCCTTTCGTAGGGGTTAGGGAACCCAACCCGTTGGGCGAGGGAATCTCGCCCCTACGATTGGACTCGTATCGGAATTCTCAGGAGTTAGGTCTTTTAACCCGTTAGACAGCGCACCGTAATTCGCATAACAGACACGGGACGGGGAACTCCGCTAACATTGGGATCCAAGCGCAGAGAGATGAATCTTGACATACAAGAGGGCAACCACGAGGGTTGCCCCAACGCAAATCGTCCTTTTCCTAAGTCTCGTATCTGATCGCTCAGTTGTTCTTTAGCACATCATCAAACCCTTGAAGAGAGTAGTACTCAATCAGATAAGTTTTGCAATTATTATATTTAGGACTTACGCCGCTGAAAGGGCAAAGTCCTGTAGTTCGGCGATTTATCGCCGCATGACACTATTTCCAACGCCCGATGAATCCCCGATAAATCGGGATTAAGAAACGGGCAACTACAGGCTAAAGTGCGTAAATCCTGTATATGTTACCGTTTGCTTTCAATCAATATACACAACCATAATTTGCCTGACAGTGTAGTAGAAGCATTGCTACGGCGCTATGGTTATGGTGATGATACCGCTCTGGATATTGGCGTGGGGGAACCGGGCTTGTAGCGCGTGCGCCCCTGCACGAAGGTGCCATCGAGTTGTGTAGGGGTACGCTACTTTCTGAAAGGGTTCTCCATCTACATACCAGACAATTTCCGGGACATTGGGGGTGACGCTGGCTCTGAGTGCTATGCTCTGTAATTCTCGTGGCGCATCTGAGTGAAACCGAAAGACACTCCCGTCAGCAGGCTCCTGAATGGCGATACTGGCTGACGGCGATTCGTCTGAGGGAGCTGGCGGGAGACCGTAGCCGTCCCTCGCTCCCCAAGCGGCGTACTGTGGGGGTAGGACGGCATAACTCCTGATTTCTATCCGCTCTGGGGGTGTCGCGGGACCGGCTAGTGCTCCTGTCCGTCGATCGACCGCAAACGATTGATGGACGCTGCAGGCGTTCTTCGGCTCGGTTCCGTGGGGGAGATATTCCAGCACAGCCTCCGCACATGTGGCTGATGCAAGCTCCCCGGACAGCGGACAGAGTTCGATTAATTGATACTCCGCGGGTTGACCTGAATTGCCATGTAACTGGGGTGGCGGAAATAGCTCTTCGTCCACACCTCGACGTTGTTTGGGATGTAAAAAGAGGAGAATCTCTTTTACCAGCAACGCTGCATCAAGCCCACTTACGCGTTTCATGCGTTCATGATCCGGGTGCCCAATCCACGCGCCCACGATGTATTTCGAGCTATAAGCCACTGCCCAAGCGTCTCGAAATCCCTGAGATGTCCCGGTCTTCACTGCTACCGGGAAAGGATATTCTAACGGTCCCAGGCGACCGAAGGTCGGCAGTCGTGCGAGCGGGTCCGCGAGGAAGAGGGTGATCTGACGGGCGATATCTTCGGGGATAAGCTGCGCTGGCGTTTCCTCATCGGGGTGTTCAAACCAGTGCAACCGAAACGCCTTGCCATCGTTGCCCAATACACCATAAGCGGCGACGAGATCCTCTAAGGTTACATATAGCCCGCCAATCGACAATCCCAGTCCGTAAGTGCTAGCGGATCTGTCGTCCTCTGCGAGCCCCAGTTGGCGAAACAGATCGTATGTCTTCGCTAATCCGACTGTCTTTAGGACATGGACCGCCGGAACATTTCGGCTATTGGCGAGCGCCTTTCGATATAGGAGTGGTCCGAGATGTCGCTCATCGTAATTTGCGACGCTATACTGCCCGCCCGGATAGGAGAGGTGGAACGGCAGATCTGCCAAAACGCTCGTAGGAGAGAAAGCTTCTGTTTCCAGACCGAGGGCGTAGATGAACGGTTTCAGGGTGCTGCCGGCAGAACGTGGGATTGTGGCATAATTGATGGCACCGGCGAAGTCTGGATCGGCATACATATCGGATCCCAGATAACTCCGAATCGCGCCGGTCTCCTTCTCCGCTACGATGACAGCCAGATTGCCCGCACCGCGCTGGCGGAGATGTCCCATCGCGTCGCCGGCGATGCTATCCACAACTTGCTGGAGAGGGAGATCCAGCGTAGTGGATATTGGTCTCGTATAGGCAGTAGTGCGGTTGACCGATTCCTGTAGACGCAGAATGGCGTGATAGCTGTGGTAGGGACGGGATTCCTTAACCGGGATTTTCAGAGCCTTTAATTGGCGCTGATTGATCGCGAAGTCCTTCTCGTCAAGCGTCCCATTCTCGTGGAGCAGGTTGAGAATCAAACTTGCACGTTCAAACGCTTTCCGGCGGCCCTCGAAGCGGTAAAGATTCATCCTACTGGGTGCTTTGGGTAGACTTGCCAGCACCGCGGCTTCCGCCCAACTCAGATCCGTCAGGGGTTTCTGGAAATACCGCCGTGCCGCGTAGGCGACGCCGTGGATACGGTTGCCTTGGGGCGCGATTTTGAGATAGTGTCGGAGCACGTTTTCATGACCATATTTTCGGTTGAGCCACACTGCTGTTCCCATTTCGCACGCTTTTCTCCAGAAGGTTCTTTCTCCCGGGCGTTGTAATCGTGCGACTTGCATGGCAATGGTAGAGGCACCCTGTCGCGGTTTACCGCGAAGGTTATTCACCGATGCCCGGAGGAGGGAACGGAAGTCGATACCAAAATGTCCGTAGTAGCGCTTGTCCTCGATCACCAACAGGCACGAAACGATTCGCTCGGGTAAGATGTTGGGCGGGTCCCAAAAGCCGAGTGGCGCGTTCTCGTCGGCTGTCCCCTCTGCCAAGAAGGTGCCGTAGCGATCGGTAAAAATTGGTGTTGCCGGTGGTGCAACCAAGCTGCTCGTGTCTCGGACTTCGTGTAGTAGCAGTAGAGCGAGTATTGTCGTCAGTAGACCTACAGCAACAATGAGGCTTTTTATGATGGGGTTGAGGTGTTTTGAAAGATTTGGTTTCATTGGTTCATTGAATTAATGAAAACTTGTCTGAATCGCGGATTAACACGGATTAAGGGATTACGCGGATTTGGGAACGGTGATTGTTATTCCCTACAACCTGGTCGAGTGAGACGCAAGCAGATAACGGGCGGGGAGACCCGCCCCTACGATTGTGCTTGTATTGGAACCCGTGGGTAATTGGGTTTCCCCAACCCATTGAACGCAGCATCGTAATTTATACATGTCGCCCCGCCCCGATAAATCGGGATTCAAAGCAACTGGGGCTTGGGTGTATCAGACATCGGTTTTTCTATAAACATGCCGCCCCGCTGGGGCTATAAGTCGGGCAAGATGTCCGACCTACGGGGATAGGTGCACGCCGTTAGCACTGTATCGATTCATTATGGTAAATTTTAAATTAGGTAGACGTTCCCAACCCACAGATAACCCCCTAAATCCCCCTTATCAGGGGGACTAAGGCAGGGGGCACGTAACAGCTTGGCTCATATTTTATCATACCTGGTCTAAATTGTGTAGACGACTGATTCCGTGTGTCGAGATTACAAATGAAATGGCGCTGTATTCTATGAATTTCTACCTTGCGAATATGCGGCGAATCGTTTATACTTAACGCTTGAAAGAATCGTGCCACACCTCTTTATTCCGGAAGGAACTTTTGATGACTGATCTCCTCGAATCTTTGAACCCCGTTCAGCGTAAAGCGGTCCAGCACACCGAGGGACCATTACTCCTGTTGTCGGGCGCGGGCAGCGGCAAAACGCGTGTGATTACCCATCGAATCGCCCACCTCATCCAACACCATGGCGTTTCTCCGTATAATATTCTCGCGGTAACGTTCACAAACAAAGCCGCGGAAGAGATGAGGACCCGCCTTGAAAATCTTATCGGTCCAAGTCCGTTGTGGGTGGCGACCTTCCATGCGACATGTGCTCAGATTCTGCGTAGGGACATCCATCATCTCGGCTATGATCGCTCGTTTACCATCTACGATACTTCAGATCAACAGACCTTGATTAAGGAGCTAATCAAGACACTCCAACTCCGACTGAATAGCCCGGGCGCTGTGCTCGGTGAGATAAGTAGAGCCAAGAGTGATTTTATCTCTCCTGAGGATTATGCAAAGCGCGTAGAAGGGTTCTTCGAGGCGTCTGTCGCGCAGATTTATCCGATGTATCAGGATTTCCTACGCGAAAACAATGCGCTTGATTTTGATGATCTTATCAAGTTGACAGTCGAGCTGTTTGATGCTAATCCGACTGTACTGGAGTATTATCAGGAGAAGTTCCAGTACATCCTCGTCGATGAGTATCAGGATACCAATCGTGGTCAGTATCTGCTTGTGAACGCGTTGGCGCAGAAGCACCAGAATATCTGCGTGGTTGGCGACGATGATCAGTGTCTACCCGCGGGAACGTTGGTTCAGACCCCCGATGGACCAGTTCCGATTGAAGAGGTACGCTGGGAGGATAGCGTCGTTGCTGCGGCTGGCCGAGGGAAAACGCTGGCAGCAGAAGTTATTGGCATCCACCGGAAATGGTATGAGGGGAAATTGGTCAAGATCACAACCCAAAGTGGTGCGGTATTGCGTGCGACACCGAATCATGTGCTATTCTCGCGGCTTAGCAACGCTCCGGATCTGCATCACGTTTACCTGATGTTCAGACGAGATCGCGGCTATCGCATTGGTATATCAAAGGGGACCCGTAGCGATGGATTCAAAGACCATCCGCTACAGACGGGCGTTCGTCAACGATGCGTACAGGAGAAGGCGGAGAAGGTGTGGATTTTGAAAACTTGTCAAACCCGTGCTGAAGCACAGATGTGGGAACAGTATTACGCCTTTGAGTATGGCATTCCTACGACTGTTTTTGATGCGGTTGGTCAGACTTCCTTGATGCAGCAGAATCATATCGATTTCTTGTATGAAAACCTTGATACAGCATCAAACGCTAAACGTCTGATGCGTGAGCTTTATCTATTCCATGACTATCCGAGCTATCGTCCGAAAGGTATTTCGGGGAACAGGTCGCCGGATCGGCAAATTGTTAATTTCACAATGTTTAGCGATAAACGCGTGAGTCAGCAGAGTCCCTGGCATGCCCACCGCGTTTCGCTGAATACCACCGATCGTGAATTGGAAAAACGGTTGCAATCGCAGGGACATTATACGAGAGCAAGGAGACGCAATACATGGCGGATTGAAAAGGTTCGCTTGGATTATGATGATGCCTTCAAATTGGCGAACCAAATCGCCCGATTGGCAGGTGATTTAGAAATCCAATCTAGCGCATTTTTGGTTGGCGATCGAAAATATGATTTTCAACCGGCGAGTCAAATTCAACCCAAAATGTACTTGGCTAGGGAACGAGATGGGGAACTTATTGAAGACTTGGTTGAGTCGGTCGAATGGGAAGATTATCAAGGATATGTCTACGATTTAGATGTTAATTGTCTGCACAACTATATTGCAAACGGGGTCTGTGTCCACAATTCGATTTACTCATGGCGCGGGGCGGATATCAACAATATCCTCGATTTCGAGCAGGACTATAAAGATACAACGGTCTTGCGGTTAGTGCAGAACTATCGTTCAACCAAAAATATTCTTGAAGCGGCATACTATGTCATCAGCAATAATCAGAAGCGCAAGGAGAAGCAGATTTGGACAGATAATAAGAAGGGAAGCGTCATCACCCTGCACGAGGCGACGGATGATATCAATGAGGCGGACTATGTGATGCGACAGATCCGGGATTGGCGGGGACGTGGGAGGAGATATGGTGACTGTGTAATCTTTTATCGGATTAATGCTCAATCCCGTACATTTGAGGATGCGTTGCGCGGCGCAAATATTCCGTATCAGATTGTGGGCGGTATCCGATTCTATGAGCGGCTGGAGATTAAAGATATCACCGCCTATATGCGGGTGATCGTGAATCCGGCGGACACGATTAGCATCAAGCGTATCATCAATGTACCAACGCGAGGGATTGGCAATGTAACAGTGGGGAGAATCGAGGATTTTGCCTACCAAGAAGGTATTCCCCTATTTGAAGCGATTCAGCGTGTCGGGGAGGTTTCGACGCTCAACAATGGTGCGAAGAACAAGGTGCGCGCATTCGCCGAATTGATCACGTCGTTCCGTCCAGATGATCCGCCGACGCGCACGGCGGAGGATTTGCTTGACCGTACTGACTACCTCCGCGTCTTGCGGAGCGAAGGTTCGATTGAGGCACAGAGCCGCGAAGAGAACCTCGGCGAGTTAGTTGCGGCGATTGCGGAATATGAAGAGAGTGATCCGGAACCGACATTGGCGGGTTTCTTGGAAAAGATCACGTTGTCTTCGGATATCGACAGTATGGAGGATAAGAGCGATCTGGTGACGATGATGACGCTGCATAGCGCGAAGGGGTTGGAATTCCCGATTGTCTTTATTGTCGGAATGGAGGAGGGTTTGTTGCCCCATCAACGTTCTTATGACAGTGAAGCCGAACTTGAGGAGGAACGGCGGCTGTGTTACGTTGGGTTGACGCGTGCGGAGGAGCATGTCTACTTAACGCATGCCCGTTCGCGGCGGTTGTATCGTGACCTCGATTATCGCCTCCCCTCGCGTTTCATTGAGGAGATTCCGCCTGAACTGGTTGATCAGGGACCGGTGCGTGAAGTGGCTCGGCGGCGGGTGGTTTCGAGCTACGATCCCGATGAACCCGAGTTTGAGGACGAGGTTTCATTCCCTTACGACGTTGGGGACGTTGTGTATCACTCGAAGTTCGGTAGAGGGAAGGTGACTGCCATCGATGGGCATGGATTTGATATGCGGATCACGGTGCGGTTTGAACGTGGGTCTGAGAAAACCCTTGCTGCGGCGTATGCGCGGTTGCAGCGGGTGGGGTGAAAGCGGAACGGATTCGACAGATAGGCGATTGTTGGGTTTCACTTATCTATCCACAAGGGTAGGCTGTTGAACGATGGCATGGCTATTGTAGTTGTTAGGGATTCGCCTTCAACCGTTCAACCCAACCTACGGTGCGATTTCAATCGAATTAATCAAATGTCAATAGAGTCACAAACCAGAGACGGGCAACCACAAGGGTTGCCCCTACAAGATCAACCGATGTAGGCGGGTCTTGTACCGGTCCGAATAACGTTCAGACTATATAGATAGCCGCTAGGGTTGCGGTATATGGCGTCCCGACAGGATCGGGATTCAGCACAATATGCCCACTGCTTTACACATGTCGCCCCGCTGGGGCTTCAGGTCCTAAGATACCACTGGCAATACATATGTCGCACCGTCCCGATAAAGCGGGATTCAAAGCAACCCCGACGGGATCGGGATGCAAAGCCATATGCCTACTCCTTTCATTGGTTCATTGAAGTGATGAGAACTTGTCTGAATTGCGGATTGACACGGATTAAAGGATTACACGGATTCAAGAACAGCTAAAGCGAAAGGCATCCGATATAGGGGGCGGGGAGCCCCCGTCCCTAGGGGAGAGTTGATCGAGTTTTAGTGATCGGTATCCTGGCACAGAAATGTCGATTTTGGAAAACCGGAGTATAGCGTATAAGAATGAGATAATCCGATAGTAAGGAGAATCAGATGGCAACAATTACAAGTGATGATGTGCAACATGTTGCGACGCTTGCACGTCTTGAGTTTAACGAGGCGGATATAGAGGAGTTCACGCATCAACTGGCTCGGATTTTGGACTATATTGGAAAATTGAACGAATTGGATACGACGGATGTGCCGCCAACATCGCACCCCCTGACTCTCCGCAATGTAGTCAAAGAGGATGTCGCGAAGTCCTCGTATGACCGAGATGTTGTTTTGGAAAGGGCACCGAGTGCGGAGGAAGGATATTTTGAGGTCCCGAAGGTGATTGAGTAGGAGATTGATGAGCGTTGGGACCAGATTCAAAAAGCGTCGAGATATGAAATCTCGACCTACGAGTTATCTATAGTAGATTTTAGAGTTATTAGACACGCCGAATGGAAAGCCAACCCCCTAAATCCCCCTTATCAGGGGGACTTTGGAAAACTCGTTCCTACGATTGGGCACTTAAAGCAATTGATGGGCTGCCAGAATGATCCTCAGCGGATTCACACAACATCGGGCAAGATGCCCGACCTACGGGGATTGTTTTCAGTCCTGAAGGAGTAAATGTTTCATGCCGTTATATGAATTAACAGCCCACGAACTTCATGAGAAATTGAAATCGCGGGAGATTACTGCCCTCGAACTGACGCAGTCTATGTATGATCGGATTGGCGAAGTTGAAGAAGATATCAAAGGTTATCTGACACTGACCGAAGAAATTGCGCTTGAGAGTGCTGCAGCCGTGGACGCAGGCTTTCAACGCGGCGATGAGATGCCCCCGCTGGCAGGGATCCCGATTGCGATTAAGGATGTGATCTGCACCAAAGGGGTGTTGACGACGTGCGGTTCTGAGATTTTGGGAAACTTTGTCTCACCCTACGACGCGACCGTGATGACCAAACTCCATCAGCAGGGAACTGTGATGCTCGGCAAGACGAATATGGATGAGTTCGCGATGGGGTCATCGACCGAAAATTCGGCGTATCAGGCGACGCGCAATCCGTGGGATTTGGAAACTATCCCCGGCGGTTCAAGTGGTGGTTCCTCTGCCGTCGTTGCTGCGGGCGCAGCGATCTGCTCGCTTGGATCCGATACCGGTGGCTCGATTCGGCAACCTGCTGCTCTGTGCGGTGTGGTAGGGATGAAGCCAACCTACGGACGCGTTTCACGGTTTGGGTTGGTGGCGTTCGCGTCGTCTTTGGATCAGATTGGGCCGTTCTCCAAGGATGTGACCGACTGCGCTTTAGTACTCAACGCGATCTGCGGACATGATCCGATGGATTCGACTTCTGCAAATCTACCTGTTCCGGATTTTACGGAGTGCTTGATTAATGACCTTGAAGGGGTCAAGGTTGGTATCCCGAAAGAGTATTTTACGGCGGGAATTGACCCAGAGGTAGAGGAGAGCGTCCGGGGTGCAATTGCCGTGCTTCAGGGTGCCGGGGCAGCTATTGAGGAGGTCTCGCTGCCGCATACCGACTACGCGATGGCAACATATTATATCATCGCTCCCGCTGAAGCGAGCGCGAATTTGGCGCGTTACGACGGTGTCCGCTACGGTTTCCGTGCAACAAACGCTGATGAACTGGGTGATATGTATAAGCAGACACGGAGTCAGGGCTTCGGCGAGGAGGTTAAGCGCCGCATCATGCTCGGCACCTACGCGCTCAGTTCGGGATACTACGATGCCTACTACCTGAAAGCGCAAAGGGTGCGAACATTGATTAAGTCCGATTTTGATAATGTCTTTGAGCAGGTTGATGTGGTTGTGACACCAACCTCACCGACGGCAGCGTTCAAGATTGGGGAGCGGCTGGCGGATCCGTTGCAGATGTATCTCTCAGATGTCCTGACAACGCCGGCGAGCCTCGCAGGACTGCCGGGGATTTCTATACCGTGTGGATTGACGCGGGACGGTTTACCGATCGGCTTGCAAATTCTTGCCGCTCCATTTGAGGAGGAGAAAATCCTACGGACGGCATATACCTTTGAACGGAGCACCGACCACCATCGAAAGCGGCCGAACCTGTCCTCAAAGTGAAACGTGATGCCCCGATAAATCCCCGATGAATCGGGACAGGCTGTGAAACGTAAAAACAATTGGTTCATGGCGTCATTAAAGAAGAGTTGATTGGTACATTAGTTCATCAATGAACCAATCAACTATAGTGGATCTTAGAATTAATGAGACACTCCAAACCTCCCGATAAATCGGGATACCGAGTTGGAGTAAATGCGGTGCGGTTAGGAAACCGCACCTACCGGTCCCGATAATTAGTTTACCTCGATTTATCGGAGGGATCGAAACCGAGGGGCGAAAGTGTCTATTTATTTTTAGAACCTATTTTAAAAGTGAAACGGTCATCTTTAGGAAGTTGTTCACATGTCGCCCCGCTGGGGCTAAGAATCTGTTTTAAGAGTAGGTGAAACGGTCATCTTTTGCCATTCTAGGGGCACAATCAACCGATTTTGAGAGTATTTACCGGTAAAATGACAACTTTCAGAGATTATCCCGATTCATCGGGACAGGTTCTTAGAATTCACCATAATGTACCGATGAATATTAAGTGTGGAGGGGACTCATGGACACTGTAAAGGATTTTGACTTCAAGCAAAGGAAATATATGCCGGTCTTTCCAAGAGCGACCGGAAAGCCCACGGTTTATATTGAGGGCTACCCCTCGGAGGACGATGAGCCAATGGCTGCAACCGGATTCCATGGCGTGCAGATTCGGACCTTCAGCGACCAACTTGCGCGTTATTTTAGCACCGAATCGTCTATCTACGTCGGTATTGATAGTTTTATCTACTATTACGAAGGGGATCGAACCAAATTCGTTGCACCTGATATTTATGTCGTCTTAGGTGCGGAGAAGTATCCGGAGCGACGCAGTTTCTACACCTGGGCAGAGGGGGCTTTGCCGACGGTCGTGTTTGAGTTTCTTTCCGACTCCACTGCCGCTCAGGACCGTGGGTCAAAGTTAAGACAATACCTTGTTGACATCGGGGTGGCGGAGTATTTTATTCATCAACCCGAAGGGGACAAACCGCCAGAATTTCACGGTTGGCGTCGTGGGCCCGCCGGTGAGATTGAAGGTATCCCACCCGATGCCGAAGGGGGCTTATTTAGTCAGAGTTTGAATCTATGGCTCCGTTGGGAGGATTACATCGGCAACGTGCGGCTCTTACGACCCTATCTATCTGATGGAACACCAATCACCACCTCCGCAGAGGAGATGCAGCTGCGAAAGGAAGCACAAGCACTTGCTAAAGCAGAAACCGAGCGCAGGCGTGAAGCAGAAGCCCGTGCCCAACAGGAAGCACAACGCCGCCAACAGATAGAATCCGAATTAGAACAACTCCGTGCACAATTGGCTGCTTCAGAGAACGAGCGCAGCTAAGTACATGGAATGGTAGATTTGCGGATCTGCACATTCGTTTCTCTTCAGAAAGGTCAAGTCTAATGAACGACATCTACAGATCTCCAAGGCATATCCTCTTCGCGCCGTTGGGTGGGTTAGTCGGCGCAATGCTTGGGGGTGCACTCTGGGCTAAATATATTCAGTGGACCGGACTCACCGCTGGGTGGGTTGCGCTTGCCATTGGTATCCTCGTAGGGATTGGTGTTTTGCTGGTGGGCAGGTCAAGGCAGATTTCTATCAGCATAGTTGCCGCGCTGTTCGCTGTGATTGGCATCCTTGTCGGGAAATATCTCGATGTCCAGTGGAATTACCCTGACACCGTCACAATTGAGATTCTCGAAAAACATGATACACCGTCAGATGAACTCGGAGGTATCGATGAAATGATTGAGATGGGGAGAGCCGGTATGTCCGTATGGCAGTTGATGCGTCAACGGATGGAATGGATTGATCTGCTCTATTATGTGGTTTCGGCATACATTGCATTTCGCATATCCTACAGTAAACGTTTATATCACTTTTTTTTCAGGATGGGATAACGATACTATGAAAAGACAGAAGTCGTATCAACGCTATAGGTTTGGTTTACTGGGGTTTCTCGCTGCTGTGGTTTTGATCCTGTTATTGCAACCCACGATTGGGGTAACACAGGCAGAAGATGACGAACAGAAACGTGCACTCGATGACGCACTCTTAGAAAATATATCGTTGTTCTCAGAAGTGTTGGCATATGTCCAACAGAGTCATTTGGATTCCCCCGATTCCGAACCACTCATGCACGGTGCAATTCGAGGGATGTTGCGGACGTTGGATCCGTATAGTCAATTTTTCCCGCCGAAAAACTATTCGGACTTTCGCACAGAGAGTCGCGGGACTTACGGCGGACTTGGTATGGAGATTGGCATGCGCGATGATCGGCTCACAATCATCTCACCCTTCAAAGGCACACCCGCGGATAAAGCCGGGCTTCAGAGTGGTGATATTATTAGCCGAATCGAAGAGAAGCCGACAACCCATATGACACCGACTGACGCTGTTGAACATCTGCGAGGCGAACCGGGAACACAGGTTACCATCACAATTGTGCGGGAGGGTGAACCGAGGCCGCTGGAGGTCACGCTGACACGTGATGTTATCCAGTTCCCTAGTGTCGAATCAAAGATTCTCAAGGATGATATTGGCTACATTCGAATTAACCAGTTCCGCAGTAACACGGCTAATGATGTCGATAAAGTGTTTGAAACCTTTAACCAACAGGAGATAGCCGGGCTCATTTTAGACCTTCGCTCGAACCCGGGCGGCTTACTTCGATCAGCGGTCGAGATTGCCAGCGACTTTTTAGCACCGGGTCAGTTGATTGTTTATACGCAGGGCAAAACCCCACGCGAAGAATATAGCGCAGAGAGGGGTCAACAGCAGAGACGTTATCCTCTTATTGTACTTGTGAACGGTGGCAGCGCGAGCGCGTCCGAGATTGTCGCCGGTGCAATCAAAGACCACGGACGTGGCTTGGTTATGGGTGAAAAGACTTTTGGGAAAGCGTCGGTCCAGCAAGTTTTCCCACTGAGCAATGGCGCGGCTGTGAAGCTGACCGTGGCGCACTACTATAGCCCCAATGGGGTTGATATTGATAAAATTGGCATTGTCCCTGACATTGAAGATCCATGGTTCAGTCGTTCTGAGATTCAGATGTTGCGGAGACTTCAAACCCACGAGGAAGTTAAAGCCTTTATTGAAGAAAACGGAGATGACATCCTTACGCAGTTGGAAAAGGCACAACACGCCTCAAAAGAGGACACTGCGGCTGCTTCAACCCTGAGAAAATACCAACAGTTGGTTGATTCGTTTACAGAGGAAGGGATTATCTTGAGCGACATCGGGCTGAAACTTGCAATCGCGCGTCAGACAGAAAATGACCTTGATGAGTACGAATATGATCCGCGGATTATTCGGGCTATCGACCAGTTGCGGGTATTCAGAATTTACGAATCAACCCTAAAAACTGAAGGATCAGAATAACGAATCGGGAGTTGAGAATCACTTCATGATTACGAAACGAATTATCCCGTGCCTCGATGTTCGGGCGGGCAAGGTTACAAAAGGGGTCGCTTTCCAAGGGAATATCGATGTCGGCGATCCGGTAGCGATGGCGCGTGCGTACTATGAGGGCGGGGTGGACGAACTTGTGTTTTATGACATCACTGCCAGCAACGAGAGACGTGACATTATGATTGATGTTGTGTCAGCGGTCGCGGCAGAGATATTTATTCCTTTCTCGGTGGGCGGTGGATTGCGGACGTTAGATGATATGCGTCGCGTCCTGCTCGCAGGTGCGGAGAAGGTGAGTATCGACTCCGGTGCGGTGAGGAATCCGCAACTCCTGGCGGAGGGAGCAAAGGCGTTTGGGAGTCAGTGCGTTGTGTTGAGTATGCAGGTCAAGCGGGTTCCGAAATGCGATGAGGTTCCGAGTGGGTTTGAAATCTACATCGATGGCGGTCGTCGTCCGATGGGGTTAGATGCCCTTGAGTGGTCACAACGTGGTGTGGAGTTGGGTGCAGGCGAGATTGTGGTCAACAGTATTGACCAAGATGGAACGAAAGCGGGATACGATATAGAGCTGACAAAGGCGATTGCTGCGCTCGTTCCGGTGCCTGTGATAGCCTCTGGCGGGGCTGGCAACCCAGAACATATCCGCGATGTCTTTGTGGAGAGCAATGCTGATGCCGCGATTGTGGCTTCGATCACGCATTACGGTGAATTCTCAATTGAGCATATCAAACGGTATCTTGAGAAAGAGGGGGTGCCGATCCGCAACACGTGGTAGTTTATTGGTTCATTGGTTATGGTAGCGTTTAGAATTGCTTAGATGCTATCAATGAATAACCCCCTAAATCCCCCTTATCAGGGGGACTTTGGAAAACCCGCCATAGTATGTAGGTTGAGATTCATATCTCGACACCCAAGCTGTTGGGGTTCACTTTATCCATGGTGTACCTCAGAATTAATGAGACACTCCAATCCGGTGCGGTTAGAAACCGCACCTACCGGGCGGCGAAAGTGTTTAACCGTTCAACCCAACCTACTTGTCAATGCCAACAAAATCGGTCCGAGATGGGCAACCACAAGGGTTGCCCCTACAGATGCACCTTTCGGGGCAAACCTTTAACTCCGTTCCAGTAATGCAGCGGGTATCTTGAGAATTATTGCCGGAATGTTGGTGCGGCGTCACCTTCGATAGCAACGTTGATGCAGGCGGGCAGTCCCGATGCTAATGCGCGTTCAACCGCAGGGGTCAGGTCGTCTGCGTGTTGGACAAACTCGCCATGCCCTCCCAACCCCTCAATCATTTTGTCGTAACGCGACGGCAACAACTCACAGCCGACTGTGCGCTCTTCCCCATAATTCTGAATCTGCAACTGATGCTCTGCATTCCAACGCGCATCGTTTCCGACTATCGCGATGATAGGTAGATTGTAGCGTAGCGCGGTATCGAACTCCATCGCGTGGTAGCCGAACGTGCCATCCCCTAAGAAAACGAATACGGGTTGATGGGGCCGTGCTAGCTTCGCTGCGAGTCCCATCGGGAGGGCGCTGCCGATTGAGCCAGCGGGACCGTTGATGAGGCGCGGCTCCGCATCCAACCCTGCCTGTACCCATTGTCCAAACTCCCCACCGTCGCTGACGAAGACCGCACCATCATCAAGGAACGGTTGAAGTGCCTCACATACCCGCAGCGGATGAATGGGCTGATCTGTCGATCGACGTAGTTCTTCCCACTCGGACGGGGTGGCTTTTCGCGCTTCTATGACTTCCAGATGCCAAGAAGCACGACGTCGGTTCTGTGCTGCCCTTTCCGATGGTTTAAGGGGTTGTGCGGCGGTAGTCAACTGGCGCAGGAAGTGCGCTGGTTCGGCGTGTATCCCCTGGACAGCCGGGTTTTCCGGGCGCAGCTGCGAGGTCTCGGCATCAATCTGGATGAACCGACATTCTTCGGAGAAAAACGGGGGTTGACCGAACTGCAGCGAGAAGTCCAGCTTTTTGCCCGCTAACAGTACAACGTCCGCTTTGCTCAAGCAATTTGTCGCCTGATGCAGCCATGGGTCATTGACTCCGCGTGGGCTTTCCATCGGGAGGGCGGGGATACCTGTTACTTCGGATAACCTTTCTACCTCAGCCCATCGCAAGGCGCGCCCCATCGCGGGGCCTACCAGAATGAGCGGCTGTTCTGCTTCGGTCAGTTTGCCGAGTACATCGTCTACGTCGCTTGTGGCTGGAATGGCTGTGGCTGCATTATCTTTATCCGCCCCTTGAGGGGAACGGGGAGAGATAGTGGCTTCAAGGATATCGGTGGGCAGACTTATGTGAACAGGTCCGGGCCGACCTTCGCAAGCGAGAGAGAGGGCGTGGGTAATTGTTTCGTCCAAGCGAGAGGGATCTTCTGCCAGCCACGCGGCTTTTGTGACCGGTTTGGCGGTAGCGACCTGATCTATTTCCTGAAATGCGCCCACCCCAATTTGTGCGTGAGGGGCGTGTCCACTTAATAGCAGGACCGGCGACTCCGACATGAGCGCACCGTAGAGTGCGGAGATGGCGTTGCAGTGCCCGGGTCCCGCGGTCAGCAGTGCGACACCCGGCTGTTCGGTCAAACGTCCCCATCCGTCTGCCATGTGCACCGCTGCTGCTTCGTGGCGTGTGTGGATAAGGTGGATATCGCGTCCGATGCTTGCATCGTAAAGGGCGAGGATCTGGTTGCCGGAGAGGCTGAAGAGGTGTTTGATTCCTGCGGAAATTAGGGCTTCTATCAGCAGTTCTGCGCCAGTTTTTGACATAGAATTTATTACGTTTTCTCCATATTTAACCTATGGTGCTAGTGCTCTGTTGACATTTCATTGTAACCAGACAATCAAGAGGATGTACAGACGCATGATTCTTCGTAGGGGTTGGGTCTCCCAACCCTGTGTTCACACGTCAGAGACGATTTCCGGCGTGCTGTAGGTCGATTTTCCAAAATCGACCTTTCAGCGTCGAGATGTGAATCTCGACCTACACAAGCACAGGAAACCGACAATTACCCCAATGGCTTAGAATATAAGGAACGGAGATCTCCGTTCCCTACGAAGGCATCGGGTCTGTAAGGGTGTCGCAGTCAACAGCGCTCGTTGCTCATTACAACTACTGCAAAATGTCAACACGCCCTAGACAGCTGCTAAGAAAAGCGTTGGGTTTCACGCGTATTTTTGAGATTTGAATGAGAAGTGCACATTGGCATTGAGTTATTATGTTTCTTATTTTTATCTTTTTTCGTTCAACCCAACCTACGTGTTATCTACAGTAGTAGGTAAGCACTATCGTCCCATCGTATGCACAAGGGTTACGGCATACGGGCTAATATGCCTACCTACTATGTAGGCTACTAGCAGTTAAATCAGAGGGAGGTGGCTATTGTGTTCCTTAAAGAACACTTGCATTATAATAATTCCAAAACTTATCTGATTGAGTACTAGTACACTGTCAGGCAAATTATGGTTGTGTATATGGATTGAGTCTCATAATACTTCGTAGGGGTCGGGTCCCCCGATCCCCTTGTGTATATGCAAAACTTATGTGACTGAGTACTAGTTGTCCAACTCGCTCGGCTTGGATAGACATATCCAAGCCATACCTGTGCGTGTGCAGTGGATTTGTCAATCCACTGTGAGGGGTAATGGGCGCTATTCAGTTCCCATTCTCCCGTTTTACGACATTTTCCATAACTAGCAACTTAGGTTATAAGAAGGAAAATTACTCGTTTCCGCGCTGTAGATTTGGCGTTAGAAGTAAGACCTGCCAAGTGAGTTCCCAACACCGAAGGAATCGTAAGGCACACCGGCTGGCAGAGTGCGGAATCCCCATGTGTCCGTGGTGGCGTCATAGCCAAGTCCAACCGAAGCAGCGGGCTCCGCAATCAGGTTAATCTGAAAAGTAAAGTCTTGTCGCACATTATCGAAGGGAGGTTCCCGCTTAATCCCGATGCGGTGCCATCTGATTGTCATATTCCAATTATGCAAGTTTCGCCGGAGCGTTATACTCTGCGAATAGAACTGTTTTTCGATCCAGTCATAGTTGACAGTAGCGTTCAACTCAAACAGATAGCTTGGGCGAAATCGAATACTGCCTGTGAGACTTCGAGAGGCGCGTTGCGTCCTTTTAGTGAAGGCATTTCCGAACGATATGTTCCATTTCTCACGGCGGTAACTGACGTTAGACCGGAACCCAACCTGTTTGAGTCGTTTCCCATCGTAACGCGATTCATTCGGATCATGTGTCGATGTGAAGGTGATATTCAGATTTCGGCTCGCTAGCGGAACTATCGTCATTCTACTTTCAATCGGCACGTACCGACGTTCACCTAACGCCTCGAATTTTGTAAAATCCGCCGCAACTCGCGTGTTAAAATTAAGCACGCGAAGCGCGGATCTGCTGCCGCGGGTCTTAACTTCAATACTGGTATCGAAGTTATAAGAGAGGTGTTTCCGTTCAAAGAAATAGACACTGGGACCAAAGGGATAGAGTTGGGGGGCGTCTTCTCTGTCGACAGGCGGTGAGTAATCAAATGATACCCTTGAGTTGATTTGATGGCGCATTCGGCGCGCTCCCGGAATGAAACTGATGTCATAGATCCGAAACAGTAGATTACTGGCAGAAAGCCGTGTGCTGTAGACACTCCGCAAAATATTCTGGTTTCCTTCTCGGTCTTTGTCATGCCAGATAAGGTTGCTATCGAAATCCATGTCGACGCGCAATTCGCGATTTGGGATAATTTGTAGAACCGATTGTTTACGGAGATCAAAACCGAGATCCATTGTTTGCAAGTAGATGTTCTCTTCGTCTCGAAATCGTTCGCGGAAAAAATTTCCGAAATTCGTATCCAGATCAAAACTGATGTTCTCCATCGTTGGAAAACCGAACATCGAAAGGAGTGGGAGATCGGTGTGCAGCGCTTCGGCAACCTTAGTCAGACGCGTATTGATAGTCTTAAAAACAGGCAGCCGATCTAAGCGCATACGTGAAAGCGAGAGTTCAAGTGCGGGTAATTTTTGCAGGTTTGTTGTTCCTTCGCCAGTAAAGTCTAAGGTGTGGTTAACCTGCAGCCGTCCTAAAAACTCCCCGATTGTCTTGTGTGAAAATTTTAAGTTCCCCTCTTCGTCTCTATCATCAAAATCCAATGGATTAAAGGCGGTTCCCCATGTGAGCACACCAAAAGAATTGACCGTCGATTCATTGATTCCAAATCCCTCTTCTTCAAAATCTCTTGCTCGCCACGCTACACGCCCCACGAAACTTACAGGTCGTCGTCCTCTTGCTCGACTATCCCAGGGGGTGTAGAAGGTATGCCGGTGTCCCCATCGCATATTCCATCGCCTTCCAGTTTTGAACGGTCTTCGGCGATCATAAGAAAATTCATCGTTCGTGTAAAAGTAAAGATCCCCTCTGTAAGTGCGTCTCTTGTCGATCTTAATCAGACGGTACCCTTTACGGGTGTTGATTATTCCGGTATGATCGCCGCTGTAGAGTCGTTGTGCTTGTGAATGGATTACGGTCGGCATCTCCCACCGGCCTCGATAGTCGTATTGTTGGTAGATTTGTAACGGCTCCTCTTCCGCTTCTCCTTCCGGCAATTCTGCCGTTTCTTCGTCCTCAATCTTATCGGAACTCACAGCAATCTGCGTACTATCTTCTTCTTTTCTTATTTTGCCGTCCTGTTCGTTTCTTTTCTCCGTTCCATTTGTCCCATTATCACCCTGCCCATCTTTTCGTTCTTCTAGTTGTTCAATGCCCTCCTCTTCTGTCGTTAGAGCGTTCCCGAATTGCCCTTCCATCACCGCCCACTCCGCTTCAAATTGACGCGCGATCTCTTCAAAGGTCGGGGTCGGTTCCTTTTCGATTAATTCAAAGATATAAACTCCTCGCTCGGTGTTCACGGGCCACGTTACTTCTCCGGGGGCTTCTAGGCGACTTACGGGATGTTTCCAACGTCGGTCCATTTCATTCAGCAGAAACCCTGCGCCGTCGTTAGCTTCAGAAAATTCAACTTCCTCATATTGTCCTGCCAACTGTTCAAGTGCCTCTCCTACCTCCGCACGTTCTTGAATCTCCTTTGCAGTACTTTGGATGGCGTTGCGGGTCTCTTCACTTGGTTCAATCGCTATATCAATTCGTCTGATCTGGAATTCTCGTTCACCGTACACATCAAGCACACGATCAACCTTTAAGATATGGAAGCCAGATTCCGTCCTGAGAACCGGCGTAATTTCCCCCGGCTCTAGTTGAAAAGCCCTTTCTTCGAGAATGGGGTCCAATCGAAGTTCACCTTCTTCATCCCGTTCTCCAGGGACCAGAAAGCCCATATCGCCGCCCTGAAAGCGGGTTGCCTGATCAGTCGATTTCTCTGCAATTTTTGTAAAATCTGCATCCGCTTCCTGTAATTCGGCGTGGATAGCTTCTGCCTTTTCGCGAGCAGCAGTGATGTCTTCTTCGGAAATCTTATACGCTAGGAAGAGTTGTCGCAGTTTATACCGGTCATACTCGCCATCAAGACGGTCTGCTAACTCTTGTGCTTTCTCTTCCAGTTTTGTCCGCTCACTTGGCGTTGCATTGGGAGGCAAAGGGACAATAATTTCTTGGATCTTAGCATCGTTTACCCGATATTTTCCGTCAAAACCGGCACCACTTCCCCGACGGCTGGAGTGATCAAACAGGAGGGCACCGTCATAGCGAAAGCGACGTGCAAGCGGTAAAATTACGCTAAGGAATACCCCTTGATGGCTATTTGTTCCGATTTTGACGATTATTTTTGCAAGTTTGTCTTCTTGGCGCAGATCACGACGGTAGGCAGGAAAATAAAAGAGCGGAATGCCCCCAACTCTTAGAACAATATTCTTGGCAATCAACTCTCTGTTTATTTTTACGATAATCTGTGATGCGCTGAAGTAGAAATGGGGGTGTTTGAGAGAACATGTCGTCAAAGCGCCGCCACGGATGTAGGATTCATTATCTTCGACCTTGAAAATTTCCGTCCCGCGATAGTACCACGGGTCGCTGAATGTGAAGCCCTCACGAATAATTCCTTTTTTCGTCTCAAGGTTATAAATCAGTTCGTTTGCAAAAGTTTCTTCCTTTCCGACGAGCAGGTGCACATTACCCGCTGCACGCATCACATTTTCCTCGAAATCTGCCCAGATATAATCTGCATAGAGCACAACTTCATCGTATTTGATTAGTCCGTTTCCGCGAATCTGGATCAGGTTATGGTGAAAGGAAAGATCGTCCCCTTTTGCGAGAAGGTCCCCTTCTTCAGGGGTCATGTTTTCTGGATCGAGCGTTCGACTGGCTTGGGCGGGTTCTTCAGGTGCAGCTGGATCGGTCGCCGATGGGGGCTCTGGTGTTTCTTCAGGAGGTACTGCGGATGGGTCCTCATCGGTGGGGGCTTCAGGAGTGGCTGAATCTGTGGTTGAAGAGGGTTCTGGGGGCGCATCAGTTTGGACGCTGGAAACCTCTTCGTCGGCAACGGCTGATGGCTCGGTTTGGGCGGCTAATTCGCCCACAGGCAAAATTAGGTTAAGTGTGAAAATCGCGATTGATAGGATGCAAAGTGCGAGACGGGATACAGGGGACCCAAAACGTAAAACATGGACTGTTTCCCGCAAAAATTGATCAAGAAATTGGAAGCGCGAAGAATTAGGGAAGCGGCTGGTCGATTTCTCCTCAGCCCCTACAATCTCTTGCCATTTCCGGTTTTCCCTCCTTTCCATCCTATCTTTCCTCTGCTACGCTGTAAGATCAACTATTCGAGAGCAATACAATCCATCTGAAGATCGGATTTCCCTACCTCAATCTTTACTGTCAAGTAATTCCGATTTGATTTTTATGAAGGAATTTTCCTTAAGCAGATCCGTGTAGATTTGCCATTCCTCTTGGAATTTTTGCTGACGCAGCATCATTCGAATCTGGTCCTTTTCAGCATCGCTCAGCTCAGGCGCAGCGCGACTATCGATCTTAAAGATATGCACGCCGTACGTCGTTTTGATCGGCGTACTATGGGCTCCGGTGGATAATTTTTCGATAATTATTCGAGTATCGGGATTTAATTCGCTGAGGGAACGAATCCCGAGGTCGCCGCCGTTGGCTTTTGTCTGCGAATCATCGGAATATTGTCGTGCAAGCGTATCGAAATCTTCACCTTGATTTAACCGCTGCAAGAGGCTATCTGCGCGTTCAAAAGCAGCTTCAATCGCCTCCTCGCTCGGCTTCAAGCTGACAACGAGGTGACGAAACGCGACGATCTGATCGTCTTTACGTTCGACTTTGAAAAGATAAAGCCCATCGTTGCCTTCAATCGGTTCACTAATCTCGCCGGCGTTAAGCCCTGAAAGCGCATCGCGGAAGGTAGGCGAGAGAACGCTGATTTCTGCAATCGGGAGTTCGTTTAATACCCCAATCCCTGCTTGTCTATGTTCATCGTCAGCGTAGGCTTGCGCAAGTTCCTCGAAATCTGATCCGGCATCTAATTCGTGAAGAATCGTGTCGATTTGTCCGAGAGCTAACGCGCGATCTGCCTCGCTTGGCTTGAAAGCAACGAAGATGTGTCGAAGGTGAACACTATCTGTTTTAGTGGGTAATTGCGAACGGTTTTCTTCAAAAAACTTCTGTATGTCTGAATCCCGTATTTGCAGCCTTGGGAGGATACGTTGCATGACAAGTCTATCCGCCATCAGGTTGCGTTTCGCCTGTTCACGGAAAGACATCAGGGTGTAACCTTCCTTCTTTAATGCTTGAGCAAGTTCCGTCTCAGTTTCAATCTGATACTGGTCTTTGAAGTTTTGCAAATATTGCTCAACTTCAGCCTCCGTGATTTCGACTTTTAGCGTTAATGCCGTTTCGACGAGAAGCATTTGACGAATCAATTGATCGAGGAGCTCAGCTCGCTCCTCCTCTGCCTTTTGCATCGCTTCACGGTCACTGAATCGATAAACTTGCTGAAGTTCCAGCGCTTTTTGCTTCACAACGCTGTCGAGTTCCCACTTGGTGATCACATCTTCGTTGACATACGCGATGATCTGATCAAACCTTCGCGCATCCACAGGATTGATCCCGAAATAAAAGATCGATAGAATCAGCGCACAGAAGCGCAATATCTTCATTTGGGGACATACCTCCTTGATTCAGGGCTTGACGTTTTATTGCTCTGTTTCAGGGTCGGCGGGAGCGTCACTCTCATCAGTCGATTCAGTTTCTGCGTCCTCCTCCGGCTCTGGTGTATCAGGGATTCGATCTGCAAAGGTCTTGACCTGCGCCTGTTCATGGAGTCGAATCAGCCAATCGGTCATAAGTTCTTCACGCTTTTGGGTCTCTACATGTCTTTCCACATTGCGTCGTACACTTCTTTCCTCAAGCGTTTGTTGACGTTCCGGCTGGGCTTCCTCCTTGCGGAAGATTAGGTAATAGTGTTCCCCATCAAGTTCGATATGGAGAATCTCCTCGTTCATTTGGCCCACTTCCAATTCAAACGCCGCATCGCTGAAAGGTTTTGCGCGCCGTGAATACATCGTATTATCAAAAAAATCGGTGTCGCCGGGGATTTCGTTATTTGACCCCGGCCCAATTAATTCCCCATTTGCAGCAAGTTCCTTAGCAAGGTCAGCGATGTCTTCCCCATCTTTGATGCGTTGAAAGACCTCCTTTGCCCGTTCCTCGTTTTGGAGGGTTATGCAGGTCAGTCGCACCTTTTCCGCTACGACATAATCCCCCTTATTTTCTTCATAATAGGCTTGGTAATCTTCCTCGGTCAGCTTCAGTTTCTGCTCTACTTCGATTTCTGTGATTTTGTCAACGAGCAGTTCATGGTAATAGTCCTGCACTTTTTTCAGAACCGCAGGATCCTCATTAAGTTTCTTATCCTTGGCAAGGCAAAGTATGAGACGGCTCTCCGCCATTAGATTCATATATTCCTCATATCCACCTTCTGCTTCTTGGTATTGTGGTTGTTTGTAGCTAGGAAGTTCGCTTATTTCCTGTAGCATCTCTTCAAGCGTGATTTGGTGCTTTCCGTCCCATTCAAATTCAGCAATCACAGTGCCTTCGGCCCCAGCTTTTCCTCCGCAACCGTTCAACGAAATGCTAACAACAGCGGCACCCATTAAAATAAAACCAATAATTCCCAATAATTTCACAGTTATACCTCCATAAATTTTGCGTGATATCTAGTTATTCGACTTTGACGACCATCTCCAGCCAATTACTATACACGATGATCTGGTCTATTTTGTGTTCCACTACTGCTCAGATTGCTCATTTTCTGGATCTTCTTCCTCTTCGGGCGTCACCGGTGGAGGGAGCAGGTCTGGATACGTTTTGAGTTTAGCCTCCGCAGTAAGCACTTCCAACCATTCCAGGATACGTTTCCGCTTCATCTCGCGTTTTAACGGATACCCAAGTCGCGGCTTAACCTCTTCAAAGGTCTGTTGGCGTTCTGGCTGGTGTTCTTCCTTGCGGAAAATCATATAGTAGGTGTCCTCTTCGACGTCCTGTTCAAAAACCTCTTCCGTCATTTCACCGATTTCCATTGCAAAAGCCGCATCAACGAATGCCTGCGCTCGTGCAGAAACATCTCGAGTAAAGAGGCCAGTGTCACCCGGATCATCCGGATTTGAACCTGGACCAGTCAACACACCTTTTTCCGCAAGTTCCTTCACCGCATCAAAGATGTCCTTACCGGCTTGAATCTCCTCCAGCGTTGTCTGTGCAAGCTCTTTATCGAATACCGTGATGCAAGTTGCTCGCACTTTTTCTTCATCCACATATGTATCTTTATTTTCCTCGTAATACTGTCGGAGTGTATCGTCGTTGACGACAATTTTTTCGTCGACCTCAATTTCGGTCAAACGTTCGACCATTAACTGATGTTTATAGTCATCCCCTTTTTTGAGAAACTCCTCATTTTTATCGAATCCTGCTTCGGTAGCCGCAAGGAGCATCAGCTTTTGGTTGATCAAATCCTCTAGGAATATGAGTTTGGCGGCTTTGGAATGATAGTTTTTCTGTTTATATTGCGGTAAAGCCGCAATTTCCGCCTTAAGTGTTGCAAGCGAAATTTCATGTATGCCGTTCCATTCGTATCGAGCTACAATAATCTGGCTCTCATCCATCGGTCCAGCTACATCTTGTGATTCGACAATCTGCCAACTACTCAAACCGATTGCCATAGTCACGACGAAAATTATCAATATTTTTTTCATTGTGTGTGTTTTTCCTTTCTGGTTGAAAAGTGGGTCGCAAAGATACCATCTTCACAGTTAGTGGTATATGCATATTATTCAAAAAAAAACGTGCATGCTGTGCATGTAATTCACAAACACCACTATGCAGCACGTATCACGTGTCATAGCTCACATCAGTTTATCCAAGATACACTTAAGCTCAGACAAGAGTGTTTTTCCCAGCACTCCTTTCATGCGGATCGCCATACGTGCGGGCGGTGTAATCGAGATTCGCCGATCCTGCTCAATCATTCGGATCAGCTTGTGGGGGTCAAGGCTTGTTTTTGCCTCGTCAAATGTGATTTTGATGCTTTCTTCACCTGCGACGATTCCCTCAACCCCAAGTTGTTGACTAAGTTGTCTTAAATCGGCGATTTCGAGGAGCATTCCAACCGGTTCGGGAATCTTTCCGTACCGATCGACCATCTCCTCTTCAAGTTCTTTCCGGTCTACTTCCGTTTCTAGGGCAGCAATCTTTTTGTAAAGTGCGACCTTCTGCCGACTGTCAGGGACATATTCATCGGGCAGATAGGCTTCGATAGGAAGGTTAATGCGAGTTTCGATACTCTCTTCGATTTCCTCACCCTTGAGTTTTTGCACTGCTTCCTCAACGAGTTTGCAGTACATGTCGTAACCCACAGCGGTGATGTGGCCGTGCTGCTCTGAACCAAGAATATTGCCAGTTCCCCGAATCTCAAGGTCGCGGAGAGCAATCTTAAATCCAGAACCAAGATCAGTAAATTCTTCGATAACGCGCAGGCGTTTTTGAGCGCCTTCCGTAATTGCCCAGCCTTGGGGATAAAACAGGTAACCGTAGGCCTGATACTGATCGCGACCAACCCGTCCACGTAACTGGTAAAGTTGAGCTAATCCAAACGCGTCTGCACGATTAATCAAAATCGTGTTGACGGTTGGAATATCCACGCCAGATTCGATAATCATGGTACAAACCAGAACGTCATATTTGTGGTTGATGAATTCCATCATTACTTTTTCTAATTGACGTTCAGGCATTTGCCCGTGCGCTATGCAAACTCTAGCGTGTGGTACGAGGTCTTGGATTGTGGCGGCGATACTTGCGATACTCTGGACACGGTTGTGCACAAAAAAGATCTGTCCACCCCGTTCCATCTCTCGCAAAATCGCATCTCGAACTACGTCAGGACTATACTCCATGACATAAGTTTCAATCGGCAGGCGGTTTTCCGGAGGCGTATTAATGACACTAAAGTCACGGATACCGACCAGGGACATATGAAGTGTACGCGGAATCGGAGTCGCTGTCAAGGTTAATACATCAACCGTTTGTTTCAGCTGTTTAATCTTTTCTTTGTGTTTCACCCCGAAACGATGTTCCTCGTCAACTACGAGCAGACCGAGGTCCCGGAACTTAATATTTTTTGAGAGCAAGGCGTGAGTGCCGATTACAATGTCGATTGTTCCCTTTGCTAGCCCCTCAACCACCATTTTCGTCTCTTTATCAGTTCGGAAGCGATTCAGCATTTCCACCTGAACCGGAAAAGGGGCAAAACGCTGCTGAAATGTATTAAAATGTTGCAGCGTAAGAATTGTGGTTGGGGCAAGGAGAGCGACCTGTTTTCCTGCCATCACCGCCTTGAACGCCGCACGGAGTGCCACCTCGGTCTTGCCGTATCCGACATCTCCGCAGATTAGCCGATCCATGGGTCGCCGGCGTTCCATATCCTGTTTGACCTCTTCGATTGCCTTCTGTTGGTCCGGGGTTTCCTCGTAAGGAAACAGTACCTCAAACTCTTTCTGCCACGGAGCATCCGTTGGGAAGGCATAACCCTCTCGGGCTTCACGAATAGCGTACAGTTCCAACAGTTGCTCCGCCATCTGCTCGATGGAGGCTTGCGCTTTGGCTTTAACCCGTTCCCATGACGTTCCTCCGAGTTTGTCCAGACGTATCCTGCCCTCTTCTTGTCCACCAATATATTTTTGGACGAGATCAATTTGATAAGTTGGAACATACAGCCTACCCGCGTCTGCATAGTCTAGCGCGAGGAAGTCCTGTGACTTTCCATCAACGTCAAGGCGACGAATCCCCGCGTAGCGACCAATCCCGTGTGAAACATGCACCACATAATCCTTTTCCTTGAGATCGATTAGACTTAGAAGAGGAGTTCCTTCCTTAAAAGAGGTTTTGCGATGCCGGCGATGCTCGCGTCCAAACAACTCATCTTCAGACAGCGTGATGAACTTGAGAGTTTCATTGATAAATCCCTCGCTGATGCTGCCGATGTTCACCGCTGTCTGGGTTGCAGGTAAATCCCGATCCGCTAAAATATTGTATAGCCGATCTGCGCTCTTTGGATTATCACAGAGGAAGTTGACGAAGTAGCCTTCATCAGTCCACTCCTTGATCTGATCCATGACCATCCGATAATTACTGCGTGGAAGACCGAGTGGGCGCATACCAAAAGCAATTTCCTCGACTGGTTCATCCGTGTTTAGTGCAGGCGGAGTCAATGACGTGCGAACGAGCGGATACGCATCTAAGTTGGAAATTACTGATTCAAACGGTACAAATGTCTCATCCGGTGACACCATAAACTGGTCAAATGCTAATTTTCGTTCATAAAGATCTTTCGTATCCTCTATAAGCTGTGCGCCCTCACGCGCCATCCAAGCTGGCTCAATTAAGAGAACGATGGTCTGTGGGGATAGATAATCCATGAGGATATTGGTATCTTCATATAACATCGGGAGCAAAGCTTCCAACCCCTCCGGATTTGTTTCTGTTTCGAGGCGGTGCGTAATCTCGTTGATCGCGTTTCGGTACTTGGGCGATTCGTTGTTTTGAATCAGAATCTCTGCTCGGGTTTTCCACAGATCGAGGGTTTCGGGGGATAGGATGATTTCTCGAACTGGACACAGTGTTATTGATTCTGGCTGGTCATCAGTTCTATCGGGGACAGAGCGTTGTGATTCCGGATCGAACAACCGGATAGCGTCGATTTCGTCACCAAAGAACTCAATCCGGATGGGAGCATCGGTGGTCAATGGGTAGACATCCAAAATGTCGCCACGACGAGCCAGTTCTCCTTTGACTTCTACGAGGTCTACGCGCTGATAACCGTTACGCAGCAGTTGTTCAACTACTTTGTCAGGGGCAATCTCATCGCCGATGCGGAGGGTCAGAAAGGCAGATTCTACAACCGATTGGGGCAGAATTTTATGCATTAATGCTTGGATTGATGTGACAATGAACGTGCGGTCTCCCTTCAACAGTTGATACAAACAGATTAGCCGTTCTGCAACAACGTTTTTTGTCGGAGGGATTCCGTCATATAGAAAATTCTGCCATTGTGGAAAGAGATGGGCTTCTTCAAAATGATAGGCGGGCAAGTCTTGGACGATTTTGTCTGCTTCGTGCTGCGTAGGCAGGACAACAAGGAAAGATTTATCGGCAAAATCGGCTGCCAATGTGCTGAGCAGATAAGCGGTTGATGCACCATGCAGACCGCGCAACCAAGGTTTAGGGTGATCTACTCGCTGATTTAACGAGATTGGGGCACACTCCAACCCTGAAAACTGAGCGGTCAGGGTTTTAACAAGCGATTGATAGGTGTTTGACTGCTGCAGAAAATCTATCACGTTCCTTCTCTAATCCAAAAAATCAACTTTCTCCAATACGCCAACTAACTTGCCGATACGCGGGGTCTTGGCTTCGATTCTGACGGGGATACGGCGCTCATCGTTCGTGAGCCACATCAGATAGCCGTGCGAGGTACGTAGCACCAATGTTTCCACACGACCCAAACCCTTGGTTTTTATCATTTCACGACGGCGGACTTCAAGGGTAACATGTTCGCACTTATCCTTGACTATCACCGGAAATGCGTAGGTGTGACCGACCTTCAACTCTTTTGAACGCAGGAAGTAAAGCATCGACAGATCATCCTGTGTACCGATTGGGATATCCAAAGCTTTGTTATCTGAGTTTTTGGTATATTGTGCCGTTCCCTCGTCATGGTCAAAATCAATTTCAACGTGTGCTCGATATTTCTGATCCTCTAAATTTCTAGCATATTTCAGTGGGTATAGCTGATCGGTTGTAGCATAACTTTCTGTTTGATCGTGGAAATGGTACAATTTTCCAAGAAGACTTCCGGTCTGCCTTTCCGATCTGAAACGATAAACCGGTTGATCTGCCAGTGTCGTTTTTTCAACGACCTTTGTAATCTGTGTGCCAGCAGGCAACCCCTTAATTTTGACGCTGTAAGTCAGGATCTCGCCAATTTGAATAGGATCCTGGTCAAGGTTTTTGGTGTCAAGCAGTGAATATGTTGCTGAAATGGCTAGAGAAAAGCTTAGAAAAATGAAACAACTAACCAATAAAATTTGGGTGAATCGCAAGAGATAGGTCTCCTTATCCGATGAAATCTTCGGAAAGTTCATGTGGCTCTGAGACACGCAACAAATGGATAGTTTCGCATCCAAACTCGCGGCTTATTGAGGGCATTACCTTTTGTCTGCAACTCTAAAAGCGGCGATTAACTGTTAGATAAGTTTCTCCATACACACTTTGTTGCGCCTGCACAGGAAATCTTCGCTCATTGTATTGATTAGTTGCTTTGGCTGCATCGAAAATGTTCCAGATATAGACACCAATTCCGCCTGCCAGAAAAAGTACTCCAAATTGGGTATGGCTTCGTGCCTTGACACGCATTTGATCTTTTGACAGAAGACTGCTGCTGCGCGAATCGTAAAATCCCGTGTTGAAGCGATTTGAGAGGTCGTTGTAATTGACTGCACGGTCCAAATGGAATCCTCCTGCCGCTATCAATCCAACCCCAGCAGCGAGAAAAGCTAAACCTCTCCCCGGACGTCCGGAATAGGTTTGTCCCAAACCGGGCAATGTCGCTGACAGAAGGATTGCTGTTCGGGCGGTTTTCGGGGGATAATACTTTGACGCGTGTGGTCGAAAGAGGGGGTAATCTGGCGACTCCGTTTGGCGATTTGGGTTGCGGGGCAGAACGCTTCCTGCCAAACTCAGAGTTGATGAATCTTCGATATTTGTGTGTGCCTGCGTCCTTTCTGGAGCCGTAGGTGTCTCGCCAGCAGTCGATTCTGCTTCCACAATGTTCCAACCTACTGCGAAGTTTGCAAAGGCAATAAGCACCAATAAGTGTTTTTTCATTTTTGCTGGGATCTCCTATCGATTTGGCTGGTTGGTTTCATGGACGGCGAGGCGCAAGTTGTGCGTTACCCGTATCAATCTGGTATGCCCAATCAAAAGTGAGTGCCGAGTCGGAAACAGCAATAACGTGAATCTTGGCGAAGTTTCCGTCGGGAGTCAATAGCGCATACACATGTCCCTCAATGAGTTCAACGAATTCAGTTGTGAAGCCCCGCACGGGCGAAACATCTATCTCATCAAAGTATTCATGATAGCCCATGTCCTGCATTTCTGTCAAGTTATCCGAATAGAGATACGGGACATTGACCTCTGGATCAAAACCAAAATAGATATCAGTAGCAGGTAGGTCCCAAGTAATAGCACCCCTCGACGGCTGCGAGAGGTCAAACCCACTTCGAGCAGGAATTAGGTTAAAGTCATTTAAGGTGATATTGTTCCCCGATGGGCGCGGTGTATCGAACACCTGTTCGGGACTTAAATCGCTTTCATTGCCATCGTAGTCGACAGCGGAGACAGCATAAGAGTAGGTGCGTCCATTGATGACTTGGTCGTCCACAAAGCTAAACCTATCTACATCAGCAGAGGAATCTGATGAAAGTTCTCCAAGCAGGTCAAATTCTTCGTCGCCATCTTCGTCACGCCAGATTCTATATCCGGCGAGGTCTGCCTCGCCGTTCGGAAACCATTCAATTGTCACTTGAGCATCACCGGTTATACTCCTTACACCCCGTGGTATCGCTGGTGGTTCCGTATCTTCCACAACTGGACTCACTGGACTGTCGTCATCAGAATCGCAGCCTAAAATTAGACTAAACGGTGTTATTACAGTTATTACAAAAAGAAATGCGGTGATAACTCGGTGTATTTGCGTAGGCATGAACTTTCTCCTTCCAATTATCAGTCGTCGTCAAAGCCGCTCAATCTAACAAGGACCTTTTCAGATCGCTGATTATGAGGTTTTCTGAAATTAATAACCATTACACCAATACGCTATGGCAAACTCTGTGCCAGTTTTCGTCAAGGAGAAAGTCAATCAAGAATAGAAATGGTAAGGCGTACCTACGAAATAACCGTGATAGTGTAGCGTTTCACTATCATCCGGGTCTTCAATTTATCTTTGAATATGTAGAGAATTTGAAAAACTTCAGTTGATGCACTCCGACTCAGTTGAGTTTTTTTTGATACCCGGTTGTTGTAATTCTGCAACAATGCAAGCCGGTTCCTCTCATATTTCAAGACGAAACCGCAAAATAATATCATAAACGGCTATGTTCTTCAAGGATGAATTTCGCGCTATTTCCGATGTGATACGGCATGGTGACAGCCGACACTTGCCGAGGTTGAATTCTCTCTTTCGACTTGACAAACGTTACCCCCAAAGGTATCATGTGCGTATAAATTATAGTGAATTCTAAAAATAAATAGACACTCTCGGCCACCGGTAGGTGCGGTTTCTAACCGCACCGGCGGATAGTCACCGTAGTTGAACCAGCGCAGTTAAAAACAGTGCCTACCAAATGGTAGAATGGTAGTTTCGTTTTCCTAACCGCACCAGTTTGGAGTGTCTCATTAATTCTAAAATCTACTATAGTAACTCCGTAAAACCATTTCCAACTCAAAGATGGAGCGTACAGGCATGGCGATTTCGGCGGCAATAACCTGTCAAAATTGCAGCGCAGAGATTTCTGAGAAAACATTTTTGGAGGCATATAAGGTCTGTCCAGAATGTGGCTACCACCATCCCATGACCGCCTATGAGCGCTTGGAACTTTTGGCTGATGAAGGCAGCTTTGATGAACATGACGCCGGTCTGTATTCGACTAACCCTTTAGATTTCCCGGACTACGAAGAACAACTCGCACGTGATTACGCTAAAACGGGTCTCAAGTCGGAGATTCTTACCGGTGAAGCGAAAATCGGTGGCCAATCTGTCGCAATTACGATCAGTGATTTCGGTGTCAGAGGCGGTACAATGGGCGCAGTTGTCGGCGAAAAAGTTACTCGCAATATTGAACACGCCACGCGGAACAGATTGCCCCTAATCATTGTTTCTCGGAGCGGTGGGATGCGAATGCAAGAAGGCACACTATCGCTGATGCAGATGGCAAAGACCTCAGCGGTATGTGTGAAGCACACAGAAGCAGGCTTACCCTACATCTCTGTGATGGCAGACCCAACCTTTGGTGGATCAACCGCGAGCTATGCCTCGTTGGCGCATATCATCCTCGCGGAACCGGGAGCGCGAATCGGTTTCGCCGGTCCCCTCGCAACTGCAAGCATTAAACAACAGCTCCCTGAAAATTTCCAGAAGGCAGAGTTTTTGTTAGAACACGGGATGATCGACAGGATTGTTCAACGCAGTGAGATGCGTTCTCTACTGATTGATCTGTTGGATTTTTGCGTGAACTTACCTTAATGGTTGGTATAATCGTGAAATGTTCACCAATTCGATACAAAGGGATATAATATGACAGTCCACAACGCAGAGCAGATTAAAACAACTGTCCGCGAACACTACGCAGGCTTGGTGAAGAGCGATGAATCTTGCTGCTCAACTTCTAGCTGCTGCGACACAGAAATCAATATTGAGGCAGCCCTTGAAGGGAAGTTCGCAAATCAGAACGAATATTCCGACCTGCAACTTTCCAGTATCCCTACCGATGCCGTTGAAAATTCCTTCGGCTGTGGAAACCCACTGATGTATGCCGATATTTGTGAGGGAGATGTCGTACTTGACCTTGGGTCAGGAGCGGGCATTGATGTGCTGCTTGCGGCACAGCTTGTCGGTGAAAGCGGGAGAGCGATTGGCGTCGACATGACGCCAGAGATGATCAACAAAGCGCAAAAGAATGCAGAGGAAGCGGCGGCAAAAAATGTTGAGTTCCGGTTAGGCGAAATTGAGTCGATGCCGGTTGAAGATGGAAGCGTAGATTGGATCATCTCTAACTGTGTGATTAACCTTGCTCCGGACAAAGATTTGGTCTTTCAGGAAGCGTATCGCGTCCTCAAACCGGGCGGAAAGTTATTGGTGTCTGACATCGTTGCGAACCATCTGCCTAAATGGTTGAGATCAACGATTAGTAATTGGGCGAGTTGTATTTCTGGAGCACTGCCTGAAGATCAATATCTGGACTCAATCCGTCGGGCGGGATTGGAGGAAATTCAGGTGCTCAACAAATCCCCTTACGCCAAAATTGGCAAGGCAGAGGTTGCGAGTATTAAGGTGGAGGCACTTAAACCAAATGACAGCCGGAACGTCCAGAAACACCAATAGATAATGCCAGCAGGAAGGTAGAAAAATGTCAGAGTCCCGAAACATGCGGCCGAGTACCGAAGAGCGTTTTCTCTTTGACCTCAATGGCTTCCTGATTCTCCGAAATGTCCTCTCTTCTGAGGAATGTGCGGAGTACTTAGCAACCTTGAGCACCCTTGAAAATCAGGACTACGAGGACAAATGGATGGAAACCGTCGGACCGGGTCGACCTACCCGCGAAACTAAACAGATCCACCAGATTCGACTCAACGGGCTGCCTCGACTGCATAGCATCTTCGATGGACTGATTGACCATCCGCGTATCCTTCCCTATCTGTATGAATTTGTGGGAGAACCACAGCTTATCAACACCTGGTCCATCTCCAAATTCTGTCGGGCAGAGCAGGGCGGCTGGCATCGCGGCGTCCCTACCACAGACTATTCGTACAGCAATGGCGTTATCCGAAGTCGTATGTTCAATGTCGTGTTCTTTCTTACAGATAATGGTGCAGAGGACGGATGCATCGTCGCATTGCCCGGCTCCCATAAAAGTAACTTCGACCTGACTTGGAAGAACTACAAAGGGTTGGAGATGCCCGGTGCTATTGCAGTCACTGGAAAGGCGGGAGATGTCCTAATGTTTTCCGAGACCGTTATCCACAATGGACTGCCTAAAACCACGCAGCCGGTTAGATCGAACCTCTACTACAACTACGTCCACGCACATTACAACGTCATGACGCGCGAGCGTGGAAACTGTCATCACTTCTATTTTCCAACAGAGATTCGGGAACGCCTCACACCGACACAGCGCGAACTCACCGCTTGGATGGAGCTGGCTCGGTGGGATTACTGATGCGTGTGTGAGATTAAAAATCCTCACGTCGCATGCGCCACGCTTTCGGCAAGCGCAAGCGGCTCTGGGAAATCAGGCACTTCCATAATCCCCATCGCGTCCTCAACATACTCTTCACGTTTCATCCCATTTAGGACAACGGACACCCCTGGCGATGAAGTCACGAAGTTCAACGCTCGCTGAGAGAGACTTAGCGCCCCCTGATCGTCCGAGAGATTCAGGTTCAACGCCTGAGAGATCGGTTCAACCTTCTCTGCATCCACACGGTTAAAAATTTCCGTTATGATCGCGAACAGGGTATTAAGTGCATCGACATATTGAGCAAGCAAGCCTTCCCACTCTGTTTGGTGTTGATTTAGGCAGGCGATCCCGGTTTGACGCAGATAGGCGTTGATCTGGGGAATCAGGTGCTGCTGTAAAATCTGTTCCCAATGATTGCGATCCTGCACGCGTGGCATAAATCCGCCGAGTTGTTGGGCGACATCAAAAAAAAGATGCACATTGACCTGATTTTGTACCGAATCGAAAATTCCCCAACCTTTCAGTGTTTGCTCCAGCCTAGTTTCGACTTGGGTTAATGCGCCTTCTGCTAAGGACATCATACGAGGGTAATCGGCGTTTGGATGGTGTTCATATTGTGCCAAGCGGGTCATATGATTGTCCTTGAAAGCGTTTAGAGGACGATTCACAAGAACGCCAAGTCCAAGCGACTCTGCTGCCTCAAGGACTGTGACGGGTTTTCTGCTGATTTCGTTATTTACTTCTGTCAGTGCCTCGGATTCAACGAGGTTGTATGGAAGTTGAATAACCTTGAAGTGGCTTACCGCATGGTCTCCATACACAGTCTCTGCCGCTTTGGCAGCTGCCTCATGAACGCGATTGAGGGAGACATGTTCCAAGTCGGTTTGTGAGGAGGGAAAGGTATTCGATGAGATACCGTAGTAGCGAATTTTTCCATCAACCACGAATCGTTCCATCTGAACAAATGCCCGGTAGACACGGTCATAGAAGGTATCTTGAATTTCGTTCCAATTAGATTGGGCGGATCGGTTTTTGGCGTCGGACAGGAAATATTCTGGGTTATGTAGCAGGTACACATCGATGGTTTCCAACCCAAGTCGATCTGTGCTGCGCGTCCACTGGTCAATCAGAAAATCTGGGTGGAGGCAGTGCCAACAACCATCCATATATTTGACGACCTCTTCCCACGGATTACCTGCGGTTTCCCGTTGTTGTGCTTGTTCAAGGTTTTGTCCCTGCATATAGCCCACTTTGGAAACAACGATGATTTCCTCCCGTTTAATTTCGTTGTCGGAAGTCATTTTCTGTAGAATGTTACCAATCAGGGTTTCGCTGCCGCCGTCAGTGTAGTTACTGGATGTATCAATCAGATTACACCCCGCTTCGATCGCTGATTCCAGTGTTTCAGCCTGTGCTTCATCTTGGTCATGCACGCGGTAAGTCCCGTAGCCGATCTTGGACGTTATCAAATCCGTGCCGGTGAGCCGACGATACGCATTCGCCTCAAAGGAGGAGTTGTGTGCGTTCATTCGATCTGCAAAGGTTTGTGTCGCTTGCGAGGTGGCGTGTCCGATAATCTTGGAATTCATAGAATTTCCTTACTTGTTGGTAGAAGTTGTTGTATGTCGTAAAGGCGGCTCAAATCATCCGCTCCAAGCGACGTGAGGATTATGGTGAAATCTAAAAAAAGATAAACATTTTCGCTCACCGTATTTGGTAGGCGCTGTTTCCAACTGCGCCGTTTCACCCCATCCTACGGCGCCGATGCGGTGCGGTTAGAAACCGCACCGCATTCACTCCAACCGCATCGGTTTGGCGTGTCTCATTAATTCTAAGGCCCACTATAATTCTAAAATCCACCATAGTTTTACCTGTCACGCCTAGGATGCTATATGATTTTACGGGCAAAATATGTAATGCCAGACAGCCACACAATTATTGAGAATGGCGCGATTGCCATTGAAGGGTCGGGGATCGCCGATGTAGGACTTTATTCGACGGTTCAGCACGGCGGCGTCCACCCAATACTCGATCTCGGTGAAGCGATCCTCATGCCCGGCTTGGTGAACGCACATACTCATCTTGACTTGACAAGCAGCGCCGATTCAGTTCAACGAACCCCCAAATTCACCGATTGGATATTCCAAATTGTTGGGAAACGGACCCCTTCAACAATAGAACCGTCTATTCGAGAAGGGGTGCAGCAAAGTTTAGCCGGCGGTGCGACAACAGTAGGAGATATCGACGGAACCGGAGAATCCAGGCAGATTCTGAGGGATACTCCGATTCGGAAGGTGGTTTTCTTTGAGGTGCTCGGCTTTTCTGGAGAACGCGCCGCCATGGGGCTCAATCGACTGGCAACGTATCTGGGCTCTCCCCCTGCTCCCGATCCGTTGTTGACGGAAGCATTGTCTCCACACGCGCCCTATTCCACATCGGCTGATATTTATCGTCAATGTATTACATCTGGTTTGTCAGTTTGCACCCATATAGCCGAAACCGAAGATGAACTTGAGTTTCTCTCCAGCGGCGCGGGTGCGTTCCAAGACTATCTGGAAGCACTCGGTATTTCAACAGCCGAGTGGGTTCCTCCGGAACTGACGCCTGTGGGGTATATGGAAACGTTGGGTGTCTTGCGGAAAAGCTCGCTCTTGATTCACTGCAACTACCTGACCGAGGCTGATGTAGCACTACTTGCAGAGAGTGGTGCATCTGTAGTGTTCTGCCCGCGGAGCCACCACTACTTCTATCATACCAACCATCCCGTCGCGCGATTAATTGAAAGCGGAATCAATGTCGCTATCGGGACCGATAGTCTGGCGAGCAATTGGTCTCTGAGTCTACTCGATGAGTTAAAGTTCCTTGCACGCACCCAACCGTGTATTCGCCCTGAAACGTTATTTGACATGGTAACATGTAACGGTGCAAAGGCGCTTGGTTTGGAACAGGTCGGACGGTTGGAAAAAGACTGGCAGGCGGATATCATCGCGGTGCAAATTCCAAACGATGGTCGTTCCGTCATTGAACAGATTCTTGATAGTTCTTCTGAGAACCTATTGACAGTTGTTGGCGGAAAAATCTGCTACACATCAAACCATAGGAGTAGCAGTGTGTCAACCGCCTGGTAACTCATATACAAATAGGACTTACGCAGCGAGTTCATAAGTCCCCCTGATAAGGGGGATTTAGGGGGTTAAAAATAAAAATCTGCACCGCGTGCTAAATTTGCGTAAGCCCTGACAAATTACAAAAAAATGGAGGAAGTTGATGACAGTAAATTGGATGTTTTTTAGGAATAGCTGAACTTCGTGTCGAAAAGCGCAAGAGTTTCTTGACGCAAACGACATTCAGGTAGACAGTCGAACGGATGCCCGCAAAGAGAAGTTAGATCCAACTGAGGTTTGGGAACGTATCAAAACGGCTCAATCCATCCACGTCGCTAAGGGCAAAAAAGTCGATGTTTTCGATCCGAATGTCGATTCACAAGACGCCATCCTCAAAGCAATTATGGGGCGAAGCGGCAATCTACGCGCCCCCACGCTACAGCTTGGCGATACATTTTTCGTTGGGTTCAATGTACCCTTATACGATGCGATTCTAACGACCTGAACGCTGCATACCCTGGATCCACAAGGACGGCAGACTTCAACGAAATCGAGTGTGCAAGAAGCAATTGTATCATCCGTCCCACCTGAATACCAGAAATTTTATGATAAAAAATCCCGACCACATCGTCTTACGCTATTGAATCTTAAAACGATGGATATCCACTATGAAGATTGAATGTCCCAACGAAATTAACCTTGTCCAGCAGACGTTAGATGGCGATACGTCGGCGTTTGATCAGTTGGTCAAGATACACCGAACAACAATCTATGCGCTGGTCCTTTCGTATATCAAAAATCCGGCGGATGCCGAAGATCTTACACAACGGATTTTTATTCGGGCATACGAGCGGCTATTAACCTTGCGGGAGCTAAATCGCTTTCTACCGTGGCTTCAACAGATTGCACACAACACCTGCAAGGATTGGCTCCGGCGTCGAAATGATTCGACGACCTGCTTTGAGGCAACTAACGACACAGATTTCGCCGAAGCTGTTCCATCCCCTGAAGATATTGTGCTGAAGACTGAGATCGAAACCGTTGTCCGACAGGCAATCAGTACCCTACAGGAAACCGATCGTAGACTGATGGAAGCCCGTTACATCGAAGGAGTAAGTTACGATCAGCTGCAGGTCGAGTCCGGTTTATCGTATGCAGCGGTTGCCAACCGTCTCAAGCGTGCAAAGCGGGAGGTTCGCGGCCGAATCGAAAAACTGTTGGGCGGTGTCGCGATATTGCCGGGTCGAACATTTATTTTAGGAGGTATAGAAGCCGTGAAATTATCAGTGAAAGCGAAACTCGCAGCGGTCGGGATTGCTGCAGTTATCGGAATTGGTGGGGGCGGTGTGGTGTATCACCACGCATTTGAATCAAATCCTGTTGCAGTCAATGAACAAGCAATTTCGGAAGTGAACGCTGTTACAGGAGATTCATCCACGAAGGTTGCACATCGGACAGATACAGTGTCGGGTAATGGTTTCCCAATGAATGAGGCTCCTATCCCTACAAAAGGTGGAGCGAATCACTTTGAAGTTGTGGTAGATGACCGTGGTGTAACTGTTGAGACCAAAAGTGTCCGAGAGGCTGTGCAGGAATTCTTGGAAATACGACTGTCGGAAGAAATACTTGAGAAACTGTCGATAGAAAAGGTTACTCAAGCGATAATAGAAGCACTGGAAAACGGTGGTGATAGTGGTAGTAATATAATTACCCAAGTGACCAAGGATGGGCAGGGGCTCGTGTTCAAGGATGAGCATGGGCTCGCAACAAGCGTACACGTAATGATAGAATACCTACCACTAACAGAAGAGGAGTTAAAGCAGAAAGCCGCAAGTGGAGACCTTACCGCTCATTCTGTATTAACTCCGTCCGATCCGCCGGTTGAATCCACGGCCACCTTCTCTGAAATGTCTGAAAGCACCACTCAATTTCCAGATGAAAATTGGGCAGAAGTTGATAAACTGTTGAGCGAATTTTCAGATGAAGATTGGGCAGAACTGGAGAGACTACTGAGAGACTCCGCTGTAGAGGAGACGCTGCAACGGGATAAGGGGGCACCGCTCAACCCGTTGCAACAACAAACTGAAAAAGTCCTTGAGGAAACACCTGTTAACCCATCCGTGCGACAAGAGATACAGCACCAACGGGGTCTCCCCCTCGAAGACGATACCCACGCGCTGCCCTCGAAGACAGATAGGGACATGGGGCGATAGTCGGGTAGCGTCGCCTTGCCATGGTAGAGGTGGGGTTCCCTCCCCAAAGGATTGGGAGACTTAACCTCTACCGAGGTCAGCAAGTGGAGGTTCACTGGATTTAATCCTAAGACTCATACAAAAAGTAAAGTGCAAGTCCCGATTTATCGAGGATTCCGCTACGCGGAACACAAAGAGAAACCGAGTTTTTTCTTCAAAACTCGGTTTCTGTTGCACCATAATATATTGACTTGCAGTGGAGAAGGAAGGTGATATCTCATGAAGCAGATGATGGCTATGTTGACACTCGCGTTGTTGGTATCATCAGCAGGAGCAGAGATATTTCGTGATGATTTTAACGATGGAGACTTAAAGGGGTGGACGTTTGTGCAAGGTGCCGAACATGGTCAGATTCAAAATGGAGAATTGATCCTCAATTCTCCTAAAGCGGAAGATAAGGCAGAGGTTATCATTGCTGTTAATGGTGTAATCTCAGGCGACTATGAGGTGGCGATATCCCTAAAAATCAGTAGGCTGGTTAAGGATATTGATATTAACGGTGGCCCACTCATTGGGCTGCGCGCTCATACAGATCCGTTCCTTGAGCCGATTATTAAACCGGCTCCTGCACAGGGAAAAAAGGGAGTTCCAACGCTCCTGTACAGGCGATCTTACCAGTTCTTCCTTGGTAATCAAGATATAAATATTCAGGATATAAGAAGAGGACTTGCAGCTACCGTTCAGCATATGGATGTGGTTAAGAAAAATAACGACGGAAACAAAAAGCTTATTGACGTGGTTTTAATGGATGAACTGCGCGCGTTTCAGCTATTTGATTTCAAACTTCGTAAGTGGTATCGGTTGAAAGTCATTGCCAAGGGGAATCAGTTTCAATGCTTTATTGATGACACAAAAATGCTAGATTTTCTTGACGACACCTACACAGAAGGAAAAATTTACCTGTCGTCAGGATTGGGTAACCGCGTCCACTTTGATGATTTTGAGGTTCAATATGAGGCTCTTTCAGTACGGCCCCGGAAGAAGTTCACGACCACTTGGGGCGAGATAAAGAGCGACTTCCATTGAAGTGCTGTCACGTATATTTGCATAGAGCCTGTTTACTGAATATACTGCCGCTAAATATTCGATTTTGATTGACAACCATCGACGTTGAGACATGCACCAGTAACAAGGCTCGCGCGGTCAGAAGCAAGGAACACCACCACGTCCGCCACCTCTTCAGGCTTTCCAAATCGGCCTAACGGCATATCGCTTTCGACGAATGCAGCGATCCCGTCCGGATCCTCTTTCTGGCGCCGTTCCCAGCCGCCGCCGGGGAATAGAATTGAACCGGGGGCAACGCTGTTGACGCGGATGTTGTCCTTCGCAAGTTCACCCGCGAGGGACTTCGACATGCTAATTTCCGCCGCCTTCGCCGCATTATAGGTGATATGCCCACCACCCTCACGTCCGTAAATTGACGAGATTGTGATAATAACGCCACCTCCTTGCGCCTGCATCGTCGGGATGACCCCTCGACTCATCCGGGCGGCGGAAACGAGGTTCAGGTCGATGATTTCGTGCCATTCCTCATCGGAAATTTCAGGGGTCGGTGTCCATTTGCTCCCACCGACATTGTTAATCAGCGCATCGACCCGTCCATATTGCTCCAGTGTCGCACCCACAAACGCATCGGCGTCCTCGCCATTTGTGACATCGGCAAGTTGGGTGAACACCTCCGCCCCAAGTGCTTTAACCTCGTCGGCAGCCGCTTCGAGGGTTTCTGGGGTTCTGCCACAGATGCTCAATTTCGCTCCTTCTGCTGCAAAACCGAGCGCAATTGCTCTCCCGATGCCTCGACTGGCACCGGTAACGATGACAACTTTATCTTTTAGATTTAAATCCAATTCGTTTTCTCCTATCCTGAAATAAGCGAAACCAACTTAGGAACTACAGTCTGTTTGACGGTCAATGTTCCAAAGATTGAGTAGAATCCTGCACACGCGATGAGTCCAATCTGCCGCCAAATGGAAGGTTGAATCTCTTTCGGTAGAAACTTTCGATTGACGTAGAGGGTATGCAGTGCAGTAATCACGAGCAGGTACCCGCCGACTGTCGCAGAAACCAAGATCATAAAGAACGGCTTTGCCAGATAGAGCGCGACAACGCCCCAGAGGATATAGATGACAAGGATCGGATAATAGATCCACTTCGCACTGTGTTCCTCCATTTTTCGCGCACTCGCAAATCCGGTCCAGATGAAATCTGTGTACCGACGTGGAACGCCGTCCACCCCGCCCAACTGAGTTGAGAAAAGCACCCAAAATCCGCACAGCAGCGTGAGATACCAGAAAATCTGTCCGCCTTTTGCGGCAAGTCCCTCCGCTTGAAATGCTGCCGCTGACCATTGATCAATCTCTTGACCCGCGGGAACAAAAGCAATGGTCAGCATAGCGGGCAGTGCCAGACCAAAGAAACAGCCGATGACCCAGATGTAATACTGCTCGAACCGGTTATATTTCCACCATTCGCGGAAACGTTCTAAATTTTCAGGCGTTATCCGAAAAACTTTGCCGATATGACTCAAGGTTACCTCTTGCCCTCCAATCAGAGAGGGGATTGCACCGACGAGGCTGCTCATCCCCCAGCCCTTGTCACGGACGTAGTTGCTGATACCAACATTGCCCAGACCACCGCTTCCTGCATAGGCAGCAAATGCACCGAGTAACAGCCAATCAACATTACCGCTTTCCGCTGGTGGCAACGCACCAAAGCTAAAGAACCCTTTTATTACAGTCCACCAGACCTTAGGGGGCACCATAAACAGATCAATCAAGAGCAGGTAGCCGATAATCCAAACGACCATGGCAAGTTGTACCTTTTCGAGGGCATTGTATATCTTCCTACCGAACAGTACAATTCCCAGACATAAGAAGAAAGCAAGGTACGCAAAGAGTCGCACTATCCCTTGGTCAGCTTCCCCTGGCATGTATCCCAACCATGCCGCCGCAATCGCTGTCGCAGCGGTCGCTGCCCAGCCGGGCCAAATGCCGAAAAAATCGACACCCGAATAAAAAAACGCCCAGAACCGCGAACCCGGTTTGCAGCGCATATAACCGCTGAACATCGGTTCCCCGGTGTAAATCGTGTAGCGTATTGATTCTGTGTTGATGAAAGATTGGAGTAGGATGGCAATTGTCGCAATCCACAGGAGCCGTCCGCCGTACTGTGCGGTAATTGCCGGACCGAGCAGCCATTCGCCGCTACCGATCGATCCGCCCAATGCAATAATCCCGGGTCCCAAAACAGTCCGAAACGCACGGCTGAAGCGGTAGGGTGGCGGAGCGGGTAGGTCTGCAACCTCCCAATCGGGCAGACAGCCTCCATCGACTTTCTCCCCTGAAGAATCATTGATATTTGTGTTGGATTGTTCCATATTCGCTCCTTACTGTGTTTTGTCCTTAGTGCCTATGATTCTATCTCGGCTTTTGGCTATCCGATCGGATAAGAATTCGACCTATTTTAGCAGAAGTTGATACCCATGTCACGTGGAAAATTAGCGGTTTAGGGATAGCCCCCAAATGTGAGCACAAAAAAGCGGTCTCCTCACCCTGTGTAAATGGCGAGGAGACCGCTCCGTTCCGAGAGCCTTCGACTTTTCTCGATTGAGACAGTGATTTGCCCTCTACTGGGTTTCGGGTTCATCACGTGTAGGAGGGTTCCTTCGTTCACGCTCAAATTGCCGAGCCGCTTCAGGGTCCATCCCCCTCAGTCGACGGAGCCCTTCCGCTTGACCGTATTGATTGATCAGCTGCCGCGCGTTATCGAAACGCTCCGGTGATAACCCTTCACGGGTGTCTGTTTCTTGGCTTGACATAGGGGGCACATCAGACCCTACCTGCCTCCCTGCCTTGCCTTGGAGGGCAGATTCAGACTCAGACAGGGGCAACTGCCTCAAATATGAGGAGACATCAGATTCACCCGAGATTACCCTATTTTCAGAAGACTGATACGCGCTATCTGGGGCCGATTCCGTCTCAAGCAAGTCAGGGCGATGGACCCGAACATACGCACGGAATTCTGGGATTTTACTGAGAAACTTAAAATTGATGTCCCTTTCCTCGGCTGTTAAGGGTTCATCTTCGGTTGTCACAAAAAAATCCCGACTCGCAATCAGGCTTTCAAGCTCTTTCATGGGAATATCCATGCTGCTCGCCCAAAGCATTTTTTGCGTTGAGTAATCGTCGTCCCCAGTCAATGTGGAAGCATCATGCCTAATCCCATCTACTTCTATATAATTATGCCGCTTGTCCCTTGCATTTTCAATGTATTGAAGGGACAAACGGTCCCCTTCCCGAAATTCCAAGCCGGGAATGACTAAGGTATTGACAACTTCACCATCAGGAAGTTCCACCCTCTGTGACACGAGTTCGGCCTCGGTCCAAGTCTTCTCCGGTATGTCTGGAATTGGTCCATTTGCTAGCCGTACTGCGGCGTTGGGGTCTCCCTCACTACTATATACTGCTACTAGTTCTGGTGGCAGCATCCTCACCTTCACCGGTGGGGAGGAAATTTCCTCCCCGTGAGTGTTGTAATGTCCTGTTTGGTCGGTGGCTAATCCGCTTGTCGGAGCTGCAGAATTACCCTCCTTCTGTTCCATCTGCTTGTCGGTTGAATCCTGCCCCGGCATGGTTTCTTTATCAATGGTTTGCTGAAATGACAACGCTTGAGACATAAAAACCTTAAAATCGACATGGCTTTGATATGCTCTATAGCATAAATATGAGGCAGAAAGCAACGCAAGAATACCGGTTACAACGAGGTAAGGGGTAAAACGACGGATTGACATGATTATAACCTCCTCAAAATCGGTAGAGTGGGTGTCTGGACGACTTAACCGGCGCAGTTGGGATTTGGACACTCCGCCCAAGTTTCACTGCTCGAACGTGTGGTAGATGTGCTGTCTTTCGTGGATTGGAGTGACCAGTTATCTTCCCCGGCCAGGTGATAATGCTGTATAGTTACCCTGGTCGTGGTAGTAGTCTTTGTTATCGTAACCTTTCGCCAAGCTTCATCACATACCTTGCATTTTTTATAATAATCCTTGGAATCCTTCTTCTCAGATGTTATCACGGTGTACACTGTCTTCTGAGGTTGAGAAGAGCCATGTCCATGAACATCTAAAGCATGAAAAACAACAGACAGCCCAAAACCGACAATCAAGACCCCGACAATTAGACGCATTGTTTTGAAACGCTGTAAGGTCAACATGAGAACTCATCCTATTCAGATCTGTTACGGAAATGCAATAGTGGACCTCCTGTCAAGCATTTCCTGATGTGAAAAGTCAGAATCGTCTGAAAGCGAACAATATTAACCCAAGCTGCTCGTTACTGAGCTCGTTCCCTCTATAAGGTTGAGATCTAGCCCAGTTTATCAAAACCTCTCAACCATTCCGCTGCTGCTGAGAATCGTTAAGGTAGGCTTTTTTTAATTTAGCAAAGGCAGTGTCGATTAGTTGACTCACACGCCCCTTCGTTACACCAAGGACTTCGGCTATCTCAACCCCCTTGAGATCCTCAAAAAATCTCAATTTCAAGGTCCGGCGTTCCCTCTCGGACAAACCCGCTAAAAGTTGGGGTAGCAACCGCTCGAATTGCTCAACTTCAACACAGCTGATCACCCGTTCATCGACACCGTCACATTGACACGCATCGGCTACCAGCGCATCAACCAATGGATTGTTCGCGAGTGGCTCAGTGTCTCTAGCCTCCTCAGTCATCGGAAACGGAATTGCCTCCTTGAAGGCTTTCCGTCTTGCATTCCAGAGGGTGCCACAAACCCGGTTGCGAACAAAGGTGGTGAAACTCGCACCGCTTTGATCTGCCGGATTATACTCCGACTTTGCTTTGAGCGCTGCTTCATACGCGGTTTGATGAAAATCCTCTTTCAGGCTTTGAAGCGGTGGGTTGCCGTGGGTGATGCACCTCACACATTGAGCGATTGATTCATCCGCGGTTAGGACCGACGATGGATCAATATGGAAGAAACATCTCTCCGAGTTGTTTGGATTCCGTTGTTGTGTCATGGCTCATACCTCCTTCTGAGAGGTTTAGGTAAACAACACAAACAGGAAGTTGATTCACTGCTACAATTGTTGAGGTAATTCCGCCTTCAATATTATATATGTCATTCGTTTGAAAAAGTTTAGCTCTTTTTTTGATATTTTTTTGTTTTATAGTGGATCTCAGAATTAACGAGACACTCCAAATCGGGTGGGTTAGTAAAACGAAACTACTGTTCTCCCGTTTGGTAGGCGCTGTTTCTAACTGCGCCTATTCGGTGCGGTTTTCAACCGCACCTACCGGCCCCGATAAATCGGGATCGAAGCCGAGGGGCGAAAGTGTCTATTTATTTTTAGAATCCACCATAGTTAGGAGTTACGCAGTTGAGAGCCCCATAGGTTATAATAGAGTCTATGAATCCAGCCAAATGTACCGAATATGATTATATCAACTTTGTGATAGCGACACCGAGCACCTACAGTTGTACAGAGGCAGCCCGCGTGCAGCCACCAGATGATAATCCGCCTGCCCATGACTCATTGAATCGGTTGCTGTATCGACTGACACCCGATTCACACGCGTTGTGGACAGAGGCACAACCGGCTGTCAACAAAGACCAAGGGGTTTTGGTCATAGACGACTCAACCCTTGATAAACCGTATGCCCAACAGATGGAACTGGTCACCCGCCATTGGTCTGGTAAACACCAACAAGTGGTTTGTGGGATTAACCTGATAACCTTGATGTGGACCGATGGGGATAGCCAGATTCCATGTGATTACCGTCTCTATAACAAAGATGCCGATGGCTTGAGCAAAAATGACCACTTTCAATCACTGATTTCAACCGCACATCAAAGGGGGTTTACCCCACAGTGTGTCGTGTTTGATAGTTGGTATAGTAGCTTAAAGAATCTTAAGACGATTCGACAGTATCACTGGCATTGGTTGACTCAGTTGAAGTCGAATCGACACGTCAATTTAGATAGACAAGCCAACCGACCCATAAGGGAGTTACCTATAGCCGAAACAGGCACCATCGTTCATTTGAAGGGGTATGGTCTGATTAAAGTGTTCAAGATAGTTTCTCCACACGGCGACATTGAATACTGGGCAACAAGTGACCTATCAATGAATGACTTGTATCGTCTGAAGTATGCCGAGTTATCTTGGTCAATTGAGGTGTATCATCGAGGTATCAAGCAATTCGTGGGGGTCGAGCGGTGCATGGCGCGCAAGGCTATCGCACAACGGAATCATATTGGATTGGAACTGCGAGCTTTTCTCCGGTTGGAGAGACACTGTTTTTCAAACGGTATCGGTTGGTTTGAGGCCAAAACCAACATTATCAGAGATGCCGTCCGTGCATATCTTGCTAAACCCATTTACAACTTAAACTCAACTGCGTAACTCCTAACATATATAGCATAAACCGTGCCAATGCTTGCTCTAAGGAGGGCGTACACTCAATAGAGACAGGGAAATCCTTTGATAGCTTGGCTTTCAAGGATACAGGGAAGAATACTGGCGGGTAGATAGCGTGAAAGTGGATGGACTGAAAGTGCACCGAAATGGAACAGTCGAAATCGATTAAATGGGAAAGATATTGGCAGAAAGCCTGTAATCACGCGGGATAGGGGCGAGGTTGTTCCAAAATGGAACACTGACCCATTTTGGAACAGTTGAAAAGAGGTCACCGGGACATGAGTCTATTACGCCGTCATGAGAAAACGAGATGATTCCACTTCCCCGTCCATCGTTCACAGCACGTATAGGAAAACTATTCACCAAATCTAAAGCAAACCACACATAAGAAAAGGGGGCATATTCTTCAAATGCCGAAGATATACTCCCAATCTGCATCAGAATTGCCCAGATAACAACCGCTTTATCCTGAAAATCCTGTTAATCCTTTGATCCGGATTCCGATTGTCCCCCATCAGGCGCATCACGGGAGGGGACCGGACGACGCTCCTGCCCTGGTCTCGATTTATCGGACTCAAATCGCCGTGCCGCTTCTGGATCCATCTCCCTCAGACGACGAAGCCCCTCCACTGTGCCGAACTGGTCTATCAACTGTTGCGCTTTTGAAAAACGCTCCGGCGATACCCCTTCGCTCAATTCCGCTTCAATCCCCGCCGGCGCCAACTGTTTTTCGATGCCCTCTACACTTTGAGGGGATATAGGCTTGACCATATCGGGTGAATCTAATGGAGAAACAGGGACATCAGAGAGAACCGGGGCGGTATCTGTATCAACAGGAGTGTCTCCTTCAGAAATGATGTCTGTTGCTAAATGCTCCCTACCATCCACTGCTGCGCCACTTCCTAATGGGAGGGTGCCATCACCTTCATCGGGCAGAAAACTCACTTTCACCGGCGGCTTATCGGACAAAGGCGGTTTTTGTCTCTGCAATAAGAGGCGATGTCTTTCTTCCCTTGCTACTTCTTCATCAATATATCCTTTGTCTGCCTGAGATAAAGAGAAATCTAGCTCCCCTTTTGCAACTTTTTTCTCTACTTCAGCCATTGAAACACCATTTTCTACAGACCACCAGAATTTTTCAGTATACACCCTCCGCTCATACGGATCTTCTATAGAATAATATTCTTCGGGCAGATCATACTCAACATCATCTATAATGATAGACGCATGCTCAACGAATTCTTCATCCGGTGGTTGCAATTGTGCTTTGAGGATTTGATCTCCATCTTCGTACTGGTAATCTTGATGAACAACCACCGTGTGTATCTGCCCATCAGGAGTCACGACACGCTGAGCCACTAGGTAAAGTTGAGACTTAGCACGCTCTTTTAATTTTTGTTCCACATAGGGGGTGGTTTCCCCCGTCATAACCCAGTGTTGAATCTCTAAATATTCTTTACTCATAGGCATATCTGTCTCGATTTTCGTGACACTTACCTCAGAAACAAAAGTCGCTTCATGATCCGTTTTTTTCTGGTGATTATACTCGGACGCCTTCTGTTCCATCTCTGCCTTGCTAACGGGCAGAGGGGCTTCGGAAGAATGCACATGTCCCTCCTCAATAGAACGATTAAACGCTTGAGCATTCGACATAAACGCCTGCAACTCAATATGTTTTTGGTAAGCCCTATAGCCAACATAAGAGACAGAAATTAACGCAACAATACACACCCCAATAACATAAGGGAAAAAACGATGATTAAACATAGCAACCCCCTTTTATTTTATCAGTTGTAGGAAGGACCCTGCGAATTCTTACAAGCTTCAGCCCATGCCCATGTTGCCTTTTTCATTATTCCTGCATACTCCTTTTTTGTAGACGCAGTCCACCGATCGCCCCATTCATTAATATGAATATGTTTTGTGATTTTGTAGACCTTGTATTTAGTTAGGACTTACGCAGTTGAAAGATGAAGGGTTGTAGTTTGATGGTTCATCACCGGTGCGGGGCAAGATGAGTTTTAAGAAATTAAACGGGTAATTCTATATTTCCCCCAGACCCGGTAGGTGCGGTTTCCAACCGCACCGGACATCGCTCGGAAATTACCCAATTAATAAATTAATCTTCATGATGCTCCGCCTACGATGGGGGTGGAGTTTGAACATGTCCCTCGACGCCCGAGGAATCCCCGACTTATCGGGACAGGCGGGCAACTACCAACTGAACTGCGTAACTCCTAAATATTTTTTTCGCTCATGTAGGAGTTACGCACTTCAGTAACCAGGGCAACCACAAGGGTTGCCCCTACAGGAAATGAACCCATTGTAGGGGCAGGTCTTGTGCCCCGATAGATCGGGATTTCGCTACGCTCAACCTGCCCAACCCCGGCCGGTGGAGCGGAAAATATAGTAATCGTGTCCAACTGCGTAAGTCCTATCATGTTAAGGTTTATGCAAAGAAACCGAGTTTTGAAGAAAAAACTCGGTTTCTCTGCCTACTTTGCTCTTTCTTTATATGATTCTCACACATATTATCGCGCTGTGACAGATTTTTCCCGAAGATTCAATCGGTTTTGAATCCGTGTTATCCGCTTAATCTGCTTAATCCGTGATTCAGATTGCTTTGAATCCCGATTTGTCGGGACAATAGTTATACCTCCCTTTCATTTGTTTTACCAAAGTACTACTCATCCCAAGACAACGTTTCGGAGGGTTGGAGTTCCATGATTTCAAGGATGCGGTTGATTGGAATGCCGTGTCTAACGTTGCCGTCACGACCAACAACCGTGTGCGCTTTGAGTAGTGAGTTGATGATTGATTCTTCGGTCGCTTCGATTACAGCGCGGAAGAGGGAGGTGAGTGCGCCTTCATCATGGAACGTTGGAGACGAAACCCCGATACGATTGGCGGTCGAAAAAGCGATAACGAAATCACCGCTGCCGTGCGATGCGATTGCTCCGGTTCGTGCGAGCCCAAACGTCGCCCGTCTGGCAACGCGGGTGAGTTGTCGGTGGGAAAGCGGTGCATCCGTCGCAACGATGATCATGATCGACCCCGGTCGTTCTTCTGATATATCCTCTGGCGTCAGATGCTCCCCAACTGGAAAGCCGTCTATCCTCAAATCGGAAGCGCCTCCGGTATTGGTCAGGACCAGAACGCCCGTCGTATACGCAGCTCCATCCACTTGAACCACACGCGAAGCGGTTCCAATCCCGGCTTTCCAGCCAAAGCCACTCATACCCACGCCGGCCCCTACAACGCCTTCCTCGACATTGGTGTGAGAGGCGGTTTCCAACGCCTCAAAGACATGCTCCCGTCGGACATGACGTCCTAAAATATCGTTGAGAAAGCTGTCGTTACATTCACCGACGATTGGATTAAACGAATAGACACCCGGGTTCTGCGCCGAGACATAATCCACAAGCGCGTCAGCAGCAGTCCAGACGTTGAGTGTGCCTGTTAGGAGGATTGGGGTCTCAATATTTCCCAGTTCGAGCAGTTGTGGCAAACCGATTGATTTGCCAAAGGCATTGATGATATGCGCGGTTGCCGTCACTTTCTCACGAAAGATGTTACCGTCGTGTGGCAAGATGGCTGTTACGCCTGTACGGATGGGACCGCTGCCGGGGGAGAGCGGTCCTTCTCCCGATATGCGTGTGACATGTCCCTACTTTGACACCGGGAACATCGGTCATTCCATTCAGTTCGCCGGTCGGTAGAACCCCAATTTGGACCCCAAGTTCACGGGCGCGAGGTCGATTCGGTTTAATAGGTGTTTGCATTGGAAGATCCGCCTTCTGAGGAAGAATATAGTTAAATATACATTATACCAGAACACGCCAAAACATCAAGGGCATTTACAGATTTCTGCTTGACAGTAATGCTATATGCGTAATAGAATAGCGCGCTAATCGAATGGAAATGTGCTCGACTGTTCTATGGAGATATTGAGAATCGAATCAAGGAGCCCAAATATGGCGAAACGATACAGTTCTTGCCTCATCGGCTGCGGTCGGATGGGAGCGACAATCGATGACGAAGTTCGAGATCACCCCCAAAGTTTTCGATGGATTCCGTACTCGCACGCCGCCGGGCATACGGCTTCAGTGCACACGGATCTGATTGCTGTCTCGGATGTCCTCCCGGAAAAGGTGAAGACGATTCAAGAGCGGTACAATGTGCCTGAAGGCTACACCGACTATCGTGAGATGATTCTAAAAGAGAAGCCGGATATTGTGAGTATCGCCACCCGTCCGGCGACACATGCCGAAATCACAGTTTTTGCGGCGGAGAACGGAGTCAAAGGCATTTACTGCGAAAAGCCGCTCTGTTGCTCGATGGAAGAGGCGGACGCAATGCTGGAAGCGTGTGAAAAGCACGGTGTCAAATTCAATTACGGCACGCAGCGCCGCTATATGCCAATCTTTCAAAAGATGCGGGAACTGATAGATCAGGGAGAGCTCGGTGAGATTCAAGCTGTGATAGGGCACGTCGGCGTCGGCGCAGCGCAGTGGGGACACACGCATACCTCCGATATGCTGCTCTATCTGGCAAGCGACTCTGAAATCGAGTATGTGCAGGGCGACGTGAATGTAGACCTAACGGATTTCGTTGGAAATCGCGTGGACGATGATCCAGGGATTCCGATGGGATATGTGACTTTCAAGAACGGTGTCCGTGGCTATCTGCTCGCGAGTGGCGGCTTTGAGTTCGAGGTAAGCGGTTCAAAGGGCAAACTCCGCTCGCTTAACGATAGTGTGGCATGTCAATGGCGCACAATTCAGAACAAGTGGAATATCCTCGAAGAGGTGCCGTTCCCTGAGCCGCCGCGCATGAGTGGCACCGTTGGGGCGATTGATGATATCGTTGCGGCAATTGAGGAGGGACGTGAAACAACTGGCAATATCGAGGTCGCATGTCGTAGTCAAGAGATGATCCTTGGCTTTATCGAATCGCAGCGGCATGGCGGTGCGAAGGTATCGCTGCCGCTGGAAGATCGAGGGCTTTACGTTGGTAGACAGAATTGGTAGAAAGGAGACCTTAATGAAGATTACTGAAATCGATGTTTGGACAGTTGTTGTTCCAGTTTTCCCCGAAGCGGTGCATAGTGAGGAATACGGTGGTTATCCTGACTGGGCAAGGGTGCCCAAGCAGATTATTCGGCTCCATACCGACGAAGGTATCACCGGCATTGGTGAAACAGGGCGGGGCCAATCCACACAAGCAGTAGTTCAAGCGGCTGAAGAGTTAAAGGGTAGGGACGTGATGAAGATGTGCTTGCAGAACGTCTTTCGTTCGGAACCACTCAAGCCAAACCCCGAATCACCAGAGGATTGGGAAATTGATGTTGGTCCCTATCCCACCGGTTACGAAGCGTTTGAAATGGCCGTCTTCGACCTCCTCGGCAAGCGGCTGGATGTACCTGTGCACACGCTTCTGGGCGGTGCCTGTCGAGACAAAGTGCGGGCGGATTTTTGGATCGGACACCAGACACCGGAGCATACGGGACGCAGCACAGAAATTGCCATTGAGCGAGGGTTCACTGGCCTCAAAACGAAATGCCGTATCCAAGAGCCGATGGTGGAGCGGATACGAGCGGTCTGGGAAGTTGGTGGATCAGAGTTCAAAATGACGGTCGATCCGAATGAACGTTTTTATACCGTTGAACAGACCCTCGAACTTGCAAATCAGATAAAGGAGCTTGAGAACGTCGAAGTGTTTGAAGATCCCATCCCAAAGAAGGGTTTGCGGGATGATGTCTTAGCGCAGTATCGCTACATGCGCGGGGAATTGCCATTTCCGCTGGCACTTCACCTCGGCGGTGCGTCGGACGTGATTAAAGCGATTCGTGCTGATGCGGTGGACTATCTCAACCTCGGCGGCTCGATGGTCAACTTTGTTAAGGCTGCCGCGATTGCACAGGCAGCGGGCATCCCCGTCTGGCACGGATCGGGGAACGATCTCGGCATTATGGAGCGGTCGTATCTCCACGCCGCCGCCGTCGCACCAAACTGTGTTCTTGCCAGTGATTTCGTTGGCAGCTGGACCCGCAGTGATGATTTGATTACGGAAGGGTTTACCTTTGAGAAGGGCTACACACCTGTCCCACAATCACCCGGCTTGGGCTGTGAATTGGACCTAGATGCGTTAGAGAAGTATCGGGTGGATAAGTAGAAACGACAACAGAATGGAGGTCAGCAAAATGCCAGTCATAAAACTTCCCGAAGCAGATTGGGGAGAAGCGTGGCGATTATTGATTCAGGAAGGCGGAACAACGCGGATTTCTAAAGATCACGTTTATATCGTTTCGGGACGCCAAATAGAACTATTGCAGGGCAAACAGCTACCTTTTGAGGTGCTTGATGAGTCAGACCGTCATTCAGTACGAGATCTATCTACCCCTACAGTATAACGATGACACCTAGTACACTGTCAGGCAAATTATGGTTGTGTATAGAAGAAAAATACAACCATGTTCATCATTTATCAACTGTTTGATAGATTTGGCGGTAAGTAACACATCATCATGCGGGATTTCCCGTTACGGGGTTCTTGGCGAGAACATGGTGAAGTTTATCACGATTATGTGATTATTTACCCGGTTATCGATTTTGACGCGGCTGCAAGCAACTCACAATTCTTCAGGGCGTTGAAAGAGGAATTGAAGGCATTATTCCATCAAAAAGAGATTTTGGTTACAGGCGTCGAAATGACCGTTTTTTAATGAGATACATGCGTATACCAAACTGTACACGGAGGCATAATATGTTCAAAGATCTGAGTCCGGGTGCTATTGGCATTCAGGCGAATATCGAAGAAGGGCTAGCGCTGGCAAAGTCGGCGGGCTTTGAGGGGCTCGACCTGAATATCAGCGAAGCAAATACGTTGGCAAACGAACACTCCGTCGATTATGTCAAAAACCTCTGGGCAGAGGCAGGGTTGAAGATGGGCGGTTGGGGATTGTCAGTCAACTATCGTGGGAGCGACGCGGAGTTTGACGAAAGCCTATCGCAGCTCCCTGACCTGGCGAAACTCGCCGCAGACCTCGGCTGCTATCGCACGACAACCGTTGTGTCACCGAGTTCAAATGATCGCACATTCCAAGAGAATTGGGATTTTCACATCAAACGGCTGCGTCCTGTTGCGGAGATCTTGAAGGATTATGGGCATTCCCTTGGTCTTGAGTTTATCGGTCCGGCGACGAGTCGTCAATCAGCCAAGTATCTGTTCACCTATACGATGGACGCTGTGCTTGGCCTTGCCGCTGGGATCGGCACGGGCAACGTCGGACTGCTATTCGATATGTGGCATTGGTACACCTGCCGTTCCACACTTGATGATGTCAGAAAGCTCTCCAAGGAAGATGTGGTATACGTTCATATCAACGATGCACCTGCGGGAATTGATCCGGACGATCAGATCGACAATGTGCGCTGCATCCCCGCCGAGACGGGTGTGATTCCACTTGCTGAATTGATGCAAATTCTTGATGGCATTGGCTACGATGGTCCCGTAACAGTTGAGCCATTTAGCGCGAAGATCAACGCTATGGAACCACAGGAGGCTGCAAAGACCGCTGCTGAATCGTTGGATACAGTGTGGGCACAAGCGGGTTTAGCGTAGGTAGGAAACAGATTCATCAGTTTCATAGGATTATTGGTAAAGGTAGGGAACGCAAATCTTCGTGCCCTACGTGCATACCTCCAAGTCAAAGGAAGGATAATTAACGACTGTGCAATTAGTCAACAAAGAAAATATACTTGAGATTACGAGAGAGTGGGAAGGTGAACGGTTTCCTGACGGGAGACCCCATGTATCGGACGATATCGTTGAACGGATGAAAAAAGTAACGATTGAGGAGGCGTGGGGTGTACTCCAAGGGCACGGCTACCGCTTTCAGTTTGATGGGGATTGGATGAATCTGCACCCAGATCGTGTTTTGGTTGGAAGAGCGGTGACGTGTATGTTTGTTCCACTACGTCCAGACTTCCAAAACCTCGTTGCGGAACAGGGTGAGAAGGATAAGCGGATCGGCGGTCAAAACTCGTGGGTAATTGATACGCTCCTCGAAAACGACACCATCGTCGTTGACCTATTCGGCAAGGTGAAGAACGGCACTTTTGCGGGCGACAATCTCGGCAATGCGATTTTTGCACGTAGCAGAACCGGTATGGTCATTGACGGGGGCATCCGTGACCTCGACGGTATTTATAGTCTCCCAGATTTTTCCACCTTTGTGCGTGGGGTAGACCCCAGCGCTATCGCGGATGTAACCTTGACGGGGATTAACATTCCGGTTCGCATCGGCGAAACAACAGTTCTGCCGGGAGATATCGTGCTCGGAAGGCGCGAGGGAGTTATTTTTATCCCGCCACATTTAGCACAGGAGGTCGTTGAACGCTCCGAGGATATCCGGATGCGAGACCGGTTTGGGCACCAACGCCTGCAAGAGGGGAAGTACACCCCCGGCGAAATTGATGGGGCGTGGTCGGACGAAATCAACGCTGATTTTGCAGAGTGGGTAAAAACTCAGGAACTTTAGAGGAGGAGCACGAAGGTTGATCCACCGAGATTATACTCGCTTCACAGAGCGGTTGGAACCCTTAAACTCGTCTCACACGCGGATAGAAACCGTAGGAGTTGTAGACGGCTACCCTATCCACCGGATTTCACTGGAGGATGGTCAAGGTATAAAGAAAAGCATCCTGATCACGGGGGGCATTCACGGTGATGAGCCTGCCGGACCGGTGTCAGCTTTGCGTTTTTTGGAGCGAGATAACACCCACCTATTGGGACGTTTCAAGTTCCTGATTCTACCGTGTATCAATCCCTACGGTTACGTGCACAATACCAGAGAAAACAGACAGGGCGTAGATCTGAATCGTTCATTTGAAGAAGCAGGCATCGCTGAAGTAGATATTGTCAAAGAAACGGTTAAAGGACAGCGTTTCGATTTCTGCATCGACTTCCACGAAGATTGGGAAGCGACAGGTGTGTACCTCTATGAGGGTCAACGCGATGAACAATGGATTGGACCTGAAATAACTCGTCAGGTTGAAAAAATTGGTCCGATTGATGGAGAAGTGGGAGAAAGTGACCTGCCGATCGCCGATGGAGTTTTTCAGGTAGATCCCGCTTGGGGAGATGCAGGGCTGGCTCCCTACCTCTTTCATTTTAATGCGGATCACGTCGTAATTTGTGAGACACCAACAAGTTGGGATATGAATCGGCGGATAGCAGCTCATCTGACGGCACTGGATGCTGCACTCAAGATTCTGAGTTAAACAACATGTGACAAAGGAACCAAGCACTTTATGGACCAGGGGTTAAGTTGCCACATTCAGCGAACCGCATCTGGAAATGAAGTAGCGAAAGTCCAAATAACGCCGTAACACGTACTATTATTACTTATCGCATCTATTTTACGGAGATATAATGACATCTACAGAAATTTCATCAAATGTGAACACAAATTCACGTCCGTCTGAACTAAAAATTACCGACATGCGTCTCACGCAAACAAGGACCGGCGGTCCGATTCTCAAGTTGGACACAAATCAGGGGATCTATGGGCTCGGCGAAGTGCGCGACGGAGCGAGCAAAACATACGCACTGTTGCTCAAGAGTCGGATCCTGGGAGAAAATCCCTGCAATGTGGATAAGATTTTTCGCCAGATTAAGCAGTTTGGACATCATGCACGTCAAGGCGGCGGTGTATGCGGAATCGAGATGGCACTAATGGATCTCGCTGGCAAAGCGTACGGCGTTCCCTGCTACCAACTCGCTGGCGGCAAATTCCGCGACAAGATCCGCTGCTACGCTGACACGCCGTCTCTTAAAGACCCTGAAGAGATGGGACACAAACTCAAAGAACGGATGGATCGTGGGTTCACTTTCTTGAAGATGGACGTTGGTATTGGACTTGTTAGAGACATTCCGGGCACCCTCTCTGCACCGTCAGGCCATCTCGATACGGGTAACCTGATGCATCCCTTCACCGGCATCCGCCTGACGGACAAAGGGATTGCGCTTTTATGTGAGTACGTCGAGACCGTGCGGGAAATTATCGGTTACGAGATTCCGCTTGCGACTGATCATTTTGGTCATATTGGTATTGAGGATTGTATCCGTCTCGGCCGGGCTTTGGAGAAATACAACCTTGCGTGGTTAGAGGATATGGTCCCGTGGCAGTTTACGGATCAGTACGTCCGACTTTCAAATGCGTGTGCAACGCCGATCTGTACAGGTGAGGATATCTACTGCAAAGAAGAGTTTAAGACCCTATTTGAAGCGAAAGCCATTTCCATCTGTCATCCGGATATCGCAACATCGGGTGGGATTTTGGAAACCAAGAAGATCGGCGATCTCGCTCAAGAACACGGTATCGCCATGGCGCTACACATGGCGGGGACACCGGTGTGTGCGATGGCAAGCATCCACTGCGCTGCAGCGACAGAGAACTTCCTTGTTTTGGAAAACCACTCGGTTGACGATCCGGAGTGGAATGATTTGGTGACCGGGCTTCCCAACCCAATTATCCAAGATGGATTTATGGAAGTACCGGATACACCGGGACTCGGTATCGAACTCAATCCGGACGCTATAAAGAGAAATCTCCATCCGAACGAGTCAGAGTACTTTGCGCCGACGACAGAGTGGGATGAAGAACGATCGCACGATAGGCTTTGGAGTTAATGCGTGAAACCTGATGATAAGAAGAAGGATTTCCGGTGATGTCAGTTTTTGAAACTGCGGACGAACTCTATGCCTGTATCGGTGGGTTGTTTGAGCAGCTGAAATCTCAGACACAAGTGCAGAAAGAACTGGCATCGCTCAACTTAACAGTGAGGTTCAACCACACAGAACCAACGTCATCCATTACGCTCATTGCGTATGAAGGTAAGAATACCATCCATGACCGGGAGATATTGCCCATATGTTACCAAGCGGCAAATTGTGCCCACAGGCTCACTCTCTAAAATTATGGCACTCACTCCTCTGATTAAGGCGGGCATCAAGATCTATGAAACTCCGACCGAACCCCAACTTATTACGGTCATTACAAATTTCGGGTTTTTGGAAAACACGTCAGAGTCGATGCAAATCAATTCCTCAAGACGCATGAGATCGAAGTCAAATGTGAGTGCAACGAAAAACCGGACGTGGAACTTGCCATGACCGGAGATATTGCCCATTACTTTTGGATGGGAAAGATTAACGTTATGAGTGCAATTACCAAGCGGCAAATTGTGCCCACAGGCTCACTCTCTAAAATTATGGCACTCACTCCTCTGATTAAGGCGGGCATCAAGATCTACCCACAGCACTATCAGGAATGCTTGGAGCAGGAAAGGTGATTTGTCATAATAAGAAAAGTTACCGCCGGCGCCACCAGACCCCCACGCCAATCAGAAAGATGATTAACGGGAGCAGAAAGATTGACGTAAGTTGTACGAACGCTTTTTCGCGCGGCGTCATCAGGCGAAGGCTTCGCTCACTTGGGTCCACTGGGCGGATAGCAATCAGATCTTCCTCCAAGGTCAGCCAGTTTACCGTGTTTAGAAAGAAATCACCGCCGCCGGTTCCAAAAAAGAAGAAGTTACCCGCAAAATCAGAATCCCCAACAACAACGATTCGCGTTCTATTCACTTCCGATGTATTGGCGGATGGGGCATCCCCCATGTCTGGTTCATCGCCTTCGCGCTGAATAGCAACGGCGAGAGAAACTGGTGGCGGCGTGTCCTCGCCTTCTGTATATGAAAGATCCGTTTCAAAGGTGCCATCAGCCTGCCGTTTTGTCTCGCCCCAACTGCCGCCAATCTCATCAGTGGTTTTTACAAGTGATTTGACATTGAGGTTACTGCCCGCGTCCCTTTGTGGAGTAACAGACCGGGCGAGTTGGAACGTCACTTGCCGATTCACGTGCTGTGTGATTTGATGAAACTCAAAGGCGACGGGTGTGGGCGCTTCTGGCCGACTGCCACCAACGAGGAAGAAAGCAGGTCGAATCCGATCGAAAACGAGGTCGTTACCAATCGTAACCCCCCATCGGTCCATCAAGTCAACCAACCCTTGATTCGGGTCTTTCGCCGAGTTCAATGAGGGATCCAGCATCAGGAACAACTTGCCGTTTTTGTCCAAGTATTTCGAAATAGCATTGACTTCATGTGCCAACAGTGGCGCTTTTGGACCAGGGATAATGAGTGCTGCACAATCGGCGGGGACTTCTGGCTGCGTTGCCAGAGACAGTGTTTCGATCCTGTAATTCTGCTTTTCCAACTCCTCTTTCGTCTGGCTGTACCCTCGATTCTGATCGAAATCGTCAATTGCCTGTTCCTCGTGACCCGTCAAGAAATAGATTTTCACCAACTCATCACGGGTCACTTTCAGGATCGCGCTGGTAAACTCTTGCTCGCCGACAGTTCTGATACGTTCCCGCACACTACCGCTCTCGAACACCGTCGTTCCATCAAACTGAATATCATATTCCTGACTCTGCATCGCCCCCGAATAGGGGTCTACAAACTCGACCGAAATTTTGTCAGTCTCACGTTGGTACATCTCCAATAAATATGTTGCACGTTGACGCTCGCGTGCCAGTTGATCATTGTCGGGGTTGAGACTGAAGAAGGCAAGTACCTGAATCTCCCGGTCTAATCCGTGCAGAATTTTCTTTGTCTGATCCGACAGGGTATATACCTGATCTCCTGTCCAATCGGCGGAGGTATCGAACCTTTGCACCACAATAACGTTGGCAATGACGGCAATCCCAGTCACTAACAGAACGGTGACTCCAACATTGGTGCCGTAGCGAACTTGACGGCTCACGAAGAAGCGGGATATCATTTGACGTTTCAGAACCACGAAGGCGGTCAGAGATGTGATTCCGAGCACGAGGAAGATCCACATAGCGAGGCTTTGACGCAGTAGAACACTCGATAGCGTGGCAAACAGAAGGATAAGCGTAAGAAAACCGAGCAACGGTGCCCACTTATCGCCTGTTCGTGATTTTGTGTTTTCTGAGCTTGGTATCTCGTGCATTGAAATTACCTCCACTTTGATGATTCAAATGATTTCACCGTAAAGAAAAGACAAACGATAGTAAAACTTAGATAGTAAACAGTGTGCTTGAGGGAGACAGTTCCACGCGAGAAATCGCTAAAGTGCTCGGTTAGAGACAGATATCCCAAGAAATCCCCAATCCCACCGCCTCGACTCGATAAAAAACCGATGATCCAGAGAGAGAGTAGTAGACCAAAACTGGTCAGGGCGGCAACGATCTGATTTTTTGTCATTGACGATATCATCACACCGAGTGAAAGGAAGGTCGAACCGAGCAGCAATAGCCCCAAATATCCGCTAACAATGGGTCCAAGGTCTATATTACCAAACCGAGCCGTTACCAGCGGAAAAATCAAGGTTAACAGCAGCATTATGAACAACATGATCCAACTCGCCAAGAATTTCCCAAGCACGACTTCGGTATCTTTGAGCGGGGAGGTCATCATCAGTTCGATTGTCCCTGTCTTCTTTTCTTCCGCGAAAAGTTTCATCGTCAATGCTGGAGCGAAAAAGAGAAGCGTGACACTGATGTTGTTAAACAGGGTCTGGATTACATCGGTTGTAGAATACTGATATGCTGTGAAACTCACCAAGATCACGTAGAATAGGAACCCGGACACCGCTGTAAAAATAAAGAACACGAAGTAGGCGATGGGTGAGACAAAATAGGTATACAATTCTTTGGTAACGATTACAGCGATGTTTTTCATCAAATCTTCGGGATGGAGCCCCCTTCCTTTAGGGAGGGGAGGCAATCCCGCCTCTTTTTCTGTTTAGAAATTCCCTAAAACATGGTATAATTATGGTGGCTTTCGTGGGAGTATCTCACCCCTATCGCACGATAGGGACTCCCACGTTCCAGTGAGATGGAAACGGAAGCCAGAAAGCCGAATCCACAATGAAAAAGACATTTGAATATCGTGTGTATCCTACGACTAAACAGCGAAATACTTTTTTGCTTTGGCTTGCCTTGTTGCGAAATCTCTATAATCAAGCGTTAGCGTGGCGGATAGATGCTTAGAAGAAAAATAGCGATGCTGTCAAATGGACGACCCAAGCCAACGCCTTACCTGACTTGAAAGCAGCATCCAAGGCATTTGCAGGGCTTCACGCGGATGTTCTCCAAGATGCCATGCGCCGTTTGGATAAAGCATATAAGGCGTTCTTTCGTCGTGCTCAGAACGGCGAGGCACCGGGCTTCCCGCGCTTCAAAGGTGAAGGACGATATCGGTCAATGACCTTTAGCCACTTATCCACGTTGCTCATCCGGCATGTGCGTCGTAAGTTTGCCAAAGTTATTGTCCCCAAAATAGGACACCTTAAGATTCGGTATCACCGCCCGCTACCCGACGGCAAGATTAAGAACCTCACGATCCTTAAGCGAGCAAGTGGCTGGTATGTAACGATCTACGTTGAAGTGCCAGATCCTGTAGAGGTCCGGATCCACACGACTATTGGCGTGGACGTGGGGCTTAACTCGTTTGCCGTAGATTCTGATGGTGAGCATATCCCAAACCCCCGCCATTATCGTCAGTCTGAAAAACGACTTGGCAAACATCAACGTGTATTGGCTCGCCGCAAAAAGGGGAGCCGCCGTCGAGCAAAACAACGTGAGATTATCGCTCGCACCCATGAACGGATAGCGAACCAGCGCAAGGATTTTCAGTTCAAGGCAGCCCATCATATCCTTGAACGATGTGATGAGGTCGCTGTAGAGAATTTGAACATCACCAATATGCTCAAGAACCATTACCTTGCCAAGAGTATATCTGACGCGGGGTGGGGTCACTTTCGATTGAAGATGCAAAACAAGGCTGCAAGTGCCGGTAAGCAGTTCACGAAAGTCAAACCTCACCATACCAGTCAAAAATGCTCCGGTTGTAATGAAATTGTCCCAAAAACGTTGTCGGATCGTGTCCATGATTGTCCCCATTGCGGACTAGTAATTGACCGAGACTATAATGCTGCGATAAACATCAAAAAGGCTGCTGTAGCCTTGCGTGAAGGTGTGTCGGTTGTAAACGACCCCGAAATCCCCCGTCAGGGGACAGAAGCGCGAAACTCTGTAAGACCCGTTGGGCGGACGCTTCAAATCCCGACTCGTCGAGGATGCTCGATAAATCGGCACAAGCCCCGTCCCTTCAGGGCGGGGGAGCTGACTGTTTTCCTCAGTCTATGTTACAAGGGCTCTGCCAGCAAACTTTACCGACAAAAAATGGACCAAGTGATTCGAGATATTGAGCGGTCTGTTGGGACTTCCTCATCTCCCCCACAAGGTGTGACAAAGGGTGAAGTGTTGTGCCCATCAGTCCTATTACGAAATCGTTATCACGTGCGTCCAACCCGAAACATGCGAGTCGAATGTCGTGCGCGTATCCTGCCTCCACGTATGTTCTGCCAATCATCGCATGTTCCATCAAGATTTTTCCCTGATCCTGTTTGGGAAGTCGATAGAACTCCGGTTTCCGACGGAGCGGGTACCAGATTGCCCATGAGAGGTCGGGGTTAAGCGTATTACGGCGCGGTTTAACAAGCAGCCAATCCTCCAAGTCCGGCTCCCGTCCAGAGGCATAGGTTCTACCGACCATGGTGAACTCTGGCTTTGAGTGAAGAGCACCGAATGGTTCGCTTGTAAGAATCCGTCTCGTCTCAGTCACAAGGGTATCTGCATCCTCTGTTATAAAAAGCACCCCTATGCCCTTCGGATCGTTCAGATCGTGATAGAGAACAGCTTCCAGATCGCTTGCCTTTAGCGGTTCAATTAACTCATGTGGTCGGGAACATCCGGTGAAAACCTGAAGCTGCAAAAATAGGCGGCGTGTACTGTATTGGAGCTCACCATTAATCGGTGCACCTATCTCACGAATTTCTGGGGCATCGGTCGGTTGGGCAGCCCTTTCAGGTCGTTGACGCTCGGAACGGAGTTGCTCTGAATGGGGATGTTGAGAACTGGCAGAATTTTCAGAACGCATGGGTTTATTTTCCTCGTTGTTGCTTTAGATTTTTCAGGCAAATTTAATTCACAGTATACTACACGGTCTTCCCCAATTTCAACGTGAATTGCGTTATCCTCAAAGGTGGTAGAGCATCCAATAGACGATGATTCCGGTTACGGATACATACAGCCAGATCGGAAGCGTCCAGCGAGCAATACGCCGGTGTTTGGCAAATCGTTTCCGCAAAGCAAGGTACAGTGTTATCAAGGCGAGCGGGAGGATTGTGGCAGCGAGGATAATGTGAGGGATAAGAACGGCGAAGTAAATGGAACGGATCCACCCACTCCCTTCAAAAGGGGTTGATCCAGCATGGTAATGGTAAATCAGATAGGACGTAAGGAACAGTCCCGATACCACAAACGCTGCAATCATACAGTTTCTGTGGGCGATGATTTTGCGCCGTCGAATCATCAAGAAACCAATGGTCAGCAGAACGGCACTAATTGTATTCAGTGTAGCATTCACTGTGGGTAGGTCAGAGATAGCAATCATTATTCGCTCGCTGTTTCAAGGCGTTCAATTGCAGTCTTCGCCCCCTCTCGTGCCAGCGTCGCAGCGTCCTCTTGGGCAACCTGTTTCAGTTTCGGCAGGGCGCGCCTATCCCCAAGCTGTCCCAGCGCAACTGTTGCAAAATAACGGACATCCTCGTCCGCATCATTGAGGGCTTCGAGCAGAGGGGTCAGGTCATCACTTGTTGCGAGATGGCGTTCATAATCACCGATATTGATTAACGCCTGTGCTGCCTCCCGCCGTGCCTCTTTATCGCCGTGCCGCAGGGTGGAAATCAGTGCATCCATCTCTCCGGTGACGGCAGGCAGATCATCCCAATCGCAGTCGAGGCAAAACCACCCATTCTTACCAACTACTTGCACGTTTTTGCTATGGCAGCTTGGGCATTCTGTGAGTTTTGGTTGAGAATTCATTTATAGTGAATACCAAAAATAGATAGACACCTTCGCCCCGGTTTCGATCCTGCCTGCCTGCTCTCGGCTTGTCGGAGTCCCGATTCATCGGGACCAGTAGGTGCGGTTTCTAACCGCACCGGCTCCGATATATCGGGATCCTCGAAACGGCATTTGGAGTGCCTCATTAATTCTAAGATCTACTATAACTCCCGTGACAAGTGGTACATCCCGCTAATCGGGGGAGGAGCAGATAAGATGGGATCTTCTCCCTCTGTCTTTCCCCTCTTATCAGAGGGGGTCAGAGCTGTGATTCATCCAGTTCTGGCAAATCACGCCAGATTTCGGGACCCTCCGGCTTGAAGTTTATTGTTGCGATGAACTGCATTCCCTGATAAAAGTTGATTTTGAACTTCCCACCCCCGAAATTATCCTTGATGTAGTTCATTGGGTCGTCAATCAACGGTCCCATCTCGTCCGCGTGATAGAAGGCGAGCGGCTTGAATCTCACCGTGTTGCCCACCGGTTCCTGCACCAAAAGACGCGCAGTAGTTGTGGGGAAAAGCACCTGGAACACTTCCCATAGTTGATCAATTGTCGGCTTGGGAATGCCGAGACGTTTTTTGAAATCGTTTTCAAGATATTCGGAAAAAAGATTTAGTACCCATTCCATAGTGTCGCTGCCTTAGTTCGATTGTAGTATGCGATCAAAAAAGTGCTGAAGGAAAGTTTCAGGGTTCACCCCAACGCAGACACGAGCGTTCGGTTTTGGACGAGGCTTTTCCGGGCGCAGATCAGCCACAGTCATTCCTTGGGTTAGGTCACTCGAAGTTTCTACCTGCACAAAAGCCTCCACCGTCTCAAACAGTTCGGGATGGGTGAGTAGGCCAATGGGAAGAGCGTCGTGAATATAGGTTCCATAAAATCCTTCTAGATCCTGATGATACCCCATGGTGGCTCGCGTAACATCTCGGAGAAACTGTGACAATCTATCTGCCCGTTCACCGATTTCAGCGTTCAAGCGTTTTCCCGTCAGCATAACTTGATGTGTCACGTCGAGCGGCACCAGCGTGACCGGCACACCAAAGTCGAGGACAAGCTGTGCCGCATGTGGGTCGGCGAAGATGTTGAACTCGGCAGTTGTCGTGACATTCCCATAGGTTTCGAAGGCGCCTCCCATCAACACAATCTCCCGAATCCTCCGCATCCGCGCCGGGTGCTTGATTATGGCTTTGGCGATGTTTGTCAGCGGTCCAACCGGAACGAGAACGAGTTCATCCGGATACCGCTCAGCAAGTTCTATGATGAGGTCAACGGCGGAAATCGCTGCCAGTCGCGGTTCAGGGTCAGGGTAGAGACGCGAACCATCATCCCTCAATAGCTGTGTCGCATCTCCGAGGCCATCCGAGCCGTGAACGTGTGCTGCTGTCACAAGTGGTTTAACCAGCGGCTGCGACTCGCCCTTAGCGCAGACTGGATATTCACTTACCCCTATCGCCTCCAGTGTCATCAGCAAATTACGTGTGCAGAGATCGACATGGACATTGCCGCTGACAGAAGTAATCGCTTCCACCTTCAACTCCGGCGAGTTGAGCGCGAGGATGATTGCCAAGGCGTCATCTACGCCGGTATCGGTGTCTAATAGAATACGCTGCATCGGTTTGATCCCTTGTGGGATATCAATTGCCTTTCAACTGTCAAGAGTTCATTATGATTAGCAAGATTCTAACACAGATTTAGGTGCATTGGCAAGTTCGGATTTCGTTGTTTTCAAAAGTTGAAAATTTACCATATCGAGTGCCCACGGTTCTGTAAAGATTGGGACCTGATTCCCCTGATTTTGAAGTTGCATTTTTTTTGCCTCTAATATATTATAAATTGTGCCACAATCCGCAGGGGTTCTGGCAGCTATTCTCAACAGGACATAGGGGAGGGTGTATGAAAATTACTGTTCTCGGTTCAGGCACTTCGACAGGTGTTCCCGAATATAAATGCGAGTGTGAAACCTGCGAGGATGCCCGAAAGTTTGGGTCAAAAAATTACCGAACGCGCCCATCAATTCATATCGAAAGGGATGAGCAACACCTACAATTCGATCTCGGGCCCAATTTCATAGACCAGATCGACCGAAACCAAATCGAATGGATTGATGCTGTTGTTTTTACGCATTGCCACGCAGACCATGTGAGCGGGACAAATGACATCGTCATGCCGTGCCGTAAACAACAGATGGATATGCCCATCTACGGTCCGGAGGAGACCATCCGCATCCTGCAGCGCAATTTTGATTATATGTTTAGCAAAGAAACCTTTCAGGGCGGTGGCGTGGGGCACCTGATACCTAATGTTGTGCAAGAACCGTTCCATTTACACGGGTTTGACCTCACCCCAATTCCGGTTGAACACGCTGCTGTGCAAACCTACGGTTACCGAATTGATAACTTCGGTTACGTGCCCGATGTGAAACGACTGCCCGATTCTTCTAGAGCATTACTGCAAGGCATTGAGCTACTAATCATTGATGCGCTCAGTTTCAATCCACGCCATCCAACCCACTTCTCGGTCGGGGAAGCGCTGGAAGTTGTTGAAGCATTGCAGCCCAAGGAGACCTATTTCACGCATATCATGCACCGACTTGATCATCGGTACTTCCGGGATCAATGCACGGAACAGGACATTGATCTGCCCGAAAATGTCTATCTGGCGTATGACGGTCAGGTATTCGAGCTTTCATAGCACATAGTTGGGGAAGATCCGCAACGCTGTTCACATACCATAGTGAATTCTAAAAATAAGTAGACACTTTCGCGCTTCGGTTTCGATCCCCCCGATTAATCGGGATAGAAACGACGAGGATGCTCGGAACGGCACGGTAGAACGGTAGTTTCGTTTTCCTAACCCCCGGTGCTGATTCATCGGCATCCTCGACAAGTCGGGATTTGGAGTGTCTCATTAATTTAGGACTTAGGCAGTTGGTTCATAAGTCCCCCTGATAAGGGGGATTTAGGGCGTTAGAAATAAAAGAACCTCGCGCCGTGTACTGAATTTGCGTAAGTCCTGTAATTCTAAAATCTACCATAAAAGGAAAAATAACATAATGCAGAAAACAAAGATTGAACGGGTAGAAACGATTCTTTGGGATCGCTGGCTTCTGATTAAGATTCACTGCGAAGATGGCACAGTTGGTATCGGAGAGGGCGGCGTTCACGGCTGGCAACGCCCAACCAAGACGATGCTGGAGGTTATGTCACCGTATCTGGTCGGCAAAGATCCATCGCTTATCGAACACCACTATCAATGGCTGTATCGCTCATCGCACTTTATGGGTTCGGTCGTTCAAGGCGCGCTTTCCGCCATTGACATCGCGCTGTGGGACATCAAAGGGAAGCGGCTTGGTGTGCCGATCTACGACCTAATGGGTGGTATGACGCGCCACCGCGTCCGTTGCTACATGCACGTGGGCGGCACAACCGTGGATGACTTAGCAGCGGATGCCGTAAAAAAGGCGGGGCAAGGCTTTACTGCACTCCGTTTTTCACCATTCCCGCAAGACTTCCATCTCCATAAATCATACTCAGAATGGGCAGACGAGGCGGTGCGTCGTGTGGGAGCGGTCCGCGAAGCTGTCGGCAATTCGGTTGATATCTGTGTCGAAATTCACCGGCAGATGAATCCTGCAGAGTCAATCTGGTTGGGCCGGCGGTTGGAACAGTTCAATCCCTATTTCTACGAAGATCCGATGCTGCCGGATAGCCCAGCAATCATGGGTGACGTACAAGAACAGTGCAACCTGCCTATCGCGACAGGCGAGCGATTCGCAAGCATCTTCGAATTCCAGCAGCTCCTTGAAGCCAAGGCGACCTCCTATATCCGTCCAGACCTATGCCTCTGTGGTGGGCTATCAGGATGCAAGAAGGTGGCAGGGATGGCAGAAGCACACCATGTTAAAGTTATTCCGCACAACCCGCTTAGTCCGGTGAGCACGGCAGCGTGTGTGCAGTTGGATGCGGCAATTCCAAACTTTGCGCTGCAGGAGTATACCGGCGAGGCGGAGCCGCCCAAGAGCGATCTGCTTGTCGAACCGTTGGAGCTGAAGGAAGGTTATCTGACAGTACCGGAGGGACCCGGATTGGGCATTGAGCTAAACGAAGATGCTTTGAGCTATCCCGTTCAGGACAAGGTGCTGGATACGCCAATCGGGTTTGATGGGTCTGTGCAGGACCGATAGACGAGGCATGCCTCCACCCTACGGCTGCACAATATTGGGGACAGATACAACTGACGATTCAGTTCAAATCAAACGTGCGAAGATGACGCAATCCCTCAACACTGAATCTCCAACAACCGACGAAGTTCTCCAGACCCACATCCAGAATCTGGAGGAGAATGGATTTACCATTGCCCCGAATGTTCTGACCGAAGATGAACTTCGCTTTCTTCAGGGCGCACTAGATAACATCTACGCAACCTTCGATCCTGAACGAGACGGGCTTCGGCGGGTTGAAGGCTACCATTTTGCTTCTAACCTTGTGAACAAGGGACCCTTCTTCGAGTCGATATTCCTGCGAAGCCCCGTCTATGACCTCGCACGCCATCTGCTCGGGGAAGATTGCATCCTTTCCAGTCTCAATTCCCTCGAACCGTTGAAGAATCAAGGCAGCCAGGGGCTCCACCGCGATGGACCACCCGCACCCGATTCGGGTCCCATCGTTGCCAATTCACTGTGGGCAATCGACGATATGAACAAAACTAACGGTGCGACCCGGCTGATTCCGGGCAGCCATAAGACCGATGAGCCGCCGCCTGACGACGAGGCGGGTGTGGTCTATGCTGAAATCTCTGCCGGTAGTGTCATCATCACTAACGCACATATTCTTCACGGAGCGTCCGCTAACCCATCAGGTCGTCGACGCCGGGTCATGCACGGCTATTTCACGCGGCGTGGATTACCACAGCAGCTTGAACAAAGGAAATATCTGTCGCCTGAAGTCCAGGCTCGGGTGTCCCCACTTGCTCGCAAGGTCTTGGCGTTGGACGAGGATTAAACCTATAGGACTTACATAATCAGAGAACGAACACCGAACCGAAGGGGGATTTATGGTTTCCGATCTTGAAATCTATCTGTTTGATTTACGCGGTTATATCGTTTTGCCAAATGCTTTAACGCTTGAAGAGGTCGCAGAACTCAATGAATGCCTCGATGCAATACCGCCCATGGAAGCGGGTGAGTGGTACGGTTACGTCCACGCGCACCGGTATGGCACGACTGACGGTTTTAATCTACAGCAGATCTATGAAGCGGGCGAACCCTTCGAGCGGTTGATTGATCACCCATCATGGATTGACAAGGTGAAACACTTTGTCGGAGGAGAGGGCTCCTTTGATTATCACCACGGTCCCCTGTTTATAGATGAAAACTTCGCTACCTTCCGAGGACCCGGCGAAGCCATTGGACTGCACTCTGGGGGATACCCACCTATCCATCGAAACCAATTCCGGTATCACAACGGACGCTTCATGTGCGGACAGATTGATATTCTCATCGCACTGACAGACTTTAACCCCGGCGATGGTGGCACGATGATCATCCCCGGCAGTCATAAATCCAATTTCAAACACCCGCACTTCGACAAACACAGAATGGCAGTGGGAGCCACGGTCGAAGGGATCGAAGGGGCCGTTGAAATCCACATGAAAGCGGGTGATGCGCTGCTCTTCGTAGATGGTGCTTCACACGGTTCAGCGAAACGGACAAATCCGGGCATCCGCCGAACTATCGTCTATCGCTACGGTCCATCGTGGGGCAATTTCCGATACGGTTATCAACCCTCACCAGAGCTGTTAGCACGCCTGACCCCCGAACGTAGGAAAATCGTTCAACCGCTGGAACTTATACCACGAGAGCCGAGTAAGGGTCTGTGACCGGGACCTATTGACATTTAATTGACCGAGGCTTTGGCGAAGTAGGTCACTATTTGGATGAAGTATTTTGAGTTTTTTTGCTGTTCAGTATGGACGCTGGGACCATTGGGTATTAAACAAGATAGAGGATGACATAGTGAGCACAAAAAAGCGGCATCATACCCCCTTGCCCTCCCCCGCAAGCGAGGGGAAAGAGAGGGGGTGATACCGCTTTTTGTATCGTGTTAAGATGAGCCCTACTGGGTCAAAGACTCATCATCTGCCTCATCACGGGTAGGGGATACACTGTGTTTCCGCTCAAACCGCCGTGCCGCTTCCGGATCAGACTCCTTCAGTTGTTGAAGCCCCTCCTCTGTGCCGTATTGGTCAAAGAACTGTTTTGCTTTCTCTCGTTGTTCCGGCGACAATCCCGCCCAACCCTGCGCTGCTGGGGTTGTCGCGGTTTCTAACCGACTGTGCTGATCATCTTCCCACTCCTGTACCATCTCTAGGACGAAAGCTATCCGCTCTACACACGGAGAGCACAGGGGATCCGATTCCATCGTAGGCGGGACCCCGGTCTCATTGGGATTCAAAACAACCTGTGAAATCTCGACCTGTTGGGAAGAGTAACCCCGGGCAGCCGGTTCGTCGCATATGCGAAAAAACAGAGCAAAATGCCACAGAAACAAAGCGACGAGGTTGAAACCAGAAACGTTTTCATTGGGAATCCTCCTCTTCGCCCCTTCTCTGGCGGTGTCGTTCCCTTCCGTTCCGAGAGGCTTCGATTTGCTTGGCAACCTCTGGGTCATCTTCTTTTAGCCGACGGAGCCCTTCTTCTTCTCCATACCGATCTAATGTGTCCATTGCACGGTCGAAGCGATCTTTGGAAAAACGTTCTTTCAGTGAGGCTTCAAACTGTGCCTCGGTAGGAAGTGCTGGCGGTTGAGGTGGGACTTCGGTTACAACTTTTTCAGGTTCGACCGCCGGGGACTGAAGCGAGCGATCGAGGGTATCAGGAATTCGGGGATCTTCCCATACTTCATTGGGGGCATTGGCCCCCTGTGTCTGCTCTGTTTCTACGAAGGGGAGCGAAGGGTTGTCTTCCCTAAAAGAGCTAGCCTCCTGCTCATTGCGGGCGAGATCCAAATCCGTTTGTGGCGTTTTTGATGTTGTAAAATCACCCGTCTCATATTTTGTTCTCACATCCACCCACCACTTGTCAAATGCTTCTTCATCTTCATGAAAACGAACGGCTAACCACATCCCGTTCTCAGACATAAACTTATTCATGCCCTTTATGTGACCGTCTTTATCTATCGCTGCAGCCAATCGCTTTGCCATCACTTCGTCTTCATCTTCGGGGGCTACACCGGGGTTTTTGGCGTTGTAATTCGCCTCAACAATTCGATACCTATCGTCAAGAACTTTGTCAATATCTGTTTGTGATAACTCTGTTACCCCTTGTGAAGCTAGGAATTGGTAAAATTCTTCCAGTGTCTGTGGATTTTGTTCTTTCAGCTGTTCCTGAAACGAATCGGAGTCCATCATCGCCATCATTTCCTGAACCTTTGGATCTGACCGTTGATCTGGTGTTAAGAATTGATTCATCATACTAACCAATGGGCTCTTTGGTGAATCTAAAGCAGATGCTTTTACACTGGGATCACTGTGAGGTTTTTTATTTTTTACCACCGCATTCTGCTTATCACCTACTTCGCTCCCAGCGGGCTGTGTTTTGTCTCCACTGAAATGCTCTAGATAGGTGATTCCACCCAAAGCGAGTAAAACAACAACAGTTATGCCAATCTGCCACTTCTTTTGGGGGAAGGTCATTTCTAATATAAAAGCGACCCCCAACAATGTTAAACCGATACCGGGATAGAAATCCCCCGTTATCAAAAAATACAATCCAATACAAATAAGCAAAACCGCACATACAATCACAAAACGCTTTTTGTGTCCTATGATTCTCTGGGTTATCCCCAGCAAGCAAACCAGTAATATCAGACCAATACCCATCAATCCAAAGATTATGGCGGGCTCGGTCAACCCTTTTTTCCAAAACGAGAACGACAAGAAAAAAAATATCACGCAGGGGGCGAACTGTAGGACTCGTCCTATATCACGAAAAATCGTTTTTTCTGGGACTTTCATGGGGTATCCTTTTTTGTTTTGGTTCGGTCAGTAGAGACAGCGAGGTGAGCTGTCTCTACTATTATTCGGGCGATAAACTGGTCAATTTGCTTGTTCTGAGTTGTAGGTTGTGTTTACATTATGTAAGTTATTGACATTTTCAGTAATTCTTTGTAAACTGTGTTGCATGAAAACTCAACAGATAGATGAAACTCAAGACTTGCCTGTGACGATTAGTGATGCAGCTTGGCAGAGTATACACCCGTTTCTCAAAACCTTGCCAAACGTCTATGTCGGCAACCCTGACGATTGTAGACGTTTCCTTTCGGCACTCACTTGGATAACAAAAGAAGGTGCGACGTGGCGGTCGCTACCGAAAGTTTACGGATATTGGAATGCCATCTATAGACGTTTCGGTAGATGGTGCGATGCCGGGGTCTTTGAAAAACTCCATCAACATTTCCATGAGGCAGGTGAACTCTCCGCGCTCCTCATTGATTCAACGATTGTGCGGGCACATGCTGCTGCTGCAGGTGCCCCCAAAAAAACGGAGGTCAGCAATCCGAAGCACTCGGTCGGAGTCAAGGTGGCTTTACCACGAAACTCAATGCCGCAGTGAGTGATGCGTTTTTGCCTGTGCGGTTTACCTTGACAGCAGGTGCGCGTCATGACGTGACACAAGCTATGGCGTTGATTACCGGCTACACGTGCCAATACATTATTGCGGATGCGGCTTATGACTCCGATGCGCTGCGAGAGGTGTATAAACGGCGCAACGTGATAGAGCGTTTTTTCCATCGGTTGAAGCAGTATCGCAGAGTTGCCACCCGCTATGATAAATATGCAGACCGATACCTCGGATTCGTCTATTTCGCAGCTTTACTTATAACTGCTAAAAAAATGTAAACACTACCTAGCTAAAAACGCGACAAGTGCAAACATTACTATGATTTTTCGTGATGTGAACATGGGGGGCATCTCCTGTAAGGCATAAAAAGCCCCTGAAAGCCTGTATTTCAAGGATTAAATCTTCTGCTGGAGTTGTCTGATGTTTTCAATCAGATGGCTTAAAACCATGTGCTCGGAGTTGGGACATGAAAGATTCCCAACCCCGTTCAGCAACCTTCAAATCAGGGTTGTTGACCGCTACCGTTTTCAATTCCGGTGGAAAGTAGTCGAGCATCGTCGATCTCAGTTCAGACAAGAAGTCCCGCTGTTGATCGGCGGACATGTTGTTGAGCTGTTCTACGAGTAGTGGCATCGCATGACTCAACATCTCCTCCACTTTTGCGTGTGCCTCATCTGATTTTTTACGCAATGCGGCGGAGTCTTCCGTTAGGACCTCAACTTCGAGTTCATCAAGATCCGCATCAGACAGCGGCTCATCGTTTACCTCTTGCTCAACCGAACCCGCTATCTCAGTATCGCCTGCCCAATCCCATTGCGCTGTCGGTTGCTTGGCAGGCTTTTCTTTATTGGGTGTTCCTACCTCTGTAGGAGCCGCAGAATTGGTGGGAGCCGCTTCGGTTAAGAGCGGGGTAGAAGGCGAAGGTAGAACGGATCCATAAGACTGAGACGACTGTTCATCAAGCCGTAACAGTCTGTTATGCTCCCTCTTGTGGAAGATCCAATCTGAGACGCGAAAACCCAAATAACCTACGATAGCTAGTGTGATAATCCCAACCACCACCCGAAAGCCTGCACTTTGCATAAACTCAATTTCCGCGTGCCACCAGCGAGGGGTAATTGGCTTTTTGTTTTTCATCTCTAACCTCCTGAATTGCTATGTTCCCGCAAGCAGTCATAGAACGCTGTATCTGCGCTCGCTGCTTTGTTTCTATAGCTACTTTCGTATGCCACTGCCGCTGCGAGCGCCAGTGAAGCCCCCGCGCAAGCGACTGCATCTCTTACGGTTTTCATTTTAACACACGTTGATACCCATAGAGCCGATGCACCACCGAGGGCGATGATAGTAGTATCCCAAGCATCGTATGCGTCCGCCGCCGCTTTTCGCTCGTCTGCACAATGGTAGGCTTCGGCTTCTTGCATGATAGCTGCGCACATTACGACAATTAACACAAACGCAATCATTTTAATAATCCTTATAAAAAAAGCAAAAAGTTCATTTCTCTCCGGTAGAGGGAGGGGAAGCGGGGGTTACCCACTTGACGTCACCCGTCTGATCGTAGACGACTATACCGGTTCCCATTAGAGTTTGCGTAACGAATAAGTTTAGGGCAACTTTCCCCGCGTTGTCGTGGATAGATATACCATTGCCGTTTTCACCAGAAGCGATACTCACCCCCGTTTGGCGGCCATTACCAAGGACGTTTATACTATGCTGCTCCTCACTAGCCCATAAGTGTAGTCCCGGGTGCCCTTTTTGATCATACAGTATGATATGATTTGCCTCTTCCATGGCATCTAAGACAATCGCTTTTTTACCCGCTTTATTCACCACCGTTAGCTTGGTGCACTGAATCTCGTCAAATCTTGATGCTTCATCAGGATCCTCGGAACGGGACACACCATTTCTTTGTGCAATCAAAGGGGGAACCCCTATTGCCACCATCGCCATCAAAGCAAACGTTACTACCGATCCAAAAAACGCATAGCGAATCTTCTGTTTATTACACATGGATTGATCTCCTAGTCCCCCATTCGTGAGCGAAGTTCCTTCATAATTGCGTCCGCCATCTCCTGTCCCATGTACGTTATGAAATGCCCTCGAGCCTCGTCGAAACTATCTTCTCGCACGTCTGCTGGCGGTTGTAAAAACAGTGAGCGAATTTCACCTGTAAACTCCGCGAGTGCTTTTTGTCCGAGTTCCGCAAGCGCTTGTCGATCTTCGGGGGTCGGACACAACTCCTCGAGCTCTGCGGGTGAGACGGTGGCAAGCTGCGCTATTTCGGGATATTTTTCGTTTAAGGCTATCCCCAGTTTCTCAATCTGCGATGCGATACCAGCGATACGCGCTTCCTCCGCAGCCGCTGCATCAAATGCGCTTTCAGATAGGACAGGGCCCTCCGAAATCTTTGTCAGAAAGACATCGCCCTTATCAGAGGAGGTATCCGATTCATAGTCATGATCATCAGCAGTGGAGAAATCTTCATCATACGACACAACCGCTGCCGAGGTAGGTACCGTGTGTGCATCTGCCGGGTGAAACGCAGGATCAGGCTGCACCTTAGGTGATTCGGACCGCTCAGGCACCACATAAATTCGTTCTTGCACAGTTTCCCCTGTGTTTTGGTAGTAAAGATAAATTCCCCCTGCGAGAATCGGAATACATAGGATTCCAATCAGGACAGTGTCCTTTGCGCGCCTCGTCATTTTTGGAATCATAATCTATTCTCCTGAGCGTTGATGGAACGTTCTGTATAAAGTATAAAGTGCCTACTGTGTTCCTCGCGGATGGCGGGCAGGCGATTCATTTCGATCCCGCTCCGGTCTCGATGGATCAGACTCATATTGTCGAGCTGCTTCAGGATCTATCTCCCGCAACCGCCGAAGCCCCTCCTCTGTGCCGTACTGGTCTATCAACTGTTGCGCTTTATCAAAACGCCCCGGTGATATCTTTTCTTGGGATTCCGTTTCTTGACTTGACACAGGGGCGAGGCTCTCTCCCTTACCTTTTTTGACAGCTTCAGGCTCAGATGGAGGAGATTGCTTTGAATATACAGAAGTATCCGATCCCACCGGGTCAATTTCCCAATCTGCAGAAGACTGTTGATCCATCCCATCATAGACAGGTTCGGACTCGTATAAGTCGGGACGCTCTGACCTTAGCAAAGATTTAAACTTCGGAATTTTACGTAGAAAATCAAAGTTGATTTTCGTTTCCTCGGCTGTCAGCGGCTCACCTGCTGGCTTTACAATCACCTCCTGATTCGCGATGAGACTGTCGACCTCCTCCACAGATGTATCTAACATCCGTGCCCAAACTGCTTTTTGCATGTATAGATCGCGGTCTGCACCGCTGGGAGCCTCAAACAAGACCCCATCAATCTCGAATTCTGACCGCTTGTCTCTCACGGATTCAATATATTCCGCCGAAACCCGAGCTCCCTCCCGAATCTCCTGGCCGGGAACAACGAGGGCCTTGACGACTTTTCCATCTGGGAGCTCGATGAACTGTGTCACCATGTCATCCGCGGTCCACGTCTGACCCACTTCCACTGGAGGTGGAGGTCCTTTGCTTACTATAATCGCCTCATGTGCATTTCCACCCGTATATTTTGCCACCACTTCTGGCGAGAGCACCTGCACCTTTACTGTCTCTTTTGAGACATCTCCCCTGTGAGTGCTGGCGTGCTCCATTTGGCTGGTAGCAAATCTACTTGTCACTGATGCAGGGGGATTCCCCTTCTGTGCGTCTTGCCAATTGCTTGAATTTTCTCCCCCTTGAGTTTCTTTATCGAGAGACTGCCGAAAAGCCACTGCTTTTGATACAAACTCCTGAACTTCAACATAGCTTTGGTATTCTCTATAGCTCACATACGAAACAGCAAGCAACGCAAGAATACCAGCCACAATGAGGTACGGAATAAAACGACGAATTGACATGATGATAATCTCCTTTCCTGGTCTCGATTTATCGGACTCAAGGTTGATGCCGCCATGTCGTCTTTCCACGGCGGCACTAACTCTAGAAAAACTCAATTATTCGTAGGGCAACTCGAATTGGAGCAACCGCCCTCATCGAACCGAGTCCGTTGCTCAGTTTTTGTGGATATAGTACGTTTATACTGGAGCACCTACCAATGGTAATGGAGCTCAAACGTTTCAACCTCAACCGTCTTCTTAGTGACAAACGTCGTTACGCTGCCGTAATAACAGGTGTCACATGTGTTCGTCACCGTGAATTGATCATCGAAGTTACATTTGTACCAGTCGATGTGTATTGGATGGGGTTCCACCCATGCCCATGGACATCATACACTTGAAAAAAACAATCCCCCAAACTCCGACCACCAAGATCCCGACAATAGAAAATATTGCTTTTGTACATCGCGAAGCCAACATCATAGATTCTCCTGGAAAAGTTAAGTTTGCTCTTAGACCCACTCGCCCCTCACTTTTTAGAAACCAATATGTCTTGCTTATTGAGGTAGGGGGAGGTGTCGGTAATGATTGATTAGAGCCGCGGCCCCGTAGATGACAACACTGGAAAAGCCAAGCACACTGTAAGCTGTGAAATCCGGAAATTTCCTTCTGAAATCCCTTGAAAGAGAGATTACACTGAACGCTACACATACTATTGCCACAGCAGCAGATGCCAAAAGCTTACTCTCAACCCCTCCAACCTTACTCTCAAGCCCTCCAATGTACCATCCCAACGAACCGGTGAATATACACACCACGAGTGATAAAAGCCCAAAGTAGTACCATTTCATCTCTCCCACCTCCCTTTATGTCTATTAGGCTTACGTCCAACAAGCGACCAAGTACTCAATTCTGCTCGCAGCTCCCATGAAGCCACTTCTGATCGGGTTGACAAATATAAAACTGCTTCCATCCTGTGCCATTGTGGTCATTGTAACATGTCACGAGATGCCCACTGCCAAAATGAAGGCGCCCTGTTTCGCCGCGTTCGATTTCAGCAACATATCTGTCCTGGACGTTTATCTGTCAACGGAGCACGTGCAGCAATCAAGCGCAGGGCACGAGAGACAGGTGTAGAAGGCTTCATCTCTGGGCACTCGCTTCGTGTGGGGTCTGCTATATCGCTTGCGAAAGCGGGGGCGTCTGTTGCAGATATGCAGGTGGCAGGTCGATGGAAATCGCCGCAGATGCCAGCACACTACGCGGGGATCATGCTCACAGAACAAGAAGCGATTGCGCGGTTCAAATACAAAAAATGATGGCTTCGACGTTGCAATCACACGATTCATGATGAATTCGGTTTTCGTGCTTTGACGCAGTACATGGGCCACGCAAAATAAAATTCCTCCGCCTCTCGCCGAATAGCAAAGAGCGGCTCCTCATCCGGACTCAACTCATCAAAGGCGGCACGGATCTGCCTGACCCGCTCTGGCGAATTGCCGGGGCGGTCAGCCCACCACGAAAACGGCTGAAGCGCGTTATGTGTATGCACCTCGTTCTCAATTGTGAACCCAGTTCCCTCAATCATCTCCCGCCACTGTGAGGGCGGATACCCCCATACGTGGGAATGATCTCGCAATTTCTCGACGCGGTTTTGCCATTCGATGAGTCGTTCCGACTCTGGACAGACGGAATCCACCATGCAGAACAGTCCGCCCGGACGCAACACCCGATGGGCTTCCGACAGAAATGATGGAACATCCCGAAAATGGTGCGGCGCGATCCGGCAGACAACCAAATCGAAAGATTCCGCTTCAAAGGGCAAGGCTTCCGCCGAAGCGACCTGGAAGTCGATGTTCTGTAGTCCACGTTCACCGGCAAGCGCTTCCGCCTGATCCAACATCGCCGGGGTCAAATCCGTCGCGGTGACGTGCGTAACCTTTGGTGCAAAGGCAAAGGCGGTAAATCCTGTCCCGGTGGCGATATCGAGAACTTTTTCGGTGCCAGTTGGCGCTGCAAAATCGACAAGCACCCCCAGCGTTTCTCCCTCCGAATGAACCTTGCTTTGCGCGTAATATTCGGCGTGTTGACTAAACTGCTGACGCACAGCGTCGTGAATTTGATCCATTTTATTCCCCAGTTAGATGGCGGTGCAGAAATTGGAACGTTCCCTCACCGTTAATCTCGTGCCCGCTGTTGAAAAACTCAATCTCTGTCCGATCCGAGATGCCGAGGTTGGCATACAGGTGTCTTACGATTGCGTATTCGTAGGCGACCCATTCGTCCGGTGCCACGCCATCGTGATGTCCCCGCTCGACCATAAACGGCCTGGGTGCAATCAACCACGCCATCTCTGCATAGTTGAAAGTGTTGCCGAGATTGAACTCTGGCATCTCATATTCGCCACTGAACATATAGCTGTAGCCAGCATCGTATGTCGCATTTTTGACGATCCACTCGTTGAAGTCTGCCGAGCAGATTGACAGTGCATAGCCGTCAAGCAGGGCAGGAACGCGCATGGCGGTCTTGCCGCCGTAGGATAATCCGTAGAATCCGATCCGTTCAGCGTCCACAAAGGGTTGTCCTGCAAGCCACTCAAGGGTCCGTTCATGCTGGCGGGTGATCAGCGAGAAGAGCGACCACTTGACGGGGTTTGCTTTGCGTTGGAGGACGCGGAAGGCATCCTGACCGATGTAGGCATTTTGAGGTGCGTAGACGACAAACCCCTGATCTGCCAAATCAGCGCCGTAAGCGTTGTATGGAGATTCGATTCTCGGATCGACTACCTCCTGTGATCTGCCCTCCAATCCATGCTGACAGACCACCACCGGACGACGTTCGCCCGGCTCAATCTCTTTGGGAACGAGTAGGATACCGTACGCAAACGTGTCCTCCCAAACGTCAAGGACAACTTCATACCCTTTAAAGCCCGGTTCGTCATAAGCCAACCGGGTCCGGGGATTGGTTGGGGCACTTGGCGGTGGGCATCTACCAATAACCTCATCCCAGAGATAATCACGGTAGTACCGACAGGTTTCCTGCCACTTCGCAATTGAAGAACGGTCCGCTTTTGACCAAAGTGTCTCACGCCGAGATGCCGCTTGGCGCATGGCATCTTGTGTGAATGCTATCAGTTGATGGAACTGTCGGTGCTGTCGTGTTTCAGGCGAAAATGCTGTGCGCTTATCCTGCGGCGGTATCCCCGATGGAGCGAGCGACTGATCTTGATCCAGTGCGTTCAGGAGACCAACCAGCGCAGCATCAGATCCGGGCGAGCCAACTCCGTTGCTCGACTCCACAAGGCGGAGATTCTGCTCAACTCCCAGCTGCTCATACGATGGGTGAGCCCGACTAAATTCCGCTTTCACCGATTCCAGTGGCGGTGTGGTTAACCGTCCCGGAGCAGCACCTGATCGCCCGTCACGGACCGGTGGCGGGCCATCAATCTCAACACCTCGACTGGCTTCGACAATTAGTGTTCGCGGTGCAATGAGACTCGCTATCTCTGCATCGCCAAATTCGTGCAACAGCGCCCAGACATTTCGGTAAATCGGTTCTTTCCACACCGCTTCACGCGACTGAAAATAGCCACTGATGACCGATGCATCAATCCGTGTGTCCACAGCAGCACTATAAAATGCTATCAATGCTCCCTCGCCATAGCCGATGGCTCCAATCGGTGGATGATTTTCCAAGCAGCTCATCCAATCCACTAACGCGAGCACCTTCTGCACTTCGTAGCCGATGATGTGTCGCCCCAGTTCAAACGCCATGCGGTAGATAAATTCACGGTGGGTCTGGTTCGTCATACGCCCAATTTTTGGATTGCCCGACCATCTGTCATCTCGATCTATCAACGTAGGGACGACAACCCGGCAGCCCTGTTCAGCCAAACGTCGGGCAAACTGCGCCTCCTGTGGTATCCCGTCCGCTAACCCCACAAGCATCTCCGGCGTCCAGTCCGCATCGGGAAGTGCTACTATTTGGGCGACTGGATCTCTCTCCGGTTCCAGCAGAAGCCCTTCCCCATCCACACCGTCGAATACGGGCCACCGCACAGCGGACACGGTATAACCTGCTGTTTTCGCAATCTCGGCTGTCTCTGCGGTTGTGGCGATATAGTGGAGGGCATCAATCGGTATCCTTTCATCTACGCAACCGATATAATTCCTGAAACGTTCACGATTGGGGGCAACCGAAGCGGCATAGGTCTCATATGAACCGTAATCCTGTTCCCAGAGCTGCTGACGCGATTCGACTGAATCCTCGACCGCTTGCGCTACATACTTGTCCATGCTTGTTACCATTCGGGCGGCGAGATCGCCTTCCATCGTTAAATGGTCTGTTCCCGGTAACGTGTCACTCTCCGCTGATGCCGCTGCAGCCAAAAACCAAAGACCAAATGTAGAAGTATACATAGGAAATTCTCCTCCACGTTTTATACAACCCCGTCCTGTTTCAATTGATTAACTTCTTCAGCCCCTAACCTCAGCAAGCCGGTCAACACTTCTGATGTGTGCTCACCCAGATTCGGTGCAGGAGCATCGATCTGGCCGGGTGTCTCTGAGAGTTTAATTGGAATTCCCGGAACCTGAACGGTGCCGGTCGTATCATGTTCGACTTCAGCAATCATGTCTCGCGCCAACACTTGGGGGTCATTTGCCACCTTATCGACGGTGTTGACGGGACCACACGGCACACCGATCGCCTCCAACGCTTCGACCCACGCATCGGTTGTGCGATGGCACATGATTTCGGCAAGGATTGGAAAAAGTGACTCGTGGTTCTCAGTGCGCAGCGCATTTGTGTGAAACCGCTCATCGTTAATTAGTTCAGGACTGCCGACATGTTCACAAAATTTTCGCCACAGTTCGTTATTTCCAATTGCGATAACTACATAGCCATCTGCGGATTCAAAGACCTCGAACGGTGTTATTGCCGGATGCCGCCTACCCAATGGACCTGGAATCTCGCCGGTAGAAAAATAGCGGACCATCGCGTTTTCCAAGATTGCTACCTGGCAATCTAACATCCCAACGTCAATGAGCTGCCCTTCGCCGGTTTGATCGCGATGCCTAAGTGCGGACAGGATGCCGATAGTGGTGAACAACGCCGACGTTATATCGCCGATCGAGGTGCCTACACGCACAGGTGGCCGATCTGGCTCGCCGGTTATGCTAATGATCCCTCCCATCCCTTGGATAATCATATCGTATGCTCCCCGCATTGCATACGGTCCGGTCTGTCCAAATCCTGAACACGCAGCATAGAGCAAAGATGGGTGGTGTTTCTTGAGCGATTCGTAATCCAAGCCCAGCTTTTCCATTGTTCCCGGTCGAAAATTCTCGACAAGGATGTCCGAACCCTTGACCAATTCCAGAAAGAGCTCCTTTCCGCGTGGTGACTTCAGGTTCAAAGTAACACTTTTTTTTCCGCGATTGACGCTCATAAAATAGAGACTAAAGTCATTCTTAAAAGGACCAAAATCCCTTGCCTCATCTCCCGTTCCGGGCTGCTCAATCTTGATTACCTCCGCACCAAGATCGCGCAAGATCATCGTCGCATAGGGTCCCGCTGAGATCTAAAACCCGTATGCCTTCTAATGGACCTGCCATCTATCTTCCTTTCTTCTTCGAGGATAATATCGTGCCCTATTTTAACATACTTTATAACCTGTTTGTAGGGGGCAAATCCTTCCCCCAACTGTTTGTCTCCCTCAGTCCTTGCATTACTGCTTAATTCACTGCTAATTTTGGGGTTGACGGATATAATAGCTGTGTGTTAAGATTCCAATTTATTCAGCATCATTTAATGGAACTCTTGCGAGAAGGGAACGATATCCTTGCCAAAAAAAATTGCCGTTTACCCTGGCAGCTTTGATCCGCTCACCAATGGTCATGTGGATCTGATAGATCGAGTTTCCGCGCTCTCCGTTTTCGATGAGTTGACCGTGTTAATCGGTATTAATCCTACCAAGAATACGCGTTTCACGCTGGAAGAACGGATCGAGATGTTGGAAACTGTCATCCAACCTTATCCGGAGGTTACCATCGATCAGTATTCAGGGCTTACGGCGCAATACGCACAGGAGCGCAGCGCCTCTGCAATCATTCGAGGACTGCGAGCGTTCTCCGATTTTGAAAACGAGTTCCAGATGTCGCTGATGAATCGCCAGATCGCGCCGCAGGTGGATACGTTGTTTATGATGGCAAATACTAAGTATGCCCATTTAAGCTCAACCCTGGTTATGCAGGTGGCACAGATGGGCGGGCTGCAGGTGAGTCACGAAAAATTGTTAGAGATGGTGCCTCCAGTTGTTGCTCAAATGCTAGCCAAGAAACATGGTCCACCAAAGGACGAATCAGATTAAATAGAGTGAGGAAGACTAGAGATGGTGCCTCCAGTTGTTGCTCAAATGCGCCAAGAAACATTCCACCAAAGGACGAATCAGATTAAATAGAGTGAGGAAGACCCATGCGATTTATCCAACCTGTGCTATCTATTCTCGCGGTTGTTATGTTATTGATTAGTCTGTATCGGTTTGTGGAAGGGTTTCAGAACTGGCAGGATGCCCGCGAAATCAAACGACGTTCCTTGGACGAGTTGGCAGAACTCGAGCGTAAGCGCGATCTCTTAAAAATTCGGGTAGAAAAACTGAAAACAGACGAGCTCACCAAAGAGCGGTTGGCACGACGACTCAGCTATATTAAACCCGGTGAAGTTGTATACAAAGTTGCTCCATCTCCCGATGCCTCTCCTGAATGAATCCAACCCATTGCCCACCTGTTTTTGTTCCGCTAAAGCATTTTCGTGTGACAGAATTGGGCTGCCAGAATTGTCGCGTTTGATTCAACTTCATTATCACCCCACCTAAAATTCCGCTCGTTGACCAATCCGTCGTAACGGATAAAATAGACAGACAGATGCCACAACAAGGCTGACTGCGGCAATCCAGCAGGAAATCTGGAAGGTTTCCGGCGTGTACAGCCTGCCGGCAAAAGGAGGACCCAAGACCCGCCCAAGGCTAAGAAAAGCGTCCATCACGCCGATTGTGGCACCTTGACCGAACTTGGTTTGCTTAGAAATCCACGAGGCGTTTGTCGGGCGAATAATCTGATTGCCGACTCCAGCAATCGACAGGTAAAGAGTGAGTATCGCGAATGTTTTTGGCCAAGGGAGTAATGCCAACCCCACAGCGTTAAGCAGCAATCCTATGATAATCAGTTTGAACTCCCCAAAAATGTTAATCAGTTTTCCTAAAACACTCCCCTGTAGCAGGGCGATGAATGTCCCCATAATCACTAACATCATCCCCAGCTCTTTTGCCCCGTAGTTCAGTCGATCTTTGATAGCCAATGGAAGAATTGTTTCTAATCCTGAAAAGATGAACGCTGAGAAAAACGCTACGAGAAAGAGCGGCGTCAGTGGGTGACGCATTGCTGACCAAGGGGAGATAATTACTTCGCCCCTATCGGGAAGTTCGGTGAGTTTAAGGGATTCCGGCAAAAGGATCAGCGCGAAACAGAAAGTAGACAAGGACAATCCACCGGCGATAAAAAATGGTAGGCTGTGGCTGCCTATAATTCCACCGATGCCAGGTCCCGCAATAAACCCTAACCCCATCGCCGCGCCCATCAGTCCCATCCCCTTCCCCCGGTCTTCCTCTGTTGTGACATCCGCAACGTAAGCCATGACTGTTGGCAGGATAGCTGCAGAAAATACGCCGGATAAACCACGGGCGATGAATAACCAAGGCAGACTCTGCGCTGCACCAAACAGAACCAACGCACCTGCATTACCAACGAGGCCTATAAGAATTGCGGGCTTCCGACCGTACTGATCTGAGAGACGTCCCCACACCGGCGCAAAAATTAATTTCATCGCTGAGTAGATGCTTATCAAGAATCCGATCTGTGCAGCACTGGCACCCAACTCCTCCGCATAATACGCCAAGTGTGGCAGGATAACACCTAAGCTAAGCATGACCAGAAACATCGTCAGAAATAGGATTGTTAAGGCACTTTTCTTCATCCGCTATACCACAGTATATTGACATCCCCCTATGAGTATTGGGAATTGCCGATTATAGAAGTTCGAGAAACGCATGTCATATCCGAAATTTTGGACTTTATTCTAAACTGTAGTGTACAATTATGGGGATGTTAAAAATAAATCAACACTTTCGCCCACCGGTAGGTGCGGTTTCCTAACCGCATCCACTCCAACCCGGTAGGTGCGGTTTCCTAACCGCACCGGATAGTCACCGTAGTTGCACCGGCGCAGTTATAAACAGCGCCTACCAAACGGTAGAAAGGTAGTTTCGTTTTCCTAACCGCCCCGGTTTGGCGTGTCCCATTAATTCTAAGATCTACTATAAACGTAAAACACATCATAAGGAGGCAAAAATGACTGTTGATCAATTAAAAGGCAAAACTGTTGGAGCAGCGGTTTCGGGTGGACTCGATAGTTGTACCATCACACAGTGGTTGGTCGATAACGGGGTAAATGTGGTTTGCTTCACCGCAGATCTTGGGCAACCCGACGAAAAAAACATGGACGAAATCTGCGAGCGAATGCTTGCATGCGGCGCGCAAGAAGCGGTTATCGTCGATGCGAAAGATGAGTTGGCGATGGCGGGGATCAAGGTCATCCAATCCCAAGCGAAATATGAAGGGGGATATTGGAATACAACCGGTATCGCCCGACATGTTACGGTCGAGGCGCTCCTGCCTGAAATGGAGAAGCGTGACATCAATATACTGTCACACGGCTGCACCGGTCGAGGTAACGATCAGGTACGGTTCCAGATCGCGACCAATATGTTGAATCCCGGTTTTGAGGTCTATGCCCCATGGCGTGATCCGGTGTTCCTTGAACAGTTTGGCGGCAGGAAAGAGATGATCGATTTCTGCAACGCACACGGCCTGCCGATCCGAGCGACCCATGAAAAACCGTACTCGACCGATGCGAACATGCTCGGCTTAACCCATGAAGCGGGTAGATTAGAATCCCTTAAAACGCCTGCCGGTTTTATTACACCGGGCATGGGTGTCCATCCCAAGGATGCCTCTGATGAGGTTGAACACTTCACGGTCACCTTTGATAGAGGAATACCGCTGGAAGTCAACGGGAGCCCAGTGATCCCCTTCCAAGCTATCGCGGAAGCCAATCACATCGCAGGAAGAAACGGTGTTGGTATCGGGATTCATACCGTCGAAAATCGGTTCGTCGGGATTAAGAGCCGGGGGGTTTATGAATCGCCGGGAATGGAACTGCTCGGTCAGTGCTACGAGCTTCTACTCCAGCTCATTTTGGATCGGCGAGCACGGCGTGTTTTCGATCAGGTATCGGCGCTTGTGGCAGAACAGATCTATCAAGGCTACTGGTTCGATCCTGCTACCCAATCGATGCTCGCCTCCATTGAGCCCTTCACTCGCTTGGCTTCTGGGGATATTACCGTTGCGCTGTATAAAGGAAATATCGCATTCCACTCCGCTGGCGGTGTGGTGCACTCGCTCTATTCAGAGGAGACCTCCTCAATGGAAGCGATTGGTGATTTCAACCATGCAGATTCGGAGGGATTCTTGTCTGTTCTCGGTGTCAGCGCGAAGGCGCTGTCTGCTGCCGGACAGACGAAGTAGCAACAAGGGAAGAATGGGGGAGACTTTCCTTCCCTTTTCTCTTTGGCTTATATAAAAAGAGAGTGCAAAACATGAAGAGAAACCGAGTTTTTTCTTGACAACTCGGTTTCTGTTGCACGATTTCTTTACATGAGCCCTCTCTTTCTAAGGAAAAGATATACCCACAACTTGCCGACTATTTTTACCGGTAAATTTCGCACATATTACAGGACCAGATGACAACCATTAGAACGAAGATTATTGACATACTTGATGCACATAAGATTGCCTATCGACTGTTACGGCACAGTGAACCCGTTTTCACAGTTGAAGAGGCAGCAGCCCAACGCGGCGTATCCAAAGACGAAATGGTCAAATCCATCCTGCTCCGCGACAAAGATGAGCACTACGTCATGGCATGTGTGCTGGGCTATGCGCGGGTCAACCCGAAAACTGTGCGCACCTACGTTCCCCAAACGTGGAGACGCTTAAGTTTCGCCACAGCGGACGAGATTTTGTCTGTGACGGGTTGTGTCCAAGGTGCGGTTGCGCCGTTGGGACTGCCTGACAGCGTGCCGGTTATTTTTGATGAAGCGATTATGCGATGCCAAAAGGTCAATATTAGCAGCGGGGACCCTATATTGGGTTTGGAACTTAACACCCAAGATCTAATCGAGGCTGCTGACGCTCAAATTGCCGCTATTGCGGACAGTGAATAAAAATTTGAGTAATCCGATGAATGTGCGGTATTCTTAGATTAGCCTACTGCTACTCAACCGTGACCTTTACCTTCCGATCCGGTCTCTCGTGCAGATGCCCTCCTGTTCCGGGTAGCGCGATTCCTAAGCGGACAGACGGTTTGCCTCCCTTGGGAAAAATGTGATGGAAGGTCATTGCCGGCACATAGACAAAATCTCCTGCCTTTGCGCGGACCGGTTCTTCACGTCCCTCGATAACCCAGTCGATTTCTCCTTCGAGCACTACCCACCATTCGTCGTAGTTATGACAATGATTATCATTAATCTGACCTGAATTTTGATAAATCACTACCCCTGCCACATGGTCTGCGAGAACAACTGCGTGAGACCAAGGGGGAGGTCCCATCTCTTTCTTAATCTCTTCGAGACTGATACTGTTAAGCGCTCCATCAAGAATTGGATTGTTCAGTGCCATAAAAGTTCTCCGTATATTTGGAATGTTTGAAAAGTTCAACCGCCTTGTCACACTCAACGTTACGGCTGAATGTTGACGAATTGATTCGCATCATCAACAATAGAAGGCGTCTGCATTTATGTGTCTTGCACTGCAGCAAGCATACGCTTCAGTGTAACACTTAAGTTCGGCCTAAATCAAGCAAAAGTTTGGCTCGACTGCAGTCGCAAGGCTAGGCTTTTATCGTTGACAGCCCATAGATAATGCGTATAATGGGAAAATCATCCACGATGGGAAAAGCAATTCTTTAATCAAACGAAGGAGACTAACAGATGAAAATTGTTGATGTAAAGACGTTTGTGGTCGAGAATATTTCCCCTTATCAAGGCGGACGTCGCTGGCTGTTCGTAAAACTAATTACCGATGAAGGCATTGAGGGAATTGGAGAGTGGTCAACCGGTCAGACCGGCAGAGAAAAATCTTCGATTGAGATCATCAAGGATTTGGCGACGCAGTTTGTCATTGGTGCTGATCCGTTCAAAATCGAACTGTTGTGGCAGAAAATCTATGCCACCGACCACGACTTTAGGCACCCCGGGTTGGCTCTGACACCGGCGTTAAGTGCGATTGAGATGGCGTGTTGGGACATCGTTGGCAAAGCCCTGAATCAGCCGGTCTATAATCTGCTCGGTGGTCAATACCATGAAAAATTGAGAGCATATGCCTACATGCCAACCGGAGGGATATGGGAGAACCCAGAAAAAGCAGGCGAAATCGCTGCCGACTTGATGGAGAAGGGCAACACCGCAATGAAGTTTGATCCGTTCCCGATCTTTCCCGCACCACGCGATATTCAGTTGAAAGATATCGCACATGTTGGGAAAATCTTCAAGTGCATCCGAGATGCAGTCGGTTATGAGGTGGAAGTTGGACTCGGCACCCATGGTCAATTGACTACCTCCAGCGCTATTCGGATTGCACAGATGCTAGAGCCATACTATCCCTTCTGGTTTGAGGAACCGGTGTCGCTGGAAAATGTCGATGAAATGGCGAGGGTCGCATCGCATACCAGTATTCCAATTGCGACCGGTGAGCGTCTATTGACTAAATACGAATTCGTCGAGGTCTTTCAGAAGCAAGCGGCACAGATCATACAACTGGATGTCGGTCACTGTGGAGGTATTTTGGAGTCTAAGAAGATTGCGAGCATGGCGGAGGCACATTATGCAAGCATTGCTCCCCACATGTACTGTGGCCCAGTCGCAGCAGCCGCCGCCGTTCAAGTGGCAGCGTGCAGTCCAAACTTCCTGATACTGGAGTTTAATCGGACAGATCTTCACGCCGACATCTTCCAGGAGCCGCTAGTGTTTGACAACGGTTACATTGCTACACCCACGGCACCAGGGCTAGGAGCTGAGTTGAACGAGGAGGTTCTCGCTCGGCATATAGTTGATGCTTAATAACCTGCTTGAGAGAGAAAGATAGAGGGGTTCTATGACAACCTTAGAAGCGCTTTCGGAATCCGAGAAAAACCGTGTGCGGGTCACGGATGTGAAAGCCATGCAGTTGAAAGACCAAGCAGGTCAGTCCTTGGTTAAGGTTGAAACCGATGCCGGCGTTTACGGGATCGGCGAGGCAGGAGCTTCTGGTCCGATGGTGAGAGCACATCTGCAGCATCTGCGAGGAACACTCATCGGTCAGGATGTGTTTGAAATCGATAAATTGTATACCCGCATGGTGAACATGCAGCATCCCTACAGATCGAACATCCCGACGGTCAGCGGCGTGGATATCGCGCTCTGGGATGTGGTTGGCAAGTTATCGAATCGACCCATTTCAACGTTGATTTCCGGCAGATTCAGAGACGAAATCCCGCTCTACATCAATACCCCCGGTCCTGATGACTGGTTTGATCCCGTTTCGTGTCGGGACTGGTCGCAACGGATGAAGGCAGCGCCACAAGGCTGGAGCACCTTAAAATTTGGGTTTGAACGCTTGATGGGGAATGGACTGCCCGAAGGCAGATACATCCCCGGACAGATGTCCCAAACGTTGCGAGCAACCGAATTAGACCTGATTCGTCGAGGGTATGAGAACTGTCGGGAAGCGTTGGGCGACGAAACCGATTTCATCGTCCATTGTCACAACGAATGGGATCTTGCCACCGCGATTGGATTGACGCGAGCGGTCGCATCCAGCAATCCGCTTTGGGTAGAAGATGCACTACCGGTGTGGTACTCAGATTCTTGGAAGGGGCTAAAGCAAGCATCTCCCGTGCGGATTATCACCGGGGAGAAGCTTGAGCTACCGCGCGAATTTCTACCGTTTCTGATGAACGAGGCGTTGGACGCCATCCATCCAGATCTTGTTTTCGCGGGCGGACTGACGGGGTGTCGAAAGATCGCGGACCTTGCAGAGATGTTCTACATCCCCATTGCAACACATAATGTCGGCAGCCTCGTCCAGAACATGGCGACAGCGCATTTCGGTGCGTCGGTCAGAAACTTCGTCATAACGGAAACGCGGATCAGTCAAAACCTACTCATTGACGAAATGGCTGAGGAAAAGGTCCAAGTCACTGATGGGAAGTTGGCTGTGCCAGATGGCCCGGGATTGGGTATTACACTGATTCCAGAGGTGTTGCGCGAGAACTTAATTGAGGGTGAGCCGTATTGGGATTAACGGGCGGGAAATGATAAAATCGTAATGAAAACTAACCGCAGAGACACAGAGAGCGCGGAGAAAAACTTTCTTCATGCTTCTCTGCATCTCTGCGTTAAATTTCACCCCTAGCTTAACCGACTGCAGCGGAGACAATGAGCCCCAATGCGATGATTACACCGGCAACCGCAATTCCCGCCGCCGTATTGTTGTCTTCAGCGATCTGATGATCGAGGTCAAAGGGGGTAACCAAGTCGAAAATTTTATAGCCGACCATCAAAACAATCACCCCAACGATGCTGAAAACAACACTTTCGATGATAAGCAGCGCGAGATGTTTGAAGTCAATGAACGTTCCGGCCGCTGCTGCGCCTTCACTCGATGCCTGTGCATTGGCTGGGGTTGACCACATTGATGCAGCGACGATGCAGCTAATCGCTATACAAAAACTGAGTAAAACAATTTTCTTTGCCATTTGCTTTCTCCTTTTGATCTTGGTTTGGAATGCGGGATCTCAAAACCTCCTAACTGATTGACACTCTATCACAATATCAAGCTCAAAATCAATAGAAAAATTAAGGGTGTATGGGAAGCATCCATCACTATCCTTTCACGATTTCTGCGCGAACAAAATGATAACCCACCGCGCCGGCGGGATCTGCATCGAAACCGGTCGCCTTTTGCGTCACTCCATCATTAGCGATGGCTCTGGCGGAGATCTCCACCTCCCCCGGATTGTCGGGCACCTGCCACTTGTATTTCCAGAGATACCACGTCAGCGGTGAATCACTCCCCCAAATCTCCGTTGCCTCCCAACTGCTAACATCGTCAACGCTGGTGGTCATGCCGTCATCAATGCTCACCTCAACCCGCTCAATCCCGCCATGGTTTCCACTATCAAAAGCGGCGCCGCTGATTGTATATGTCCCACCGGCTTGAATTGTCTCATCAGTGCTTGGGGTGCCAATCATCGTCGCCAATTTGACACGTGCAACGGGGTCCCACCCCTCCTTCTCCCAATAGCCTACGTGCGATTTTGCCAGCGCGATGTTCATAATCCATTTCGGATTCTTCGTGCCGTAATGACCGGGGTTAAGCAGACGGACTGGAAAACCGTGATCAGCTGGGAGTGGTTCGCCGTTCATTTTATACGCCAAGAGCACCTCCTCACGAAGGGCGCGATCTACCGGCACCGCCGTATGATAACGGTCAGCACAGCGGAATACAACAACCTTTGCCTCCGCCTTGACCCCTGCCTTGTCAAGAATAGTTCGTAGCGGGACACCGGTCCACATCGCATTGCTCATCTGCTCTTCACCGATTGGATCACCGATACACTTGAGCGTCCGCATTGTCGTCACAGACTCCATGCCTATTATATCCGGATAGTTCAACATGATCGGCTTTTCGACTAACCCTGTTATCCCCATCCTCCAGTGTTCAGCCCTGAGGACCGGTACTTCTCCGATTTGCAGGATATAGAACTTGCCATTTGGCGTAATCATAGACGCCGGTTTTAGTATCTCTTTGGGAATGTTAGTTTCAGGGTGAAGGGAGCGGAGCGGCAGCGTTAAACCCCCTACGCTTACTGCCGCGACTCGGATGAATTTTCTGCGGTTCATGGTCTTCTCCATCATCATTTAATAGGAAACTCGGTTCATTCTCCTGTCACTTGGGGCGAAGTCAAGCGTTCAAGCGCCGATGCCACTTCGGGATCTTCGGGCGAAAGCTGAGTAAGTTCACGGAGGTATCCCTGTGCCGAATCCACATTTCCAGCCTTCTCATGTGCAAGGGCAAGGTTATACTTTGCATCAAGTAGATTTGGCGCTGCTTCTAAGGCGCTTTCAAAAGCCTTAATTGCCAGACTGACCTGGTCCATCGTCATGTATAGTGTCCCCAGATTGCAGTGTGGAATTGCAGGATTCTCGGATTGTGTTATCGCAAGTTCAAATTCGCTTTGGGCGCGTTTATCATCTTCAATAATCAGGTAGATGAAGCCGAGGTTGTTGTGTAGTATGTCGTTCTTTGGTGCTGCCCCGAGGCCCCGTCGTAACGTTGAACGTGCTTCGTTTAACTCGTTGCGCTTAAAATGGATAATCGCTCGCTGATTCAGCAGTTCTGGGTTATTGGGTTGCTTTGCAAGGTCAGATTGGATCTGTTTAAGTTCGGTTTCATAGCCGGTCTTGGGTAGAATCATGTGCGTTAGTGTTGGGATGCGAAATTCCGCACCAAGTTTCAACGCATACTGAGGTGGACGTATACCGTTATACCACGCCAATTGCTGCCAATCTCGATATTTTTTCGGAAAAATCCGATTTTCATATACCCGAACGAAATTATAGAGTGTATCGCCTTTGGAGACTGTATCCCGAATATAGGTGTACTCCCGCACTGGATACCGCCCAACAAGGAACCGCGGATCCGGCTCAGAAAACGAAGTTGCTGAAGTGGCTTCGACTGGCTGTGTCGTGGGTGTTGAAACCTCCGGCACAGATGAGGTTTCGCCTGACGGTGTTGTAGACGCTGAAGTTTCTGGACCGGAGGGCGTCTCGGCTATTGGCGTCTCTGGTGTTGAAACTTCCGGAGCGGTTGTAGGTTCAACTGTTGATGTCGCTGGCGTTGAGACCCCTGCGGTCGGTGCGGTTTCGTCTGTTAATGTCGCAGGGGCTGAAACCTCTGACGGAGCACTCACTTTTTTGGGTTGTTTAACCTGAGCGAACTGGACCTGTTTGACTTGGTCAGACAACGAAGCGAAAGATCCCGTTAATACTTGGGACACCAAACTCCAAGGGACGGCATAGATAAGGACTGCAATCAGTCCAACCCCCATGATAGTTCCTATCAGCAAGGGGGCTCGGTTCGTTGATCGGGGTTGAGGCACAGGGTGTATCTGCACCGGTAAGGGTGGAAAGGGCAACACACTGGTCTCATTTCGCTTGTGGTTACTTGCTCTATCCTTTTTCACTTGTTCCCCTCCAAGCCAAAAAGTGGACGATTTCTCGCAGTCGCTAGATTATAGCAACCGCTAGTATGGCTGTCAAGAACTTTCACACTCATTTTTCTGTTGACAATATGGACGCGGATGGTGTATCTTAACTGATTCGCAAACCTTTCCTTATGCAAATGAAGGTCAGGAGCATATTCATGAGTTCATCCGAGTTTTACACATTACGTCTCATGCAAAGGAAATGTCATGTTTGAAAGTTTATCGGGTAAATTGCAAGGCGTTCTCAAATCGCTGCGCGGTCAAGGTAAACTGACCGAGAAAAACATATCTGATGCACTACGAGAGGTTCGTCTCGCATTGCTTGAGGCGGATGTGGACTACAAAACCGTCCGTGAATTTATCAACGGCGTCAGGACAAGATCTATCGGTCAGGAGGTGCTCGGCAGCTTCACCTCAGATCTTCAGATAGCAAAGATTATTGGCGATGAGCTCGCAAAACTGATGGGAGAGGAAGCCGTACCGGTTTCCATAGCGCCAAGTGGTCCAACGATCATTATGATGGTCGGTCTACAGGGCGGTGGGAAAACAACAGCCTCAGCCAAACTGGCGCTGAGATTCAAATCAGAGGGCAGAAATCCTCTCTTGGTGGCAGCAGATATTTATCGCCCAGCCGCGATTAAACAACTTCAACTGCTTGGAGAGCAGATTGATGTGCCTGTGTTTTCGATGGGTACTGACTTCTCACCTGCAGCCATTATTCAAGCTGCAGTCAAGCAGGCGCTGAATCGTGGGAATAATTTTGTCATCATTGACACAGCAGGTCGATTACATGTTGATGAAGAACTGATGGGTGAGTTACGGGAGGTTAAATCTGCCGTCAATCCGACTGAAATTTTGCTTGTTGTTGATGCGATGACAGGTCAAGATGCGGTCAATGTCGCCCAGCATTTTAACGACAACTTGGAAATTGATGGTGTTGTCCTGACCAAGCTTGATGGTGATGCGCGCGGCGGCGCAGCACTATCCATTCGTTCCGTAACGCAGAAGCCGATTAAGTTTGTTGGTGTTGGCGAGCAGATTGATGCGACAACCTTGGAGGAATTTCATCCGGATCGGATGGCTTCTCGAATACTGGGAGAAGGTGACTTTGCGACCCTGCTTGAGAGGGCTGAATCTGTGTTTAGCCAAGATCAAGCCGACGAGTTAGAGCGTAAGCTGCTTGGGCAGGAGGGTTTGGATTTTAATGATCTGCTGACGCAGCTTGAGCAGATCAAGAATATGGGACCGTTGGACCAACTCGTCGAGATGATCCCCGGCGTCAATAAGCTCCCGATGAAAAACATGCAGGTTGACGAATCGCAGTTGAAGTATACCAAAGCGATGATTCAGTCAATGACGCCTATGGAACGTCAGAATTCGCTGCTCCTTGATAGCAGTCGTCGGTTGCGCATTGCAAAGGGGAGCGGTACGACAGTTCGCCAAGTCAATCAGTTGGTTGATCAGCTCAAATTCATGAACCGCATGATGAAGCAACACCCAATGATGGACGCACCACAACTTGGGGGCGGTGGTCCCGTTGCGATTAAAGGAAAACCAAGGAAGCGTAAGAAAAGGAAAAGGCGTAAATCACGCTAAATTTAAAAGATAGTTTATCTTATTATTATCACTATCGTTCGCTACGGTTTAAGCGATCAAGACAACCAGAATTGAAACGTGAAAACTTCCTGTTATCGCGGATAAGGTTTCATGTGTGATGCAGTGAGGCACGTTTTTCAACTCGGTGGATATAGTGATAGAAAAAGCTTTCACGAAATAGGAGGTAACATTTGGCAGTACGAATTAGACTGCAGCGGCATGGAAAGAAAAGACGTCCGTTTTATCGGTTGGTGGCCGCTGACTCTCGAAGCCAAAGAGATGGACGTTTTATCGAGCGGATTGGGTATTATGATCCGATGACCGAGCCGGCAAACATCGTAATTGACGCGGAAAAGGCATTAAAATGGTTGAGAACTGGTGCACAACCTTCTGACACAGCCAAGGACTTAATGTCAAAAGCCGGTGTCTGGGAAACATTTATAAACGAAAAACTAGGGCAGCCCAACCCAACGCTAGAGGAGGAAGCTTCCCAGGTGCCAGAGGAAGAACCTGCCACCGCTGAAGAATCAGCAGAAGAGGCAACCTAGCGAAAATCGTGTTTCTAGGGGAATCTCATGCTCAAAGAGTTGATTGAATATCTCGCAAAGTCTCTCGTTGATTATCCTGATCAGGTCAGCGTTAATGAAGTTGAAGGTAACACTGTGACTATTCTTGAACTGAACGTTGTCCCTGAAGATTTGGGAAAAGTCATTGGGAAACAGGGGCGCACAGCCAAGGCGATGCGATCTCTGCTGCTTGCTGCGGGAGTCAAGGCACGTAAGAAGGCAATACTTGAGATTGTCGAACACCGTTAAGTGGGAGCGTTAGCATTTTCGAGCCTACCGACTCACTGTGACGAATGAGTGAAAGAGATATGGCTGTTATCGTCAAAAGACCCGTTATTTTAAAAAATATTGTAACCCCTGCTTTCAAGGAACAACTTACGAAGGAGTTAGAACACACAATTCGCCAGATTGACACATGGCTGCAGCAAGAAGAATTCCAAAGCCGCCGTTTGATTGTGGAAGCTCAAAAGCGAGATCCACGGCATGTCAATCAGCTGCGCGACGAGATTCATCAGGAACGCGAAAAACAGGAGCAGGTGAAAAGTAATCTCAGCCAGAAGTTGGCGCAGGTCAAGGGACTTGAAATCGATACGCTTTTTACCAGTGGAACATATGATGCGCCTGTCAAAATTGAGGTTGGGGATGACATCCGTGCCAAGCTATCTCAGGCAGAAATTATCGTCAAAGATGGAATTGTTGTCCAGGTCATTGAATGAGAATTGACATCATCACCATTTTTCCAGAGGTCATCCTGCCGGTTCTGCAAGCTGGCATTTTAAAGCGTGCACAAGCTAGAGACCTATTGACAGTCGCCGTTCACAACTTGCGCGATTTTACGACCGATCGCCATCAAACGGTTGATGATTATCCTTACGGGGGCGGCGCAGGCATGATTCTGAAACCGGAGCCGCTTTTTGCCGCGGTCAGAAAGCTGCAGCCAGAATCAACAACGCGTATCATTTACCTGACCCCACAGGGAACGCCCTTTAACCAGTCGTTGGCTGAAGCCTTTTCTCTTGAATCGCATCTAATTTTAATCTGTGGGCGTTACAAAGGAATTGATGAGCGAGTACGTATTAAGTTGGTTACAGACGAGATTTCGATCGGTGATTATGTGCTGAGTGGGGGAGAGATTCCAGCGCTAGTCCTAGTTGATGCGATCGGTCGAGTTTTACCGCGTGCGTTAGGGAATTACGAATCGGCGCAGGAGGATTCATTCAGCCAAGGCTTACTGGATTGCCCACATTACACACGTCCCGCTGAGTTTGAGGGAATGCAGGTTCCCGATATCCTGTTGAGCGGGCACCATGATAACATTACGCGTTGGCAACATGAACAGTCTCTCAGACGAACTGCCGAACGCCGACCAGAGTTGCTGAAAAACATGGAGCTTTCGGCTGAGGATGTTGCCTACCTTAATTCTCTGGAAAACTCAGATGTAACGAGTTAGGCGCAAGAGATAAAAAGAAACTTTTGTCTCAATTTTTCCCCAGTCCAGCGGATTGAAAGTAAAGGTAGAATGGATGAATAGGTGGGTTTTCCACGCCTTTCTGCGACGATCTATCACACATAAACGGAAATTTTGAGGCTATAAACACCCAGATGAAAGGAGGAACCAAGCAATGAATCTTATTGAATCTGTGGAGAGCGAATATACGAAAAGCGATCTTCCTAATTTTGGTCCCGGTGATCTCGTGCGAGTTAACACCCGTATCCGAGAGGGATCAAAAGAACGTATCCAAGCTTATGAAGGAACGGTCATTCGGCGGTCCAATGGTGGCTTGAGTGAAACGTTTACCGTCCGTCGTGTTGCTTATGGCGAGGGGAGTGAAAGGACCTTTCCCGCACATTCACCCAATATCGAGAGTATCCAGATTATTCGATATGGCGCCATCCGTCGAGCAAAGCTGTACTACCTACGAGACCGAACCGGAAAAGGTATACGAATCCGTGAAAGGCGGCAAGATAGCGCGTAGAGAAAATTATCCAACAGAGATACAACAGTTTGAACAAACCCTACGACAGCAGGGCTATCGGCGTATCGCAGGAATTGACGAAGCTGGACGAGGTGCATTAGCCGGTCCTGTTGTCGCAGCAGCTGTTATTCTTCCCGTTGACTGTCAGATTTCAGGCGTGACAGATTCAAAGCAGCTGACACCCAGAAAACGGGATAAATTATTCGACGAGATCCACCATGCTGCTGCAGCAGTTGGGGTCGGCCGTGTTAACAATCCGGATATTGATCAGATCAATATCCTTCGAGCCACAATGGAGGCGATGGCTCAAGCTGTTATGCAAATTACGCCTTCCCCGGATTACCTGCTTGTGGATGGCACACACCTTCCTGAAATTCCTCTACCCCGATCGCATCCGGATTCAGAGCAACCCGCCAAAGCAATTCCCAAGGGAGATACCCTCGTCCAGTCTATTGCTGCTGCTTCGATTATCGCAAAAGTTACGCGAGATCGCCTGATGATCGATTTTGATGAAACCTATCCGGGCTATGGCTTCCGGATCCATAAAGGATACGGCACACTTCTACATCGTCAGGCAATTGCCCAACTCGGACCCTGCCCTATCCATCGGCGTAGTTTTAAACTTCAATGAAATGAGCGACTCCAGAATTAAGGTGGGAAGGATCGGTGAAACCCTTGCCATCGAACACTTCAAAGCGCAAGGATATGAAATTTGTGAGCAGAACTATCGTACGCGCTCAGGTGAGATTGATCTGATCGTCCAGCGCGAAAAACGGGTTGCGTTTGTTGAAGTCAAGACACGGCGGAGCAGCAAGTTTGGCCCGCCACAAGCGGCTGTCACTCCTGCCAAACAGAAACAGATCTCTAAGGTTGCGTTACATTATCTGCAAACGCATAATCTTCTAGATACCCCTTGCCAATTCGACGTTGTAGCAATTGTTCTGTCGTGGAAATTTGAACTCATCAAACTTCACCACATCGAGAATGCGTTTGAGTTCTGTCCCGATGAGTAACGAACGTCCACAAGTTGCACCAATGGTGTCGTACACTATGTGGTGAATTCTAAAAACAGATAGACACTTTCGCCCGCCAGCAGGTGCGGTTTCCTAACCGCATCGGTTTGGAATGTCTCATTAATTCTAAGATCCACTATAAACGGTAAATTACCCTCCTTTTCTGTTCCAAATCATCATCCATCGATAAGTCCATCAGGTTTCGATTTTACCGAAAGTCCTGATTCTGGACCTGAACATGTCAATTATGTGAAACTTGTCCGTAAGTTTTTATGTTTGTCTTCTTAATTTACGGCGAACGCCAATATTACATCTTTTTAGTTAGGGGTGCTTTGTATTTGGATTAGGCTATTGGTGATTGGGGCGGTATTTCAGGAGGGAGTGGCTTCTGAAGATTGGTCACGATGGGAACTAACTTCGTCAAATCGAGGAGATAGGGGGCATTTCCGGGGCAAGTTGTTGACAATTGAATTGTCAATTAATGTTGTAATTTTACTTGACAAGAATTTTCACTTGACAAATCCAGAAACTATGTAGTATCATTATAACAATTAAAGAATCGGTGAAAGCAGTGAAAAGCATTCGCGGTGCTTATCACTGCTACAATTTCACCGATATAGATGTATGACTAATTATCCCGGAAGGGATAATATATCCTTAAGGAAAGGATATTGTTATGAATAATAACATGAGAAGACCGCCTAAGTCAAGAGACGTTGCTCCTACCGGTGTTTACGATGTAGACGAACTTCGCACCCAGTGCCGAGCAATTGGCATTACCCCGCAGCGCTCAAACATGCGGCGCGTCCGTCAAGCCCTTGACCTCATAAAGCATGGAAGCGTCGCGTTCGATCATAGCGATCAGACCCACGAATTTTACTGGGTAGACTCCCAGACCCAGCCCGATACGGTTTACCGTGTCCGCAAAAATGGACGGCTCGAGTGCAACTGCTCTGAGGCTTCTCAAGGCAATCAGTGCAAGCACCAGATTGCAGTCCTCCTCTTTAATGAACAATTCAAATAGCCCAGCCGCCAGCGAGTGGATTAATAGCCACAGATGACAATCTACTCGCTGGCATCACCCAATCCGCGGCAGGAACTGTGCGGCAATGCCGATTGACGACAGTTCTAACAGAGCGTGTCAAATGTAAAAGGAGACAGCTGAATGAGGTTTCCCCATAGTGGGACGAAATCCACCGAAGACGAGGAACACGAGCAGGTCATAAGACCATCCCGCAGAGTAACAAGACCCACCAGAGACGAGAAACACGAACAGGTCAAAAGAGCAGCGTTTATATTCGCGCGGTTGACCAGAGATGCCGACGCAATCGCTAAAGCCCTTGAGGTGAATCCCCGAACAGTATATCGGATGATAGAGCGCCCCGACTTCAACGCGGAACTGGAGGCACTCGGCTACGATGGGCCGCGTAATTTTCGAACCAAACCCGCACGACGCCCTCACCCTAACTATGAACGCGCAGAGGAATTATGGAACTCACTATCGCATCTGCCGAGATCTAGACGCGGTAAAATTATTGCGGAAGAGTTGGATATCCCTATTGATAGGATCTGGAACTGGATGCGGAAGTGGAAAGAAACGCCTAAGATGCAGGTTGTGGAGATTCAACGGATTATCGACGTCACTAAGGACAATCCCCAGAACTTGGTGATCGGCCTGAAACGCCAAACCCTTGTCTTAGGTCATGAAAGCCGAGTAGAGGACATCCGCATTGATGCCATCGAAACGAATGCGATCGGAGACCCGGTTGGAACAGTAAGGGTCGGGGACCGAAACATGCCGGTTATTTACGATTCCAATAAGGGTGTCTGGCGAGAAAGGAAACACCGAGTCTGAAAAGCACTACACCCGCTGTCAGGAGCAAACGGAAGGCATTCAACCTATACTGGATAGCACATTCCGGAGATAAACGGCATCCTCTTTCGCCCACTGCTCCAGATTTGGTGGAGTGGTTTCCGCATATCCCACCTGACGAATGATCGATTCATCGAAGCGGTACTCCGTATGCACCGTTAGGGGACCATCAAAACCGCTTTCGCACAGAAGCCCCAAATAACGCCTCCAATCGACACCCCCGTCTCCCATCTTTACAAAGCAAGGAACATAAGGAGGAGTTTGATCTGGCTGTGACAGGTAGAGGGAATCTTTGATTCCGATCACGGACAGATAATCTCCGATCATCGCCAGCCCCATCGCCCAATCCTCGCCATCGAGAAGGAGATGCCCGGGATCAGGATAAGCGCCGATGTACTGCGGATCAAAACCTCTAATGAGGTGCATCAACCCCGCGCAATTTGATCCAATGCAGGCACCGCTATGAATTTGATAGCAGGTTTGCACCCCATATTTTTCACTAAATGCACGAAACCCCTCAAGTTCCCTACGCGCGGCATCAATCACCTGCCAATAATCGTCTCCCTCGTTAAACCGCCAGAACCCAATTTTGAGGCGCGGGATGCCCGCCTCTGCACACGCAACATATAGTCCCTCCACCTCCGGTGCATTCGGGTTCGTTATATCCGTCGCCGCTGTCGCCAACGGACAAGTGAGATTTTGTCCCTGCCAAACCTTCATCGCTTTGGGAAGCATTTCAACGACGTTATCGACGTGGATAGGGTGTCCCGGACGGACGCATATATCCACCCCGTCGTAACCGAGTTCAATAGTTTTCTCGCCAAGTTGTTCGACAGATAGCTCTGTAAAGAATTTAGAATTGAGTACAATTTCCATTTAGTGTTCCTCCTAACGGAGTAGTTTGTAATATAAGTAGAACTTACGCAGTTGGTTCATAAGTCCAGGGGAGTTTTTAAGGGATTAAAAATAAACAAATTTCGCGCTGCGTGCTGAATTTGCGTAAGCCCTGATAAGGCAATCTAATCGCGGTTGAAATGCTTGCCCGGAAGATACTTAATTTCTAACTCAACATCGCGGACGTAAAGCTGCGGGGTTACATCAGGATCGCGTTCTCGCAGCATAACTTCGAGGACATTATTCCCTTTTTGGGGCCAATGGATTGGGTCAAGCCGGTAGATGAACCAGTAGCCTGAACCGGTGCGATAGCGCGGCGCCCGCATACGATACATCTCGTTAATTTTTCGCAGCAGATGCCCCGGCAACTCTGTTCCGTTCAGTTGAAACCGCAGACTGTCGTTTTCGGTGGTGTTCATGATTCGCACGCGCAGAAGAACTTCGTGGACCCTACCAACCTGCGCCCACCGGGGAAGGTCATCGCTGATCGTCAGTTCCAACTGGACGGGTACGTTCACCTCTAAGTCGGCGGGCAGTTGTGATGTAAGTTCCGGACTCGAAAAGCGACCGGCTACTGTGGGGATATGATAAAATTTATCCTTGGGTGCCATAATATCCGGATGTGGCAACTCTCGGAGCTTTTCATAGAACGGAGCCTCATAGGGCCAGTTCGTGAACCACTGACTGATATAAAGTCCATCGATGCCCTGCGCCCAGTAGTTGCAAGCCGCGGCACGGATCATTTCAATCGACGCCTCGCCCAAACGGTCTGAGTCTACATTGCTGTCAATAGCAGCGTGAATGCGGCACTGTGTCCCTTTAGCGGACTCCACCAAGAAACGGAGATCATCGAGCAGGGGTGCTTCATACGTCAGGGACGTACCGTTCGGATCGCGCAACTCAGGTCTCGCAATTGCTTGGGCGATGAGAACATCCACGATGCCCCGATGCATCCACTCCTGCGGGTCCAAACCACGGGACAGACAGGTCCTCAAGTATTCGACGGGATGCTGATTGCCAATTCTCGCTCGGAGCCACTTCGCTTTACCGCCTCATAGACCTGTCCAACCCACTCGGTCATGATTTGACGCCCTTCCTCCACTTCATCTGGGTGGAAGTAGTGGGGCCAAAAGTTGAATTGAAGCTCGAATCCATCCACTTCATAGTTGGTAAGCACCTCTGAGATAAGCGCGAACCGTTCATCACGGACCGCTTGGTGCATGAAATCCGCGCAGTGGATACCGGGGTAACTGGGATCTAAATTACCCTTTGCGCCGATCTCCAGATGTTTGTTATCCAACCGAAAGTCCGAGCTGCGAATATCGTATCCCGGTCCCCCTCGCTCGCCGCTCTCTAGCTGCATCAGCAGTGTGGGATAGAACAGTAACCCTGCCTCATGGGCACGGTCACAAACCACCCACAAGGGATCGTTGTCCGCTTGAATCAGATGCAGCGCATTCTGATATGCCCGCCGGAAGATGAGGTGGGGCCACTTTTGGACATTATGCCCCCATAGTTCGCCAACTTCCGTATCATGTAGCATCGTCCGTCCATCACCCAAGCAAAACATTAGTGCCTCAACAGGAGTGCCAGCCAATTCGTCAACCGCTGCCTCGCACTCCTCTTTCTGCATCGTAGGCTCGTACATGTAGAGGAGCGGATGCCGTCCATCGTGGTAGAACATGATGCGTGGCTTTTTCATACCGGATTCCTTTATTTGAGATGATCGATTTTGGAGTCAGGATTGACAAAGTCCTATTTTGACATGATGCGCTTCCGAAAGTCAAGAAGATACCCGTATCAGATTTGGAAGGAAACCGTGAACCCATTCTCTTTTTGTTTCTCTTTTCTGGGTGATCCTTGCTATAATGTAAGGCTGCCAAACTATAGTAAATTTCATAATTATTTGGACACTGTAGGAGGGGTATCCTTGCCCCGATTATACCGACACTTTGACTTCGCGGTCGGTCTTAGAAGGGGGACCACCCACAAAGCAGCTTTCCTAACAATGTCTATCCCGTTCCGCCTGTCCCGATCTTATCAGGGAGGATAAGCCGGAAAAGTGTTTACTTATTTTTAGAATTCACTATATATGTAGGAGTTACGCACTTCAGCATCAAGGGCAACCACAAGGGTTGCCCCTACAGGGAATAAACCCAGTGTAGGGGCAGGTCTTGTGCCTGCCCAATCCCCGGCCGGTGGAACGGAAATATAGTAACCGTGTCCAACTGCGTAGGTCCTATATATGGTCGAAAGGAGCACTATTATGGTTGATCGGCAGCATCTTCTCAATGACGAACAAATACAAAACTTCATCAAGAATGGGTATATCACTATCCGCCCCGATTTGCCCGGTGTCCACGAAGAAATCTACCGAGAGACCGCAGCAATATTTGAGAAAGAGGGGGACCCGCGGAACCACATCCTCCAAAAAATTCCTGCACTGTATCAGGTGTTTGCCCATCCGACTGTTCGTGGTGTCCTGACCAGTCTTTTGGGACCGAACTACATGATGCACCCACACCGCCATGCACATATGAAGCAGCCCGGACAGCAAGGTGGTGCTTGGCATCAGGACGGTAGATCGAAACACTTCACGACGAAAGATCACGGTTGGCTTTTTGAATGGCGACGCCACCATCGCTTCCGATCTGTTTGGGCATGGTATTATCCCCAGGAGGTCACCGAAGATATGGGACCCACAGCGGTTATTCCTGGGATGCAGTACTACGATCTGGAAAGTATGCGGTACTACAACAATGCCTACACCGCTCCAGAGCTTGGCGCGCTGCTTTGTGGACAGGTAGGTACGCTGACAATTGGTCATTACCATCAGTGGCACAGCAGTTGGGGGACGAATCACAGCGACAAGAACCGTTACATGATCAAGTTTCTCCTCACCCGCACGGAGGAGCCGGGACCTCCCTCTTGGGACGCCAACGGTATTACCTCAACGGAGGCTAAATCACTCACCGCTGACACACCGACACCCGGTCAAGAAGCGGTATGGAGTTATGTATGGGATTGGTTAAGCGGAGGCAATATGGCGATGGCAACAAATGGAGGGGGCAATGGGAACCATGTTTCTCAGTTGATTGAGACGTTGCATGATACCTCCGCACCCGCTCGACTGAACGCTGTTTATGCCCTCGGAGCGGTTGGTGAGCCTGCGGTCAATCCACTGATAGAGGTATTACGTCAGACAGCTGAGCCTCTTGAGATTACGGAGGAACCTATCTTGACCCATGCGGCGTATGCCTTGAGTGCGATCGGAGCAGCCGCAATCCCTGCATTAACTTCTGTGCTGAACGACGACAGGGCGTGGTGGGTGCGTGCGACCGCAGCTGACACCTTGGGAGATATAGGTAAGCCTGCAGCCGAAGCCGTCCCCGCGTTGGTTCAGGCGCTCGATGATCCGTCCGAGTGGGTGCGTCGTAACTCAGTGAATGCGTTAGGGACGATTGGTGAAGGAACGGAGGGGTTGATAACAGCTTTAAAGGATGACCATCCGTTGGTTCGCTGCAATGCGGTGAATGCGCTGGCTCGGACATGCAAAGGGGTTGATGGAGGTATTGACGCAGCCAGTCGTGCGCTATCAACGGTGATGTATGACGACGAGTACGCTATCATCCGCGAATACGCAATCGCTGCGTTAGAAGAGATAGATATAGGCACTAATAATTAAGCTTGTTCTAAAAGACCACCCGCATCCAATACGCGCCAGAAGGTGTAGTCCGCGTGGTGGACAATTGTGTTCTCCAAGCTGCGCACAACTAACTCACCCTCACCCGAATGTGCCCCCGCCGTATGTGCGACGGCTTCTGGTAGCCCAACGGTCAAGCAAACGTGGACACCGTAGCCCGGATGCCGAATTGATGGAAATCCAGCAGCGTTCGGCGATTCTCGCCAGCGGACTTGGTTTTCCGGATCGAATTCCCACGGCTTGCCTACATCGTGGCACAACGCACAGGCGATGAGGAGATCGCGATCGACCTCAAGTTCAGGAAACATCGCCGTCAGTTCGTCGTAGGTTCGCATTGCAAGCAGTGTGACCCCACGGATATGGTGGGTTTGCGTTCCTCGCTTGAGCGGCGGCGTATCCGGATTGCCTGACGCACGAATTTCGTCAATGGATTTGAATGAACTGTTCTCAAGGGAGTAAGCCCACGCATCGATAACTTTATTCCGCAAGGTTTCATCGCTAATCTCGTTCACTTCGGGCAGTGAACGGATGACCGATTGTCGTAATTCTTCAGAAATTTGCATAGTTTTCTCCTATTAGAAGTCAAAGATTTTGTTGACATTTCATCCCAATCAGATAATCGCGTGTGTATAGACCCATGGTCCTTCGTAGGGGTTGGGTTTCCCAACCCTGGAGATATGAATCTCGACCTACAGTCAGCTGCAGTGGTCAATGGGCGAGGGGACCTCGCCCCTACGATTATGGACATTTTTACTCAAAACATGGAAAAATCGATTTCCTTCGCCGTGATGAATTCCAGCAGGGTTGGCACACCTTCCTCTGTTTTCTGAATTCCACGTTTGATTGCGGGGATAATCTCGTCCGGGGTTTCCACCCGCTCGCCGTAGCCGCCGAATGCCTTTGCCATGTCTGCATAGTTTCCAGATATGTCCGTGCTGCGATATTTCTCAGTGGACAGCTGCATAATTGGTAATTCGATCGCCATGGAGAAGTTGTTGAACAGGACTGACAGGATCGGGATACCCGCTCTGACGGCGGTCTCGAAATCCATGCCCGTGAACCCAATAGCAGCATCGCCCCAGATATTGATGCACAGCTTGTCTGGCTCTGCTAATTTCGCGCCCATCATCAGCCCAAGTCCATAGCCCAGTTGGGTGGTTTTGCCCCAACCGATATAGGAGAGCGGCGTGACTGATTCCCAGAAGGGTGAAAGCTGATCGCGTGGACTTCCGGCATCGTGGGTGATAATGGTGTTTGCCACATCTACCGTGTTCATCAGATCTCGAATTACCCGGTAAGGGGAGAGCGGAACCTCGTCGGAATTCAATTTGGGGTTCCACTGTGCTAGCCATTCCTGCCTGACTGTTTGAATCTCCTGTGTCACGCCCTCAAGGAGACCTCGCGGGGTGCCGTTCAAGCGCCCACGTACTTCATCAACCAATGCCTCCAGAGTCAAGCGAGCGTCCCCAACCAATGCGTGTTCCACCGCTACATCTTTGTTGAGGTCCGCTGCATCCAACGTGGCTTGAATAATCGTCTTGCCTTCAGGCATGGTTGGTGCGTAGTTAGTGATACTGAAGCTGCAGCCGATTCCGAAAATGACATCCGCATTTTGCAGAAAGTGATGGACAGGTTTCGGCAGGGATCTGCCACCGGAGCCGAGGGACAGGGGATGGTTTTCAGGAAAAGCGCTCTTCCCGCCAAGGCTGGTGGTCACGGGTGCCTCCAAGAGTTCCGCGAGCTCTCTTAAGGCGTCCCACCCTTTGGCATAATGGACGCCCTGACCTGCGTAAAGCACAGGTCGTTCTGCCTCCAGCAAGATACTGGCAATCTTCGGAATCGCGTTGGGGTCTGGCGCAGGGCGTGTGACCGGAGCGGGTTGGTAGTTCAGGGGTTCAGAGATCTCCTCCTGAAACACATCGTTGGGAAATTCCACCAACGCTGGACGGGGTCTGCCGTTCTTTACCTGAGTAAAGGCACGTCTCAGGGCATCCGGTGTTGCTTGAGGTAGAATGACCTGCTCGCAGGATTTGGTAACATTCTGGAAGTTGAGGTAAGAATTGAAGTTAGGTGGAACATTGGTCAAGGAACGCGAATAGCCCATTGGCAACACCACGATTGGTACTGAATCGCCGTAAGCCTGCGCGACACCGCCAAAAGCGTTCTCTGATCCGGGACCGCTCTGCATACAAAACACCCCAATCCGTTCGCCGGAAGACACGCGACTAAACGCATCCGCCATGTGGAGACCGATGCGTTCTTGACGGACGATGATTGGACGGATTCCGACGGCCGCCGCCGCATCAATGATTGGATTGACCGGATAGGCAAACAGGTATTCTACACCCTCTGCCTTCAAAATATGAGCAACAGCATCAGCAACTTTCATAAAATCTCCTTATTTGTATGTCTGAAAGTGGGTTTCACTCATGTTGAAAAATGGTGTAACAGAAACCAAGTTTTCAAGTCCCGATTCTCGGGATGCTCGGAACGGCAAAAAAACTCGGTTTCTCTTCGCGCTTTGTACCTTTTATATGAACCAGGCGGGTGATTTTCAGAAAATTATTTTGGTCCTCTGAGTTTTCCGCTTGCGTCGGGTAAGGGAGACTGCGGATGCATCGCTCGCGCCCTCGCTCGGAAGTCTAACCCTTTTTCGCCCAGCGCCTGCAGTTCCTCTGGGCTGCCATCAAACCATTCCTTCAATCGTCGGCGGGCGATGTGGACATGCAACACCTCGTCTGCCCAGTCAAAATCTTGGAGCGTTGTCATCAGGGGATGGCGTGCGGCATCACGGCAAAACTCAAACTCCTCACGCTTACCGGGTGGGTATTTCATGAGGCCAGCCTCAACGCCGAAGAGCATGGCGTATAACTCCAAAGGATCCATCTTGAAGAGATAGGCAGACTCCCAATCGCGTATCGGCATCGTAGAACGCTCATCGAAGATATCCTCTGCCGCTGCTTCTCCAAAGACAGAGTGACGCATCTCATCCCAAAGATGACGCGAAATATCGGCATAAAATTCCCACGGTTGGCCCTTCATTTCATACAGCACAAATCCCAACGCTTCGGCAATAGTGGTTTCCCCCAGACGGGTTGCAATCATCTGCATCAATCGCTCTTCCACCCGCTCATTCTCAACGTGGATAATATCCCACACACGCGGAAAAGTATCATCGCGGGTGAGTGCTTTCGGGATTAGGTATGGGGCAGTCGCTCGAACGGGTTGGAGCGCATCAAGATTCACTTCACCTGTGCCATCAATGCCTCCAGCAGCTGCAAGCAGGTCGCAAAGTATCGCACTCCAATCCGCCGCTTCCGCTTCTTTTTCCGAGGTATTAACAACGTCGTCATAAGCGGCTTCCAGTAGACGCAGCCCTTCCTCTACTTCAGCGATGACAGTTTTCAGGATGCGCACGGTAGGATAGTCCGCCAAACCGTTGGTTTCGTTGATATACCTTCGATATGCGTCCAGGAGTGCAGGTTTGAACACCTTGGTCAATCCCGCTAACAGTTCCACGGTATTCGCCGCGTACATCGCTTCATCAAAAACGATCTGTAGGGACACATCGGATGCTTGATACGCTTTTTTCTTAGAGACGCGCAGTTCGGGCAATCGGGCTTTGAACTGAGATGCCTGCTGCGAATCTTCATATTGAAGCCTTGCTAACAATACCTTGACATCCCGTTCCGGTGTGCTGATGATATGGGCGGCTTGCAGGGACATCAATCGTTCTACGGCATAGGCGAATCGCTGGAGTCGCGCAGCACATTGATCAACGCTGAATCCCTGCTGTGTTGCATTCTGCAAGCCAGCGTATTGATAGGATCGCTTCATCCTGCTCTCTCCTCGTTGTGCTTAACTATGTTCTGTTGACATTTAGCAAATGGAACGGAGATCTCCGTTCCCCACGAAATATATGCGCTTCTACGTCCCGCTGGCTATGGGGCGGGCAAGATGCTCGACCCACGGAGAAGGGATGTTGTTGGGTTTCGCAGTTCCCCGTTCAACCCAACCTGCGTGCTGTCGTGATTCGTTCTTGCTATATACATTGCGCTCCTCTGGAGCACAGGAATTAACTCCATCGTGATTCTATAGACATATCGCTCTCTGGAGCGAAAAATGGAGTTTATCAGTTTTAACAGTAAACTGATGGATTTTCGATACTAGTACACCGTCAAAAAGATTATGCTTGTGTATTTTGATTGAAAGCAAACGATAACATATTAGGATTTACGCTCTTCAGTAGTGAACAACGATCGTTGTTCACTATGAGCTTTTCGATGGATTTTCTTTTGTAGTTGCCCGATTTATCGGGCGTTGGTGGGCATGCGGTGCGGCGATAAATCGCCGGACTACAGGATTTTGAGCGTTCAACTGCGTAAGTCCTGATATATAATAGATGCAAAACTTATCTGATTGAGCACCAGGTTCTGTTGACATTTCATTGCAACCAGACCATCAAGAGGGCGCACAAACGCCTAATCCTTCGTAGGGGTTGGGTTTCCCAACCCTTTGCTCACACGTCAGAGACTATTTCGGACTTTTGTACCACGATCTGTTAGATTGTGATCCCAGTCCCGTTCCGAGGACTCCGATAAATCGGAGCCTGCAAACTAGCAGTTTGCGCTACTTATGACAGATTGCTTGATGATTCCAGCGTTTGCCGAATGAGCAGTACCAAAATGTCAACACGCCCTAGCAACTTGCGTTTCAATAGCCTAATGTTCACTCTAATGCCCCAAAAACGCATCCACTTCTTCACGGGTGGGCATGATGGGCAGCGTTCCCAAACGGGTAACAGCCAACGCACCAGCAGCGTTGGCACGACGGATAGCGTCCGAAAGCGGCAGCCCTTCCGCCACGGCGACAGACAGCGTGCCGGAAAAGGCGTCTCCAGCGCCAGTTGTGTCCACCACATCCACTGAGAAACTTGGAATGTGAATCGTATCGTCCGGTGTTACGAGCAAGGCTCCATGCGCGCCTCGATGTAGCACCACGGCACTCGGTCCCATTCCGAGCAGTTCACGTGCAGCCCGCTCTGCTGTCGTGTCATCTGAAACAGGATAGCCTACCAGGGTTTTGGTCTCCTGCTCATTGGGTGTCAGGATTGTGCAGTCTCGCCAAGTTTCCGGTTTGTAGGGACGCGCGGGTCCAGCATCCACAATTACGGGCACACCATAATCCACTCCGAGCCGCACGGCAGCTGCGACAGCGGGTTCAGGAACTTCAAAGTTGACCAAGATACCGTCTAACGTATCTCGATGCAGTGCCAAAGCACGTTCCACGTCGTCGGGACTTAGGTAATCATTAGCGCCCAAAACGCCCAAGATGGTATTTTCACCGTCAGCGTCAATCATTGCGATGCCTATACCTGTTGAGGCTTCTGGATGGACCGCGACGGCATCCACATCAACGCCTTCCGCTTGCAAGGCAGCCATCTCCATACGCCCAAATTCGTCGTCCCCGATGCAGCCGAGCAGTACCGCTGTGCCTCCTGCCCTCTGTACAGCGACGGCACCGTTAGCCCCTTTACCGCCGGGACCGATCTTAAAATTGTCTACCAGCAGCGTTTCTCCCACAGCGGGGATGCGTGGCGTTTGAACCGCCAAATCTATGACAATGCTACCGATGACAGCAATCTGTTTCATGGGTTTATCTCTCATCTGTCGGACCATCTTGCTTTGTGCGTTGTGTAGTGCCTAGATTCATCCCGACAAGATGCTTAGTAAATGCTAAAAATAAATAGATACTTGCACCCCTCGGTTTCGATCCCCCCGATAAATCGGGGTAAACTAATTATCGGGGCCGGTAGGGGCGGTTTCTAACCGCACCGGTTTGGATTGTCTCATTAATTCTAAGATCCACTACTTCTTGGGGGAGATATCGGGCCCTATGGGTAAATGGTTAGTTGATCAATGTAGCGGTGGGGCGTCATTGAGGTGTCAGCAAGCGAATGAATCAGCCGCCGAAACAAGAACTCAATTTCTCAACGACTTTTCCGTCAATAAACACTGGCAAGAAAACCTATATCGGTCTCAGTGGTTTCAGTGGATAGGTACAGACCGACCGATTCGAGCGGATTCGTAGAGGGCATCGAAGATTTTCGCAACAATAAGCACCTCTTCTGCGGGCACGGGTGACGGCAACCCTTCACGAATCGCTTTGTGGAAGGACTCAAATTCCCCCAGCAAACCGGTAAGGAGTTCCGGTTCATAGTCGATCATTTCATCTTCTGTATCCATATAGACACGCGTGGGGCTGTATGTCGCACCGGCTCTATCTCCCATGAAGAAGGTCTGTCCGGTGTTTTCAATATGAGATGCCCACGCGGTTTCCAACGTCACAGTTAAGCCGCCTTCAAAGCGGATAGCGCCCATCGCAAAATCTTCGACGTCGAATTGGGCGGGGATCCATGTCCCCCAATCGTTAATCACATCGGCTTGGTGTCCAAATTTCTGTGCGATCGATCCAAATGCCTCAATCGGTTTCGGAGCCCCGATCATCCATAATAACACATCAAGGATATGCACGCCGATGTCAATCAGGGGCCCGCCGCCCGCTATTGATTTCGTGATAAATGATGGAGACGCCGGCACACCTCGACGTCGCATCGCCATTGCGCGAGCGTAGTAAATATCACCGAAGAACCCATCATCGTATAACTTGCGTAAAGTCCGCGCTTCTGCCCCAAATCGTGATTGCAATCCGATCTGAAGCACTTTTCCCGACGCTTTCTGTGCATCGACCATCGCCTGTCCGTCGATTGCGTTCCCGGCGATCGGCTTTTCGCAGATAACATGCTTTCCCGCTTCAAGCGCCGCAATTGATGGCGGAGCGTGAAAATTATTCGGGGTGCAAACGCTGACTGCATCCAACTCAGGCATCGCGACCATTTCGTTGTAGTCAGTAAAAACATGTTTGATGTCGTGTTGTTTCGCGAAATTCTCTGCACGTTGCTGATCAATATCGCAAGCAGCGATTATGGAGACGCCTTCGACATTTCGGTGGCCCGGCAGATGTTTGCCCCCAGCAATTCCGCCTGCGCCGATGATACCAACATTAATCTCTTGCATCATGATTTTCCTTATAGATAGTTCAGATTCTTGAATCTCTCTAGCCCGTTAGAAGTTCTATGCAATCTCAATCCGCCCTGTGCATGACTACGCCCTTCGGATTCTCAAAGGCATCAATCCAGAGGCGACACCACTCTTCATGATCGTGCATCACACTGTCCGGATCACGTTGGCTGCGCACGACAAAGTCCGGATGGCCCGTGCGACCTGTGTGATGACCGGTTGGGTGGTAGCGCAGATCCATCGACCAACGGCATTTGTTCGAGCGGTTGGGCATCCCGCGATGTGGTGTGAAGCGGCTCATCAGTACCAGATCGCCCCTGTAGCAGACCATTGGCACAGGTTCAATCTCTGGTATGTCTTCGGGATAAATGGTGGTCCCACCTTCGGGTTGATGCCGCAGATATCCTTCTTTGACCACGCCGGGCAAGACCTCCAGACAGCCCATCTCGGCGGTCGCATTACCCAACGGCAGCCAACAGGTGATGATATCCGAGCCTTCCGCCTCCGGCATGATGACACCCGCATCTTGGTGCAGAGGTCCGATATGTGAAGCGGGGTCGTTGTCCTCATAGTATCGGATTGGGGGCGTAGGTCGCAGGTGTTGGATCGGATTGCAGACAATTTCCGACCCAATGAGCGAACCAATGACATCAAGCAGGTTTTTATTGTGCAGAAAATCAAAGACTGCCTTGCCACGGTAGTTCATGATGTCAAGACCATTGCCAATCTCCCTGCATTGTGCAAAAAGTCGTCCGTACCGGGTTTCAAACGGTTCATCCTCGCATAGGTCTTCGATCTTTCCCTCTTCCTTCAGTTCAAGTGCCCGACGATCGATGAACTCACATATTTCGTCAATTACCGGCTGCAAGTCTTCGTGGGTGAGGGCATTCTTGGCGATAAGGACACCGCGGGTCTGAAATTCGTCGATCTGTTCAGTTGTCAGTTGCATCGTGCGCCTCCAAAATCAGATGATAGGGATTCTAAATGCGATTCATGTGCCTTTCTAACGAACCCTGACCAACTTACGAAAGCTGCGAACCTCTCTGGGCGGAGAAAGCGTTCGACCGTAGGCTGCCCAAGAAACCTCGCCCACATACAGATCCCCGTGCGAATCAATTGCTATGCCGTGGGGTGAGATAAATTGTCCGGGACCTACCCCACGTTTTACGTCGCCCAATCTCGCTAAACGGCGACCGGTCAGGTCGTGAATGGTAACGCAGCCGCCGATGTTGGGGTAGTCGGCGTTCACCTCAAGCTGGGTCGGAACTTGACCGATATAGACTAAATCGTCTTCGATGTGCAGTCCGCAGGGACGGTGCATATTATTCCACTGGTCTTGATAGCGACCGTCCGCATCGAATATTTGTACGCGGTGACTCTCCCGGTCAGCGATATATACTGTGCCGTTGCTGTCGGTACAGACACTGTGTACCAAGTTGAACTGCCCCGGATCGGTGCCATACTCTCCCCAAGAGAAAAGATGCTTCCCATCAGGTGAGAACTTGTGCACTCTGGCATTACCATATCCGTCCGATATGTAGAGTTCATCCGTGTTCGGGGCAAAGGCTACCTTGGTTGGGCGGTTAAAGGGTTCACCGCTATGAATTGGTGCGGGTTCGTTGGGGGTGCCGATAGTCATCAAGACCTCGCCATCGGGGGTACATTTCCGGATTGAATGGTCGCCGTCGTCCACGCAATAGAGCATTCCGTCGGGACCCACAGTGACACCGTGGGCGCGGGTGAACAGATCCTCTCCCCATGAGGCGACAAAGCTGCCGTCCCGCTCAAAAATTATCATGGGATGCTCGCCCCGATTGAAGACATAGACGCGGTCTTGCGAATCCACCACCACATCAGCAACCTCGTGAAAACTCCAACCATCGGGCAACTGTGCCCAATCCGCCACTTCTTCATAGATATAATCTTCAGCACCAAGTCTTGTTGCCATGTTTCGCCTCCCTTACGTGTGCGTTGTTTTAATCTTTTGAGGTCTCAGAAATCTTCCAAACCGAACCGATACCCGCGAATCTGTGCCACCGGTGCATCGTCGTTGATATAGTTTACAGCTAAGAATTTCCCTCGCTCGTATTCGACCCAAGCCGCGTAACCGCTATCGGCACCGAGGTTATTGGCATCGAGGTCTAGCGGGAGTAATAAACCCTTTTGGGTCGCTTTATCTGGGGCGAGCGCACTCTCCAGCGGCTCCAGAAATGCGAAGGTATGTACCGATGAACCGCCTGCAGCGACAATCACCTCATCATCTGTTACCAATTCACTGGGACCCGGTTGTCTACGGGCGATGAACGATTCGTTGGCGGGGACTCTTGGAATAACAATGGTACGGCGTGCCAACCGTTCCCCCCAAGTCTCCTCCGACATGTCTACACGCCAACAAGAGCGTAAGCCAAAACGCCCGACGATTAACATAAACCCGTCTTCCGTGAGGCCTGCGACCGGCATCCCGTGAGCGGCTGGATTTAAAGTGTCGTAGGGACCTTCCCACCGGTAACCGCTGTCCTTAGAAATCATCTTTTGTAACGGGCTTCCCGAGTCTTCCCGCAGATAGACAACCAATTCCCCGTCGGGACAAGGCACGATAGTGGCTTCGCCGAGCTCGGAGTCAGGGCTATCGAAGATGGTCAGTGGAGCCTCCCATGTCTCTCCCTCGTCACGACTTGTTGTGATGTTTTGGATAGACTGCTCAGTTTTCGGATTAGTTGCGTTGCTCGGCAGCAGCCACCGACCATCGTCCATCTCCGTAACTATGTCTGGGCAGATGCCTTTGACCGGGGTTGGGATCGGATCTGACCAACTCTCCCCATCGTCATCGCTGAACCAGAGCACAATATGGCAGTTCGCCTCCCCTTCTCCCCACTCGCCCGGCGGAAAAAGATAGGTATCACAGAGCAGCAGAATCCGTCCGTCTTTGAGTTGCTGGATTTTGGGACAGTTCCATGTTGTCAAAACACCGGTCGACTTGTCTTCATCGCGAATCACCTGTGCTTCGGACCACGTGTGTCCCGCATCATCGCTGATCCGGACGATTAAGCGACAAAACTCACTGGCAACATGACCGTTGCTTTCGCGGTAGGTCAGGATGATTCTGCCGGTTCGGGAACGACAGATATAGGGGAAGCATTCATAAATGTCATCATTTCGTGAAATGGTGAATTTCTCCACTGCCATGGTTACTGCTCCATTCAACAAACTATGTGAGGGTTAGGAATTTACGAAGATTCTTGCGATTTTAGCTTGAGGATTTCCAACAACTTCTCATCCCGTTCTTCGGTGAGCGCGCTCGCCTTTCCCGGTGGGTAGTCGTAAAAGCCGGAACCGGTCTTCGCACCCAATTTCCCCGCTGCGACTAAATCCTGAAGCACCTTCGGGGAATCGGTTGCATTGCTCAGGGACTCAGCCACATAGCTTCCGACTGTGTTGAAAATGTCAAGTCCACCGAGATCCGCAATCTCTAATGGACCAAGTAACGCCCAACGCAATCCCAGTCCATGCTTCATTACCGCATCGACGTCAGCGGGTGAGGCAATCCCTTCCTCGACAAGATGTAATGCTTCGCGCACTACTGCAAATTGTAGGCGACTGGCGACAAATCCGGGAACATCCTTCTGCACCAGAATCGGCTGCTTTTGCATCTGTTTCAACAGGTCAATTAGGACCTCACAAGTCGCTTCGGAGGTCTCTGCCCCTTTGATAACCTCCACCGCCGGAACAATTTCGGGCGGATTGAAGAAGTGCACCCCCGCAAATCGTTCGGGGTGAGAGACTGCTGTGGCAATCTGCGAAATGCTTAAGCCCGAAGTATTGGTTGTAAAGAATGTCCTTGCGTCACAGATTTCATCTATTTTCCGAAAGATGTCCTGTTTTACTTCCAGATTTTCAGTGATCGATTCCGAAATGAGGTCAACCTGTGCGAGTGTTGTCAGATCATGGGTGATGTAAATTTTTGCCCCTGTCGCATCTGCCCCTGTTTCGATAGGAGTAGGTTCTACAGGAACCTTAGATTGAAACCGCTCCAAGGCGCGCTCCATTCCCGCTTGACTCCTGTTGTACAGAATGACAGTGTACCCAAATCGCACAAAGATTTCCGCGACACCCGCCCCCATTGTGCCCGCGCCAACGACACCAATCTTTTTGATATCTTCAATATCCATGCTCTATCCCTCTGCTAACACTGTTTCGATTGCCTGCAATTCTGTATCCGTCAGCTGCCAGCCCTGTCCTCCGACATGCTCCGCGACCTGTTCAGCCGTCTTTGCACCGACGAGGACACAGGTGATTCCCGGCAGCCGCAACTGCCAGCCAATCGCTAACTGAATGAGCGTGAGGTCCCGCTCCTGGGCGATGCTCTGCAATTTCTCCGCTGTCGCCAAGTTCCGCCGAAATTCCTCCCCCTGAAATCGGGCCATCCCTGAACGCTCATCGTCTGCCGGAAATTGGTGGCTCGGCGTGTATTTGCCGGTCAGTAGTCCTTTGGCTAACGGGCTGTACGGGAGAATGCCGATACCATGCGCCTCGCAGTAGGGCAATGTTTCCGTCTCGATTTCACGGTCAAGCAGGCTGTAACGCGGTTGAAGTGAATGGAAAGATGCGGTTTGGGCGGCGAGTTCCATCTGTTCAACGTTGAAATTGGAGACACCGATGTAGCGCGTCTTTCCTTCTTGGCGCAACCTCTCCATCATCTCCATGCTATCATCAACCGGGTATTGCGGATTCCAGCCATGAATCTGATAGAGGTCTACACGATCTGTTTGTAAAGCGTGCAGGCTATTCTCCATCGCACGACGGATGGCATCCGGCGAATAGTCTCGACTGACCTTTGTGGCGAGAAAAACCTGATTTCGGCGACCGTCCTTCAACGCTTTGCCGATGATTGCCTCCGACACGCGGTATGATTGTGCGGTATCGATGAGTGTAATGCCGTGATCAAGCACCGCGTGCACCGTTGAAATTGCTGCCCCTTCATCCACCGCGCCCATCGCTCCACCAATGGGCCACGCCCCAAAGCCGATTACGGATACATGGTCACCATCTTTTCCCAGTTGTCGTTTTTCCATCTGTTCTCCTCCTGCAAGCGCCCAATCAAGGGTTCGTCTCACATCTTTCTTTGTTGAATCTAAGCCCCAAGCATTTTAGCACACCACCGATCTTTATGCGAAAGAAAATCCATCGCTCGCTAGTGTGCAACGGCTCTATCAACGGATATGCGGTTTGAGCCCTCTCTCACTCTCGGCTCTATTTTGTCAATGTCAAGTTTGGATGCATCAAGTTCACCGGAAATCAGTATAGTTCAGTCCGGCGACATAAGGCGTTTCATACGCACACGATTTTCATCAACGACGGAGAAGTGGCCCGCCCAATCTGTCCGACTTTCCAGCACCGTAACCGCGGTTTGAGCAACGAAGGATGGTGAATTGGGTGGAATGCGAAACAGAATAATCCCCGAAGGTGCGTTGAGGCCCAATCGGAAGACTAACTCGCCAAAATCTTTATCGAACGTAATCAGTATCCGTCCTTCGGCTGTAGCGCGAGATAGCACTGCGTGGTCGCTAATGCCGGGCGAATCTTCCCTTATCCATAGCACCTCATGCCCGCGTAAACGGAGGGCGGTGATTGCCAAGCCGGGGAAGTTCTCATTTGCCAATAGGCGCATCTGCTAACCTCGTCGGAAGTGAGTAGACCTTTTCAGCATGTAGTGTCGCACTAGCATAAGCGAGACATGCGCGAATGTCCTCAACCACAATACCAGGGTAATTTTCAAGAATCTCTGTTTCGCTCCAGCCATGCGCTAGCAAATCAATAATGAACTCGACAGCCAAACGGGTGCCTTTGATAACGGGCTTTCCGGTCAGAACTGCTTCGTCGATAACAATTCGGTCTGTCCATTGTTGCAGAGGTTCGGGTTGCATATGTTTATTCTCCTTTTTGGGCATAGTATTAGTCGGTGTCAATATCAAGTTCGGATACATCAAGCGCCCCTGAAATCAGTTTCGGGAGAAGCAGATCGCGGGTTTGGCGGAGGTTTCTGTTCCGAAAAATTAGATTCTGGATTTTGTCAACTACATCTTGAACGAAACTACTGAAACGTTGAGTAATTTGTTCTGATGGAATTACGATTGGATACTTAACAAGCACCTTCCAATCAGCTCTTGGCATCTTCGTGCCTTGTGAGGTTATCGTTGCATACTCAACAAAGTGTTCACTATTGGTAGATCCTTAATTTTTTTTACTGCAAATCACACTGACTCCTCCAAAATCCTTGCCGCATTCCGTCTGAATCTGGATTTACTGGATTTTAAGATTAACAGGATTGATTGTAGCCGTACCACTCGTTATCCTGAAAATCCTTGAATCCTGAGAATCCTGATTCTGACAATTGACACCGCCACCCATCTGAATATAGATTTACAGGATTAATTTCAACTATTCCCATGTTCATCTTATCACATCCGATGCCAAAAGTCACATCATTACCATATCGCGATGCACTTGAAGGCAGACGGATTTTTTTTGTATTCAAATCTGCGTTGGGGTATAATAGTAAACAACCTTGAGTAAACTTTTCTTATCTTGTTTTACGTTTTAGACATCACGATTTTCATTGGAGAGACGATGAAGGTTAAAGTTAAATATTTCGCAGTGTTACATGAGGAGTTGGATAGAGACGAAGAAGAGATGGACCTGCCAGAGGGAGCAACGGTGAGCGTTATTTTGGACCGCCTTGAGGCGGAGTGGCCCGAAATCGCAGAATACTACGATGTAATGCAAACGTCTGTGAATTGGGAGTATGCTACACCAGATAGCGAACTTTCAGACGGCGATGAGGTCGCCTTCATCCCGCCGGTGACTGGAGGTCAAAATGTTTAAAATCACTAGCGACGAAATCGAATTAGGGGATGTAATTCGTGCGGTCGAAGCGGGAGATGCAGGGGCAATCGTCCACTTCTTGGGAGTTGTGCGCAACAACACAGAAGGCAGAGAGGTCTCTTATCTCGAGTACGAAGCCTATCCGCCAATGGCAGAAAAGAAGATGGCGGAAATTGCACAGGAAATCCACGAAAAATGGGGACTAGACCGCGTTGCTATGATTCATCGCGTAGGGCGACTGGAAATCGGAGAGGTCAGTGTTGCAGTCGCTGTTGCTTCTCCGCATCGTAAGGAAGCGTTTGAGGCATGCCATTATGCGATGAATAGACTCAAACAAATTGTGCCTATCTGGAAACGCGAAGTTTGGGCAGATGGTGAGGAGGAATGGGTCAAGCCCGATCCTGTTTTCTTCCAACCGAAGGCCTGATGCTTACGTTTGGAAGTCGGCGCAGGAAAGGGAAAAAATAAAAATGACACTGAGAATCTTCGCTGCTATCAGTGTGATGATAGTGAGTTTTTGTATCGTGAGTTGCGGCGGTGATAACGAAACGGATTCACCGACTCCAACCGTGGAAAAAACACCTGAAATCAAGTTTGGACTTGACGGAAATACATACCGAAATCGTCGGTTGTTCAAGATTTCCAACCTGCCTATTGATGATTGGATAGTTAAGGAAGTAAATAAAGCAGTCGAGGGAAAGAACGAAGAGGATCTCATCGGCTGGGTGCCCCCGCCTTGGTCACTGTATACTACAAAATACACGCGTGGGGAGGACTTTTTCTTTGACCAGATATCTAACGAGGTGATTTCTCTCTTATTCATGCAACCGGTTTCAGAAAAGGATTTTGCCAATACTTTGCCGGAAGCACTCGCCAATCAGATTCCTTTTATCTATATTTTTATTGAACTGCAAAGTAGTACTGATTTCGATTCTTCCAAAAATGCTGCTGTACACATCCTAGAATCATTCACGCCGCCCTTTGACTGGACGGATAAGATACATGAGGTAACCAATCAGGGAGCAATCTTTTCCAAAGATCGCCGCCACGGTTATTTTTGGGAAATCGTACTGGACGCAGAAATCCCGCTACTGTTCAATGAGCAGATCCTTGAGGCCGAAAGTAAAGCCAAACAATCCTTCTTTCTGAGTCGCTTAGAAAACAGCCGTTTTATCTATCGGATTTTGTTCTGGGCACCAACCGATCAGTACGATACGTATGTGCCTGTCTATGATAAAATTGTGTCCTCCGTCGAATTTCGACTTTAATCGAACAGTCTTACAACTCTGCCACCACCTCCATTCCTACCCGGTGTTCCGGTTTATTCTGTTCCGTCGAAAGTAGACGGTAGTTGAATCGTAGCAAAAGGTCTGTCACTTTCCGGACTTTATAATCCGCTGTGGTGCGAACTTCGTGGCTTATCCCTTCGTAGAAGTTATACCGCGTAAAAGGGATGCCGCCTTCACTGCTCCCGTGGTTGAGTCGATAGGTAAAGTCAAATCGTCCTTTGCGGATAAAGGAATAGGTCAATCGGTGTTCCAACGAAAGCGTTTGTGTCCGGGCTTCCGGCATGTCGTCAAGATGTTCACGATCAGCGGTAGATTCGTGGATGCCAGCAACGCCAAACTGTAGAACACGGTTGAGTTCGTAGTTGAATTCAACCGTGTTCGTCCGCTCAAACTGTGTCAGATCGGAAATCGCTGCTGATGCGTTTCCCTCCAGATCAAGTTCAGTGAACTGCTCATCTTCCCGCCGTTGTTCCCACTTTGCCTTGAATGAGAGTTTCGACGTTGGGTTCAGCGTTAAATCTATCTCCCAATCCCGGCTATGTCGGCGTCGCTCGCGACTATTAATCCGCTTGTTAAGAAGACGATTGGTATCAAAGCCGAAGTCTAGGCTCAGTAGCGGTGAAGGGGAAAAATCGAGCCGATACCGCTGATTGACTCTCCCAAAAACTGTGCGTGCGTTGCGTAAGTTGCGTAACAGATAGAGGCTTGATGGATCCGGATCTTCCTGTTCCTCCGTTATATTGACGACAGCCTGACCACGGATAGCGTTTGCCAGCCAGACTAAGCTACTTCGCGTTTCAGTCTGCGTGGATCCAACTGTTGTATCACCCCTCCGCCGTGATGTGAGACGGCGGGGTTGGAAGCGCAGACTCAACTTCATGTCAATTGCAGAAACAGGTTTGTCCTCGACATTTTGGATGAATTTAATGTGGTCTCCCTCCTCAAAATCTTCCCGGTAATGCAGGTCATCGATCTTAACGTAATGTCCCTCGCCCGGCTTGATTTCCTCCCCTGTGAATGGATTGATGTTTGTGAAAATTTCACGTCGTTCCGTCGCTAACTTCTTATCGAGTTCGTAGATGAGTTGGCCGTCCAACGCCCGGTTGAATGGCGTGAGGCGCATCTCGATATCCGCCAATTGTGTCTTTGAGTCGGACGCTAGCCCTCGTTGTGCTTGGAACACGCGTCGAGAGATATTTGTCGAGACGTTTGCCCACTTACGCGGTTGCGAGAAAAGACCCACCGTCCAAGTTCTTGCGTTAGTCGTGGACTGCCAATCCGAGAATCCTAACGCCTTCCCATCAACCGTAAGCAAAGGTTCTTTATCGAATGCCTCTTCGATCGCATATTTTGTGTTAATCGCAACCCATCGAAAATCTACCAGATCGAGTCGTGCTGTCGATATATTCCGTTTTCGGTTGAGATTTACACTGTCGTCGAAATCGAGATCAATTGCCTCCAACTGTTCAATGGAAGCGTTCAGATTAAGCAGGCGAATGCGCTGGGAGAGTTGTCCCTGCCTGCGGGTCTTGCGGAATTGATCCTGTCCCCTGACTTTTGAGGTGCTCCGCCGATAGTCGCCTCTCAAGCGAGGGATGTATGGACGTTTCATTAACCCTTCCCGCGGATTGAAATCGAATCCACCGTTGAGGTTGTTGCGAAGGGTAACATCGGGGAGCGGGGTAACGGACTCGAAACTGTTGAGATTTTGCTGGTCTGCTAATTCCCTGAAACGTTCCTCCGTGCGTCCTAACCCGTAATCGAGTTTAAGCCAATTGACCGGCTTCACCTGTAGGTCGAGATCCACGGACTTCTCATCGGGGTTTTGGGCTGCGCCCACGCCACCCAATAGATATAAGTCATCGAACTGTTCATCGCTGTACTGTTCTTCGTATCGAAACCGTGTGCGGTTGGTACTGGATGCGCCGACAGGTACGAAATCCGCATCGAGAGATCGGAGTTCCAGGTTCAACATCAGTTTCTCGGTTGACGAATTGGCGAGGAGTTTCCAAGCGCGGCTGAATGTCTTTTGGTCTTGGTTGGAGAAAGTGTTCCGATCTAATGCACCGAACGCTACCTGCCCTTCCAGTATCGGAACGTGTTGTAGAAAGCCTTGGCTCTCGGTGAAATCGAGGCGTCCATTGATGTCCCATACAGTGCGCCGCTGTGGAGCGATGAGAAGATTTCCATCCCCGTCTGCGTCTAACTCGTTTCTTTGAAGTTCTTTAAATTCCTGTTCATTTATGATGATGAACGCATTTTCCGGATCATTTAGATCCGATTCAACCGCGTAGCCGCCCCCAATCGTGACGCGCTCACCGGGTAGGTTCAACGAACCACTGACGCCTTGCAGATTTCGCTGATATGCCAAGTCTTCGGGGATATATTCAAAGTCGACACGGATTACGTCATTGCTTGTGATTAAGTGTTTACTCGTAAATTCGATAATCGGGTCGCCGTAGTCACGGATTACGTAGTCATTGTTTTCTCCGCGACGCATCCGTTGACCGTTCAACCAGACAATTTCTGTTCCCGCTTTGACAATGACAAACTCACCATCGGCATCAATCCGATATTCGCTACGTCCTTCTTCACCCCTGATTGTCTTGCTGGCAGACTGACCCTTGGGGATGGCGGTCGGTATAAGATGAAATTTCCCCCACCTGAAATCTCCTGAGACCTGCACCCCCTCTAGCGCACGATTAAAGAATATATCTGTATTGCCGAGTGATCCCTCGAAATCGCCCAACAACCCTGTGACATTTGGGCTCGTGATACGGATGAGTTTCTGATCGATGTCTTGGATATTTTCGGTCGTGCCTTCAGGTTGGATGGGTAGATCCTGGTCCGAGAGCAGTGCTGTGACGCTGACGTTTTCCGAGACCTTGCCGTCAACACTGATTCGCAGGGCGCGTTCCGGGGACAGTGATCTGTTACTACCGACCGAAACACCGAATGTTTGAGTTCCCGTTACCTGTACCGGAGGCAGCACTGGTTCCGGTGAACGCTGTTCAGCTAGATCTACACGGGGGTCAAGTTTAACCTCGTCACGCGGTTCTTCCAACGGCTGATCTTGCCGAAACAGATCTCGTTTATACCCCTTTTTGATTGCAAAGGGCAAAGTCTGGTAGGTAATCTGAACGGTGGCTTCGGAAGGATAGTTCTTCAGGAACCTGAGCGTCCCTGCGCCGTAATCGATGAGATAATCTGAGTTTTTGGTGAGTTGTACGCCATCAACTGTTATGCGTTCGCTGTCACGGATGGGGGGCCAATGCTTCAAAATAAAAGGGTCAGGAAGATCTTTGAATCGAATGGATTCGGTTTTCTGCAAAAGGGAAAGGGAGGGCAATTGGAGCGAGTCGCGCTCGGATTTTGCGGTATGAGGCACGGAAATGAAAATGCCAATGAGTAAGAAATACAATGTTGCCAGAAGTTTCCCCATGAACAGATACCGGAAGTCGGAGCAGGCGTGATAGCAGCGAAGCGGTTAAAGCCTTTGAGTTAAGGTGTTACGTTGATGTTCTTCGAGCCTAACTTGTCTTGCTATCTCTTTGTTTATGCGATGCTTTTCTTTCTTCATGTTTTAAGGTCTTGCTGCGTTGTAGGAGATGTCTGGTAGATGGGCACATTAATCCACCTCTACATCGAAGAAACCGTAGATCCTGAACACAAGATATGATATAATAAGGCGCTGTAAAATTCAGCAATAACTTTGAACGGGAAACGCATTTTTGCCAACACCACATCGCTTGACGAGGAGGATGCACGATTGCCAGTTGCTTTGGATCCCGACGACATCGGGGCGAAAATTATTGACGGAAAAGGGCTTGCCAGATCTATTCGGCGCGAGATTCGACGCCAAGTGAGGAAGTTGAAATTTACCCCCGGGCTTGCAGTAGTCCAAGTTGGGGATGACCCCGCTTCGACGGTCTATGTCAGTAACAAGGAGAAGGACTGTCAATATGTTGGCTTTCATTCCGAGGTGCATCGGATGCCGGCAGACACGTCGCAAGCAGCGGTCATCGAGCGGATTCACACGCTGACCAATCGTGAGGATATACACGGGATTATCGCTCAAATGCCGGTCCCTGACTCGATTGATGGGGATGCGATTATCAACGAAATCTCGCCTGAAAAAGATGCCGATGGCTTAACGCTTGTGAACTTAGGTAATCTCCTCATCAATCATGAAGGGACTGTTCCATGTACGCCAGCAGGAATTATCCGTCTCATTGAATCAACAGGCGTCCAGATTGAAGGAAGTCGTGCGGTTTGTGTGGGGCGCAGTAGTCTGGTGGGAAAACCTGTCGGGCTGATGCTACTCAATCGCAATGCAACCGTTTCCTACTGCCACACGAGGACTCGCGAACTTTCATCGGAAACCCGGCAGGCGGACATTCTAATTGCGGCAGTTGGCAGACCGAAGTTGATTACGGCAGATATGGTAAAGCCGGGAGCGGTTGTGATTGATGTGGGGATTACTATTGCTGAGAATGGCTTTGTCGGTGATGTTGAGTATGAGGGTGTCAAAGATATCGCAGGTTTTATCACCCCTGTCCCCGGCGGTGTCGGTCCGATGACGCGCGCGATGTTGTTAGAAAATACATTGAAATTAGCTTTGGCTCAACAAGAGAAATAGGTCTACTAATTCATTGGTGAATACCAAAAACAGATAGACACTTTCGCTCCTCGGTTTCGATCGCCCCGATAAATCGGGGTAAACTAATTATCGGGGCTGGTAGGTGCGATTCCCAACCGCACTAGTGCCGACTCAGCTTGCGCCCCTGGTCTCGGAACGGACGATGCAATCGGGGAGCATCTCCCGATATATCGGGATCCTCGGAACGGGACTCGATAAATTGGGATTTGGAGTGTCTCATTAATTCTAAGATCCACTATATTTATGTATCATACAAAAATGGAGGTTTATTATGGCATTTCCAGGATTTAATCTTGACGGTAAGGTGATGTTGGTCACAGGTGCAGGTAAAGGCATCGGGCGAGGTATCGCAATCGCTGCAGCACAAATGGGCGCCGATGTCCTGCTAAATAGCCGAACGCGCTCCGATCTCGAAGAGGTTGCGGAAGAGATACGGGCAGCGGGCGGCAAGGCTGAACCGGTCGTTTTCGATGCGAGCAACATGGATGAAATCGATCGCGGTGCACAAGAATCGATTGATGTTTGGGGACGGGTTGATGTCCTCGTCAATAATGCTGGCACGAACCGCCCGAAGCCTGCGCTTGAGGTAACCGAGGACGATTGGGATACGGTGTATGATTTGAACCTCAAGGGCTTGTTTTTCCTCACACAGGCGCTTGTGAAGCCGATGATTGAACGGGAGAGTGGAAAAATCATCAATATCACTTCGACAATGGCGTTGGTAGGGGGGCCGCTGCGGACAATTTACTCAGGCAGCAAAGGCGGCGTGTTATCATTGACAAAGGGGCTCGCCGTTGAGTGGGCACCGCACAATGTAACAGTGAATACCGTCGCTCCAGCCTTTACGCGAACTCCGCTTGCCAATGAACTTCTAAAGCGTAAGGAGTTCTACGAAGATGTCGTGCGGCGCATTCCGATGGGACGCGTTGGTGAAGTCGAAGAGGTTGTCGGTGCAGTGCTGTACCTCGCTTCGGACGCTGCCAATTGGGTAACAGGACAAACCCTTGCAGTCGACGGCGGCTGGGTCGCATGGTAGATGATTCAATGATGTAGTTTCAACTGGACACGAGTGCCCGTCGTTTCTGGGGATTCCGTGTGGTTTCCAGCCAATTATAGTAACTTCTAAAAATAAGTAGACATTTACCAATAACTCCGACCTGCGCGAAGTTTCAAAAGTCCCCCTGATAAGGGGGATTTAGGGGGTTGGTTGTGTATTGGGAGTGTCTCATTAATTCTAAGATCCACTATAGTTCCGAATTGAAAGTATGTATTCCAAAAGGAGTAAAGGATGACAACACACATCTCCGCAAACGGAGTCTCCATGCCCGAAATGGTATCAATCAAGGCGACTGAGATCTCTTCGCCACCCGGATGGGCATTGATGGAGCGTAATCTTATCGACCTCATGGAGGAAGCAGCGCCCATGATGGTCAAGAAGTACACTGAACCGGGCGGTGCCCTTTACTTCGCAGAGGATTTCGACGATCTATATGAACAGTTCTATAATTGGTCCCTGTTCTACGCCATAGGCGCCGATGAAAACTTGCTCAACTTAGCGTTGCAGGGTTGGAATGCGTCAACCCGAATCAGTGATGACAGCTTCACTCATCGCCTTCGACACAACGATTTTACAAAAGTATTCAGACCGTCGATGCACAACGAATTCTGGAATCTGGCGCAATCGACGGAGTGGCACCATCTCGGTGAAGGGAATATGGCGTTCTACGATTTTGGTGTCGCCTGTCCAACGGTCTCAGAGAATGTCCGTCGAGCGCGGAGATTTGCTGCGATGTTCATCGGCGAAGATCCGGAAGCCCCCAATTACGACCCGGAATATAAGATCCTGCGATCGCCGTTTCATTCCAGCCAGGGACCCAGGTTACATGCAGATGCAGAGTTTGCAAACACCATGCTACTCGCCGGAAGATATCTGGGTGGCGAGGTCAACTATTACGGTGTGCGTGCGAGCCTTTACCCAATTGTCGAAGATCTCGAACTGAATTGGTATGAAGATCCAAAACGAAGGGAAGAGATTGTCGAGCTGTTCGAGAAAATGGTCTTGCAATCCGACACCCCGAATAGCTTAGGGGCTACCGCTCTCGTCACCAATGCTTACCTGTATACCGGTGATGAGAAATACAAACGGTGGGTATTGGAATATACGGAAGCTTGGCTAGATCGGATGCGTCGTAACAACGGGATTATGCCCGACAATGTGGGACCCACCGGAAAGATCGGCGAATACCGGAATGGTCTATGGTGGGGCGGACAGTACGGTTGGAATCACTATCAAGGCTACAATATCATGTTTCACTCGCTTACCATCGCAGCAGAATGTGCCTTGCTTCTCACTGGTGACTACGGTTATCTTGATCTCCTCCGTTCCCAGATTCAACTGCTATTGGAAAACTCGATAATGCGGGAAGACGGGCAGCTGATTATGCCGACGCGATACGGTCCCGACGGCTGGTGTTATGACCCGCCCGTCGGTCCTTCAAACGATGATATTCTGCCTAAGCGAGGTGTCTATACCGGTCCAATTCCGTGGCGGATGCAGGAACTTGCCCATCTGTATCACGCCTCAATGTCCACTGAGGATTACGAGCTAATCACGCGGATACGAGATGGTGAGGTTGAACGTAACTGGAATGAAATTGGAGAGAGGGGTGGCGAAAAGAACGGCGGCGAAACGGAATTTGCCCGCTTCCAATACTACGATGGGCTGAATCCCAACTGGCCCGAGAAGATACTGAGCGCGGAGTACCGATGGGCGCTGGAGGCTTTCGACAAGACCCGTCTTGACAATCGTTCCGTCGAAGAAATTATTACGACGAACTACTTCCCACCGAATCCCGTTTTTACGAAGGGACTGACACAGGTCACGATGGGGGCACCGCAATCGGTCTACAACGGTGGACTCCTCCGAGCGACTGTGCGCTATTATGACCGGGACAACGTCCGTCCCGGCTTGCCGAGAGATGTCGCCGCCCTCGTCGATAAATTGGGGTCAGATGTTGTCGGAATTCAGTTGGTGAACCTAAGCACCACTGAAACTCGAAACACCATCGTGCAAGCGGGCGCTTTCGGAGAACATCAATTTACTGGGCTCAAATATCGAGAGATGAATCAAGAGGAGCTACATCAAAATCCCTACGGCTGGCTCCGGTCGGAACGGGAATACACGGGGAAAGAGATCTCTGTCAATGCGAAGTATTTTGCAGTCGAACTCCCACCTTCGACATCTGTCCGCCTAGAGGTCGGCATGCGTCGCTTTGTGAATAATCCAAGCTACACCTTCCCATGGCACGGGGAGAAAATTCCAGTCCCATTTCAATAGTCTTGTGGCTTTTGTCGTGTGCCGGTGCGAACTACCACGAATCCTTGCTTGATGTCAGGTGCCAGAAGGAAATCATTCAGGTAACGGTTCCAGCGATGCACCGACGGGGCGCGGTCCCGTTGGACGCCATGGGATCGAATCGTAGGAACGGTATGCAATATCCAGATGGGGCGTTTCGAGGCGAACATAGCCTTGATGGCGCGAGTCCAGCGCGGCTTCTAACACGCCCGACGTTAGCAATGTCCGTTCGACTGGATAGGTTGGCACCCCGGTGACGAACATCTCTTCGACATTCAAGCTGAGGTAACTGAAGTGTGGGTGTGGATCCCCGTGTAAATAGAATTCCGACCCGTAGATCTCACCACCAATCCTTCCTGCGTAAGCCAAGTCCGTTACATAACCATTCAGCATCAAAGCCGCTCCGCGAAATCCATCCCGATATTCTAACAGAAAAAGCGCGGGGTTTTCACAGTGATCTTCCATAGCCCCGGACGGTTTATTCTCTATTGGAGCACAAGCAGCCTCCGCCAGTTCCCGCCACCATGCCCCGGCTTTTCCTGCCTCCCATACAGCATCACCTTCCAAGCAGGTCACCGCAGCGACACCGGTTTCACCACCAACGCGCCGCTCGACCATACACTGAAGCGTTTCCAGCGTATGAAAGCCGTAGATATCCAGCCCGGAATAGCCAATTGAGACTGCCTCCGTGATTGGGGTTTCCAACGGATGCTCCAACCATGGATTGCGGTAACCAAAAGGCAGCGATGAACCCGCCATGAATGGGGCATCAAGCTGCGCTGCACGGTCAAACATCCATTTGGCGTCGTGCCAGTTGTAGGAGAGATGCTTATCGTTGAAAACGGGGACACCCCTGCCACTGGTGGAAAAAACGCCGCAGATCTGCTCCATGAAGTACTTCCGTGGATAGAGTTGCTGGTCTTTCTCGTTCCAAGCGTAGTCGCCGTGTTCACCGATCAGGAGAACACCATCGACAGCGAGCTCACTTCCACCGAGCGTCAATGCCTTAACGATACTCGGATAAATCGGCACGTTATGCGCTGCAGCGAACCCACGGCTCAGATCGTTTTCGGGAAACTGATCAACATACATTGACGCGATTTCAACGCGCGGTTGAATCAACCCATCATCAGTTGGAATCCCTTTTAGGAACTTGGTAACGATTACATCGGCGTGTGATCCCGGACGGTACTCGGTAATAATTGCTGCAATCTTTTTGCGCTCGGACATTCTGGTTCTCCTTATTGGTATGCCTTCCAACAAAACCTAGTATGTTTCACGTTTTACGCCTCGTAAACTACGCCCAACTTGATGCTCTTTTCCGGTGCATCGTCAATATCACGATAGGCTTCAGCAGACTCATTGAACGAGACAATCGGATGGATCAATCCTTCCACCGAAAGGCGTCCTTCCTGTAGCAGTGCGAATGCCTCCGTATGCAGCCGCTGGGTGTCCCACAACGGATGCCCAGGGAGAGGTTGGCTCACATCACGCGTCGAAATCATCGTCAACCGGTTTCGGTGCCACTCCCCTTCAAGGCTTAATGCACGGGCGTCCCCCGTGTAATATGCCGAAGACACAATAGTTCCCATGTAACCCGTAGCTCGCAACGCGTCGTTCAACGCACCGTAAATGCCACTTGTCTCCAAGGAAACATCAACACCAACGTTGTCCGTCAAATCTTTGATGACCAGTCCGGCGTCTTCGGCAATAGGATCGATAACCACATCCGCGCCGTGCTGCTTGGCAAGCTCACGACGGATGGAAATTGGATCAGTTGCAGCAATCCACCGGGCGCCTTGAAGCCGTGCAATCTGCACCGCCATCTGTCCGATTGCACCCAGTCCAAACACCGCCACGCGGTCGCCAAGACCAATTTTACCATCTCGCACGGGACTGAGTGCAACACCGGCTGGATCTGAATACACAATAGCTTCGGAGGACATTTTATCCGGGGCTTCATCTAAACGTCCCTCGTGGACGGTATGTGTTTCGCGAATAGGTAGGTGTCCGAAAACACGATCCCCTACCTGAAAACGGGTGGTAGCTTCGCCAACCGCAATCACTTCGCCGACCGTCATATTCCCCAATCGCGTCGGAAATTTCGGGGGTCCCCCTTCTCCGACATGCATCCGTCGTTCCCATTCAAAAGGGGAGGTATGGTCCTTAGTTTCAGCACGATAGCCGCGAAGCTCTGATCCGTGTTTGGGGGCAGAAAAGATGCTTCGCAGCCGTACTTCTTCGGGTTTAAGTGATGGTTCCTCATATTCACGAAGCGCAGGTGTCCGTGGCGCAATAGCAATAAGTTCTCTGGGCATTTTTGAATCCTTTTGAATGGTATCAAAGCACGCTACAACTCTCTACACCAGTTTTGATACGTGAACTTAGCAATGTGCTGCAGCCAAAAATAGAAGCCGCTTAGCATGAGTGGGAGTCAATCCCGATTTATTCGGTCAACCCCCATTCTTACCATCAGAGCAAAAGTCTGATTTCGACTGCCATAAGTAAACGATGTTCATTATAGTTATCCCATTAACAGTTGTCAACGGAATTGGGATTGCCTGCTGGAAAATACCTAATGGTTTAATTGCACGCTCGGATGTAGTCGATATTGATACGTTGCAAGAAATCTTCTGTAGAACATTTTAACCTACAGTGAATCGTAAAAACAGATAGACACTTTCACTCCCCATGTTTGGTAGGCGCTGTGTCCAATTCCGGCAGGTCGGGATCCCGAGAAGCGGGACAAGCCTATGCGGTGCGGTTAGAAACCGCCCCTACCGGTGTCATAGCCCGGATTTTTCCATCCCCGGTAGGCGAGGTTTCTAAGAACCTGTTTGAAAAATCCAAATAATCTCTGAAAGTTGTCAGTTTACGGGTAAATACTCTCAAAATCGGTTGATTGTGCCCATAGAATGGCAAAAGATGACCGTTTCACCTACTCTTAAAACAGACCCTAAGCCCCAGCGGGGCGACATGTTTATAGAATACAGGACAAACAAACAACCTAAGCCCCAGCGGGGCGACATGTGAACAACTTCCTATAGATGACTGTTTCACTTTTAAAACAGGCTCTAACTTCGCCGATTTGCAGTGTCTGATTAATTCTGAAATCTACCATAATTTTTTTAGATTTGACCCTACATTTGGTAAGTGATAAGATATAATCTGAGTCCGAGGCTGCAGGTAAATGTTAGCAACTTGAATTCAGCTACATAATGCCGAAGTGCGGCGCGGGTTGAATTGTCCCAACTATAGTTCTTAACGAAAGCGTCTATGTCTACTTCAATAATTCTTCGTTCGGTGCAGCAGCGGATAACGGCAACGTTGTTCATCTCGCAGAGTCTATTTAGCGCATCAATGATTTTGTCGTTTACGCTCTTGCCGGTTATTGCTGCACACCTTGGTGGGACGGACCGTGCCGCAGGAATACCGCCCACTATGATGATGTTGGGCAGGGCTATCGCTGCCTACCCTGTGGGATGGCTCATGGACCACATCGGGCGCAGACCGGGACTATCGCTGGGGTATCTATTTACTGCAGCCGGATCAGCACTCTGCGTTCTGTCAATCAGCGTGTGGGAGTCGTTGCCATGGCTCTGCAGCGGTGTATTGTTGATGGGCATGGGACGTGGCGTAAGCGAACAGGCGCGCTTTATTGCAGCTGAAGTCTATCACCCAGTTAAGCGAGCGGGAGTAATTGGTCTTATTGTATTCGCGGGGACTATAGGCGCAGTAGGTGGTCCGCTCCTTGTATCTCCTTCTACTTGGATAGCAGTATCTTTTGGCTTGCATGGCCACGCCGGTCCTTATCTGATATCAGTAGTGCTTGCTGCCCTTGCACTGATGCTAACCCTTCTCTTACTATACCCGGATCCCATGAAGGTTGGGCGAACGCTGACGGGCGAGTTGAATGACGCGGAGGAGAAGAACACCGGGCGAAAATTGTGGCAAATCTTTGTTGACAGAACGGTGAGACTTGGCTTGACAGCGACGATAATTGGTCAATTTGTTATGACGCTGATTATGGTGATTACACCGCTGCACATGAATCACCACGCCCATGGTGAACAGGCGATTTCGTGGGTGATAATGGCGCATACATTGGGGATGTACGGGCTTTCGAGTTTGACGAGTCGGCTGTCAAACCGTTTGGGTCAAGTAACGATAATAGTTCTTGGTGCATTGATACTGGGTGCTTCTGCCGTGCTTACACCAATGTCCAATCAGGTGACCATGCTCGCCTTTAGTCTGTTCCTGCTGGGATTGGGCTGGAATTTCTGTTTTATCGCAGGTTCGGCGCTGTTTTTCAGTGGCCTTTTGCCTCCTGAACGAGGACGAGCACAGGGGGCAGGTGAAATGATGGTGGCGCTAGCCGCAGGGGCAGGTAGTTTGGGAACGGGTGCGGTGTTTGCAGAAGCCGGAATTGTCGCCGTGAGTGCGATAGGACTTGCCTTTTCGCTAGTGCTGATCGTGACAGTGATATGGCGGTTGTTGACGTCAAGATGATATGACATCTGTAGGTATCTGCAAAAGCTCTGCGTTACTGACGATGTTGAACAGATAGGCTTTACCTTACGGCAATCGGTGTGAGCGGTTAGACCGAGTTGCGAAACCAGCAATATAATGGAGGAAATGATGATTGGCGTATTAACTCACCATTGGGCAAATAAGGAACAATTTGATGAGGCTCGCGAACTCTTAGACCGAAATGGACTAGCACAGAGCAAAGCTCCCGGGTTCATCAGTCGAGTGACGCTTGTCTCCACCACCGACCCGACAAAAATAACCTCGTTGGTGACTTGGGAGAGTAACGAGATCTACGACGCTTGGCGCGCTTCTCCGGAACGAGCAGCCATCATGGGTGGTGCATCGGTATTGTGGTCGAAGCCTACTGAGTCCGAACGGTTTGAGGTTGTAGGTACGTTAGAAAAGTAGCCCTCAAATCAGGAAAACGGCAAGCAGATCTTAACGGTATCTACGTCTTTCCACAAAGAAATTGTGGGTAGCGATAACGGTTCTGGAGATCGAGGTGAAAGCCTCTGTCTCCAGAACCCTCCTTGTTGGTACAGGAATCCCTAGAACTACTCGACAAACGAGCCCTCCTGCTGCACTCGATCATAGATTCGGGCGAACTCCTCGGAGCCGTCATCATCCCAAAGTTCTTGCTTGAGACCCCGGATCGTTCCTTCCTCTCGTCCCGTCAGTCTGCTTACCGAAGCGAAGGACGGTGTGTAAATCTTGTGACCGCCCGGCATATGTAGTACACCGACATGTTTGGGAATCTCCGTCGGCTGGTTTGCCGCCGCTCGTGCTAAGGCGTCTTCGTCCACTTCAATTCCCAAGCCGGGTCCCTCTGGAACGGGCGAGAATCCTTCAAGCACCGGAATCCGCTCTGTGACGATGTCATCCTCATACTGATCATCCAGAGTTACCGTGTGCCCTGTCATCGTGGGCAAAACAGCCCCCATGTGCAGTGCCAACGCCTTGGTTAGCGTGCCACCGGTCAATTGTATAATCACCTGAAGGTTTGCCTTCCCACACGCAAAACCCCGCATTAAGCTATCACCGATACCACTCTCCCCAACCATGTACGCGTCTGCAAGTCCGTGGATGATTTCCTGTACACCACCGAGTTGCGGGGCGTGCATGACAATTGGTAGACGACTCTGCTCCCGCAACCGCCGCCAACCGTCTATATCATTCCGTACAATCGGATCCTCGATGTAACCAACGACGGGATGATCTTCCAACTCACGCACGATAGGGAGTACGGCTGCCAAGCTGCGATTGCTGTTAAAATCGTAGTGAATCTTGAATCCCTCCGGTGCTACCTCTTCTGCTAATCGTGTCTGCTCCATCACATCGTAATATTCGCACGTGTGCATTTTGAAAGTCATATACCCTTGGTCCGCTGCCCGCTGAATTTCGTCACGAAACGCTTCCGGTGCTGCGGGCCTCGTCCACGCTGCGACAGAAATCGCATCTCGCACTTTCTGACCCATCAATTTGTAGGCGGGGACCTCTAAGTGTTTGCCCATCACATCATAAAGGGCACCGCACAACCCTATATTTAGATTGTTATTGATAAAATCGAATGGGTTGCAGCCGATAAGCGGTTCGACACTTGACCGATCGGGCGCCGAGCAGCGATAGTCACCGTAACCGACCAATCCGTTGTCCGTGTGCACTTTGAAAATCGTGCGATGGTTGATAGCGGAGAATCGGGCTTTGTAATCCGTATTACGTGCAGCGATACGTGGATAAATCGGGATAATCTCAATGTCAGTAATTTTCATAGTCTACACTCCTGTTGTGTGGAACAGATCGGTGCGCGACGTTGCATCCGAGTTAGATAAATCCATTAAATCCGTCTCACAGCCATCAGGACCTGTGAGCAGGTACTGAGCGGACTTCATCGGCTTTTAACTGTATTGGTTCTGCAAGATTATTGCACTCAAGACCGATAAAGTCAAGCGCCTTTTCGCTTGAGAACCCGCTTGATGTCCTGCTATAATCAAAAGCTGGGTACTGCAAATCAGCCCCTTCACACTTCATAGGTTTTAGCCTTGTGGAAATTGCGAATCACCGCGGTGATTTGACGATCGTTGCATTAGGGAGAAGAAGATGGGACATGATACTTCGACTTTTTACGACTATAAAATCGAAACCATGTCGAGAAGCGACTTGGATGCGCTACAGCTTGCGAAACTCAAATGGCAGGTTGATCGATGCTATCATCGGAGCGAATTTTATCAAGAGCGATTCGACGCGGCGGGCGTATCGCCGGCAGATGTCAAAACCCTAGATGATATCCGCAAGTTCCCTTTTGTTCATAAGGAGGAGCTGCGCGAGGAGCAGGCGCAGCACCCGTTTTTGGGGAGATTTGCCGTCGCACCGCAGACAGAGTTCCGGGAGGTCCACCCAAGTACCGGGACAACAGGTACACCCGTCAATACAATTTGGAGCGCTGCAGATGTACAATACATCACAGACGTGACAGCAAGAACGCTCTGGAGTATTAACGTTCGTCCGGAGGACGTTTTGCAAAACGCGTTTGCGTATGGGCTTTGGGTAGCAGGTTTGGCTGTGCACTACGCCAGCGCAAAAATTGGCTGCCTCGTTATTCCCATCGGCGCGGCGTTGACCGAAAGACAAATTGATTATATGGTGCGCCTCAAGAGCAGCGTCCTCATCGCGACCCCCTCTTATGCCATCTATCTCGCCGAACAACTGAAAGCACATAATTACAGTACATCGGATATCGGCCTTCGGATTGGTTGCTTCGGTGGGGAGCCGGGCACGGAGCTGCCGGCAACACGCCGAGCCATCGAGAGGGGTCTCGGTATTGATGCCTATGATTACTACGGGCTCGCCGAAATTGGTCCTACTTTTGCCAGCGAATGCACTCACAAGACGGGGTTACATTGGAGCGAAGATCTCCACTTAATCGAGGTGATTGACCCCGAAACGAAAGAACCTGTCCCTGAAGGGGAGATAGGGATTCTGGTCATCACACACCTTGAACGGAGTGCTACGCCGATGATCCGGTACTGGACAAATGATCTTGTGCGACTCGACCCATCACCGTGTCCCTGTGGACGCACCCATGCCCGGTCTCCGGGAGGCATCTTGGGTAGGGCGGACGATATGATCGTTTTTATGGGGGTCAACTTCTATCCGATGCAGGTGGAGCAGGTGGTGCGTTCCTTTGAAGAACTAAGCCCCGAATACCGTATTCAATTGACGCATGATGCTTCGACGCATCGAGACATCTGTACCATTTCGGTCGAGTTGGAACAGGCGGAAATGCCTCAGTCGCAGGTGTCGCTCCTTCAGGAAAAGACTGCAAACGCGCTGCGCGAAGCGTTAGGTTTTCGACCGGAGGTGGAATTTCTGCGTCAAGGGACTTTGGAACGCACAGAATTTAAGGCAAAACGGGTGATAGAGGAAAGACCTGCGTTTGCTAAACGGCCGTAGTGCCTCTCTGTTAAATTCATCCTTTCAAAATTGACAATCCAATAACCGGCACAGGAGGTTTTAGAACAACGATGAAAATAACCCGTCTCTATACTGGTTCCGATGGCGAGTCTCATTTTGAGGATATCGAGATTCCCCTTCAAGATAGCGGTGACATCGGTAAGATGTCACAATTTCAAGATGTGACCGGCATCATTTTTAGAGAAACTGGTCCCGACTACGACTACGATTGGCATACCGTTCCGCGAAGACAATATGTCATCACGTTAAGTGGTGGGGTTGACATTGAAGTGGGTGACGGCACGGTAAGGCGATTCGGTCCGGGGGATATCCTTTTGGCAGAGGATACCACCGGCAAGGGGCATCGTAGCCGGGCGGTCAACGCCCAACCACGAAAGAGCATTTTTGTGACACTAGATTGAGGGATATGTGATATAGAAAAAAGGAACCAAATCGGCGATAATCACGTTACATATTAGATTGTAATCTATTCAAATTGCAACCTTTCGCTCACTTTATTCGTTTTTATTAACTAATTGTCTGAAGCCTTATCGAACTGTAACTGAGAATCGCTAAAGAGTAGAAAATTACTGAATTAGGGCATGTAGTTGCCGAACGGTGGGAAAGATTAATCTGAATCAGCAATCGCACTCAGGAGCTAAAAAAAATGAGATCGCTCAGAGACAAAAGCGTGGGAAAACAGAGATTGCTTCGAACTCGGGAAAAGAATTGTTTCCGGCATATATGGATATGCCTTCTGCCGATGTTCCTCACTGCCTGCAGCGGTTCCCTTGGGAAGATTCAGTTAGAAAATATCAATGCCGTTATCACACAATCTGAAACGGCCATCGAACAAGCGCGTCTTGCGAACGCTCAAGATCTGGCTTCAGACACCTTGCAGCTGGCGGAAAATGACCTTGCAAGTGCGAAGGAAGCTGTGGGGGCGAAGGAGGGACTTCGTGCGATGCACCTAGCCTATAACGCCTTGACTCAAGCACAAATTGCTGAACAAGAGGCGATGTATAGATCGCAGGGGAGTGGGTTCACTGCCATCATTAAGCGTAAGGAAGCGGAGATCGTTACGCTCCAGGCAGATCTAAGAACAGTAGATGGGGCACTCGAAAAATCTCAAGCGGACGCTCAGCAATTGGATGTGCAAAAGGATCAATTGCAAGCAGATATGGGAGAGAAACTCCAAAAGGCTGAACGAGCACACCGGGAGATATTGGACAATTATAATAACGCCAAAACAGAATCCGCGGGCTTTCAATCAAAGTTGGATTCGACGCAAACACAACTTCTCCAAGCGCAGAGCCGTGTCGAAAAACATGAGCGTCAGATTCATCAACTGCGTCGTGAACTGGCAGATGCCCAATCGTTGGTAGAGAAAGCTCGCAAGGCTGCGGCAGAAGCGCGAACGAAAGCAGTCACACAAGCGCAAAGCTATTCAACACATATCGAACAGTTAGATCAATCCAATGTATTAAAACAACGGGAAACTAAGCTCGCCCGAAAAAAACAGGAAGCAAAGGCTTATGTTCGGCAGCAGCACAAAAAACAACCGGTTCGGACTAACAGTACTTCACTGACTGATGTGCAGATTGCAAGCGGTAGAGCGGCTATTAGCGCTTGGGCTCTTGCATGGGCAACAAAAGATATGCGCCAGCACTTGAGAGCGTATACCCAAGATACGATGCTAGACCAGACCGTTATTCGCTCTAGCAATGAGAAGCAAACCAATCTTAACCGTCTGCAGATGGCCGATGCTTTGAAAAAAATGGTGAGTGCCGAATGGCGGGAAACGGACTCCAGATTTGATGCGGACGGACAGAGTGTCATTGCTACCTATCGGTTCAGTCGTCTTTCACGGGGTGCGATAAGCGGTGAAATTCCTGAACTACACGATTTGTGGACGCGGGAGGTATGGGTGCGTCGAGTTGGGGCTGAATGGAAGATTTTCCGTGAGAGTTGGCGGATTTACGAAGCTGTTCCGAGGTACGGGACTACGCTTAATTGAGGGGGTAGGTAGATGCAAGCACATCATTCCGCTAGACAAGTGGCGCGGTCCGGTAAGAATGAATTTACCACCGCACTTCAAAATCCCAACATCCTCTTTGGTGTTATCGGTATTATTGGGGCAGCTGTCATCCTCTCGGCAATGGTACTCGGACTACAGATTATTGAAACAACTGGAGCGCTTGAACCTTTCCTTCAGCAGTGGAAGGAAGCTGTAGAATCAAAACAACCGATGCTGTATCAGCAGCTCTGGGATTCGACCGCCCGGATCAAAAATCGAAGTCGGTATGAACGCGCACTGAAGCTTTTCAGCAGAGAAAAGGTTGAAGTGAATATAGCTGGACTCCGTCCTCACACAGATCCCAAGAACCCGAATCGGCAGCAGATTGAACGCATCCCTGTGACACTCTATCAGGATGGCAAGGTTTTAGTTGTAATCTATCGGGATATAACCGTTGAAAAGAGGGGGTTCCTACAACGTTGGAAGCTGATGGATGACAGAATTCACGATGACTTGAACTATCCCGAAACCACCGAGGAATATATCGTTCACGATGAAGAAGTCGTTGCGAAATCTGCCAATCCAATCCCTGAAAGTCCTCCGTCGGAGCCTCTTGATGCTCCAGTTCTTCCCAGTAGGGTTGTTACACCGTTTCGAACCGCCGTACCGGAAAAGTCCTCGCCGATTGTCGGTGAGACACCGCTTGATACTCAGCTTAAATTGAGTCAAGTTTTGGGGGAGTGGCAGCAGGCTTGGCAGGGCAAGAATCTTAAAACCTATATGTCTAAGTATGCAGAGGACGCTGAGATCACAAGGGTTACTATTGCCAAGGGACGAGAACACGCAACTCGATTGAACAAAAAACAGTTGCGCGAGAAGATGAAATCCCTTAATGCAGCGTATATCAGAATTAGAGTGAACATTTTTCAACTGCAAATCAATGGGGATAATGCGGTAGCGGATATCAATTTCTTCCAAGAATTTGTCGGCACCCGCGCTTCTGGCAGTCAACCGGCTTACTCAGATTACGGTAAGAAAGAGTTGGTCTTTATGGTGGATCCCGCCGACGGTCTTTGGAAGATCTACGCTGAGAATTGGAGACATTATAAAAACGTTCCCAAATATCCGAAACTCTAACCATTTTCGATTAAATCGTTATCACCGATTGACTGAAACCGCGTATTCACCTGTACGTTTTTGTTATTGGAAAAATCTTGCAAGTCAGCTTCGGCTGAATACATCCAACAAGTTCAACCTAAAGGATAAAGACGATGATCAAAATCTTGCATATAATGCCAGTGCTGTCACGCACGGTTGTACTCACCATTGCCTTATGTTTACTCGGTTGTGGAGGGAGTTCTGTTGAAAACCCGCTGCAAGAATCCGAAGAAACCGACACCACGGTTACACAAACAGACGTGGAAAACCAATCGCTTAAGGTCAATGTCGATGTAAGCAAAGATACTGTTCAGGCTGGTGAGACAGTGAACCTGACGGCAACTGTTGACGAACTTCGAAGTACAAACATCATTTTTAGTTGGATCAACACAACCGGTTATGGCACATTGACCCCCACGGGTCAAAATAAGGCGATTTGGTCTGCTCCCGGAAAGCCGGATAGCGCGATCAAGGTCGAAGTGCTCCAGCTTGTTGTTACGGCAATTAGCCAAGTGGTTTCGGTGGAATCGTCAGGAGTCGATACCGACACTGAGGTCTTAACATCAACCAAAACCATACTACTCACCGTTGCCAATTGACAGCCAGTGAGCCTGCTTTGTCATAGCTAAATTTTTTTCGCTGATTCGGGGTTAATATTAAATAACAGAGTACCTGATCAGTTCGTTGGGGAGGAATGGCGGTTCAACATGTCCCCGCCTGCATTTTGAAATCCGATAAAAAGAAAAAAGTCCGTTTTCTGCGGACGACATACGAGCCCCGTGACCGTTGGCTTCAACTCTGCGTTGGAGGTGCGGTGCTTTGGCTTCTGTGTATCTCGATTGCCTCGGCTTCCCTTCGTCCGGTGGTTGGTGCAAGGGCTCTTGGTATGAGCGGGGCGTTCATCAGCAGTGCCGATGACTCAGCGGGAGCCCTCTGGAATCCAGCGGGACTTGCAAGCCTCCAGCACGGAAGTTTGGTTTACGACCTATCCCAAGGCGCAGTTTCGTTGGGGTATCCGATCCATTATGTGGGAACGCTTGGATTCAGTGCGTTAGATCTGAACGGCGAAGATCGCTTCTTCCACGACCATCCAAACAACCCGGTTGGAACATTCGAGCGGGGTTATAATCAATTCTTGCTGTCTTATGCCCGATCCATGGGGAGCCGATTCCAGTTTGGCGGAAATCTTGGATACAATCGTGCGCCTAACCCTGACAGCCAGTGGACGCCAAGTTACGACCTTGGTGCTATTGTAAAACTGCCCTCGCACCTGATCCTTGGCGCAAGATTGATAGACATATCTGGAGTGACCATTCCAGACCAGGAGGGCAGGCTCCTAAAGCGATTCGATCAAACATTTGCCGTTGGATTAGCGTGGAGGCCTGTTCAGTTGCTTCAGTTCAACAGTGTTTTGGATACAGCGTTGTGGCAGCTGAGAGTAGGTGCTGAAACGGGCGCGTACGGATTTGCATTCCGGTTAGGCACGGCAGTCGACCTCATCGGGAGGCAGCCAGAACCTAACTGGAGTTTAGGATTTTCCGTTGATCTCTCTGGTAAACATTTCCACTATGCCTACTTGCGGCAGCCACACGTGGCATATAAGCATCTTCTTGCCGTTGGTTTGACATTTGATGTATCCGGCCAGACAGCCTCGGGTTCCGTGAGTAAAAAGGGCACTCTTACGGAGAGAAAGGAAACGTTAATAAAGACAGGGGAAACCCCCGTGAAGAGTGGGAAGGGTTCCACGAAGACAGAAACTTCTGTCGTGTGGAAAAAGAAGGTTCCCGTGAAGGGAAGAGAACAAACTAAGGCAGAGAAATCCTCCGAACGGGGTGCCGACAGGACGAAGCAGGCTAGCAACGATGCGAAAGATGCGAAATCTCCAACTAAGCGGCTTGCTGAGCAATACGATGTTGAGGTTGAACTTATCCTCGCTTTGGTTAAGAGGGAGTCAACTTTCAATCCCAAAGCAATTTCCCGCAATGGTGCCGTTGGACTCTTACAGCTAATGCCACCGACAGCACGGGGGCTCGGCCTCCAAGTTCCTTCCTATGAGAACGTAAGAAAGCCGACACCAAATCCCAGTGTCGATGAACGTTTTCACCCGCTTAAAAACTTGGAGGCAGGAATCAAATATCTGCACCAAATGCTTGAAAGGTATGATAGAGATTACAGTCTTGCACTTGCCGCCTATAACGTGGGTCCCGGAAACGTGCGGAAAAACGGGAAACTCAGTCGTTCAGCAGAACGACATGTTAGTAAAGTGCTCGAAGGATACTACCAGTACAAAGCGAACGCTGACCTAAAAAATACGGATCTTCGCAGATTGGATACCGTTCTTAGGTAATAGTGGTTGACTCGAACATCGGCTATATCCGCAAATCCAGGCTTATCCCCATAATTTCCCATTCCGCTTAAAGCCCCCAGTGATCATCGATCTCTTGTTGGTATCCGCTGACCTTTCCGTCAAGCACATCAGCGATAGTCACCACCTCTCCAGAATATCCTGACTCATAAATCGCAATTGAGATGGCTTTGGCTTGCAAACCGGTCCAACCGTCTACTTCCGGTGAGCGCCGATTCTTGATTGCATCGATAAAGTCGTAGATCTCTAACGCGAAACCGTCCTCAAGCCCATGCGGGAAAAGTCGTGCTTCCTCTTCATCGCTTAACGTTTCAAGGTACATCTCACGGAGTTCCCGCATGCTGTATTTTGTCCCATCAAGCCGCTCCGCTTCGCCCCGATCCTTAGCTGTAAACGGATGAAAGACATCACCGTTATCGCGGATGACACCTTCAGCACCATAGAAAGCGACATTTAGGTGATTAGCACACGGTGCAGCAACCGTCCAGCTCCACGTTCCGACAACACCACTCTTGAACGTGATGATCGCTACCCAAGTATCTTCATGGCAACTGGGTATCTTCCCTTGCTCGGCGTGATTGGCGAATCGTCCATCAATCTGACGGACCTCAGCATACACCTTTTCGACATCGCCGAAGAAGTAGCGGATCGTGTCCATCATATGTGCGCCGCTGTCCATCACCATACCACCACCGCTAAACTCTTTGCCCAACCGCCAATGCCATTCCCCGATAGTCGCCGGATCGTTCCAAGCCGCAGATTGTGCGAAGAACATCCGGGGCACCCCGACGATGCCTCCCTCGTTGAGAGCCCATCTGACAGTTCGTTGTCCGGGAGTCCTGCGACAATTCTCTGCTGTAGCGGTAAGTCGTCCATGCTTCTCTGCGACTTCAATCATCTTCTGGCTTGCTTTGATGGTTACTCCAAACGGTTTTTCCGTCATAATATCGACGCCCGATTCAAGGCACGGGATGGCGGAGATATGGTGATAAGCATGCGATGTACAGATATCCGCGCCGTTCAAATCTTCTGCTTTTAGCATTTCCTCAACGTCGTCGTAAACACGGGGCAAGGTTCCCTGCAATTCTGCAACCCGTTCTGCGTAATCTTGCGCCGCTTCCTGGCGCACATCACACGTTGCGTCGATTGAAAAGGTGTCAACCCCTTTGTCCACCAATGCTTGATAGCCTTGCAGGTGCGCGTTTGCGATTCCACCACAGCCAATGACTGCTAAACGAACTTTATCTGACACAGCTTTCCCCCTAGAGTTCATGGGCTTTTGATAGCCTTGGAATAAAATCTTGACTTTTCGATAACTTCGGTTTAATATACCTATAGTTAAATAACTTTGTCAATAGGGTTTTGACGGTGCATTATGCCCCACGCGGTTCGTGTTTCTCGGCCTAAAAACAGACAGGGAACGATTTCGTATGACGGTTGGAAAAGTTGTGGGTACGGTTGTTGCCACACGAAAAGATGAAAAACTGATCGGTAGTAAGTTGCTGATTGTGCAGGATACCGAGCTGAATGGAACGCTCCTCAGTCGATATACGGTTGCTGTTGATGCCGTTGGTGCAGGCGTCGGCGAGTTGGTGCTCACCGCAGCAGGAAGCTCTGCCCGTCAAACCGATGCCACTAAGAATAAGCCTGTTGATGCGGTGATCATGGCGATTGTCGATTCAATTGAGGTGCATGGGGAAATCCAGTTTCAGAAATAGCAATCGATACGCTGCTTTAGGGGGCATCAGTTGGTTATATCGACATGGTTGCAAATTCAACAAATTTACCGCTTAAAATTGAGTTAATCAAGCGAATCCGCTGGCTTGTCAATCTCCGCTGGATTGCCATAACGGGTGTTTTGCTGACTGTAAGCATTGCAAGTTGGGGCCTCCATATTATTGACAATCCCACGCCGCTATATATCATTGCGGCACTGATGACGCTCTACAACTTTGAGCCACAAATCTATCCCAGACATCTTACAGAGAAACCACTTCTATCAATTCAACGGCATGCCGGCAGGCATATTATCCTGGATCTGTTCTCGTTGACAGCACTCATCCATTTTAGCGGTGGTGTCGAGAATCCATTTATTTTCTACTTTATCTTTCATCTCGTTATTGCAAGCATACTCCTCTCCAAAAAAGTTAGTTACATCCTCGCTACACTCAACACAATCCTCCTAAGCGCTCTTATTCTCCTTGAGTATTACTACGTTCTGCCTCATTTCCATCTCCAGAATTTTCTGCCCGAAGCGCTATGGCGTAATCCGATTTACATTTCAAGTGTGCTGTTCGTGTTCACCAGTACCCTGTTTTTCTCCGTGTATCTAGCAACATCGATTATGGATACCGTGAGGGCCCGTGAGGCGGAAACCCGCGAGTTGAAAGACAATCTCGAAGAAAAGGTAGTTGAGTTGGAAGAGGCAAGAGGTGCGGTGCTTTTCGAGCGAAACAAACTCACGTCAATTATTGAGTGTATGCAAGAGGGAGTAATCTTTGTCGACGATAAAAACCATGTGTCGCTCTTTAACAAAGCAGGGCAGCAGATCCAAAAAGAGCAATTTGGACTTGATACAGAGGCTATTCAATCCCCAGAGGCTGACGGCGTTCTCCTACAAATCGCAGAAGATCTATCAAAGGGACACGCGGTGATTGAACAGCAAAGTCTACAGATTAAGGACAAATTCTTTGAAAACACTTATGCCGCCGTGCGTGACAGGGATGACAGCCACTTAGGTACCGTTTTGGTGAGCCGCGACGTGACTGACCGGAAACGGATGGAACAGCAAATGGTCCAATCAGAGAAAATGGCGGCGATAGGTGAATTGGCGTCAGGAGTCGCACATGAGATCAATAATCCCCTTGACGGTCTACTCAACTGTATCCTTCGGATAAAGCGTGATCCGCAGAACGAGCGACAGACCAAAGAGTACTTGGGACTCATGGAGGAGGCACTCCGGCGGATTGAATCGACTGTCGGACAGCTTCTCAATTTCTCACGTCAGCGTGACTTGGCTCTCACTTCAGTCTCCCTCAATGAAGTTGTCACCGAAGTTGTCAGCCTTATTGCTTACAGTGCTGATGAAAAAGGTATCCAGATCAAGAAGCATTTCCGGGAAGAGCTAGATCTCATCCGCGGAGACAAGCACCTGCTAGAGCAGGTTGTCCTCAACCTTGCTCTAAACGCAATCGCGGCTATGCCCGATGGCGGAGTATTGACTTTCACAACTGGGGAGATCGAATTTGATGCGCTACTTGGTAAAACGGCAGCGTTTGTTCAGGTAATGGACACCGGAATTGGTATCCCCAAGTCCGTCCAAGATCGGATTTTCGATCCGTTTTATACTACGAAAATTACCGAGAAGGGCACGGGACTTGGACTCTCGGTTTCCAACCGGATCGTCAGACAACATGAAGGTGTCATCGAATTCGACAGTAAGATTGAGCAGGGGTCTGTGTTCACCATTAAATTACCGATTAGAAGAGGGGCGGAGAAGGATTGAAAGTACTGGTTGTTGATGATGAAAAAATCAAACTAATCACACTGCGTGACGATTTGCGGGAAGCAAACTACGATACCATTGCAGTCGAATCCCCAGCAATTGGACTACAGCTTGTGCAGAACGAACATTTCGATGTCCTTGTCACCGATCTACGGTTGCCGAAGATGCACGGAATTGAATTTCTCAAGCGTGTCCAGAAGGAGCAGCCCCACATCATTGTGATTGTTATGACAGCTTATGCGAGCGTTGAAACCGCTGTAGAAGCAATGAAATTTGGGGCGTATCACTATATCAAGAAACCCTTTTCCAGTGAAGAACTCATTCAGATGCTGGATAAGCTGAAAATGCTTCACGGCAAGAGTAAACAGCGCTCACAGCTCAAAGTTCCCATGAAAGGACGCTCTCCATACCACCATATCATCGGGAAAAGTCGAGCGATACAAGATCTCTTTGACCTGCTTGAAAACGTCTCTGATACTAACAGCACTGTGTTAATCTATGGAGAACATGGCACAGGAAAAACGCTTGTCGGAAAATCGATTCATTTCAATAGCTCGCGTCGATATCATCCCTTTAAAATTGTGAACTGCTTAGGGGCGCCGATCGAAGCGTTAGATCAAGAGCTATTTGGAGACGAGCAGCCGGAAGGTGAGTTCGAGCATAAAGGGACACTTTTCATTAAAGATATTGATGCGCTGCCGGATACACTCCAATTCAAACTCCTACGGGTACTCGAGGGACAGCAGCTGAGCCTAGACCGAAACCCACAGAGGAAGGAAGTGCGAATTATTGCTGCGACGACCAAGAATTTACGTGTGAAGGTACTGAACGGAGAATTTCGGGACGATCTCTTCTACCGTTTGAACGTTGTCCCGATTTTTCTGCCCCCATTGCGTGAACGGGTCGAGGATATTCCGCTCTTAATCAATCACTTTCTAGATCTGTTCTCGCCTGATACCCCCAGCCATATCGCTCCCGAAGCTGTCAAGATACTCACAGCCTATCCATGGCCCGCCAATGTCCGAGAATTAGAAAACGTAATCGAACGACTTGTAACAGTCGGTGACGGGGCAGCCATTACAATCGACGATATTCCGCTTGAGTTGAAACTGCCAGCACGCATCAGCTTGGACGAGACGTTGAGTGAAATCTCCTTCCAAGAGATTATACGATCTACAGAACGCGAACTCATCGGTTGGGCGATGAATAAGGCAAAGGGAAACAAAACGCAAGCCGCAAAACTGCTTAAAATGAAGCCTTCAACCTTCCGCGATACCCTCGCCAAATATATTGATCAAATCGAATGGCAGGCGTGAGGGGCAGGATACAGATCAAATGAGGCCGCAACAAGAACGCGAACGTCTTCGGACGGAAGTCATCCACAAACGGGATAGTATTCCACCAAATGTGAGGACTGAACTGAGCCGACAGATTGTTGATCATGGAATCAACTGGATCGAGAAAAACCGAGCTGATACCGTACTAATTTACCTCAGTATGCGGAGTGAAGTGGAAACCGGTAGCCTGCTTGATTACCTATTAGCTCAGAATAAAATTGCGCTTGCCCCTGTGATGAATATGAAGCGGCGGACCCTTACCCCCTACCGTATCATAGATGCGAAAAAAGACCTCCTCCTCCACCCATACGGTATGTACCAGCCAAACCGGGAAACCTGTGCTCCTTTCCCTTTAGATCAGATCGATCTGATTTTTGTTCCCGGTGCCGCTTTCGATCCCCAAGGTTACCGTATCGGATACGGTGCTGGTTTCTATGATCGATTCCTGCCACGATGTCCACAGGCGGTTTGGATTGGCTTGGCTTACGAAGCACAGATTGTGGCAGATACCTTTCCGCAGACGTGGGACGTCCCCCTCCATCACATCCTCACAGAGCGCGCGTGACATCTGTTGACGGCTTCTAATTTGTGAAGAATCCCTCAAACGCATCCATCTGCTCTTTGCACATTAGGTGCTATGCCCGGTTTTCCGCTTGACACCGGACGTGCCTGTGATATAATGCCCCTATTTGGGGTGAGCGGTCTGTTTAACAGTCAAACCTCCAGATAAGCGCCAGAAAGGGGGCTAGGCATGACTGTGCGGAACGAAAACTGGGGGATCTCAGAAAGAGATGAGTGGCGAACACGTACCTGTTCTGGTCGATGAAGTGATTCAGTTCTTACAACCGAAAGATCACGGTGTTTATGTGGATGGCACGGTTGGATTAGGTGGACATGCTGCTGTTATTTTACAAAAATCTGCGCCGCATGGGTCTCTTCTAGGTATTGATTGGGATTCGGATGCGTTAGCTATCGCCAGGGAAAGGCTGTCCGAATACAAGGAACGGGTGACACTCGTTGATGGCAATTTTGCCCACTTGGATCAGCTTTCTCAGCTATATCCGGAATCAGAACAAACGGAAGCGGCGATTTCCCCGATTGATGGTATTTTATTTGACTTGGGGGTGTCATCTTTGCAACTCGATACGCCGGAGAGAGGGTTTAGTTTCAATCGCTCTGGTCCCTTAGATATGCGGATGGACGCCAACCAACCCCTATCAGCATCGTACGTCGTGAACCGCCATCCGGAAGGTACACTCGCAACGATTTTTACGCAATTCGGTCAAGAACGTTGGGCGAAAAGAATTGCACGCCAGATTGTACACGCTCGCAAACGCAAGTCCATATCGACAACCTCTCAACTCGCTGAAATCGTTCTGGATGCGATTCCTCCCAAATCAACGGGGTGGCGCATTCATCCTGCGACACGGATTTTTCAGGCGTTACGAATCTACATTAACGATGAGCTCAAAAACCTTCATTCCGGGATAGATAGTGCTGCTTCTGCTTTGAAGCCCGGTGGACGCTTATGCATTATCTCCTTCCATTCTCTCGAAGATCGAATTGTTAAAGAGCAATTCCGCACCCTCTCGCGTGCCTGTATTTGCCCACCGAAAACCCCTATTTGTGTTTGCCAGCACACACCTACTCTTCAAATACTGACCAAACGCCCAATAGCTCCAAGTTTCAATGAAATTCGACGTAACCCTCGATCCCGTAGTGCGAAATTACGGGTCGCGATGAAGATCTACGAATCTAAAACGACAAATTGAACGTTTCTTAAAAAACCGAACGAAGCGGTTTGCAAAGGAGCATTCAGAGATCATTATAATCATGAAATATCAGAGACCAACTCAGCCAGCAAAATTCCATTCCTTTGCATACCTCGCGCTTGCCGTTTATATCTGTATCTTTTTTCTGAGTGCATGGTTTGCGTCAAACCAACACAAGGTGGCGCTGCAAATGCGTGAGGAGTTTGAGCAGCGAAGGGATCAACTCCACAACGAAATTAATAAGCTCAAAATACAGGAAACAAAACTCACTTCGATTGAACGGATTCACGAAATCGCGAAGGATCTCCAGATGGTTCAACCCTCCGAGCCAGCCTATGTGCTGCGCGCTGATTAAGATCTGCGAACTGAGGCTTAATCGTGCAGTCCCTCCACCTTTGGGGTATGCTGGACCCTCCCTTTGGTGTTTCCTATAGCGTGGTTTCTGAACGTAAAGCGTAATAACTGATACGCTTCGACGTTTCGGGTAAGCAATTCAATCTCTGTGGGGCTCCTCACCAATGTTGTGCACTGTTCCACCACTGCATTGAAACCCTATGAAGAATATACCTTTTTCCCGGACCGCAATCGTATGGATTGGTTTGGAACTCTGCTTAGGATTACTGATAGGACGTTTGTTGCTGATTCAGTATATACACGGTCAGGAGCTGCGCGACCGTTCTGAGAGCCAGCGTAACATGCAAGTGGGGTCTCAGGCAAAGCGCGCTAAGATTCTGGATCGGCACGGGAGTGTTTTCGCAATCAATCAGGATTTCGTTTCGGTCTATGCGGACCCAAAAGCGCTGAGGGATAACCCTGATGAGATTGCTCGTAAACTTGCGCCGGTGCTCGGCATTTCGGAAGATAGACTTTTGCCGGCGCTGCAAAAAAAGAAAAGACGTTTTGTTTGGCTGAAACGGAATTTGGAGTATGAGCACCTTAACGACATCCGTCAAGTCATTAGAGGTATTTATGGACTCGGATATCGTACCCATGGAAAACGAGCTTACCCAAAAGACGAGCTGGCGTGCCATATCATTGGATATACCAATTTTGAAAATAGAGGTATTGACGGGATCGAACATCAGTACGATGCCTACCTAAGCACGGGTGATAAAAACCACCTCCCAGAATCGAAGCCAAAAAACAACCAGATCACTGCCGACGGTAAACGACGTCCGATTCGTCCACCACAGTTTTACCAACAAGGAGGCCAATACGGTCGTAGCGTTGTCCTCACACTTGATGAGTATATTCAGCATATCGCAGAAACAGAGTTGGTTGCCGGTTGCGAACGGTGGGAAGCCAAGGCGGGAACTGCGATCGTTATGCACTCCAAAACCGGCGAGATTTTGGCATTAGCAAATTATCCGAACTACGATCTTAACCACTACTCAAGGAGCGCAGAGTCAGCTAAGCGAAATCGCGCCATCTGGATGCAATATGAACCCGGTTCTGTCTTTAAGGTTGTTACCGCTTCTGCGCTCCTTAACGAGAAACTAATGTCTCCGGACTCGCTTGAGTATTGCGAGATGGGGGAATATCCTTTGTCCAATGGGCATGTCATTAACGATATTAAGCCTAATGGATGGTTAACACTTAGCGAGATTATTGCAAAGTCCAGTAATATTGGTATCCTTAAGGCTGCAAGACATCTTAACAAACAGCAGTTGGAAGGCTACACGCGCCGATTCGGGTTCGGTAAAAAAACCGGTGTCGATCTGCCTTACGAACGCGTCGGGAGCCTGAGAGGTATCCAAAAATGGGATGAATACTCGATTGCCTCTGTGCCGTTTGGACAAGGGATTTCTGTGACACCGATACAGATGTTGAACGCTATCAATGTCATTGCTACCAACGGTATTCTACTACAGCCGTACCTCACTCGGCAGATTATCGATGAGGATGGAAGCCTGTTAGAGCAATCATACCCGAAGCCGATTCGTCGTGTCATTTACGCAGAAACTGCGCAGGCGATGACGCAGATGTTGGTCGGTGTGACGGAAGCCGGTGGTGGAATAAGAGCACGTGTGCCTGGCTATACTGTCGCCGGTAAAACTGGTACGGCACAGAAAGCGGACCGAGGGAAGGGGTACATCGAAGGTAGAGTGGTTGTTACTTTTGCAGGGTTTCTTCCAGCGGAGGAGCCACTACTCTCAATTATTGTTGTTGTTGATGAGCCGGCGGCGGCTCCGTTGAGCAGCCAGGTTACCGCACCAATTTTCCAAAAGATTGCGAGTGAATCGATGCGCTATTTGTTCGGGAATTCGTCCCAAGCTATGCGGAAAGCCAATCAGCATTTCGCTGATTGATACCACTTGGTTTATATCGGTCCAGATTGCCATATTCTTGGAAAATAAGCGGATGAAAAGCGTAAATGTAAAGTGCCTGCTTTGCATTACAATATTGGTACTGGTCGTTGTGAACCAAGCTGAAAGTGACGTTCGGGTTGCCCCAGATGCAGTAGGTTTAGCTGTCGGAGGAGAGTTAGTTATTGTGGGGAAGTTGTTAGCAGCAGAAGAGAAAGCGGACGCGCAGCTTCAGGTGCAGTATACAGATGTCGTCGTAGAGGTTGTCCAAGTTATTCAAAATGTAACAGAACAAGAGATAAAGATCGGTTCCACTATTAATTTTCGCCTACCTCACGTACCAATCGGCTATGGTAGATTTGAAGCGGAGTTTAGCAAAGAGGAAGTAGGTGATTTACTTCTGTTATCGCTAAAACGACCTCACCCCCGAACCACAGCGGGTCGTAGAAAAGGGTTTAATACCTTTTTTGATGTTTATGGGGGAGACCATGGGAAACATACCATTAGAATCAAAAATGATGTGCCTATGGTGTATCTGTTTGGGCTGAAACGCAGGGTCGAAGACCCACAATTTCGACGGTCACGCAATCGACGGTCACACATAGACCGTTATCAAAAGTTGGAGATTGGATTGCCCCTTGATTGGGTCTTAGAAGTGATGAATATGGCGATTACCGTGCGTTCTAGGAATCCAGTGCGGAACCCTAAATCCCCTGAAGACATCCCCACAGAGATTAAGCTTCAATATGAACGGCTTAGAAGCTTAGAAAAGTTGGTCCGCAAATTAGCAAGAGACGGCAGGTCGGAAGCGGCCATTATCAAAAAGGCTCGTAAAGAACTTGGTCAAGTTAAAGAGGAATTAGACCTAAAAGAAGGGAACGAATAAGACGAAAACACGGTTTTTCTTTTACACAGTGATTGTGTTTTTTTTGTTTTGTTCGTTATAGGATTTTCTGAGGATCGGAGGTCGCATAGATTGTGAACCTACAGCGCTTACTCCAAGGGGTAGACATCCTCTCATCAACTGGGACGTTCGATAAAGATATTGCTGGCGTTGCGAGCGATAGCCGAGCCGTGGAGCCGGGATACGCCTTTGTCTGCTATGAAGGGGTCAACGTTGATGGACACACCTTTATTCCCCAAGCGGTCCAAAACGGCGCAACGACGATTATTGGGGAGAAACCGCAACCGGTGCCGTCCGGTGTCACCTATATCCAAACGTCAAACGGGCGCATCGCCTTCTCGCTTATCGCGGCCAACTGGCACGAAAATCCGGCGGATCGGCTGAAGCTGATTGGCATCACGGGCACAAACGGCAAGACCTCAACAGCACATTTAGCGCATTCAATCTTCAAGGCTGCCGGACTGAAGTCAGGGTTCATGGGCACGGTTGGAACCAGTTACGCAGATGTCTTTGTGGAGCCAACGATTACTACGCTTGAGCCTTTGACCCTTCACGAACTGTTCCGAGACATCGCCGATGCGGGTGTGGAGTATGTGATCATGGAAACCTCGTCGCAGGGGCTTGCACAACACCGGTTGGCTGGACTCACTTTTGAAACGGGGGTTTTCACCAATCTGACACAAGATCATCTCGATTACCATGAGACGATGGAGGAGTACCTGAACGCCAAGATGATGCTGTTTCAGCAACTCAATCCTGACAACGGTCTGGCGATCCTTAACGCGGACGATCCCGCCTCCGATTCAATCCGTAATACAGTCAATTCCCCAAACCTCACGTTTGGCGTTGAGAGCCCAGCGGATCTGTCCGTCAGCAGCGTCGAATCAACACTCAAACGGCTCTCCTTCGTTGCAAACACACCGAAAGGAACAATCTCAGCAAATCTGCGTCTGCTGGGCGATTACAACCTGTATAATGCGCTCGCTGCGATCGGAATAGGACTACACCATGACTGTTCGATTGAAGCAATCCAAACGGGACTGGAGTCCACAATTGTGCCGGGACGATTTGAGTTGGTTGACCGGGGACAGCCTTTCGCTGTTGTCGTAGACTACGCCCATACACCCGATGGTTTGGAAAACCTGTTGACTGCCGCACGAAAAATTACGCAAGGTAATTTAATCTCCGTCTTTGGCTGTGGCGGAGATCGGGACCGTGGCAAACGTCCGAAGATGGGCGATATTTCCGCAACCATTGCTGATCACAGCGTAATCACCTCCGACAACCCACGTACCGAAGCGCCAGACGCGATCCTCGCTGATATTGTGGAAGGCTTACCCGATGGGGCAAGGTACGATTTAATCCAAGATCGCCGGACTGCTATCGGCCATGCGATTGAGTCCGCAGAGGCGGGTGATCTTGTCGCCATCGCGGGCAAGGGGCATGAGCCGTATCAAGAGATCAATGGCGTCCGATTTGATTTTGATGACCGGGAGGTCGCAGCAGAATTTCTTGAGCAGTTGAAGTCGCACTGAGGAGTACATTCCGTTCAACTACAGTGTCGGGAGGTGAGTTTAACATGGAATCATTCGTAGGTGCCCTTGCATTTTGGGCAGCACTCGCCTCATTAGCTTTTTATATTGTTCTTGTTTGGGTGCTTATACGATTCATTCGCGCAATCGAAAAGATCGCAGACAATCTCTGGGCAATTGCGAGGACACACACACGCTCTGCTGAAGCAATCGAAAAGGTCGCAGACAGGATTGAGAGAATCGCAGACAACGAGGACACCAGAGAATAGACCCAAACTGATCTGTTCAACCGCCTCATCTTATAGCAATCCTTTATCCTCGCCCGTCCCGGCAGGTGTGACGCAGGAAACAATTCCTCACAATCTATTTCTCTGTCTTTTATACACCATATGAACCTCACAATTGCTGAAATCCTACAGGCGACGCAGGGCAACCTCATCCAAGGCAATCCCAACACAGCGATAACGCAGGTCTCGACAGACTCGCGGACACTCAAAAAAGGTGAACTCTTTGTCGCGCTCGTTGGCGAAACATTCGATGGACATAACTTCCTGCAGGGCGTGTGCCAGCAAGGCGCTGTCGGGGCGGTGGTCTCGAAGCCAATAACCGATCTTTCCCAACTTGGATCGCCAATCATTATTCAAGTAAGCGACACGTTGGTTGCGCTGGGAGATATAGCCAACTGTCACCGCCGCAAGTTCAACCTGCCAATCGTCGCTATCACGGGCAGCAACGGCAAAACTACAACAAAGGACATAACAAGTGCTGTGTTAGCACAGCGGTTTTCCGTCTTCAAATCCGAGAAGAGTTACAATAACCAAATTGGCATTCCTACGCGATTGATGCAGCTCAACGAAGGGGATGAGATTGCTGTGTTGGAGATAGGCACCAGTTGGCCCGGAGAAATTGAGCGGCTTTCGCAGATAACGGCACCGACCATCGGTGTGATTACCAATATCGGACCAGCGCACTTGGAATTGCTCGGTTCGATTGAAGGTGTCGCGGAAGAAAAAGGAGCACTGCTAACGCATGTCGAACACGCCATCCTCAACGCCGACGATCCCATGACACCGACGCTTGCCCGTCGTGTGTGTGGTCAAGTCACCACATTCGGTTGGCAAAATGAGGCGGATGTGTCTGCGGGTGGCATTGAAATCGACAGTTTCGGAAAGCCCACATTCACCTTGAAGATTGACGGGAACGAAGTAGAAAGAGTGCGTTTGCCCTGCTTAGGAAAGCACAATATCTACAATGCCCTTGCTGCTGCCAGCGTTGGGCTCTGGGCAGGCTTGACGCCAACGGAAGCCTGTACCGGGTTAGAGCGTTTTCAGCCAGCAGATATGCGGATGCAGCCGATTGTGTATAACGACCTACGCATCATCAACGACGCCTATAACTCAAATCCGGAGTCCCTCAAGTCCGCTCTGACATTTCTTAGTGATATCGAAACAACTGGCAAGCGAATTGCAATTCTTGGTGATATGCTTGAACTTGGCGAACATTCTTACGCGCTCCACCTGAAAACGGGACAGGCTATTCCAACCAATATCAACCTGTTGATTACCGTTGGTCCCCATAGCACCGCGATTGCTGATGGGGCAGAAGGCATCGTTGAATCTGTCATCTCCTGTGATACGCCAAGACAAGCAGCGCAGCAACTAACCAAATACGCTCAACCCGGTGATGCGGTGCTTATCAAGGGATCACGCGGGGTAAAATTGGAGCAGGTCTTGGAAGAACTGATGGCTGACACCTGAAATCGGGTGCATAACATTTTGGGTAAATCAGATCTGAACTTGTCGGCTGAGCGGAAAGAAACAATCTCTTTCCTTCTCTATCTCTCATCACTTCCAATTTCTATAAATCATATGAATTCAAAGGATAAACCTTAATACCAGGTATGCTCTACTATCTATTGTTTGAACAGTTAACCGAGTTTTTTTCGCCGTTGAATGTTTTCCGTTACATCACCTTTCGGTCCATCTATGCGACAGTAACCGCGCTACTTATAGCCTTAGTTTTGGGCCCATTTGTTATTCGACATCTGAGACGATTGAAGATCGGTCAGCATGTCCGGGATGATGGACCCGAAACGCATTTCAACAAGGAAGGTACGCCGACGATGGGCGGCGTACTTATTATTTCGTCTGTACTGATTTCAATTTTGCTCTGGGCTCGATTCGATCAGCCCTATATTCTTATCCTTACTTTTAGTCTTGTGTGGTTCGGAGGACTCGGTTTTCTGGACGATTACCGAAAGATTACCAAACAACAATCACTGGGATTGAAGGGTTGGCATAAAATCTGTTTGCAAGCGGTTGGGGCACTCGCCATCGCCTACTTTCTGTACCAATGGGGTCCCGTTCCCAAAGACGGTTTGACCGAAAGAACATCAATTATTATCCCTTTCTTTAAACAACTTCGTCCGGACCTTGGCATATTCTTTATTCCATTTGCAGCGTTCGTCATTGTCAGCGCGTCCAACGCGGTGAATCTTACCGACGGGCTTGACGGGTTAGCAATTGGCTGCACACTGTTTGTCGCAGCCACATTTGGCGTACTCGGCTACCTGACCAGCCACCAACAGTTAGCAAATTACCTCGACATCGCTCACCTTCCGGCTAGCGGCGAGGCTGCGACTATCTTCTGTGCGGCGCTGATCGGTGCCGGTGTGGGCTTTTTGTGGTATAATTGTCATCCGGCACAGGTCTTCATGGGAGACACAGGATCGTTAGCCCTCGGTGCGGCACTTGGAACCATCTCCATTTTAATCAAAGAAGAGATCCTGCTCGTCATTGTCGGCGGGATCTTTGTGGCAGAAGCGCTCTCCGTTATCATCCAAGTTGCCTCCTATAAAACACGAAAAAAACGGGTGTTCAGGATGTCACCACTACATCACCATTTTGAACAACTCGGTTGGCCCGAGCCGAAGGTGGTCCTCCGGTTCTGGATTATTGGGTTGATTCTGATGCTCGTGGCACTGAGTACCCTCAAACTACGATAGTGGAAAAAGAGATAAGGGAAAAGCAGCGGATATTCGAAAATTGTGGACATTTCAAGTCCGCGTAAGGGGTAAACCATGCGATTACAGAATAAAATCGCCCTCGTCACCGGCGGGGCGACCGGCATCGGTGCTGCGACAGCCGTAATGTATGCACGGGAAGGAGCAAAAGTCGTCATCGCTGATCTGAATGAGACGGATGGCAAGACAACCGCTGATTCTATTGAAGCGGAGGGTGGTACCGCGCAGTTTGTGCACACTGATGTCTCTCAAGAGGCGGACGTTGCCGCGCTGATGGAAGCAGTAGAACAGCGCTTTGGTCAGCTTGATGTACTGGTCACCTGTGCCGGAATCCTGCTAGGCGCAGCGGTTCGTATCGATCAGTTTGACGCGGAAGCGTGGGATGCAGTAATCAGAGTCAACTTGAGGGGGACGTTTCTGTGCACTAAACATGCTGTTCCGCTGATGGACAAGAGCGGTAGCGGAGTGATTGTGCTAATTGCGTCGGGGGCTGGGGTGATAGGTCCCAGTGCATCGGTTGCCTACGGTGCCAGCAAAGGCGGTGTGCGAGGTTTGGGATTTACTCTGAAAAACCAGGTCGAACCGTTAGGTATCCGTGTGCATGTCGTTTGTCCCGGCAACCTTAATACGCCCCTGAAACTCAGGGCAATCGCTGAGATCGCAGAAAGGGGTGGCGAGTCTCCTGAAGAAGCTGTGGATGCCGCACAATCTACCCTATTCAAGCCAGAAGAGGTTGCCAAAGTACTGACCGATCTCGCTTCTGACGCAGGAGCGAACGCTGAAGAACTCGTATTTACAAAGTAGCCTAAGCTGCCTGTCTTCTATTCGTTTAAGAGTTTACATCTGGAGCCCATTAACTCTCGTTGCGTGTAGCAATTCTCTATTCACCTATAGTAAAATTCTGCTGTGCGGAAATAAACCTTTACATTTTCCATGATTTTGGTATATAATGAATGACGCACTGCGACGAGGTAAGTTAGATTGAGCAGCAATGAAAAGGGAAGGCGGATGGTTTTATCAGATCAGGATATTGTTCGTTATCTGGAAGCGGGGAAGATCAAAATCACTCCTGCCCCAGATTTCACCAAGCAGCTCGGTTCCTGTTCCATTGACTTCCGGCTCGGGAATACCTTCCGGTTATTTGAGCACAGTAAGTATCCCTATATCGATCTTCGTGAGGATATTGACCCCAATGAACTGATGCACAAAATGGAAGTCCCCGACGGTGAAGCGTTTACTATGCAGCCGGGGGAATTTGTCCTCGCTGCGACCCTCGAAACCCTTGAACTTGCGGATGATGTGATGGCGCGTCTCGAAGGTCGTAGTAGCCTGGGCAGGCTTGGAATCATTGTCCACAGCACGGCGGGGCTTTTTGATCCGGGCTGGGTCGGGACCGCTACACTGGAACTGGGAAATCTTGGTCGCATGCCCGTTAAACTCTACCCCGGAATGCGAATATGCGCGTTTACATTTGAAGAGTTATCTTCTCCAGCAAAAGTACCCTATCGTCGAAAACCGGGTAACAAGTATGCAGGGCAAGTTGAGCCAGAAGCCAGTCGTTTTGTGGAAGATTTAAATCAGTAAATAGTTGCATTGCTAAAAACTTTGGCAGTTATATGCCTAATAATTCAGCATCCGTGAATTAAGACATCTGTATCACACCGCTAATTTTTGACTGAAAAAGCACCCCATATAGTTGCAAAATCGGAAATAAACTACCCATCAGAGCCAAATCTCTGCTACGTCTCAGCGAAAAACGATGTGGAGAAAATTCGGTGCTAGTTCTTCATTTTAATAGCAATGTGACTATTGGCATATCGCTTGCTCTATGTTTCTGAAGGTGGGCCGTTTTCAAATTTCATTGTTTCTTGTAATACGTTGAGTAGGGTGTATGAAAAGCGGAAAAAAATCACTCCCCTTGAGTGGTCTTTCGGATGTGCTCTTAATGGGACCGCTAGGCAGTGTCACCCCTACTTAAGTTTAATCGTCATGTCCTGGCTCAATATTTTTAAATACCTAAGGAGAGTTTAGATGACACCAAGTGAAGTTGTAGACTTTGCAAGAGAAAAAGAGGTCAAAATTGTTGACTTCAAATTTACAGATCTGCCTGGCATGTGGCACCACTTTTCGATTCCAGCGACAGAGTTCGAGGAAGACCTGTTTGAAGATGGACTCGGTTTTGATGGTTCAAGTATTCGTGGTTTCCAAGCGATTAACGAAAGCGACATGCTTCTTTTTCCGGATCCGGATACAGCCATCGTAGATCCGGTTTGCAAGATTCCGACGCTTAGTCTTATCTGCAATATCAAGGATCCGATTACCCTAGAAAGCTATAGTCGAGACGTGCGGCATATTGCTCAAAAAGCGGAAGCCTATCTCAAGAGCACGGGAATCGCGGATACCAGTTACTGGGGACCTGAAGCTGAATTTTTTGTCTTCAATGATGTTCGCTATGGCCAAAATCAGCATTCAGGCTTCTATTCCGTTGACTCCGTTGAAGGAAGTTGGAATACAGGTAAAGGGACTTGGAATCCAAATACAGGCGACTATGATGGACCGAACCTTGGATACAAGCCTCGTTACAAGGAAGGGTATTTCCCTGTTCCGCCATCGGATACGCTGCAAGATATTCGATCTGAAATGATTCTCAAGATGATCGATTGCGGGATTGATGTAGAGGTTCACCATCATGAGGTTGGTACCGGTGGTCAGGGTGAGATTGATCTCCGGTTTGATACCATGACTACCATAGCTGATAAGCTTGCGCTGTACAAGTACATCATCAAGAATACGGCCCGGGCCCACAACATGACAGCGACCTTTATGCCAAAACCACTTTTTGAAGACAACGGCTCTGGCATGCACTGCCATCAGAGTCTATGGAAAGATGGGAAAAATATCTTCTATGATCCGCAGGGATATGCCGGGTTGAGCGAGGCTGCGTTATACTACGCCGGCGGCCTCCTTAAACACCTGCCGTCGTTGTGTGCTATCATTGCACCGACAACCAATTCCTACAAGCGGTTGGTCCCGGGCTATGAGGCGCCTGTGAATCTTGCATACTCGCAAAGAAACCGAAGTGCATGCGTCCGTATTCCTGTCTATTCTCAGAGTGAAAGAGCAAAACGACTGGAACTCCGTACACCAGATCCTTCCTGTAACGCATATCTTGCCTTTAGCGCAATGCTGATGGCGGGGCTTGACGGGATCCGGAATCAGATTCACCCCGGTGAACCGCTTGATAAAGACCTGTATGATCTGGAGCCAGAGGAACTGGCAGAAATCGAATCAACGCCAGCCTCCTTAGCTGAGGCACTTGATGCCTTAGAGGACGACCATGACTATCTGCTCGAAGGCGATGTAATCACAGAAGACGTGATTGATACATGGATAGAGTATAAACGGGAAAACGAGGTCGATGCAATCAATCTCCGTCCGCATCCGCACGAATTCCATCTCTACTATGATATTTAATCGGTTAGATTTCTTTTTCAGTTGTACATAACAATGAGGGTAAAGCGTAAAACGTAAACCCTTAAGCAGGTTCCCTACGTTTTTACGCTTTACTATATTCACAGGGTTGAAGGGTTGTGAGCATCAGAGTTTGAACAAAGGAGAGATAACCCATGAAAAAACTAGAGTGCATTATCCGTCCCTTTAAGCTGGAAGATGTCAAAGAAGCTTTGAACAGTGTAGGCGTCCGCGGGATGACTGTCACCGAAGTCCGAGGATTCGGAAGGAGTCGCGGGCACACAGAGCTTTATCGGGGAAGCGAATACACCATTGAGTTTGTACCTAAGTTAAAACTCGAAATCGTCGTTGCCGAAGAGAGTGTGGATCAGGTCGTAGACGCTGTGCAACAGTCCGCTTCTACTGGCAAAATTGGTGATGGAAAGATCTTTGTCCTTCCAATTGAGGAAACCATCCGCATCCGCACAGGCGAAAAAGGTCCTGCGGCAATATAAACCCAAACCCCAATTCATGCGGAAACGCAATTGTAGGGGACAGTTCCTTGATTAGAGAGGGATTGTCCCCTATATTTGTGCCCGTTGAGGCAATTCATCTACCCATCGACCTCCCTTTCCCGTCCGAAGTTACCGCGTGTCCCCTTCCCCGCCTCCGCAGAACCTAACCATTGAAAATCCATCGGATTGCCGTTAAGGTTGAACGGGCTCAACCTTTTGATCGAGAGAAGCGTTATGTATATAGAAGCGCAGCATGACATACAACCGCGCCTCAGAGGAGTGCCGTGCGTATAGCAGATACCCCAATTTTTTCTTGACGCTTTTTCGATTGAGATGCTATTATTTTTCCCTGTTTTGCCATTATCAAGCCTAGAAATTTAGATGGATAGAGGTGATTTTTGAGAATGATTGAAGTGATAAATTTGACAAAACGGTATGGCCCAACCGTTGCGGTAGATAATGTCTCCTTCGATGCGAAAGCGGGAGAGGTCCTAGGCTTCCTAGGTCCAAACGGAGCGGGCAAAACCACAACGATGCGTATCCTAACCTGCTACCTCTCAGCGGATGAGGGAACCGCGAAAGTCGCTGGGTATGACGTTTTTGAGAATTCCGTCGAAGTCCGTAAGCAGATTGGCTATCTGCCTGAAAGCGCGCCTCTCTACACAGATATGGGAGTGATCGACTACCTTAAATTTATCGCCCAAGTCCGCGATATTCCAAAGAGTCAACGCTCCCAGCGTATTAAAGATGTCGTCGATATCTGTGGACTTGAGAAGATGATCCAAAAGGATGTCGGGGAACTCTCCAAAGGCTACCGCCAACGCCTCGGTCTAGCGCAGAGCTTAATTCATGACCCACCGATCCTTGTGCTTGACGAGCCTACCTCCGGGCTTGACCCTAACCAAATTATCGAAATTCGGAATCTAATCCGGGAGATCGGCAAGGAGAAGATGGTCATCTTCAGTACCCATATCCTGTCTGAGGTCTCCGCAACCTGTAGCCGGATTCTGATTATCAATGATGGGCAAATTGTCGCAAACGGTACGCCGGACGAGTTGGCGGGGCGAGCGCGAGGAGAAGAGGTTATACACATCTCCATCCGAGGTCCACGCGAAGAGATCGAAGCAAAACTTGAAGAGTTAAGCCTCGTTTCAGACTTCAAACGGGTCAAATCTGATGACGATGTGTGCAGCTATCAGATTGCATCCCAAAACGGGAAGAATACGGCAGAAGAACTCTTCCACTTTGTGGTACAGAATCACTGGAGTTTGACAGAATTGCGTCAAGAGGCGATTAGCCTTGAAGATGTCTTCCGACAACTGACCGGTAACGAATCTGCAACCCAACCGACCGACGTGTAAAGCCAATCCGATCCTGTCTCATCGTCAATACAATACACAGTTCCCCGATTTAGGAGGACGTTAATAGTGAGGATCGTGAACGCTGATTTTGTAGGGGCGGCGTATCCACCGGGAACAAGCGTGTCTTTTGCAATCCAGACGGGCGATACACTGCACGGCACCGTCCAAAGGTTACTGCCCCGGCGTGCACAGGTAGCAACGAAGCAGGGAACGTTGTGGAACGTACCGTACACCATTTTGACGGTGACAGAGTCTATGGAAGCGTCCGCAATGTCACTCATTGAGGTTGAAGCGATAGGGGAACGATTAATTCAAAAGTACGAAGCCGAGAGTAGACTGAAATCGGGTTGGCAGTTTGCATTTGATCTCGCGCCGGAACGTGCGGGGTCATGCAGGTACGGGGAGAAGCAGATCACACTCTCTGTTACGTACTGCCTGAAAGCATCTAAGGAAGAGATTGTTGATACGATTCTGCATGAGATCGCGCATGCGATAGTTGGACCGAAGCACGGACACGATGCAACATGGAAGGCAGCAGCGCAGCAGATTGGATGTACCGCCGAACGGTGCCACCACGTCCAACATACGCTCCCGCGCTGGCGTGGGCGGTGTGGATGTGGTCAGGAATGGAAACGACAACGGTTGACTCAACGTGCCAGAACATCGAGATGTCGGAAGTGCAAGGGAAATATTGAATGGAAGCGAGTGGGAATCAACTATCAAACATAACCTGCACGCCAGCCAGTTTGTCCTTCCGCTATCTCATTCAGCCAAAGTGAAGCAAAGACTGAAGATCTTGCTATCGAAGCATACTGTGGCGATTTTCAAGGAGGTAACACCAGAAAGAAGAAAATGAACAACATCGCAGCAATTTTCAAGAAAGAGTTTAGAAGTTACTTTAATTCACCTATCGCTTATATCTTTATCACATTTTTCCTCGCACTTTCCGCTTGGTTTTTCTTTCGAGGCTTTTTCCTCGTGGGGCAAGCTGTATTGAGGGGATTCTTCAGTTGGGTGCCTTGGATATTCCTTCTGTTCATCCCGGCGGTCACTATGAAACTCTGGGCAGAGGAAAAGAAGATAGGCACGGTTGAAATCCTGATGACCCTTCCCATTAAGGATTATGAGGTGGTCATTGGAAAATACCTCGCCAGCTTTTGCCTGCTTGGGGTAACCATCCTGCTCTCCCTCTCTATACCCATTACTGTCGCCTACCTTGGGGAGCCGGATGGAGGTCCCATCCTCGGCGGCTATATCGGTCTTTGCCTGATGGGCGGCGCTTACCTCGCTATTGGGATGTTCGCTTCCACCATTACGGAAAACCAGATTGTCGCCTTTATCCTAGGCATTGTGATGTGCTTTGGACTGCTTATCATCGGTGAGGACATCGTGCTTTTCAATGCTCCGGACTGGATCGTCCCGATTTTCAGCTACCTCGGCTTGGGCGCCCATTTCACCAGCATTCTGAGAGGTGTGATCGATTCGCGGGATCTCATCTACTACTTTTCCGTTATCGGTTTTTTCCTCTATTTGAGCGTCTTGATGGTTACAGTTCAGAAATGGAGATAGATCTATGGCTGCAAAAACACTGAAATATGGCGGCAATACACTCGCCTTTATTCTTGTCGTATTCGGTATTGTCGCGTTAATAAATTTCCTGTCAAGTCGTCGTTTTATTCGTGCTGATCTCACAGCGGACAAGCGATATACAATCTCACAGTCAACTAAAAATGTGCTCGATCGATTAGACGACATTGTGACAATTGATGTCTATTTCTCGCGGAAGCCGGCGCGTATCGCCCAGATTCGTCAATCCGTCCGCGACATGCTTGAGGAATATCGCGCCTTTTCCAAGAATTTGCAGATTAACTTTATTGATCCTGCATCAGATGACGAAGCCCTAAAGCAGAAACTACGGTTTATGGGGATTCCCGAATTCCAAGTGAACGTCATCGAAAAGGACAAAGCGGAAATCGCCAACGTTTACATGGGTGTTGCAATCCTCTATGAGGATAAAAAAGAGGTCCTGCCCATCGTCCAAACGACTAACAATCTTGAATACGACCTGACCTCCGCTATCCTTAAAGTAACAAGCAAAGAGGTCAAAACCGTCGGCTTCCTCTCGGGCCATGATGAAATAGACGTATTTGATCAGGCGTTTGCTCCGCTACGTCAGGAGTTAAGTAAGCAGTATGAAGTACGAAAGGTGCCGATTGAGGGAGGCAAACCGATTGATGCCGATATCGCCACACTAATTGTTGCGGGACCCAAAACAGAGCTGACGGAACGCGAAAAGTATGAGATCGATCAGTTTATCATGCGGGGCGGGCGGGCCTGTTTTCTGATTGATCCGATCCTTATCCAATACGAGGGGTTGAATGTGACTCCTCTGAAAACAGGGCTGAACGATCTGTTGGAACACTACGGCGTCAAACTCAACGATAACCTTGTGCTTGATGTCTCTATGGGGCAGCTTACCTATTCGCAAGGTTTCATGACGGTATCAACAAGCTATGCCTACTTCATCAAGCTGATGAAGCAGTACCAATACCGCACAGGGGAGACCTCAGACGGGTTGTCGCAAGACAGCATTATTACTAGCCAGTTGGAAAGCTTGATGTTGCCTTGGGCGGGTTCGATCGAACTACTTCCTCAAGGGGATTCCGCCGTCGAAGCGATCGCGCTTGCTAAAACCAGCAGAGGCGGATGGACGGCTCAAAGTCCTTACAATATAAATCCGACAAACCGCCAGTTCCAACCGCCAGCTTCTGTGCAGCAGGCTCACACTGTTGCGTCATCGTTCTCAGGCGTGTTCAAGAGTTTTTATGCGGGTAAGGCTATCCCGTCCGCCGAGTCTACCGAATCCGAGGAAGGGCTGACAGCCAAACCAGCCGAGGAAGAACGAACAACAAAGACGGAGAGTGAAGCGACTCAGATCGTCGTGGTTGGAAACTCCCAATTTTTACAGCAGGGACGACCTGACGGTCAACTCTTTTTCCTAAATACGGTGGACTGGCTCACCCTTGGCGAGGAATTGATCAATATAAGATCTCATGGCGCTACAGACCGTCCATTGAAAGAGGTTTCCGAGAGTGAGAAATTCTTCCTCAAGTTTATAAGTATTGCCGGTGTGCCAATTCTCGTGGTAGCCTTTGGATTGGTTCGATTTATTTTGAGAAGGAGGGCAAAACGGATGGTTGAAGCATACGGATCTGTTTCATAAGGTCCCGCTTCATCTTTTAATTCTGGTGATATTATGAAAATAAAACAACTTTTGGTCTTGGTTGGCGTGTTTATCGTTTTAGGTCTATTGATCCTGATTTTCGAGGATCCGTTTGGCAAGAGTGAACAGCAGAAGAAGGTTGAGACTGCGGAACTCCTGTTTCCATTTTTCAATAAGGGGGATGTGGCGAAAATCGAGATTCTTGCTGCATTTGGCTTGACAACCACGACGCTTGTCAAGCAGAACGATCAGTGGCTTGTGGAGTCGATGGATAACTATCCCGCCGATCAGACAGCTGTTGCCGAATTGCTCGACAAAGTTGCCGGAATGAAAACGATTCAACGTGTCTCCTCGAACCCGGAGAAACAAGCGGTCTTTCAGGTTGATAGCTCCGGCACCGAAGCCAAACTCATGGATGCGAGTGATAACCTCCTTGCACATCTCTTCGCTGGAAAGACGACGCCAGAAATCTTTAATAGCTACGTCCGCGCTGCAGACTCCGACGATGTCTACATCGTCCCGGGGCATCTGAAATCGACTTTCGATAAAGGCTATCGCTCATGGCGGGATCGGGCGATCTTTGCGTTCCTCAAGGAGGACGTGAACCACCTGACAATTAGATCGGAGGAGGAAGAGATTGAGCTGCAGGTTGACGCGGCGGGAGAATGGCAGATGCTCAAACCACTCGTCTCCGCTGCCGATAGAACGGAGGTCGAGGAAATCACGGAACTGATGAGTTCGTTGGAGACCGACGATTTTGCGGAAGCCAAAGCGCTCTCAGAATATGGACTGGATATGCCGCTGGCGTCCATCACTGCCACGCTCAAGGATGGGGCAGCGCAAACACTCCTGATTGGGGCAGAGGAGACCGGGTCGCACTACGTGAAACGGGAAGACAAAGCGCAGATCTTTGAAGTGAACAAAACGCGTGTGGACAAACTTATTAAGAACTCTACCGACCTGAAAGCAGAGACCCCTGTTCCAGAATCTGGCGGCGATAGCAGTTCCGAAATACAGATACAGGGTACGGGAGGCGGGGGATAACTTTTGCGCCCTATTGGGGATATCATGCTGCGAGTGGCCACTTGTGTCACATCAGCATCAAGACCTCTTCTTGAACGGGGAGGGTGGTCACAATGACACCTTCGGGTGTGAGATCTGCTATAAAGACATTAAGCTCGCTCCTAACGCCGAACATAGGAAGATAGATTCCCGGTTCAATCGAAAAGCAGATGCCGGGAATCAAAGCACGTTCATCTCTCGTTTCCAGATTGTCGATATTGACACCGTTGCCGTGTATCTCTGTCCCGATGCTATGTCCGGTCCGGTGGATAAAAAACTCGCCATACCCTCTCTGCGTTATGTAGCCTCGCACCAGATCATCGACAGCATAACCGTAGACCGCTTCGTCCGCTGCAAAGCTCTCACGAATAAACGCAACAGCGAGATCCCGTGCCTCCCGAACAATCTCAAATACGTCGAGATAGCGTTGGGGAGGGTTATCACCAGCGTAGGCAACCCATGTCGTGTCCGCGTAGACAGCGTCCGGCGATTGCTGCTTTGCCCATAGGTCGATCAGGACGCAATCCTCCGGTTGGATAGGTTGATGTTGATCCGCTGTCGGGTAGTAGTGCGGGTCACTGGCTTTTTCGTTGACCGCCACAATTGGAGGGTGCCCCGGTATAAGACCTTCGGTGTCAAAGCGGTCCATGATGAAACGTTGTACATCATACTCCGTGACCGGCGCTTGATCGCGCAGCTGCACCCCCAACCACTCAAACGCTTCGTCTTTGATTTCCAGGATTAGACGTGCGGATTTCTGATGTCCAGCAAACTGATCGTCGGTCCAACGCGCTTCGGACAGTTGCACTAGATCCGCGGAGGAAGCCACTTCAACGCCCAGAGAACGGATCAACTCAACTGTGCCAGCGTCCACTCGCGAAACATACGGGATGGCGGCAAAAGGAGAATATTCCATCGCCACCCGATGGCTGCCCGCAAGAATCTCTCCCAGCTCACGGTGAAGTTCATCCCAATCGGTGAAGGTTCTGACCTCACCGGGGAAATTGGCAAAGTGGGAAACTTCAATGCGGTGGGCAAGCCATACCGGGGAACCCTCAGCTGGAACGTAGCAGAACCAACGTCGGGTGATACCGGGATCATCGATGCCGGTGACGCTTCGTGCGATTGGGTTTGATCCCCGGAAATCGCACAGCAGCCAACCATCAAGTTGCTTGGAATCTCGATCTTTGCGTCGGGGCTGCTTAGAACTCCGAGGGGATTTGCCGCGCTTCTCAGTGAGGAAATGTTGAATTTCATCAATATTCATTAATCCCTCCTCTGTTGTCGCATATGTTCCATATACTGTTCCCTGCCTAAAATATTTTTCTTATAATGCCACCGTGATTGCTGGGGCTGCATCACCAGACTTCGATCCTCGATAGGAAACTTGATAGGGGTGTGCCCCCGCCGATGGGATTCCCTCAAGCCGATGGCTATCTCTAACGCATGGCGCAGGTCGTCCCCGGTAGTTACCTTGAGCGGGACACCCGTTTCCAGCGAATCGACAATCGACTGGACAATTACTTTCATTGGGATGCCCGGGTCGAGCCATCCCTCATCATCATAACCCCGTTCCGTCGCGTCGTATTCCTCAAACACACCCTCGACTTCTCTAAGCTGGGCAGGTCCCCGTTCCGTGTTATCGTTCTTCAAAAGATGTAGTCCCAAGCCGGTGTTGTTCCAGTTATATATCACTCCCTGAGAGCCTACTATCTCGATTCCTTTCCATCCGATGTCCTTGTAGTTGCTGAAACACTCAACCCCGTTGGAGAAGCGGATATAGCCGCCTATCTTCCCAAATCCTGTCTCCGCGTCGTCATACGGCTCTTCATGGTCGCTGAAGGGGTCTCCGTCCACCCAACCGATTACCCAATCGACGGGTGCCTTGCCTGCGAACTTTCGGACTAAGTTCAGCCCATGGCACCCGCCCTGATTGTTGATACTGTACAGGTTAATCCTCTGGATTTCGCCTATCTCGCCCGCTGCGACCAACTCGTAGGCTTTCTGGTAATCTGGATGGCTGGAGATAACAACCCCTGCGGCTAAGTAGATACCACGCGATTCGCACGCTTCTACCATGCGGTCGGCATCTGCGAGGCTGGCGGTGAGCGGTTTCTCGCAGAAAATCGCCTTGACGCCCGCTTCTGCTGAAGCGACAACGGCATCGGCATTCGGTCGGACCGGCAAGACCGGCATCGCAATATCGATCGCTTCGTTCTTGAGCATCTCGTCGAAGCTGGTGTATCCCGGAACGTTGAAACGCTTGCAACCTAATTCCAGATTTTCGGGATCGGTATCGGCAATAGCAACTACCCCGCACAACGGATGCATGTCAAAGGCACGGGCACGACCTGTCCCCGCTCTCCCGCAACCGATTATGCCAACGCGATATTTTGGGTTTTTGGAATCGGACATATTTTCTCCTCAATGAACCTATAGTGAATTGGAAAAATGAATAGACACTTTCGTCCCTCGGTTTCGGTCGCCCCGATAAATCGGGGTAAACTAATTATCGGAGCCGGTAGGTGCGGTTTTCAACCGCACCGCATCGGCACTGTTGGAAACAGTGCCTACTAAACGGGAGAAGGGTAGGTGCGGTATCCTAATCACACCGGTTTTGCGTGTCTCATTAATTGAGGGGTGTACATCATTATTGTTTGAATCATGGAGTCAGTTGATTACGCAGAAAATATTGATAAGCAAACAGAACTACTACCAGATTCATGTCCTTTCAGCAACCCGAATACACGAAAGTCCTTATGATTCGACAGAAACCTTCGCTCCAGCGGAGCGATATGTCTATAGAACGGCGGTAAAGTCAATGCCTGCGCTCCAGAGGGGCGCAATGTGTATGCACAGCAATAGAGTTGATCTACCTAGATTGCTACACATGCACACCCCTCCATTAATTCTAAGGTCCACTATAGTGCTAAACGCCTGTAAATGCCTTGGGTTTGTCTTCCGATTTGGCGGACCGCAGCCGTTTTTCTTCTCTATGTGGGAATTTAAGGTCTCCGGCAAGCCCGACCCCAATGCCGCAGAGTATCACCGCGCCACCGATGATTTGCGCGATCATCGGGATTTCGCCGAGTATCAGGAATGCGAAGATGACTCCGGCGATCGGTGAAAATGCGGAGGCTAACGAAATATCAGCCGGTGTGACCCGCTTGATGCCCGAAAACCAACAGAGTTGACCGCACACAACGATGATACTTCCATACAACGCCATCCAACCCCAGAGGACGGGTCTGAAAAGATCCATAAAATGTCCCGGTCCGAGCATAATGAGCACGACGATCAGAAAGATGATCGAGCCGACAACATTGCGGAAAACGCTGAAGACCCCCAACGGAATCGTCCGAAGTTGCTTGCGACCCAGTTCCGCCCCAAGCACCAGAAGAAACGTGCCAGCCGTTGCGTAGATTTCACCGCGTCCAATACCGCCGCGCATCTGACCTTGCTGCATCATTTCACTGGGTTGACCCATCTGCAGCCAGATGGTTGTCGCGACGCCAATTAAAGCCAGGACCGCCCCAATGACTGCGCTCCAACTCGATTTCTCGCGGTAGAGCAGCCACGCCAAGAACAGCCCCAACGGAATCTCGATCGTTTCAATCAGCACAATGTTTGTAACCGAAGTCTGTTCAACGGCACGGAACATCAGCGACGGTGCCAACGCACCCGATGTCGCCGCCAAGACAAGCTGCACAAGCCACTGTTTGAAGGTCAGTTTTCTGAGTTCAGAAGGTCGCCAGTCTCCGTGGAAGATGGCCAATAGCGTCAGGCCAGCGATGACGTTCCCAGCGAACAGCACATTGCAGAACGCTATCGGATTCCGTCCGTCGAGCAGCGCGCCCTCCCCGATCATTATCAGCTTGGCGACCACCGCTGAAGCAGCACCGAATATCAGAATCGCAAGCCATAGATAGATTCTTCCTTTTCGGGATTCGGTGGGATCTATTTCGGGTTTTTGTGTCATCAAATTTATTGTAACCTAAATTGCCAATAGGGTAAAGAAAAAATAAAAAAGGGAACAACGATCGTTGTTCCCTACAATTTACCACCGAACAAAATCTAACAAAATCTAACACTTTTACAGAAATTGCGCGTGGCTCCCGTTTTGTGATTGCTCCATGCTGGAAGTGATTGTGAGTGAATTAGAGAAATAAGTAAGTAGACATTACCAATACGACCTTGGCGAACTTGTCAAAGTCCCCCTGATAAGGGGGATTTAGGGGGTTAAAAAAATCTCGCGCTGCCTACTGAAGTGCGTAAGTCCTGTATTCGATAATGACTCCCTGCAGCTATTCACCTTCCTTCGCAGAATGACACCCATCCACCAGCAGAACCGTTTCGGTGATTATGCCGCGCTTCCATAAATACTGTTGTCGGCGCCGTAGTAACAATCGTAAATGTGTTGATACACGACCTCGCACTTCCGATCATATATCTCCTGCGTGTAACGTTCCGGCAGTTCGTCGAGGATCTCTGCGACAGTGACTTTGACCGCCGCGCGGGATTGTTGGCGTTGACGCCAATCCAAAACCAACTTCTCCTGTTTCAGCTTCGTGAGTAAATCTTTGGATATAGCTTTCACTTTGTCTCTCTCTGTTTCATCTAACTCAATCTCAGGTCGAGTTAGCAGGTCAAACACCGCTAACTGTTCCTCGGTGAGTTGCTCAGCAATGGTACGCTGCTCCTCCTCCGTGAGTTCTCCCGCCAATTCGATCAGTTGTTCAAACCACGTATCAACATCTATCGCAGCTTCATTATACTCCGCGATAATCCGCTCGAACCGTTCCTGATAATCCATTCGGGTCCCATTAAGCGGTATTATCTCGGATAGCTTCCGCCGGATTGATCCCCTCAGTTTTTCCGCCTCAATATGTTTGTGTTGCGTCCTAAACCTTTCCCGGAGTTCGTCGAAGTCAATCCGACTCAGATCGACAATCGAATCCGTTTCGTAATCTCCAGCTACCTCTATGATGTAACCCGTTGGCACGATTGATTGATCTAGTAGATCCTCGATCTGCTCCATCACATCCGTAGTGTCGATCGGTGCTGGTGTCAGGTTCTTGATCTTCTTCGCGATGATGTTAATGAGGGTGCAGATCCCGTTGAAATCGCTCGCCGCGGGATCGGGGAGGATTGCCTTGTATAGTCGAGAGATTTGGCGTGCACGTTGTAGATAATCCCCTTTAATCTCGTCATTGATCAATATCCGGTCTACGGCGTCATTGATTTGTCTGATACGTTCAAGGGGCTCTGTCTCCGCTGCGTCAATCTGGACGAGGTTCACATTGAGGTCCGTGCAGAACGCCTTAATCTCCGTGGTCTCTCCTCTGAGCTCCTCGACAAGTTCCGATTTATCCCGGATAGGATTCTTGCCGTCCGGATCGGTGCCATCTGGATCAGTGCCATCTGCATAAATCGCCAACGCTCGCTCAAGGTTTCGGAAGATGCCGATGTAATCGACGATTAAGCCGTTGACTTTATCCTTGAAGACGCGATTGGCTCTAGCGATAGTCTGCATCAGGGTATGGTTACGTTGGGGTTTATCCAAATAGATTGTTGAGCAAGCTGGTACATCGAAACCGGTCATCCACATCGCGCAGACGAAAACGATACGGAACGGGTCCTCTGGGTCTTTGAATTTGGCATCCAAATCCTGGGTGTTCATCCGTTGCCGATGTGGAGTGATGTCCACACCCTTCGCTCTCAGATCACCAATCTCGTTCTGCGACTGGGAAACCACCACCCGCATACGGGTCTCCTCCATGTACTGAATCTTTTCTTCCAGAGTACCCCGTTCCGCGGCCTCGGTGGTATCGCTTAACTGCTCCTTCAACTCCTCACAGTAGTTTCTCCAATATTCCCCCACCTTATCATACATCTTGACGGCGGTGGCTTTGTCGATTGAGACGACCATCGCCTTGCCACGGTATCCTCGTCCCATAAAGTGGGAGACAATATCTGCCGCAATCGCTTCTAACCGTTCCTCCCGCGTGATGACCTGGTACTGTATCGCAAACTCCTGTTCAAGCCTGTTTTCCTGTGTTTCGTCCAGTTCGGCTGATTCAAGGATTTGTTCTATATCCTCGGTTAGGTGTTCGGTGATCAACTGCATTCTAGGCACCCGATTTTCGTAATAGAGCGGCACGGTCGCACCGTCCGCAACCGACTGCTTGAAGTCGTAAATCGAGACATACTCCCCGAACACCTCCTTCGTCCGTTCCTCTCCGTCGATTAACGGTGTCCCGGTGAAGGCGATGAATGCCGCGTTGGGAAGCGCCGTCCGCATGTTTAACGCCAATGTATCGTATTGGCTGCGGTGTGATTCATCGGTAATGACAATGACGTTTGCGTTATCGGAGAGGACGGGATGCGGTGCATCGTCCTTTGTTTGGAACTTCTGGATAAGCGTGAAGATATAGCGGTGATCCTCGCTCAACAGCTGCCGGAGACCCTGGATATCCTCCGCATGGACCTCCCCCTGCGTGACCACGCCCCTAGAATCTGCGAAGTTTTTATAGATCTGGTCGTCCAACTCTCTGCGATCAGTCACGATAACGAACCGCCAACCGCCCGGTATCTTTCTCAGCACCTTCTGCGCGAAGAAAATCATCGAGATGCTCTTTCCTGAGCCTTGCGTATGCCAGAAGACACCGAGTTTTCCCTGATTCGACTCTATCCCACGCAGGGCATCGATCGCGTTGTTCACGCCGAGGTATTGATGGTTCTTGCCGATTAGCTTAATCAACCCGCCTTGGACTTCCATAAACAGTGTGAAGTTCTCGATAATGTCTAACAGCCGGCGGTGTTCACATATCCCCTTTAGGATTGTTTCCAGCGAAACCGCTCCCTGTTCATCTTCGCGCTCAACCCGTTTCCATTCGGTGAAATGTTCCCAACTCGCGGTCAAGCTACCGAATCTGCTCTCTGAGCCGTTGGAGAGGATAATCACGGCGTTGTACCAGAATAGGTGGGGGATTGTGTCTTTGTAGTCCCTGAGATTGTCCTGATATGCGCTGTGAAGGTTTTCGTCAATCCGTTTGAACTCCATCAGCACTAAGGGTAAGCCGTTGATAAAGCCGATTGCATCAGGCCTGCGAGTGTACATCTCACCGGCGATCCATAACTGTGATGCCAGAAAGTAATCGTTATTCTCTGGATTCTCCCAATCAATTACCTTTAGTATTTCATCGGTTTCACCTTCGCCGTCCGGGTCCGTGATTGTAACTTTCACACCATCCTTGAGTAGCCTGTATATCTCATAGTTGGCTTCTTCGCGGCTCATTGTCGCACGGGAGCGGGTCAACTCCTCAATCGCTGCACCGATTGCCTCACTGGACGCATCGGGGTTGAGCCTCTTCAAGGCAGCGCGTAACCGCCTTATCAGAACCACTTCGCCCCTATTCTCCCTACCGAGCGGACTGCTACCGTGATCGAATTCGTTGTAACAGTCCAAGGTCTCCCACCTCATTCCTGCGAGTAGGGCGATGGCGGTTTGTTCAACCAGTTGGTCTTCGCTGTACGGATTATTCTGCATGATTTACTGGTTCGCAACTTTTATCTTTGGTCAATTTTTTCCAGTTCATGAAAACTGTCCAAGAAAGTCCGCTGCTGTGACAATAAGGACACCTTGATGGCTGCCAAGTGGCAACAGATGACGGCGATCGCCGGTTACAATATGGGTTGCCTCCCCCACAACGGCACATTCAATGACTTTGTCGTCGTCCGAATCGGCAGAGATGGCTTTGAGCGTGTTGGTAATCTTGACCACCCGCAAGAAACCAAGGAGATCCGCGATTACATCAGTAGTTTCGGACACCGGAAAGTTGAGTTTAGTCGTTAATTTCTCCGCCAATTCATCCAGTATTTCGGAGCAGGTCAACCCTTCAACGCTGCCCTGCCGTGCCAATTCAAGACAACGATACGGACTACCTCGCCAGCCGATACCTGACAACAAAATGTTTGTATCGTAAACGGCTATTGGTTGCATTCGCGGTCCTCGTGGATCAGATCATCAATAAAATTTTCGCGCTCTGCCTCGGTCATGGCATCCCAATCCAACCCCCGATCTTTACACAACTGCCGCAACTGTGTTTCAGCACGGTCTATACGTGTTTCCCGATTGGCTGCTGCCTGCTCTGCAATCGCGAGTAGTAGTGACCGTCTTTCTTCGGCTGGCATCTGTTGGACAAAACCGACGACCTGATCGGTTGTTAGTTCAACGGTTAAATTCATCTCAATTTCCTCCTTTATGGTGAATTCTAAAAACAGATAGACACTTTCGCCCGCCCGGTAGGTGCGGTTTCCTAACCGCACCGGTTTGGTGTGTCTCATCAATTCTAAGACCCATTATAATTTTCTTCGGCATGTAACGTCGCACTGGCGTAAGCGAGACACGCTCGAATGTCCTCAACCACAATACCGGGGTAATTTTCAAGAATCTCTGCTTCACTCCAGCCGTGTGCCAGTAGATCAATAATGAACTCGACAGCTAAACGGGTGCCCTTGATAACAGGCTTTCCGGTCAGAACTGCTTCGTCAATAACAATTCGGTCTGTTCATTCTTTCAGGGGTTCGGGTCGCATACGCTTATGTTCCTTTTTGGGAATAGTATCAGTCGGTGTCGATATCAAGTTCGGATACGTCAATCTCGCCGGAGATCAGTTTGGGGAGTAGGAGATCGCGGGTTTGGCGGAGGTTGGTGTTTTTCTTTCTAAGTAGCAAATCACTTTGTTGGTCCAACTGGACTCTGCAATCTCAGCATATCTTTGTCTTAATTCACTGGGAGGCAAACTAATTCAGATGATTGAACATGACTGGGGCTTAGATGTTTGGACTCGCGCCATTAGCATACTCTTTGAGTACTATCAGGTAAGGCTTGAGTATCTGAACAAGGCATAAAAGGAAAGTCTGTTTGAAATGATTCTTCCGGTTTGATTTTAATAAGATCCATAGAAAACATTATTATTTCGCGCCCTATATTGGGAATTACGAGTGGAACGGGCAACAATTCTCCCATCTTGTGTCAATCACAGTGCCATAACAATGTCTTTGAGATCAATCTGCGTTTCTTCCATCATACCATTTCAGACCATCAATTCTATATCCGCCTTCCCGATCAATGTTTTTCAGGTTAAGGAATGGCAATTCCCTCTTGCATCTTCGACTAAATTCCTGACTTCTGTACGATTTTCCTCTATGTAATTGCGAAACCTCACCGAAGTTGTTTACCTCCCACCCCTGCGGTATCAAGCCCAACTCCGACTCCACCATCTTCACCCCCTCATGCCCCGGAAAGCGGAATTCGACAAACCATTCTCGGTAGATTGCCCCCGCCATCTCCTCAAGGATTTCGATGCGGCGGGTGTTGTTCTCGATCAGGTCGTCGTAGGCGCTGAGGACTGCGGCGATTTTGCGTTGAGTATTCAACGGCGGCGCGAAAAACTCAAAGGATAACAACTTCTCTACACTCAGGTTATCTTGTGTTGTTCCCCGCGATATGTTTTGCATTTGTAGTTTGATGAAATCAATGTAGTATTTAACATATCTTACATCAGTCGTCTCAGGATCCGCAACGAAACCAACGACGCTATCTGGAAAACATGCCTTGATTTTCAGAATCGCAGTTTCCGCGATATTAGCAGCAATCGTGATGCAAAGTGTACCAGGATTCCACAGTTTGCTTTGAGCTAGTCCCTTTTCATTGTAAGTTTTCTTTGACTTTGACAGGTAAAGATCGGTGGATTTAATATCCCCTGTTTCAAATAGCGGATAAGGTCCCCCGTAGAGAGCAGGATCATTTCTTGGTCGGCTTCGGGACCTCCCGCGTCCAACAAAGCCCAATTGATCCAAACGAAAAGGTTTCCAATCTTCACGTTGCACCATGCTGTCTTCTCCAAAATCATCATTGCACTCTGTCTGAATCTGGATTTACTGGATTTTAGGATTTACAGGATTGATGCTATCCACTGCCATCCACTATCGTGAAACTTCTTCAATCTGGAGAATCCTGATTCTGACAATTTGCACCATCTTCCCTTGCTTATTGCCTTGTGGTAATCCCTTTTAATTTGTCTCGAAGCCAGAGGTTTACCAATTTTTCAGCCGATACGCCCTGTTTTGTTGCGTGTGCGTTAATTTGCTCGGCAATCTCACGTTCCACCGGGACCAGATTGTGTTTCAGTTTGAGATTGATCTGAAAATCCACCTCGTGGGTTTCGTCCCAATAATCGGATAGGCTGTGGGTATCCCAAAATTCGCCAATCTCCTCTGGGGTTGCATCGGGAGGGGGCATCGGATCTCGTTTTCTATCTTTTTCTTGCATAATCTCTCCGCTCTCATGTGCTATCCTGAGAATCCTTCCATCCTGCCTGTCCCGCCTGTCCCGATATATCGGGGATCTATCGGGGAGAATCCTGATTCAGACAATGGAATTTCAGCGCAGCAATAGGTAAATCCCGATAAACAACACCACCGCAAAGAGAAGGAAAAAGATGATAGGAACAAAGGTTTCAACAACAGTCAACTTCCAATATTTGTTCGGGTTCTCTCCTTCTTCGAGTAGTTCCCATTCCCGCTTGAAAAAAGGGTAAGCGAGCTTCTCCTCTAACTCATGTAGGGGTTTAAATTTACCCGAATTTAGCTGGCGGTAGGAACGGATGTGGATGTACCAAGCGACTGCGAGTGATGTGCCCAATAGCCCGAAACCTATCATCAGGTCGCCAAGCGGCACTCCATTTCGGAGTTGTAATAGTGCCCAGAAGAGCACAGATAATCCTGACATGAGTAAAATATAAAAACGGTTTGTTGTGCCTCGTTGTCTGCTGACGCTGTCAGCAAGTTCTGCGTGAAGTTTGTAGATTTCTATTAACTCTTATTTTTCGTCCATGTTCATGCAACCTCCCTAATGGCAGAAACAATGCTCTCTGTATTCTACTTGACGATTTTATCTGCGGACACCTTATACTATACACATATCGCCCCGCTGGGGCTTGGGGATTTGGGGGATCGCCCCTGCTATAAACATGCCGCCCCGCTGGGGCTAAATGAACCAATGATTTTCACGTTTCAGCTTATCAACAGCTGCAAGCTAGTACCATTGGTTATTATACTCTGTTTTCCAAAATCATCGCCACATTCTCTCCAATCCGTTCCTCCAACTGACGTGCCTCAACGTTCAGGACTTCTAACTCCTCGTTGAGTTCTCCCAACCGTTCCGCGAAGTCAAACGCATCTTCTTCCCGTTCTGCAACCCCGACATACCGTCCCGGATTGAGGCTCCACCCCTGCGCTTCTATTTGCTCAACTGTTGCCACCTTACAAAGACCGGGCACATCAAGGTACACGCCATCGGGGAATTTCGCTGCCATCATATCCGCGCTGTCGTGCTGGTTTTCAGGGAGTTCGCCCCGATACAGCCTCGCAATGTTGGACAGGAATTCAATCTGCTGGGGTGTGAACTCTCGGTGTGCTCGATCTACCTGTTGGTAGATATGGCGGGCATCAATGAAAAGTACCTTATCCGCTCGATCGCTCTCCCCTTTAGACTTGTCGAAGAACCAGAGGGTACAGGGCAGCGTGACGGTATAGAAGAAATTGGAGGAGATACTCACCATCACATCAACGGCACGGGATTCGATAATCTGCCTGCGGATCTCCAATTCAGAGGCACGGGCATCGGCGGCGGAGTTTGCCATCACAAACCCTGCCCGACCAGAGGCGTTGAGGGCGCTGTAAAACAACTGAATCCAGAGATAGTTGGCGTTATCCACGCGGGGCATCCCGAACGGAAATCGTGGGTCATCCCTAAGCCGTTCCCTGTCCACCCTATCCACGTTGAACGGCGGATTTGCCATCACGAAGTCGAATCTATCCACACATCGATGCGGGTCCTCGTAGTAGCTGTTCGCTTGCCGGATGTCGCCTTCCAGTCCATGCACGGCGAGGTTCATTTTGCAGAGCCGAATTGTTTCTGCAACCCGTTCCGTTCCGTAAATGCTGATCCGATTGTTCCCATTCTGTTGGTGGTTATGGATAAACTCGGCGCTCTGGACGAACATACCGCCAGAACCGCACGCTGGGTCCAGAATTCGTCCTTGAAAGGGCTGGATAATCTCAACAATTAGTTTCACCAGAGAGGTGGGAGTGAAGAACTCGCCGCCCCGTTGCCCTTCCGCCATGGCAAAGTTGCCAAGGAAATACTCGTAGATCTTACCAAACGCATCGCCCTCAATGTCCATCGGAATTTCTGCCATGGTGCGGAGCAGTTCAAAGAGGACACTCCGTTCAAGGCGGTTGTAGGTCCTGGGTAGAACACCATCAAGACTGTTGTTTGCTTCCTCAATCGCCCGCATCGCGTCGTTGATAGCCCGTGCAATATCCTCGCTCTCCGGTAGGTTCAACAGGTACTGGAAACGCGCGTTTTCTGGGAGGTAGAAGGCACCGCGGGCATGATATGCTGCGCTCTGATCTGAGATTCTCGTGCGCCTGCTACCGGTGGATGCGGTTTCGCGGATTTCCCCTTCCGCCTGCGTGAATTTGTGGTCTGCATACCGTAAAAATATCAACCCTAGCACGGGCGTTGAATACTCAGACGCCCGGAGCCGTGAGTTTGCTCTCAACTCATCTGCTATCGTCCACAGGCGATTTTCAATACCGCTTTGGATTGTACTCAAATTATCACCTCAACTGTTCTTTTTAGTTCCTTTAGGAGTTACGCAGTTGGATGCCCCGAGCCCTGTAGTTCGGCGATTTATCGCCGTAGGACACAATCTCCGACGCCTGATGAATCAGGCAACTACAGCATAGGCTCCACAAGGAGTCCGTAGGGAACGCAGATCTGCGTTCCCTACTGAAGTGCGTAACTCCTATCCTTAAGAAAGATTTAGCTCAAGTTACACCTGTCGCCCCGCTGGGGCTAAAAGCTTCCTGTTTTCACCTCCCTGACCCCGAACATCTGTATGTCTTTATAGGGGGATTGGAGATATATTATCCTGTTAACCCTTAAATCCTGTAAATCCTGATTCAGAGAATGTAGGACTTACGCAGCTGAACGCTCAAATCCATGTAGTTCAGCGATTTATCGCCGCTGGGCACCGTTCCCAACGCCCGATAAATCGGGCAACTACAGTAGAGGCTCCATAAGGAGTCCGTAGGGAACAACGATCATTATTCCTTACTGAAGTGCTTAACTCCTACAATAATTATGAGCACCCCTCTATTATATCAGTAGTTATCTATCGGATACCAACCTTAGAAGAAGGGGTTATGCGCCTTTTCCTCGCCGACGGTCGTGGCGGGACCGTGTCCGGGAAAGAGTTTCGTATCGTCGGGCAGCGAAAGCAGGTAATTCCGAACTCCAGCCAACAGATCAGTATACGAAATGTTCGCACCCCCGACCGATCCCGCAAATAGCGCGTCCCCGACAATCACTGTGGAACGGGTATGGAAGCTGCAACCGCCGGGCGTGTGTCCCGGTGTGTCGAGCGTTTTCACAGAAAGGTTACCGACCGCCACTTCATCCCCGTGGTTGAGGAGCCGAAGTTGTCGGGTGCTGCGCGGCTGCGGTTCCTGCGCGTGGATATATGTCGGGCAGCCCGTCGCCCGTTCAATATCCATCAGACCGTTCGCATGGTCGCCGTGTGCGTGCGTCAGTAGAATGAGGGACGGCTCCACGCCGGTTTCCGCCACCTTCTGCAGCACATCGTCCGGATGCGCTGCTGTGTCGATAATAGCAGCTTTATTCGTCGCTTTGCACACCAATAGGTACGCATGGACGGGCCAACCGCCGACATCCGCTGTGATGGTGACCACCTCCAAAGCGTCGTCATATCCCGCAGGGACCGGTTCCGGTGACCAACGTTCCATCGTAATGTCCGCCAACCGTGCGCCGTTAAGATTGAGGCACGCCGCGATGCTACGGACCTGATCCTCTGTCGGTTTCAGCGTATAGTCCTCCATCTGGGACACCTGCGCCTCCGTAAGTCCTGCTTGGGCAGCAACGTCGCCCACGCTCAAACCGTTCCCACGCCTCGCCTTGCCAATAATATCGCCAAATTCATCTTCAAGTGTGTAAGCCATTGTTGATTCTCTCCTTTATTGGGTTTGGATAAAAAGTATTAAAACCTCCACGAATTAACACGAATCTCCGCAGAAAAAAGAAGAACTAGATGGGCAGGCACAAGACCCCGATAGATCGAGATTAAGAAACCTGCCCCTACATTTGATTGATTCCTGTAGGAGGCAACCCCCCGATAAATCGGGATTAAGAAACTTGTGGTTGCCCTATTGTAGGTCGATTTTCTAAAATCGACATTTGGGTGTCGAGATATGAATCTCGACCTACTTTATAGAATTTTTGTAAAAAGTGTTAGATTTTGTTAGATTCTGTTAGGTTTTGACAGCGCGTAGTTTGTCTGAACCGTGATCGTGAAACCCAACACTTCAATGTATTCCCATAGCCCCAGCGGGGCGACATGTGAAAAATGACTAGGGCGTGTTGACATTTATGTAAAATTGTCCGTAATCGTAGGGGCGAGGTCCCCTCGCCCGTCGCCCAACGCAGGTTGGTAACCCCCAACCATTAGCCCCATCGGGGCGACATGTGATGTGTAAACAAAATGACTAACCCCCCAATTTTTGCAAAAGTGTTAGATTCTGTTAGATTTTGTTAGATTACTCACTTCTGTTCACTCAACCCGGAAGTGTGTTCATGAATCCGCTGACGCTCGATATTCGCATACGGGTCAGCGCGACGGGTGATCCCGGTGATAGCGTCAACCGATTCATCCGCCTTGAACCGCAGATACAGTTTCTGCGCCTTCGCTGCCATTACCTCATTCTTGAGCGCACGATAGCACAACATCATGTTGTAGTGCGCATCCAGATCCTCCGGGTCAACCGCCAACGTTTTCTGAAATTCTGCCAATGCTTCCTCATACTTCCGCTGCAGGTAGAGCAGCCTACCAATCTCATTCAGAACCCGCCGATCCCGCGGAAATTGGAGGGCAGCAGTCCGCAGGTGTTCGAGCGCGACATCATATTTCCCGTAAGCCTTTTGCACGAGCGCATAAAAGTAGTGCACCTTCGCTCGGTGCGGGTTGCCGGGAGGCAGTTCTTTCTGGAGTGCCATCGCTTTGTCAAGCATCTCCTCCGCCCCTCTCATATCCCCTTCCTCAATACGACACCGTGCGACGTTGACCCACCCGTCCATATAGCCCGGCTCAATCTCCGTAACTCTCAGGAACACTGCTTCGGCACCCTTGAGATCCCCCTGAAGGAGTAGCCCAATCCCGTAGTCATTCCAACGCTCACGGTGATTCGATTTCGGCTTCTCCTTGGATTGACCGGTTACCGGCTCGCTCGACCCGTCCTGATCTATCACCCGCAACCTTGCCCTATCCTCTGCCATGACGACAATTGGGAGGTTAGGAATCGCTTTGATCTTCCCAGCGACATCCGATGTATCCCCTGTGAAGATCCAACGTCCATTGTCATAACCCTTATCCACCTGAAAATCGGTGTCCTCCGGATCGCGCACCCCCGCATAAGCCCACTGTGTATGCCACCAGTTGAATTTGCGGTAATTCAACTTTGCGTGCAGCTGAATCTCGTCCCCACAGTCCGGTGGGATCAGGAGCCGGTAATGAACGGTATCCGCAGCGCCGGGCGGAATGGTGTTCGTATAGAGGACCGTCCGCGCCGCCCAAGCGTTGCGCTTATTGATAAGGTTTCCGTGTTCGTCCAACATATACGCCCGGTAAAAGTGCGCCCCCGGATCAACCGGTCCGTTTCCATCTTCCGCTTCAATCTGCCCGCTCCAGAAAGATCACCTTTCCGTTTTCGTCCGTCGCCTTCAACTCCAACCAGATATCGAAGGCGTCAATTGTGCCGGCGGGGAATCGGTGTCCCACGCCCCTTGTGCGAACGACAAGGTCAACTCGAACCTCCTTGCCGCGCTGAACCGTCGCGTTGGACCTGTCGATGGGAGCGATCAGCTTCGTTATGTCCGTTACCGTCCCCACGGCGTGTCCCTGACTTCCGCCCTCCATCATACTGAAAGCACGGAGTTGTGGTCTGGCGGGGGCTGTGCTGATACCAGCTGCACCATGGGATTGGGGTTGGATCGGTGTTGCAGGACTCAGCGCGAAGATATCCACGCTCACCTGATTGTCCTGAAGAAAATCGAGTGGTAACCTTGAGTTGGTCGGCGTGCTTGTTCACGAACGGGAGCGCCGTATTCGCCGCGGGAAAGCGGTGGCTGTGCACCTTTCCATTGATATTCCCTGCGTCTTTTGAGGGCACCAACGGCATGTGACAGTCAACACACTTCTTCGGTTCTTCGGGGTAGTAGAAGGACAATGCCCCCTGATGGGAAACACCGCTCATCTGCCACTGATCGTAGTCGTCAAAGCCACGGAACCATCGGAAATTGTTGACCGGCACATCGAGATGCACCTTGTGACAGGTGGAACAGAACTCTGCGGTATTCTGACGGTGGAACGGCTTGAGGAAACTCTTTTTATGGGGTTCGGGATCCAGTCGAATCAGGTAATTGTGGAGTTTACGGATTGCACTGTTTTCGCTGGCTGCCATCTCATGCAGCGGCGGGTACTTGATAACATAGCCGCTGTTGCCCATCGTATCTTTGACCTTCTCCATCGAATGGCACGCCGTACACGCAAGTCCCGCTTGGGCAGCGGGGGTGTGCATATTCTCCCGGATCGGTCGATCCATCACGCCGTTCAGCAGGATTGCGGGATCGTGGCACCCACCGCACCATTTCGACGGTTGGATCCCATTCACATCCTGCATATACATAATCGACTTGCGATACCACTGATTGTTAAAGGAGGCGAAGTGATGCGCTGATTCGTTCCACTGCCTGTAGATATCCGGATGGCATCCACTTTCGGCGCAGGTTTGGGAGGTCAGAAAGAAGTCGGTGGGGATCAGATCGCCGGTATAGGTCTCGACGGAAGCGGGGAAGAATGGTCCATCGGTGCCGCCGCCCTCCTCATACATACTGGTCGGTGGGGAGAGCGGGTTTTTCACCAGATAGTCCGGGTTGGGTCGATAGTGTTGGATCAGCCTTGCCCCGACGGGAAACAGCAGGCTAACGAGGAGGACAATTCCGGTGACTTGCGCCGCTCTGCGTGAAAGCTCGGTCTCCGCTCGTCTCGCCAAAATCAACAGATGTCCGACAAGTAGAATCGTACCGAGCGTCACCGCCACGATATGCACGATGAGCAGCCAGCGGTTGGGCGTTGTAGCACCGACGAACATCAGGTACACGCCCGAAATCCCCCCGACTCCGAGAGCAATCACCCCGCCTTTGCCGATAATCGACATGCCATCGAAACGCTTGCACACATAGACAATAAACGGGACAATCAGCGCAACACCGAGGACGATATGAAGTAGGACGTTCCCGATGTAAAATAGGGTCGGCTCCCCGAAGCTGATTAGGTACGCGCTGTTAATCAGTAGGACGAGGAAACCGAGAAGTAAGAGTTTTGTCCGGAGTCGCATGGCTGGGGCTCTCCCTTGACCGCAGTTTTGGGTTTGACAAGGGTTTGGAAGGGGTTGTATAATTGTTCTAATTCTATCAGGTTTTTGAAGCAGTTTCAACTGGAAAGTATTTGCGACGGGATAAGCTATAGAGAAAACGATGCTCAATCAACAAGATCCGGATTTACTTGATGAATACGATTTCAGTAAAGGCGTTCGGGGCAAATATGCCCAGAGATATCGGGAAGGCACAAATATTGTTAGGCTTGACGATGATGTTGCCAAAATATTTCCTGATGCTAAATCAGTGAACTCTGCTTTGAGAGCGTTGGGAAAAATTATTGACCAGCATCAACAAAAGGCATAGCACGTTATGGACACAAAACTTATACAATCCGATCCATCAATCATGATGGGGAAGCCCGTCGTTGCGGGTACGCGTATCACGGTAGAATTGATTCTGGAAAAACTCGCTGCGGGTGAAACTGTTGAGCAACTCCTTGAAGCACATCCGCGTTTAACTAAAGAGGGGATTCAAGCAGCACTTCGCTTTGATACGCAAGAATTATGGGTGTAGTTAGAGGCAAGGAAAAGAGAAGATTATACAGAAAACTGAGACCAAGATGGACGATGAACTTCGTCCAGAGTGCGATTTGAAGAGTTTACGGGTGAGAAAAGTTGGTCCTAAGCGGAAGAGTTTCAGGGGACAAGTTATCCAGTTAGAACCGGATGTCGCTGCTGTATTTCCGCATGCCGAAATTCGGAGCAGTGATGAAAGTACCAAACGCTGAAGATGCTGTTGTGGATATTCGCAAGTTGCGTGATTACTGCCTGAATTCGACGCATGAGCATGGAAAGCATAAAGCACGCTTATTTATAGCTGCACTTAGCATGACCGCTGATGATGCAGAAGAATTGCGCAGCGTTTTGTTGGAAGCGATTAAGACACACGACGGACAACCGGGACGACGTGATGCCTATGGTCAACGCTACGTCGTTGACTTTATGCTTGTTTGGCGCAGCAAACAGGCGATGATTCGGAGTGCTTGGATCATTGAACACGATTCAGATACACCAAGATTAACATCTTGTTACCCATTGTAGGATGCTGGAGGTGAGAGAGCATGGATATCAAACTATTCGATGGGGTTGCCCTTATAGGCGATTTGCCTGAATATAATCTCAGACGTGGGCAAGTCGGTACAGTGGTTGAAATTCTTGCAGACGGTAAAGCCTTTGAAGTAGAATTCAGTGACCGTGACGGACGCACTTATGAGTCAGTAGGTTTGCGTCCTGATCAGATCATGCTACTCTACTATGAACCAATGAAAGTCCATCCAATGTCTACTGTGGACCAAGCTGCTGATGCCTAATCTGCCGTTACAATGGCGGCAGGAGCTGCGGTTTTATTAATAGCAGCAGATACCCGTCTCGTTGATGGTCCAATACGTTTTAGTGATGAATAAAATAGAAAAACCAGTTTCCGCAATTTGGTCTATGTCTCAGTAATGAAGGATACCCTGCTTCTCTTGAGGTAGGGAAATTGTATCGTGTGATCCCTGACGATGACGCTACGGCACATGGCTATATTCGCGTTATAGATGAAAGTGGGGAAGACTATGCTTATACAGCCAGCCGCTTTCATCTGATGCAACTGCCTACCGCAGTCGAAAAGGCGTTGTTGTCTGCCTCACAGGCGTAGTTTCTGTTCAGCGGTTTTTTCAGTAACGAACCGAGAATGGGTCAGGGTGCTTATGGAAGCATCAGGCCCGCATACTATGGTGAATTCTAAAAATAAATAGACGCTTTCGCCCTTGGTAGGTGCGGTTTCCAACCGCACCGCATCGACACTGTTGGAAACAGTGCCTACCAAACGGCAGAACGGTAGGGAGCGGTTTCCTAACTGCAACCGGTTTGGAGTGTCTCATTAATTCTGAAATCTACCATAAATAACAAGGAGATAACCACTATGCACTTGACGGAAGATCAAATTTCTTTATTCCACGAGGACGGTTACCTACGGTTGGAAAATGTGCTGGATGTGGACGACCTGCAGCCAGTCATTGATGAGTACTCCGATATTATTGAGGGGCGTGCACAGAAACTGTACGCCGAGGAAAAAATAAGTTCGCTGCATGAGGACGAACCGTTCACGCGGCGGTTGCTCCTGCTATCGAAGGAGGCTCCAGAAGTTGCTGGAAATCTGGACATTATGCAGGAACGCGGAGAGGCAACCTTCAACTTTTTGAAAAACCCGAAGATTCTGGATGTAGCGGAATCGCTCTGCGGTTCGGAGATCGTGTGTAATCCCATCCAGCATATCCGAGCGGTTCTGCCGCACCGTGCGACCGGTGGCTCTCCGACCCATTTCCATCAGGACATCGGCGTATGTTGGCCCGACACCGATCAACACTTTATGCTGACTGTTTGGGTGCCTGTCGTGGACGCAACACTGGAGAACGGTTGTCTCGCGGTGCTGCCCGGCAGCCATAAATATGGCCTCCGGCAACATGCGTATACACCCGGATTGAACGTGCCCGAGGAAGAACGTCCACCCATCAAATCTAAGCCGCTGCCTGTTCCCGCAGGTGGGCTGATCCTATTCCACAACTACACGCTGCATCACGCGCTTCCTAATGAGTCGGACGAGGTTCGCTGGAGCTTTGACCTGCGCTATCACGATGCCTATATGCCATCGGGTCGTCCCTTCTATCCGACGTTCCTCATGCGCAGCAAGTTCCGCCCAGATGCGCTGCAGACCGATTATAAGACATGGTGTGAACGTTGGGAGTTCGCGCTGATGGCGGGGAAAGACGCCGTGCGCTATCGCTGGCAACGGTAAATTTCCGCTTTACTACATTCCTTCGATTTTTGTGAGGAGAACAGTAGAAATGGCGCCAGAGGGCTCGTTTTTTCAACAGGTTAACCTTAACTTTGACAGAGCCGCTCAGTTCACCGACTACCCTCCCGGTCTACTTGAGCAGATCAAAATCTGCAACAGCGTCTGTCACATGACATTTCCGCTCAAAAGAGATGATGGAGAGATTGAAGTCATCCACGCGTGGCGAGCGGAACATAGTCATCACAAACAGCCGACAAAAGGTGGAATCCGTTATAGTACGTTGGTCAATGAGGACGAGGTGATCGCGCTCGCTGCCCTGATGACATACAAATGTACCATCGTCGATGTGCCGTTCGGTGGGGCGAAAGGGGGCGTTCAGATCGATACCAAGAACTACTCCACCGCGGAATTGGAGCGCATCACCCGCCGCTATACGTACGAACTGATTCAGAAGAATTTCATCGGTCCGGGCATAGATGTTCCCGCCCCCGATTACGGTACCGGGGAGCGTGAAATGGCATGGATCGCCGATACCTATAAATCATTTACGCCAGATAAATTGGAAGGCTGGGCATGTGTGACGGGAAAGCCGCTGGAACTCGGTGGTATTTATGGGCGGACAGCGGCCACAGGTAGAGGCGTGTACTTCGGCATCCGGGAGGCGTGCGGTTTCTCGGAGGATATGAAGGCGATCGGGCTGACGCCGGGCTTGGAGGGTAAATCGGTTGTCATTCAGGGATTTGGCAACGTTGGGTACCACAGTGCCAAATTTTTGGAAGAAGGTGGGGCGGTGATTGTTGGATTAGCGGACATGACCGGTGCCATCTACAATCCGAAAGGGTTAGCTGTTGAGGAGGTCTACCAGCATCGATCCGAAAAAGATTCCCTTCTCGATTTTCCTGGGGCGACCAATCTCCCAGACTTGGTTGACATCCTTGAACAGGAATGTGACATCCTCATTCCTGCAGCGCTCGAAAATCAGATTACCCGTGAGAACGCCTCTCAAATCAGAGCCAAGATTGTCGCGGAAGCCGCAAACGGGCCAACAACCCCCGAAGCAGATGAGATTCTTAGGGCAAAAGGGGTGGCGGTTATTCCAGACGTGTATCTGAACGCGGGCGGTGTTACCATCTCCTATTTTGAGTGGCTCAAGAACCTTTCGCATGTGCGGTTCGGTCAGTTGGAAAGACGTTTTGAGGAAAATAGGGACAGAAATCTTTTGAAGGCGATGGAAAGCCTGTCGGGTCAGCAATTTTCAAAAACTGATCGAAATCGCTTGGCGCATGGTGCCACGGAAGAGGATTTGGTGGATGCCGCGCTTGAGGAAACGATGGTGACCGCATACGATGAAATTAGAAGGGAATCAAAGGGGCTTGGAGCAGCGGTGGACCTGAGAACGGCGGCATTCGTTATCGCAATCGATAAGGTCGCCCGATCCTATATGCAACTCGGAATCTTTCCGTAGTGTATTTATTGTGAATTCGAAAAATAAATAGACACTTTCGCCCTCCGGTAGGTGCGGTTTCCAACCGCACCGCATTCACTCGAACCCAGTAGCTGCGGTTTCCAACCGCATCGGTTTGGCGTGTTTCATTAATCCTTAGGTCCACTATAAGAAAAAGGGATTCGACGGCGCTTCAACCCAAATTTTCAAGAACACTCCGTTCAGGCACAAAGCCTAACTCTTCCTCGATTCGGTTGATCTCGTACACCGGATCCCTTTCATGTCCGGGACGTGTGTAGTGGGAGAGATCTATCTGGTCGGCATCCGCGCCGTACCACCCACGAATAATTTCAGGGACACTGTCCTCGACACACGCTTGTGCCCCCACCGCGTTCAGGATACGAACCCCCGGTTTATGCGAGGCTTCTGCGGCAAGCGTCAGACAGCGAACCGTATCGTTGAGGTACATGTACGAAATCGTTCCCATCGACCACTGTCCCTACCGGTCCTGCCTTTCTGGGTGTCAACTCACGGTCGTCGGGCGCGATGCTCGCTAAGCGGATGTTGATGAAATCCAGATCCTCGTTCTGACGTGCGAGATAGCGTGAGACCTCCTCCATCATATACTTCGAGAACCCGTATCCCACCCGATCCAGACACGGGTGTTCGTCGGGCATCGGCAACTGCAGCGGTCTGAACAGAGGAGACTGCATTCCGACTGCCGCAATCGAACTGGCGAGCACAAACTTTTTACAGCCGCCGTCTATAAGATACCGCACCAGTTGGTATGTTCCCATAACATTGACTCGGAGCAGTTCATCCTCGGTCCCGCCACCCGTTACCGCCGCAAGGTGAACCACGACATCAATCTTGGTTGGATCTAATTTTCGCAGGTCGTCGGGCGACGTAAAATCCCCTTGAATCGCCGTCACACCCGCTACTTCTGTTCTCTGCCTGGAGATACAGAAAACTTCGTGGTCTTTCGCCATTGATTGGGCGAGTGCACGTCCGATAAATCCGCTGGTACCGGTGATTAGTATTCCACTCATTCTACGCTTTCTCCTTCCGAACGCCTCCGTGCGGCACAATACTCACTCTTCCGACCATCGTATAACCGCACCGACCACATCCTGGGCTTTGTCTTTATTAATCGCATCGTACAGGGCTGGTGAATCCTCCGCTTCGACGCGATGTGTAATCGTATGATGCCACGGCAGGACACCCGTCGCCATATTCTTGAGCACGGCACGTCGGCACGGCGCGAAGCCGTCGTCACACGGGTAGAACATCGTCAATCGTTTGCCGTGGGGCGGTGCAAATTGGTAGGAGAGCGGATCTGTACCGTAATGTCCTTGAAGTATAAACTTGCCGTGTCGTCTACACAGCTCAATCGCCGGATCGACACACGCAGGAATACCGGTAGATTCAAAGACCACATCGGCACCTTCAGGCGCAATCTTTTGTAGCGTTTCCACCACGTTTTGGGTAGAACCGTTGATTAGGTAATCCGCACCAAGTTTTTGGGCGACCTCCAGCCTGTTCTGCGCGAGATCAATGGCAACGACGACGCAGCCCCGATGGCTACAGGCCGCCATGACCCCCAATCCGACCAATCCCGCGCCGTAGACCGCGACGACATCCCCCATTCGGGGATTTGCCATGTCAACACCGTTCAAGCCGACCGCTGGCATCACAAACAGACTCGCAGCGTCAGCGGGAACATCGTCGGGCAGCAATTCTAAGCCGTGCGTTGTGTGCGGTTTGACAAGCGCAGCAGAGCAGTGTACACCGGCTGCGGTTGAAACCTCCTGTCCATCGGATAACCGCATCCCCTCCCGGTTGTCGCGGTAATAGACCTTATCGCCAGCTTTGAACCTATCGACCTTATCGCCGGCGTGCTCAATGACACCGACCCCTTGATAGCCGGTGCACAGTGGATACTCTCCCCAAGTCAGTATTTTGTTGCGGATGAAGGCAAACTCCGTTCCAATACTAACCCCGCTGAACAGTGCTCGTATCACGATGTGTTCCGGTCCCGGATCAGGCAGGGTGACAGCAGCGTAGCTAAAGTTCTGATTTTCGTCACAGACAAGTGCTTTGGCTTGCATTTCAAGACCTCGTGTAAGTATTTTGGGCAGGCACAAGACCTGCCCCTACATCTGTTGATTCTTGTAGGGGCAACCCCCCGATGAATCGGGATTAAGAAACTTGTGGTTTCCCTCTTAGGACCGATTTTCCTCAAAAGCGCGGCAGGTCATGCGTCACACGCCGCGTGTTGTATTTGAGTTGATAGCGGAGATGCGCTGGGGTCTCTGGATACTTTTCCGAGGCGGGATACGGGTAGGTGGACATGCCGTGAAATGGCAGCGGTCCCACCGTCTGCGAAGTCAGCGTATTGATGTCGCCATCCTTGTCCCACCCATCGCTATAGAGAATAAAATCCCGTGTCCAACCCGCTTCCAATGGCGGCAGTGCCTCCGCATCAAACTCGACGGTCATCTCGTCCCCCGCATTCAGGATGACATACATATCATCAATCTCCGCTATCAAGGATGTTACTTCCCCGTACCGGGTATAATGTCCCGCCAGATCTCGCCACTGTCCTGCTGTTTCAACCGCATTGTAATCAAACAGATGCGGTGCGTGTGGGGTTGGGCGATACATCTTAGAAAAGCCGCGATAGTGGAGGTCTGCGTGGCTCGGAGATAACGTCGTGATACGGGTCGGCACGTCCTCCCCGCCAATAGCAAAGAAGGCTGAATCCCAGTAAATCTGCATATCAGTCGCAATCTTGACCTGCCGATCGTCCGAAAGGAATTTGCCCGTCAGATCGATGCAGATGGTCTTGTTCTTTCCCGCAGGGATGCCGATGGGGTTGATGACCGTCTGCCACTTTCCGCCCTCATCACGAACCTGTAGGTGAGGGAAAGCTGGGTTAATTGACGGATTCTGCGAAAGTGAAAAGTTGATGCTGGTATCTGTTGGGAAAATCCAGCCGGTAAGGAATAAGGTAAGTCCTTGATCATCAGGCACATCTCCCAAATCGAGCACGATGAAGTGGGGATCAACGACACCCTGAAACACCCCCGGTTCATGTTCAATCGCATAGCGATAATCGACCGCTTTGAGTGCATCGGAGACATCGTATCCTTGGTGATCGAGGGCTATGCGTGGGTAATGAATCTCTTTCGCCGTGTAGATCTTGAACTCTGGAAACGGTGGCGGTGTGTATCTCTCATCGGTGAAGATTTGTGTGCCGGCGGGGTGGTCTACGACGAGCAGCTTGACCAGATCGAAATAGGCGGTCTCCCACAGTTCCTCTGTAACCTGAATCGAATACACACCCGCTTTCGGCTTCATCAGTTCACCGGGAATCTTGACGTAATCCGCGGTTTCAGCAGCCGCGAGAAATCCCATCGGCGTGGCCATCCCCAGCGGGCTGCGCCACAAGAGATCCGTTACAAATTGGTAACCATCACCGTCATAGACGTAGAGGAATGGACACGATCCCTTCAACACCTGCTTTTCGAGTATGCGCTGGTTGGATTTGGGGGTGATGACATTTTGCGGGACCCCATTTGTCCAGACAACCCGTAGCACATCCGCCTGTTTCTCTTTTCCCAAACCGAAACGCGTTACTGGATCGGTGACATATTTCATCTGGTAAAGCTCGCCTGCCTTGAGCTCCACTTTTGTGCCGATGCCGTCTATATTGTTTTTATTGTTTCCGGCATCGACACCTTCCAGTTTCACTTCCAGCCAACTGTTTTGGTTGCCGCCCTCGTTGCGCAGCGCAGCTACGCCACCGTTGGAATTAATCAGGAAGAGGTCGAGGTCCCCGTCGTTGTCGTAATCGCCAACGACGCCATCACCGCCACTCCGAACCGTCTCCGCCAACAAATTTGAGGCATCGGTGAAACGTCCCGTCCCATCGTTCCGAAACAGGAAAACGCCACGACCATCGGCTGCTCGTGATTCACCAATAAGGCACAGATCCAAAAAGCCATCGTTGTCATAATCGAGGAAATGGGCATCTGAACCACGTACCCCCTTCGCAGCGTCCATCGCTGCTTCGTCCGAACGCGCATCAAGAGCATAGGTGCCATCACCGCGGTTTCTATAAAGCTGATGAGGTGTCTCACCGTCCGTAGCCAGAAATAGGTCAATATCACCATCGTTATCGTAATCGCCAACCGCGACCGCTGTGAAAGTATCATTTTGGGATATACCTACCACATCGGTTAGTGCCTGCATCTTTCCCTGACGTAGGTTTGTGAAGAGCGTACAGCCCGTCGCATCATTTACGATAAATAGATCTATATCGCCGTCATCGTCAAAATCAGCGAGTGCTGCATCCCGTGCCCCGGGCTGTTTCGATGGAATAAAGGTCTGATTGCTAACATCGCTGAAAACGCTGTCGGCACTGTTGCGGTACATCTCCACCCGGTTGCCAGTTGTGAACAGATCTAGATCCCCGTCATGATCATAGTCGACGAATAGAACTACCTCTTTCCCTTGTTGCTCTGAATCCTGAACTGATTGGTCGCCGTCAAAGCCTGTTATCTCGGTGAAATTGCCCTCACCATCATTGCGAAGGAGGATGTGCCCATCGTCTCCAGACAGACAGAGATCTAGATCGCCATCCTTATCAATATCCGCAAAGGCAGCGATGTCTCCAAGCCGTCCGAGTTTTCCGGCGGAGACAAATTTCCCATCCTCATTCCGAAAGATATTAGGTTCACCGTTTAAGTCAGGAGGGGCGGTATACAGGTCGGGATCGCCGTCCTTATCGTAGTCTGCCAGCAAAATTGCAGAACGTTTGCCCTCCAGATTCCCAAGTCCAATCTCCTGAGTTACATCGACAAAGCTGACGCCGATTGCGGGGGTCTGCTTTGCTTGCACCCGTGCTCTGAACCCAGAACTGAATTCCTCGATTGGATGCCCCAAGATGTTCGTCACTAACTCGCCAATCCCCTGTTGATAGCGGGGACTTCGCTTTTGGACGTTCTCGAAAATCTGAGTATATCGAGCCGCCCCTTTGATATCACCTTGGTCAATCAAGAGCAATCCCTGTTTCAGATACTTCAGAAATTCTTCATCGGCATCCCACAGCAGGGCATTCAACTCCATGCAGACCCGCTTCGCTTCTTCAACCCGTTCTCGCCGCAACAGTACGTTTGCCAATTTGAGCAGCACCACCACATTCGCCGGGGTTCGTTCGCGCAACGCCTGTAGATGAAGAATTGCTTCGTCCATCGCCTCTGGGTCATTCCGCTGACTCAGATAATGACGTGCCAACTTATATCGCACTTCAAGGTCATCCGGCGCAAGCATCACCGCCTCTCCAATTGCTGCAACCGCTTCCGCCGTTCTGCTCTGTGATTGATAAATCTCTGCCAAAATGAAATACAGTTGGCTGTCCATCGGTTCAACTTCAAGCCCACGTTTGACCCATTTTTCAGCTTCCTCGCGCTGCTTAAGCCGCAGGTGTGCAACAGCGAGATTACCGTAACCGATCGACTCATCAGGCACAAGGTCGATCAGCCCCTGAAACTGCTCAATCGCTTGGTGCGGTTGAGATTCTTCGAGATAAGCCAATCCAAGATTTTGATGGCGTATTGCAGCCGAGATCATCTCGTCGGCAGTCTGTTGGGCGGTGACAATCGGGATGTAGACGAGAAATAAAACGGGAAGTGTGAAACGTGATAAGAGGTGTTTTAGACGTTTAGGAATGTAGAAGCTCATCTTTCTACGGTCTGAGGGGACGCAGATTTCGCTGATTTTTGCCGATAAGACCAGAAATACGCAAGTCCTTTTGAATCCCGATTCTATCGGAGGAATGCTTCTATCTGCATTTATCCGCGTCCATCTGTTTTCAATAATCGAATAGTGGATTTATAAGTACTTCTATTTGCCTTCCAATTCGGCGCGAACAATGCGCGTCCCGGCGACCAGATTTTGCAGCTTCAACCGGCATAACCAGCGTGGAAGTTGAAAGAAGCCACAGTCAGGTGAAATGCTCAATCGTTCAGGCGGACAGTGCTCCAACACTTGGCGAATGCGATCAGCAACCTCTTCGGGGGGTTCGTTCCAGAAACTTTTGATGTCCACGACACCCGCCATAAAGTCAAACTTCCCCTCGAACCGACTGTAGATGTCGTGTTCAACCATTTCGCGGTTGGCAAACTCCATCGACAGGCAATCGACGTGCATATCCAGTAAAGCTGGAAACATCCAGTCGTACCGACGTTTGCCGCGGGGGCGTGACCCCAAATTACCGAAGCAGATGTGCAGGTTCTTCCGCACAGAGATCCCATCAAGCGCGTGATTGAGCAGTGCCACCCAATCTTCGAGTTTGCCGGGGATGATGCCGAAACTCGGCTCATCAAGCTGGACTTCGGTGCACCCCTCCGCCTCAAGAGCTTTCAATTCGCGGTTAATAACTTCGGCGAATTCCCACCCAAGTTCGACGCGATCTTTATACGGGTCGCCATCTTGGATTTGGATGTGCATGGTCAGTGTCAGGGGACCTGGACAACACGCCTTGATTAGTTGTCCGTCGCCAGCGTTTGCCTTTAGGAATTGAAATTCCTCCACAATGCCCAAACCTGTCGGGATACTCACCCGATCCGCAAGAGTGTAGCGGGGTACGCTATCGTACGCATACAAGCCAGCTTGGCGGAGAACTGGACGTTCAATCAATCCCTCCATCCGCCCGTAGAAATTTTGCACGAAATACCAGCGGCGCATTTCGCCGTCCGTGATGGTGTCGATACCCGCTTCCTTCTGATCCCAGATTGCTAATCGGACGGCATCGTCATAAACCTCTCTTTCGTCGGTGGGACCATATTCGCCCTGTTTTTGTGCGTCCATCGCTGTCCAAAACCAACCCGGCATCGCATGAGAACCGATCACCGTGGTGGGAAGTAACTGTTCGTATGGCATGAGTTTTCCTCTATGAAATAAACAGAATTTGAAGTGTCTAAAAATGCCTAATGAGTCTCAGAATTGTTACTTCTAACTTTAGCACACTTTACTTACTTTAGCAATACTTTAGCGTGCTTTATCGCGGTCGTCGATGAATTAGCGCTTGACAAGATCGCTGAATTGAGATAAATTGTTCGCTGCTTATGAGGTAATTAATCCTTATAATAAAAAAACCGTTACCATTAGCGGGATACGTTACCATTAGCGGAAAATTACTGGAGGTTTTTTATGAAGTTTGTTCGATACCAATCTAATGGGAGTGTAAGCTACGGAACGCTTTCAGGCGATACCATTAACGAGATAGATGGCGACCCAATCACCGGATATAGTGAAACCGGGAATACAGTCGCATGGGGAGATGTCCAACTGCTTGCGCCGGTCACGCCGGGAAAAGTATTGGCAGTTGGGCTGAACTATAGAAGTCATCTCGGCGGTGCGCCGGAGCCAACCAACCCAGAGATTTTCATCAAGACACCTACCTGCCTAAACGATCCGGGCGGGAACATCGTGCTGCCGGACGGGGATGATGACGTTCACGCAGAAGGTGAGTTGGTTGTCGTCATCAAGAGCCGAACAAAAGGGGCAACTCCCGAAGAGGCCGCCGCAAATATTTTGGGCGTTACCTGTGGCAACGATGTAAGTGCTCGAACGTGGCAAAGCAACGATATGCAGTGGTGGCGTGCAAAAGCCTCCGATACATTCGGTCCTGTGGGTCCCGCCGTTGTGACCGGCCTCGACTACAACGCACTCCAATTGGAGACGCGCATCAATGGCGAGGCTGTTCAGTCTCAGACGACCGCGGATCTCATCTTCCCCGTGGAGGCAGTTGTCAGTTTCGTCTCGCAGGCAATGACGCTTGAACCGGGGGATGTTATCTTCACCGGAACACCCGGAACCACAACAGCATTAAAGGCTGGGGATGTGGTCGAGGTGGAACTTGAGGGAATCGGTGTCTTGAGTAACACTGTCGTTGATGCGTAAGCCAACCGATGCCGCGTGAATTGAAGAGCGTCAGTGGCAATTGAGGAAGAGAAGCGAATCAAGCGACCTGTTCCTGTAATTTGAGCGGATCTATCGACTCAAAATCTCAGGGGTAAGTGGTGCCAATTATGAATGACCTGAACCCGGAAGATCTCTATTTTACCTTCCGGGACGATTTCGTCCCGGTGAAGATACTCGCTGGTAACCATATTTTTGAACGGCTTGCGCCGCAGCGGACGAGTATTATCTTTGGGGTAACAGAACTGCCGTGGGCTGTTGCTGCTTATCGGATTGATGGGCTCGTTGTACAGTTAGAGCCAAATCTTGACGAACCAGACGCAATTGCTATTGAAAATTCAGGCAAGGCACGACTTGTCCGTGATAACACAGTTATCTACGAATTAGATTGCACCATTCCGCCGGAGGTTACCGGACTGCATTCCAATTTTTTCTACCGTTGCCCCGAATGCAACGGTCATATCTACGAATGTACACATCTCCAAATCGATAAACGGAAGGAACATGAACCGTCACCTGTACTGTCCATTTCCCCGGAAATCACAGTTTGCCCTGTATGCGATGGCAAAATCCAGCATCTCGGACAAGGGATGAGTTTTTGTCTTGACTGCGATTGGGAGCACGGATTGGAACCGATTAACCGGTAAAATGGCTGACAATCGATTTTTGAACGGAGGGCATCAGCGGTTATGAAAATCGTGCGTATCAAACTCTATATCGTCAACGTACCTGAACGAAAATGGTGGTGGTCTGACGACTTTTATGGCCAGCCAACGCACCAACGATCGGAGCACGGCATCGCGGAAGTCGAAACCAGCGAAGGATTGACCGGACTCACCCAGATAGGACGCGCTACGCCGATGGCAACCATGGAGGCGGCGCTGAACGAATGGTTGGGGCAGGATGTACTGAAAGTTAATCTTGCGGATTCGACAACACCAATGATGGGGGCTTTTGAACAGGCGATACTTGATCTGCGCGGTCAGGCGCTCGGCGTTCCGATCTGGAGCTTGCTTGGCGGTAGACTCCGGGATCGCATCTATGTCACCCAGTGTACCGGCTACAAGACGCCGCAGCACACAGCAGAGGACGCGCAGTGGGGATGGGAACACGGTTTTCGCGCCTACAAGATGAAGTGCATCACCAGCAGAGAGACAACACCAGAGGAACGTATCCGCTATGTCAGCGATCGTGTTGAAGCGATCCACAAAGTCCTTCCGGATATGGCGGTACGTCCTGATATCCGTTGGCGACTTGAAGAGGTCTGGGTGGCGCAAGAACTTGCCCGTCGCCTACAGGGACATCGGATGGATAGTCTGGAGAGTCCGATAACTAAACGCGCGGCAGGCGGCACCTTTTCTGAGTGGCGTCGTCTACGACAGACCATCCATCTCCCTGTGGGAGATCATGTCTATAACGCCGAAGACATGGTTCAGCGGTTTCAAGCAGAGGCGCTAGATTACGCGATTGTTGGAGGCTCGACCGCTTTTGAAGCGATCAGTCAGTCACGCCTCGCCCATGAATTGGGTATGGGTGGTTGGTCCCAGACGGTGGCGTACGGGCCAGGGGCGGCGATGGGGTTGCATGTGGCTGCCTGTATGCCCCACCTGACGCAGCCCTACGACATGGTTGGACCTATGGCTTGGGAGAATACCTTAGTTAATGAGGGTTTTCCGTTTGAAGATGGATGTTTTCTGGTGCCAGATCGTCCCGGGTTGGGATATACCTTGAATCACGATGCGGTTAAGAAATATCTGGTAACGGAGGATGCTTTTGAATGAGCCGTTTCCACAACCCATTCGCACCCAAAAACACGGTTATCCCAAGCGGAAGACAACGAAAGTATATCAATGAAATCTGATGAAAAAAACGAAGGCGGGGACCTCCCGTATTTACGGCAGCCCTCCCTCTCTCCGGACGGCGACAAAATTGCTTTCTGTTACGCGGGAGATGTCTGGATTGTAACCGCTGGCGGTGGACAGGCAAGTCGCATAACGTCTCATGCAAGCAACGATTCACATCCAATCTTCTCTCCCGACGGAACGCAGTTGGCGTTTGCGTCTCAGCGTACGGGTGGTGGAAACATCTACACCCTCTCCCTCCAATCGAATCAGCCACCGAAACGCTTAACCTATCACGACGAATCCGTGCCACCAGCTTGCTGGTCCCCGGATGGGGGATGGCTCTACTTTACCTCCGACTATGATGGACTTCGAGGCGCCAGCTATAAGATCCATATTGATGGAGGCACACCGATCCAAGTTGCCGGTGATCCGCGAGAAACGCACTACAATTTAGCAATCTCGCCCGATGGAAAGACCTTGGCTTTTAACAATAACGGCTCCCAATGGTGGCGGCATGGACAGCACCCCTCCGGGCATTCTGACATCTGGATAGTCAGTGAAGCCGTTGGGGCGGACGATCACCGTCGATTGACGCAATATCTTGGCAGAAACTTGAAGCCGATGTGGAACATTGATGGGACAGGGCTTTACTACCTGAGTGACCGCGACGGTGAGGAAAACATCTGGTATATGACGCTGGAAGGTGATACGGAGATTGAGCAGTTCACTCACTTTACCGATGGGCGCGTGCTGCGTCCATCCATTTCTGCGGACGGGAAGTGGCTTACTTTTGAGCGCGAATTTCAGATTTGGCGGTTGAATCTCGAAACCCGAACGTCTGAACCGGTAGAGATTATCCTTCAGGCCGACGAAAAATCAAACCCAATCCGGCATCATAGCTATACCGCTGGCATCAACGAGTTTGAACTTGCCCCTGACGGCAAAAAGGTCGCCTTTATTGTTCACGGTGAGGTCTTTGCGGATTTGGCGGATAAAGGGGATAAAATCAAAAAGGGAGGAGATTCGTTCAAGGTCACAGACACCCCTTTTCGCGAGAGTCAATTGCAGTGGAACCCTGAGAGCGACCGCGTCGTGTACATCTCGGATCGGACAGGCCACAATGAGGTCTTTCAATATCACTTCAAAGAGCGGGTCGAAACACAACTGACGGATTCATCGGAGCAGAAATACGCGCCGAAGTTCTCACCCGATGGGAAGTGGCTTGCGTATATCCAGGTCTCTTCAAGTCCCGATACAGCAGCTGGCGACGGCGAAATCTGGCTGATGGATACTGAATCGGAGGAGAAGCGTACCTTCATCACTGATCAGGCTTTTATAGGCATACCTCAGCCAACAGAGTTTGAGTGGTCGCCGGATAGCAAGTGGCTAGCCTTTATAGCAACGGATACCAACTTCTTCAGCAACCTCTATGTCCAGCATATCGAATCGGATACGCCCAAGCAACTGACCTTTTTGAGCAACATTAGCACAGGTGACATCCTCTGGTCACCTAACGGAAAATTTATCATCTTTAACACAGGGCAATACCGCGGTGAGGCACAAATCGCACGGGTAGACCTAAAGCCGATTCAGCCAATTTTCAAGGAAGAAGATTTTGATCGGCTATTTCAGGTCGAAGCGCCTCGGAATGGGGAGAAAAAGCCGAACGAATCACCTCCGCCTGAAGGGGAGTCCAGCGAAACGAAGGAAACCGATCCAGAGAACGAAAACTCGGATGAGTCAGAAAACGAGGCGGACACTGAAGGTAAAAAGGCAAAGGATAAGAAGTCTGAAAAGAAGATTGAACCGGTTGAGATTGAGTTTGAAGGGATTAAACATCGGCTCCGTTTCCTCACTGATTTTAAGCTTAACGCTCTCGCTGAAAGCATTCGTCCTAACAGCAAAACCCTCATCTTCCGTGCCGCTATGACGGGCCAGCAGAACCTGTGGAGTCTGTCTCTTGAGGAGGATAAACGTGGTGAACTTCCCAAGCAATTGACAGGGACTGCCAACGGAAAAGGTAACGTGCATTTCATACCGAATGGCAAAAGGCTCTATTATACCGATGGAGGACGTATCCATTTCGTGGGGATGGGCGAAGACGGCGCGAAGGAAGGCGATGCGAAGGCGTTAGATACAAGAGCAGAGATTGAAGTCAATTTTCATCTTGAAAAGATGCAAGCCTTCGATGAGGCGTGGCGGTTAATTAGGGATGGGTTTTACGACCCACAATTCCACGGCTGTGATTGGGAACAGATACGCGAAACGTTTCGCCCGATCGTGGAAGGGGTGCAAACACAGGCGGACTTTCGTGAGCTCTTGAATCTCATGGTCGGAGAGTTAAACGCTTCTCATCTCGGTGCTGGGGGTTGGTCCGACAGCACGCCGGATAGCTTTCTTGGTGTGGATTTTGATCGAGAGGCGTTGGAGCGGGATGGACACTTCAAGATTTCCGAAATTATTCCCGAATCTCCGCTTACGCGTCCAGAAGAACCCGCCCAGGTCGGACAGTATCTGGTTGAGATCGATGGAGTCAGCCTCAACCGAGCGGTCAACCTAACTGAACAACTCCAGCGGAAACAGGGGAAACGGGTGACTTTGAGACTCAACGATAAACCCGAACTGGAAGACGCCCGCGAGCTGACTGTCCAGCCGATTGATAGCGGTCAGCACCGAAGTCTCCGTTACAAGGAGTGGGTCCGTTGGAATGAGACATATATCCACGAAAAGAGTAACCAACGGCTTGGATATGTCCATATCCGTGAGATGTCTTACGATGCCTACCTCCAGTTCATCGCTGACCTTGACACCGAAAATCACGATAGAGAAGGCGTGGTGCTCGATGTCCGATTTAACCCCGGTGGACATATCGCACCCTTCATCCTTGATGTTTTGCACCGCAGAGCATACACCCAATCGAATTATCGTGGCTTAATAAGTACGACTGACACTAACCTCGCGGGCAATCGCATCTTGGAGCAGCCCGTTATCCTTATCACCAATGAACACTCTGGGAGTAATGCCGAAATGTTCAGCGAGGGATTCCGAAAGCTGGGACTTGGTAAAGTAGTCGGTATGCCTACAGCCGGTGCGGTCATCTGGACTTGGGGTTGGGCTCTGCTTGATGGCACCGTCTTCCGTTTGCCCCGGCTAAGGGTTTCAACCTTGGAAGGTGAGAATACGGAAGGGACCGCCCGCCCGGTCGACGTTCAAGTTGACCGCCCACTCGGTGAAACCGCACAGGGGATAGACAGTCAGCTTGACGCTGCCGTCGAGCAATTGTTGGCACAGATTGATGAAGAGGGCGAGAACGCGTAAGGTATGCTCCGATGCTGTAGGGAACGCAGATCTACATTCTCTATCGGGTATGTTACCCTATGTGAGCGTCCTCCGAACAAGCTCGATTGCAAACCCCACTACCGCGACAACAAGAACGACCCGAATCCATTTATCCCCTTTCTCGACCGCCCAATGACTGCCGATCCAGGCGCCCGTGGCATTTCCAACGGCAAGGGTTAATCCAAGGCGCAAATCGACGTGTTTATAGAAAGCAATTAGCGCAATGATGGTGTAAAAGAATATTACAAACACCTTAATTGCATTGGTGCGAACCAGATCGAAACCGTTTGTCAGCGTCAGAGAGGCAATGATGATGAACCCCACCCCTGCCTGAATAAATCCACCGTAAACACCTACGAAAAAGAAGACAATCATTCCGATAATTTTGCGGAATACGCTGAGGTTCGCAGTTTCGCTTTCCCACCTCTTAGTTGGATTAAAAAGGGTTACAATTAGCACCGCGATCATGACCCCAGCGAGAACGCGGTTGAAGATAACGTCATCCGTTTCAACAGCAATCCGTGCACCGAACCATGCCCCGACAAGCGCGGGCAGAGTAAGGAGCACACTATAGCCGAAGTCAGAAACCCCTTTGCGGCGGAACCCCATAATTGCGCTGGCATTCTGCACGAAAACCGCGACTCTGTTGGTACCGTTTGCTGCTGTCGCCGGGGGTAAACCGAGGAAAATGAGAACGGGAAGGGTGAGTAGTGAACCGCCACCAGCAACGGTGTTGAGGAAGCCGGCGAAGACACCAGTAACGAGAATTAACGGGATTTCCCAAAGATTTTCCATGTCTTGTTTTTGCAACTCCTGGTTGGTTAAATTGAAAGACCACAGTCACGATAGCCACGATTATATCAGTTTTTGTATAATTGATCCAGCGAAAAACTAAGAGCTGTCGACAGAGACTGCACAGGTCGAAGGCTCTGCCCGACTTGTGCCGATGAATCGGCATGAATCGGGGCGGAACGGAGTTGACGAATCTAAAGATTGTGTGCTAAATTAAGGATAGTTATTCTGAATGTGCCTATCTGGGGTGGTGAGTGAACCTAGGACACTTTTACTCAGCGAACCCCTTGCTGATTGGTTGTTTTCGGAACAGGAGGAAAGAAATATGTTAGCCGTTAAAGAACTGGGCCATGTCGGAATTTACTGCACCGACCTACAACGATCCAAAGATTTCTATACCCGTATTCTCGGACTCACAGTTACCGACGAAGACCCTGACGGTAATATCACATTCCTCAGCGCACAGCCAGACGAGGAACACCATGAAGTCGCTCTCTGCCCGGGCAGGGACGTACCAGCGGGAGCAAAGGTTATTCAACAGGTGTCCTTTATCGTGGAAGATTTGCCAACCCTGAAGCAGTTCTATCATCGACTGAAGCAGGAGGGCGTGCGCTTCCGCAGCGTTGTCAGTCACGGCATTGCCCTCGCCATTTACTGCTACGATCCCGATGACAATGTCGTTGAGATCTACGCAAAAACGCCTTACAAAGTGCCGCAACCGCTGTCTGAGCCGGTCGATCTGGAGTTGTCAGACGAAGAGTTGCTCGCTATCGCTGAAGGGGGTACGCAGTCGTAACGCCGTTACGAAAAGGAGGAAGTCATGGGTTTAGAATATTCATCAACCATTGCAACTATTGTCCAGAAACTGGAAGCCCGCGATCCGTTACCGCCGCTCGCCCCAATCGAAGAGTGGGACAGCCAACTCACCAATCGGATTAGCAATCTTTCGCTAGAGATACTCTTTGACGGACAGTCCATTGGCGACTCAACAATGGGAGACGCTGTGCAGAGCGGTTTGCTAATCTGGAACGATGCGCTTGATGCGTCACACACAATCTCACAGGACATCGAAAGCAAAACAGGCAGCTATTGGCACGGTATTATGCACCGCCGTGAGCCGGACTATAGCAACGCAAAGTATTGGTTTGGACGCGTCGGTGTTCATTCCATATTTCCTGAACTCCGCGAACGGGCGTTAACGCTACTCCAATCAGGTTCAACCGAATCAGATTCACTCGCAGATTATACCCAAGCAATCGAGGAATCAGAAGACTGGGATGCCTTTCGGTTCGTTGATTGGTGTCAGGCTGCAGATGGAGACAGGTCAACACCGGAAGCTGTAAAAGCGTTTCTACAAGCTGTACAAGTTGAGGAGATTAAACTGTTGCTGCATTACTCCTACCAGCAAGCGCTCGCTCAATAACCTTTGGTGTTAGTTGGTAAGGATAAAGAAGAGTTCATTCGTTCGTTAATGAACCAATCAACCAGTGAACAAATGAACCAACGCGGGAGGTATTACCATGCGCTCTCACAACGACTTCCACCGCTACCCCTTACGCATCGTGGTTGGTTGCGTACTCATAACGCTTTGCATCGTTTCTGTCGGTGCGGCTTCAATCAAAACTGGCTACAAGTATCAGGAGATTAAGCGACTCCATAAAATGATCAGTCGGAAAAGCGAACCGGCAGGACTCAACATGCTGATTCAGAAATCGCGTGCCTTTATCGCGGAGCATCCGAAATACAAACGGATCGATCAAGTCTACTACATCTTTGGTAATGCACTGACCAAGGCAGGCGATACCGAGGAAGCGGTTAAGGCTTACCAACAACTTGTAGAGAATCATCCGAAAGCCACCTATTTCGCACCCGCTCTGCTGGAGATGGGATTAGCCTATGATCGGCTCGGTCAGCATGACAAAGCGGATGCAGCGTATCATCAATTGGTTGAACACCCAAAATACGGTTCGCGTGCGCCTGCGAAGACCGCGAATCGGTTATTGGCACTTCAGAAAGAGCAGCGCACCGGCGAAATCCCGACCAGTCCTTCATACAGAGGGCAACCGGATGCACTGGTCGGCAAAAAAGCAATGGACTTCAAGGTGAAAGACCTCAACGGCAACGACCTATCGCTTGAGAAATATCGAGGCAATGTGATCTTGCTCGACTTCTGGGCAGTTTGGTGCGGACCGTGCATCGCTGAAATGCCTAACGTAAAGCAGGTTTACGAAAAATATAAGGAGGACAATTTCCAAATCATTGGCATTAGCCTTGATGAGAGTCGGAATACGTTGGTGGGTTACCTAGAAAAGGAAGGCATTACATGGCCCCAGGTTTTTGATGGAAATGGTTCGAAAAATCAGGTGGCACAGATCTATGGTATCCGTGCTATTCCCCACATGTACCTCATTGATGGCGATGGCGTGGTTCGCAAGTCAGGTGTGCGGGGACCTGCCCTAGAACCGGCAGTCGCCGAGTTAGTCCAAGAAAACAACGCGAAATTACAGGGCGGCAAGCCGGTTGGGAAATAGCGTCGAAAAGATCCAGAGATGCTAGGTGAATCAACATCCTCAATCGCTCCGTGGGCATTGTTGAGGGATTGAAACTGTCGCTTTCGCGCGGGATGGCAAAATGGTTGCTAGTGGAGATGGGACCGGCAGGATTCTCCTGTGGGATTGGAGAAAGGTCGCAAAAACACCGAATGAGGAGGCGATGCCGATGAAACGCCTGTCTCTTCCGTAGGCGTGGATTCTCATATCTGTCTGTCTCCATTTTTTACTGCAGACTTTACATACCAGATGACACCCCACCTGCAAAAAAGGGGCACTTTACATGAAAATAACCGTAGCATTACTTATGCTTTTCGCGCTATTTTCCCTCAACACCTTCGCCCAAGATTACACGCGATGGGGTTTACCCGAAGGTGCCAAAGCGCGCCTCGGTAAAGGATGGATAGGTGAGATACAGTATTCGCCGGACGGGACTCGTCTTGCGGTGGCGAGTGGTATCGGTATTTGGCTTTATGATACGACGACACTTCAGGAGGTGGCCCTGCTTACCGGGCATACGGGTTTGGTCTATAGTGTATCATTCAGTCCGGATGGACACACCATCGCAAGTGGGAGTTGGGACGATACTATCCGTCTGTGGGACGCTGGCACAGGGGCACACATACGCACCCTCACCGGGCATACGAGTCGGGTCTATAGTATCGCGTTTAGTCCGGATGGACACACCATCGCAAGTGGGAGTTGGGACGATACTATCCGTCTGTGGGACGCTGGCACAGGGGCACACATACGCACCCTCACCGGGCATACGGGTTTGGTCTGGAGCATATCATTCAGTCCCGATGGACACACCATCGCAAGTGGGAGTTACGACAATACCATCCGCCTATGGGACGCGGTAACCGGCAGGCATACACGCACCCTCACCGGGCATACGGATTGGGTCAGAAGCGTATCATTCAGTCCCGATGGACGCACACTCGCAAGTGGGAGTGACGACAATACCATCCGTCTCTGGGACGCGGTAACCGGCAGGCATATACGCACCCTCACCGGGCATACGAATGATGTCAATAGCGTGGTGTTCAGTCCCGATGGACACACCATCGCAAGTGGGAGTCGGGACGATACCATCCGCCTATGGGACGCTGGCACAGGGGCACACATACGCACCCTCGCCGGGCATACGGGTTTGGTCTGGAGCGTCGCCTATAGTCCCGATGGACGCACCATCGCAAGCGGGGGTTACGACAATACCATCCGCCTGTGGGACGCTGGCACAGGGGCACACATACGCACCCTCACCGGGCATACGGGTTCGGTCTGGGGCATCTCGTTCAGTCCTGATGGACGCACCATCGCAAGTGCGAGTTGGGACGCAATTATCCGTCTCTGGGACGCGGTAACCGGCAGGCATACGCGCACCCTCACCGGGCATACGAATGATGTCAATAGCGTGGTGTTCAGTCCTGATGGTCGCACGATAGCAAGTGGGAGTTGGGACGCAACTATCCGCCTCTGGGACGCGGTAACCGGCAGGCATATACGCACCCTCACCGGGCATATGGATAGGGTCAGAAGCGTATCATTCAGTCCCGATGGGCATACCATCGCAAGTGGGAGTAATGACAATACCATCCGCCTGTGGGACGCTGGCACAGGAGCACACCTACGCACCCTCACCGGGCATACGGATGATGTCAATAGCGTGGTGTTCAGTCCCGATGGACACACCATCGCAAGTGGGAGTTACGACAATACTATCCGCCTATGGGATGCTGGCACAGGGGCACACCTACGCACGCTCACCGGGCATACGAATGATGTCAATAGCGTCACCTACAGTCCTGATGGACGCACGATAGTAAGTGGGAGTTGGGACAATACCATCCGCCTATGGGATGCTGGCACAGGGGCACACCTACGTACGCTCACCGGGCATAGGGATAGGGTCTGGAGCGTCGCCTACAGTCCTGATGGATGCACGATAGCAAGTGGGAGTTGGGACGGCACGGTTCTCCTGTGGGATGCGATAATAGGTTCACACATACGCACCCTCACCGGGCATAAGTGGGGTGTCGAAAGTATAGCATTCAGTCCCGATGGTAACACCCTAGCAAGTGGGAGTGGGGACGGCACGGTCCTCCTGTGGGATCTCACCCCCGTAACAAAACCACTGCTAATCGAGGATGTTAATAAAGATGGTGCGGTGGACATCTCGGATTTAGCGATTGTTGGTTCAAACTTCGGGCAAACAGGACAGAATGATGCCGATATCAATGGGGATGGGGTCGTCAATATTTTCGACCTCGTTACAGTTGCAAGTGCACTTGGCGATACGGCAGCCGCGCCCTCCGCGCAGCCACAAACACTTGCGACGCTCACCGCCGCCGAGGTTGAGGGTTGGCTCCTTCAAGCACAAAGTTTACATCTCACGGATACGAGATCCCAAAGGGGCGTTTTCTTTCTTGAGCAACTCCTTGCAACGTTGACCCCGAACGAGAATGCCTTGTTACCCAACTACCCAAATCCGTTTAATCCAGAGACATGGATTCCGTATCAACTCGCCTATGCTGGCAATGTTCAAATCACAATTTATGACACACAGGGTGAAATGGTGCGTCAATTAGATATGGGGTATCAACCTGTGGGTAACTACACGGATCGGACAAAGGCAGCGTATTGGGATGGCTGCAATGAAAGTAGGGAATCGGTCGCAAGCGGAGTCTATTTCTATCAACTCCGTGCGGGGAACTATTCAGCCACGAGACAGATGGTAATAATCAAGTAGGCACATAAACTAGTGAAAAAAATAGGAGCAAAGAAAACCGTAGATGCTGGGCGGATCAATTCCTTCAGCAATTTATGCGAATTAGGAGCACTTCCCCGTGAAAACAAAACTTTTTTCATACTCACATTTATCTGTGGACTGCTCCTGTTTTTACCAAACGCCTTCGCCCAAGATTACACGCAATGGAATTTACCCGAAGGTGCCAAAGCCCGCCTTGGCAAAGGACGGCTATCTGGTAATATTGCGTACTCTCTCGACGGCACTCGTCTTGCGGTTGCTACTGGTATCGGTATTTGGCTCTATGATGCGGGGACCTATCAGGAAGTTGCCCTGCTCACCGGGCATACGGATTCGGTTTATAGCGTTGCGTTTGGCCCAGATGGAAACACACTCGCAAGTGGTGGAGGGAGTCTGGGCATGGCATCACTACGACTATGGGATGTTACTACAGGACAGCCCACCGCTACACTCACAGGTCATGAGTGGGTGGTCTATAGCGTTGCGTTTAGTCCGGATGGGAACACACTTGCAAGTGGGAGTGGGGACGATACCATCCGCCTATGGGATGTCGTCACGGGTGAACACAAGGGGGCACTCACCGGGCATACGGATTCGGTCTATAGCGTTGCGTTTAGCCCGGATGGAAACACGCTGGCAAGTGGGAGTTCTGATGGTACTATTCAACTGTGGGGTGCTGTGACGGGTGCACACAAGCAAATCCTCGACCAGCATAGGTCTGCGGTCACTAGCGTCACGTTCAGCCCGGATGGGAACACACTCGCCAGCGGGAGTTGGGACCATACCCTCCGGCTCTGGGATGTCAATACAGGTGAACGCAAGCAAACCCTCGACAAGCATAGGTCTGCGGTCTATAGTGTTGCATTTAGCCCGGATGGCCGGACACTTGCTAGTGGCGGGGGTTGGCCCGATGGAACCGTCCATTTGTGGGATGTTGCTACGGGTGAACACAAGGGGGCAATCACCGAGCATAGGGCTGGGGTTGGCGGCGTCGCATTTAGCCCTGATGGTACCACGCTCGCAAGCGGGGGTGCGGATGGCACCCTCCGCCTGTGGGATGCTGGCACGGGTGAACATAAGCAGACGCTCGCAGGGCATACAACTGAAACCTATGATATCGCGCTCAGCCCGGATGGGAATACGCTCGCTAGTGGGCATGCAGACAGCACGGTGCAGCTGTGGGATGTCGTTACAGGTGAACACAAGCAAACACTCACCGGGCATGGATCTGAGGTCTATAGCGTCGCATTCAGTCCCGATGGCCTTACAATCGCAAGTGGGGGCGTGGGCGCTTTCATCCGGCTATGGGATGCCGTCACGGGTGAACACAAGCAGATCCTCAGCAAGCATAGATCTCCAATCCACAGCATTGCGTTTAGTCCGGATGGGCTGACGCTTGCCAGTGGCGGGGATCGGCCAGGCGGACCTATTCATCTGTGGAATGCCGTGACAGGTGGACACAAGCGGACGCTTACTGAGCATATAAATCGGGTCTATAGCGTCGCATTTAGTCCGGATAGCCTGACGCTTGCCAGTGGGAGTGATGACAATACTATTCGACTGTGGGATGTCGCCACGGGTCAACACAAGGGTACACTTACTGGGCATACGAGTCGGGTCAGGAGTGTCGCATTTAGCCCGGATGGAGGGACGCTTGCAAGTGGGAGTCTAGACGGAACTGTGTGGCTATGGGATGTCCTCGCAGGTGAACACAAACAGGTGCTCACCGACCATGGGGCTCGGTTCAGTAGCGTCGCATTTAGCCCGGATGGAGGAACGCTCGCAGGTGGAAGTTATGACGACACTATCCATCTGTGGGATGCCATCACAGGGGCACATAAACGGACTTTCACCGGGCATACGGATTTGGTCAGAAGCATCGCGTTTAGCCCGGATGGAGGAACGCTTGCAAGTGGGAGTGGCGACGGTACGGTGCTCCTGTGGGAAATCATCCCCAAAGCGGAGCCACCGCTGCTCGGAGATGTCAACCGTGATGGTGTAGCGGACATCTCGGATTTGGCAATTGTTGGTTCAAACTTCGGTCGGATAGGACAGAGTAATGCCGATGTCAACGGAGACGGCGTTGTCAATATTCTCGATCTGGTTACGGTTGCAGGTTTGCTTAGCGACGCGGTATCTGCGCCCTGACCCCACAAACGCTTGCAATAATACGACTGTTACCGAGATTCAAGATTGGCTTGCCCAAGCACCGCAAACAGCACTAACAGATCCTGTCTATCTCCTTGGCGTTGCCGTGATGGAATAACTTTTCACTACAGAGCTCCTCTATCCCTACCGCCTCGATTTTACATTCCCCTCAACCAATGTGAGGATTTGATTTGCTCCAATCCCTTCAAGATATTCCTGTAGACCGCTGGGCCAACGGATTTCCACCCGATCGACTTGACGATGTTTTCCCAATCCAAAGTGCAAACGCATATCGTTCTGCGATAGGTAGCTTGAGCCGCTGCGAACCTCCCGAATCTGTGTTAGGTTTCCGGTTGTTACCTTGACCCTTGCCCCGATTGCGTCCCGATTGCTGCGCGCGCCAATCAGTTTGAGGATTAACCACGTATTCTGTCCTCCCCTATTCTCCAATAGGTCTGGCTTCCCCCTTAGATTCGTTACAAGTAGGTCGAGATCGCCGTCGTTGTCGTAGTCGGAGTATGCAAAACCACGGCTGACCTTCTCCAAACGCATACCGGAACCTGAATCAACGCCGACCTCGTCAAAAGTGCCCTCTCGATTGTTGCGGAAAAGCAGATTGGGTTGTTCATAAAAACCAGTCGGGTTAAAGGCTTGGACATTCTCGTCCAGATGCCCGTTGGCGATGAACAGATCTTGATAACCGTCGTTGTCGTAATCGCAGAACCCCACACCCCACGCCAAGTAGGGCAAACTCATTGTCCCAATCCCTGACGCGTAGCTTACATCCGAAAATAGCCCTGCCCCCTCATTGTGATAGAGAGTATTTGTCTGATCCTGAAAGTTCGTAACGATTAGATCTAAGTAGCCATCGTTGTCGTAATCCCCGAAATCAGCGCCCATGCCGTTCTCCGCTTCCCCATCTTCACTGAATCCAACACCCGCAGCTAAACTCACATCAGTAAAAGTGCCGTCGCCGTCGTTGCGGTAGAGAAAGTTTTGGTCGGCATCGTTAGCGATATAAATATCCATGTCACCGTCGTCATCGTAATCACCCCAAGCGAGGGCAAGTCCACGTCCCGTTGCCTCAGAAAAGCCTGCGGATTCCGTCACATCGGTGAAGGTGCCATCACCGTTGTTACGGTAGAGTATATCCAATTCCCCCTCATAGATGCGGGGATCACAGTATACGCGTACCCCTTTGTTCATACAGACCTGATCGGATTCGATCGTGTACTTCACGTAGTTTGTTACATAGAGATCTAAAAACCCGTTGTTGTCGTAATCAACGAAGGCGCAGCTTGCCCCCCAACGCATGTCCCCGGTGTCTGTCTCCCTCGTAACATCGGTAAACGTGCCATCCCCATTGTTACGGAAAAAGACGTTTGCCCCGAAGTTTGTCACGTACAGATCAGAAAACCCATCGTTGTCGTAGTCTCCAACCGCACACCCCATGCCGTAGCCTGTATCGGCGACCCCTGCTGCCATCGCGACGTCGGTGAACGTGCCATCTCCGTTATTGCGATAGAGGGCATTTCGCGGAAGTTCAATCTCATCTGATTGCCCCTTCTGAAGCGACGGAAGATCTGCCCCGTTCACAAGGTAGATATCCTGAAACCCGTCGTTGTTGTAGTCCAAGAATGCTGCGCCCCCGCCGAGAGGTTCGATAAAGTATTGCTGTCCGCTCGCCCCGTTGTAGTGTTTGAAATGAATCCCCGCTTCCTTTGTGACTGATATAAACTGGGGTGGGTCTGCGGCGATAGGACCGATGATGAGCAGAAGTAGGAAACATGGGGGGAAAATAGACTTCATACTTTGTCTATCCGTTAATCCGTGATTATGGTGAATTCTAAAAATAAATAGACACTTTCGCCCCCGGTAGGTGCGGTTTGAAACCGCACCGCATCGGCGCGTCCCGAAAATCGGGATCCCGACCTGTCGGGAGAAACAGTGCCTACCAAACTTCATGCTTTTTGACGGTTGGAGAGGTGGGTGGTGGTGTCCGCACTGGTTGTCGTGGAGATTGGGCGATATGGTCGGTAGGCGTGAAAACAATATGAGGTATAGTGTCCCCAGAATCATCGTGATGCGTGTTAATCTGTTTTCACATAGGTATGAGTCAACGGTTCCCAATCGAGCAAGCGTTTGGCTTTTGACAGATTAATCTCTTGCTGTTCTTCGTCACCAGCGATGAATACGGCATCAAAACCGGTATGTTCGACGGAAAGCCCGGCGAGATAAGCCCGCGCAAGATCCTCCTCATCTGTTACCCAGAGATGGCGATGGGCGGACCTAGGTTGCCCGCGTTGCTCAATCCACTGCTGACGCGTGCGAGGACCTGTGATTCGTAAGGTGATGATCGACATACCGTGTTCACGACAGAAATATCGACAGATCCGTTCCCCAAACCCTTTGGTCAAGCCGTACACACCGGGGTTATCAAGTGGAACCTCCTCCTCAGATGGATACCAATTCCGCGTCCGTTCATGGACGGTGAACGTGCTGGTGTAAATACCGTGCTCGATACCCTCTGCATTCGCAGCATGCAGCAGAAGATGCAGCCCCATTGCGTTCACTTGATAGTTGGCGATGACATCGTCAAAATCCGCTGCTGATGAGGAATCACTGGTGGGACGCTGCATGACCATATAGATGAACGCGTCCATTCCCTTGATCGCCTGTTGAACGACCTCCGGGTTGGTCACCGAACCTTCGATATATTCGACGGTGGAATCTTTGGGTGGAGAGAGGTCGAGAACGCGAAACTGGTGATGTGGTTTCATGTAGGGCAGTGTCATGGTCCCAACATGCCCCGCACCCCCGACGATTAACACTTTCATAGCGAATCCCCTACTATAGTAAATTTCATAACTGTTTGGACACTGTGGGAGGGGCATCTCCCGATTCCATCGAGGATCCTCGGCGAAGCCGGGACCTGCCCCGATTATATGGACACCTCTGATGTCGCAGGCGGACTGAGAAGGTTTCCCTCCTAAATACCTACTGGAAAAGCGTCTACCTGTTTTTGGAAGTCACTCTATTTGTCCATAATCTCACTGAGCGGACGTGCCTCGATGAAGAGTTTGGCGCCGTGGCTGACCTCTGGGGTTGTATCCACCCCACATAACCAGTTCCATGTGCGTTGACGTCGTGCCATGTCGCGATAAGATTCCACTTCGTTGGCGTAAAGGTGTCGCTCTCGGTTGGCGTAAGGCGGTATCTCCTCCGATTCTGTCAACCAATCTCGCTTCGGCGACGAATTTCGGAAGTACGAAAATTTAATCATCCCGCGACGTTTCGCATTCAGCTTTGGTCCCGCCTTGTGCCAAATGCCATAGTGCGTCAAAACAACTGTCCCGGCGGGAACCGTTAAGGAAAGCTGCCCCAAAATGTCGCCATAGTGGGCGATTGCCTCCCGATCGACCAACCGATGATGCGAACCGGGAAGCACCATTGTGGGACCATCTTCAAGTGTAACGTCTCGCGGATAGTAGTAGCACTGAAGATGATTGACGCCGTAACCGTATTCGGAGAGCCCATCAGAGTGCCATGTCTGACCGGGGTGCGCTGCTTCGAACAGATGATGGTGCGCGGTTATCGGCATGAAGAAATTCCGTCCGAGCAGAGAGCGAGCGACGCCAGCCACTTCCGGGTGCAGAAGTACTTCGTTCCGAAAGCTGGGTGCACAAGCGAATTCGTTGATGCTACCCCCCGCCAGAGTCTCGCATTGACGATTGAATTCGTCAGAAACAACTCCCTCCACAACCACCAAACCCCTCGAAACAAAATCCATCACTTGGCTGTCGTCCATAGTGGGTTGAATATCGTTCATCGTTTTCCTCCTGTCACAGGTCCGAAGTCGATTTCTCCAAGATGAATTCGTAACCCAGATAAGTGTTATCAAGGTCTGAAAACTGGTAGAGTTCTGCCCTTGGAAATTGAACAATCCGCCATCCGTCGTTGACCGCATCGATAACCGAATCGTACGGCACGTCCTGTGACGGCAGCGTGGGTTCATACGGCACCGTTGGATCATACAACGCCCAACTGGCAATCGCTGAACGCATGTTTGTCGACTTTGAATAGAGATACAATACCAACTGTCTTGGTTCGGTCAGAAGCACTTCTAAGCCTTGCAGATCGGCTTCCGTGAATTTATTCGCTTGAAGTTTTTTACGGCTTTCGTCCAGCCACTGCTTGACTGCATTTTCCATCACATTTATTCCTGTCTATTAAAATCACTAATCCCAATCAAATATCACTTTGCCGCATCTCGCTTCGTCGGCGACACGCAGTGCCTCGACACCGTCGTCAACGCGGAAATGGTGTGTTACCGCGGGTGCGAACGTCAAGCCTGTTTGGGCGCAGTATCGCACGAAATCCTTCAGCCACCCAATGGGGAATACGACGGACCCCATCAGGGTAATTCGACGATAAACCATATCCCCCGGATTGATGACCTTATCATCACTCCCGACACCGACAAGCGCGGCTTTTCCCTCACGGCGCAGCGATGGGATGATGCTGCTGCGTCCACCAGCGCTGCCGGAGGTTTCCACAACGTAATCGACACCTTCCGTGCCACTGAACGCAACCACAGCGTCAACCGGATCTTCCGTTGTCGCATTGACGGTAGCATCCGCACCGCACCGTTTGGCAACCTCGATCCGCTCCTCCATGATATCAACCCCTATAACCCGTGCCCCCATCGACTTCGCAATGCACACGGTGCTCAATCCCACGGGTCCCAGACCGTAGACGGCGATTGTTTGTGGAAAATACTGTTCCACACCCAGTCGTCTCAAGGCGGCATACGCTGTCGTTCCGACACACGCGAAGAAGGGACCGTTGATGAAGTCTATCTCATCTGGCATGACCACACAGTTCCGTTCATTTGCAACGACATACTCGCCAAATGCTCCGCTGACCACCTTATCGTCCGGGCACCATACGAAATCTCCCAATGAACAGTAGTAGCACTGTCCGCACCCTTGATGGTGATGGACAGTTACACGATCGCCTACTTTGAGGTTAGTTACGTTCTGTCCCAACTTCTCAACAATCCCGGACGATTCATGTCCTTGGACCCAATCCCTCGGTTCTGCAGGTCGATACACGTGGAGATCGCTGCCACAGATCCCCGATACCTTCATCTTGATCCGAACTTCTCCGTTCCCCGGTTCCGGGGTAGGAACCTCTTTGACAACACATTGGCGGTTACCTAAAAAAACAATACCTTTCATCATTAACGCTCCAATCAACCCGTTTTGTAGTAGGGAATGCAGATCTGCGTTCCTTACGTTGAATCGAACCAGTAGGAGTAAAATCGTCCGTTTTGGAGAGCAAAGCGGAGGCGGACAGTTTGCCCAAAAAATTGAGTGATATCCCCCTCAGTCCATGCAATCCGCGCAGCTGGATAATCACCGTGGAGTCGGGCGGAGACGGCGAGTGTTTCACCATCGGTGGACAGCATTTCAACACCCAACTCGCCGTTGGGCACATCAACGTTGACGAAAAGCAAATCACCGTTCAGCGTAAAAGGCTCCGTGTAAATGACCCCAATTTCTTTCCCGGCGTCAAGAGAGATGAACCCATCACGCCGCAGCACCGCTAAACAGACCGCGCCGCTGTCGGGATGGTAGTCGTCATACCCCGGCACGTCGCCAGAGGTGATGAAGGCGTACTGCTTGGTGCCTGTGTAGTAGAACCACAGCTCGTCGCCACGCACAACAGCGTTAGATGGACCAAGCAATCCTTGCAGATCGTAAGCACCGCCACCCAACGTCGAGGTTTCAATGAAGGGCTTGCGCTCACCAACGCGTATCCAGTTCTTCAAATCACGGCTACAGGTCACCTGAATGTTGTAGAAGCCGGTATAGTCTCCGTACTGCCTGACACACTCCAGGATATATGGCGATAGACGCAGCCTGTCAAAACCGGGCCAATCGGTCGGGACTTTACCGGTGTGGTGGTACATGGACGGCAACCCGATATATATCCCCTCGTAGCGAAATACACCCATATTGTAGATTTGCACGCTGTAATGTTCGGGTGTGTTGTATTCGGTTTGTCGGAGGTTGGGATTGGCAAGCCGTGCTTCGATAACATCTCTGCCCATCTCCTGATCCACTTCGTCGGCGTGGAAAACGAGCCCATAATCATCCCAGTCTTCAAAGTCCGTGCTGGTTGCCATAGCAACCGATCTGCCGTAGGGACCCGAACGTTTCACCGTGTGGATGAACAGCCCCTCCTCTTCGTTGTAGGAGAAGTTGCCTTCATCTGAACTTGGCACGAGGGGGACATCTAACTTCGTCCAGTTCACGCCGTCCGGTGAAACGGCGAAACCCGCGTTGAGGAGCGCAGCCTTGTATCGCCTACCGAGATCCGGATCGCTCCCATCACGAACCGCCATTGGTCCCCCGATGTTCGGTTCAGGTCCCGGTGTCCAGTGCAACCCGTCCGTGCTGATGCGGTAACTCTCGTCCGTCCCGATGACCCAAAACTTGTAGACTTCTTCCTCTGGATCCCAAGCCGGTGCTGTGCGCGTTTGGATCGTCTGGGTCGGATTCGCACTCCGAACCACCGCTCCCTTCTTGGTAGGCTGGTGCAGCGTCCGGGTGAGGTTCTCAAGGCGTTCAAGCCCGACATCATCAAGAAATAGCTGCCGCTGATTGCATAGGACCCTGAATTCCATTGTATTGTTCATGCAAGATTTCCTTTAACACTCAGTATACTTGTTATCACTACCTTTCTGCAAGAAAAATAACTTCGCTCATTAGGGTCATTTATAGTAGATTTGAGAATTATTTAGACACTCCCAATGCACAATCAACCCCCTAAATCCTCCCCCCCAATTTTCTCCCGATTTATCGGGGGCAAGCCGGGAGGAAATCGGCATGGGACTTAAAACGTCCTAACCGATCCTTCGGGGCGGGGGAATGAAGGGGAACCTTACTTAGTACTTTGCACTTTTTTAACATGAGCCAAATAGATAAGTGCAATATTAAGAGAAGTCAATCCAGGTAAGTTCGCCAGAAGCTGCAATAACGAGAATTTGCGTCGCCAAAAATGGCGAAGCTGTCAAGACCCAGTGGCCACAAGGCTTTGGGGGCAATCTGCCGAGATAATGAGAATTTGCGTCGCCGAGAGCGGTGAAGTTCCAGGATAGGAAAGTGAGAAGTGATAGGAATGTGGTGAGAATTCACTCAAATCAAGAATAAATCATAGGATTTACACCCTCCATTTTGTAATCGGTCAATAACTTGCCCGATACCACACCGCTTTAATCCCTGCACTGGCTTTTTAGGCTCTCCCCGTTGAAAACTTTATACTGATTTTGGGACGTTATTGTTTGCTTTGGCATGGTAATTGCCCATACAGGATTGCACAAGTTGGGGCTATAAAAAGTGCAAAACCAAGTAACCCTGACGATTATTGCGGTCTGCTTGCTACTTTGTGTTTTTAGTTTTTTAATATCTAAGGAGGCTAACCATGAAAATCCTGTTTGATTTTATCCGTGAACCGATAATCATAGGATCAATTGTATTAGCTCTGCTCATAGTAATAGGTGCTTATTTGGGCAGCCACTATTACTATGGAGATGTGGAGGTCGTTAATATACCGGAACCCATAGCACGCGCGCCGAGTCTACCCAGCAGCCAGACACCGGTGGAACTGGATTTCGGTGAACTGAGTGAGCAGGTCGAATCTCCACAAACCCAATTAGAGTCAGAACTACCCCCACCACAAGAAAAAGGCATATCTATCGAGGAGTTCTTAGCGGAGTTGACTGACGAGGAGAAACAGGCATTAACCGAGGAAGTTACTCCGCCCCGCGAGTCCCTATACGGCTTAGGACCTTATCCTAAAATCCCACACGACTATCCAGATCAGGATGCATGGGATGACATTGAGAAACTCTACTACGACGGTTATGATAGCCGCGGTCATGAACTGATCGAGCGAGTCCTGATTAAACTCTGGAATCAAGGGACTAAAGTAACCGCTGCCACCTACAATGAGCAGGATGGTGTTATTCCACTCTACGAGGATACTGTCTATGTTAGATGGAGCGAACTTGAGCTTGAAGATGGGACGACGGAGAGATATTTAGGTAATTATCTTTGCCACGGCTCTCTAGGGTCTTATGAGGAGTCAGTGGAGAATGGAACACAACCGAGTTGGATAAAAGTGGTTCCCTTAGAAGGTGCAGGAATTGACCCGTATTCATTTCTTAACTTGCCTTGAGCCTGTATCATGGGATCGTTCCGCAAGGCTCCGGCGCCACTCAAAAGAGTGGTGAGATCCCATAAGCAATAAGGAGGTCTAAGATGAAAGTCCGACGTTTTACCCTCACCCTAACTCTGGCAGCTCTTTTTATCGTTGCTTTAGTTGCTATACCTCTAATTGCCCAAGAACGACAAGAGTGTAACCCTGACGAAAAGTGGAAAAAGACATGTTCCCATGTCCAAGTCTTCGGAAATGGCAAAGTGGAGAAGGATGACAATATAGTAAAGGCAAAGGCACAGTGCCGAGCAAACCAAGTCATTAAGAGAGGCTGGTTTTGGATACACGCAAAAGTCCTGCCTCATAGTAATGATCCGGACTATAACCAACAAAGGTCAAGAAACTACAAAGGCATTCTCCATGAGACGGTTAACGCGAAACGTCCTGGACAGCCGAAATCAAACGGATACGCATACGTGTCTATTTGGGGAAGTGATGACGAGGACTACTATAGTGTCCTCATAGACTTGCCTGATTGATAGTTAGATTAGATGGCACGGTGCGGTAGGGGGGTAAGGTTCACTTTTACCCTCTACCGCTTTTTAAGGAGATCCCAAGATGACACTTGTGCAGCTTTGTTTCTGCTACAAAGGGAGAATCAATAGAGTTTTATATTAGGCTTACGCTGTTATTAGCCTTTTATTCCTTCTTGGTATTATTGTATTCTATTCTAAGCGGGACTGAAATCACGAAATCTACATGGTGGCAGGTGACACGCCTGGAGTTTGCTACAAACCCGCTAATGGTTTCCAGATGGGAAACAGATAACCGCTTAACATCAATATAGCAGTCAATCTTAGTGGTATCATGCCCTTTTTCAGGGGTATGATACCGCATTTGGATAATAGATTCCGAAGGCCTTGCGTACGATGAGTCCTAACTTGCTATGTTCACCGTAGTGGTTCGTTAAGTGCCTGCATCAGTGCATGGATATAACCGAAGCAATATCCGAATCCGACGCCACCAGGGTTTTCGCCGGAGATCCCCGGCACATGATCTGGCATCACCATATATGGATAATCAACCTCTTTGAGCGTACGCAACGCCTTGAGCATATTCACATCGCCTTCATCTGGAAATACTTCGACGAAATCGAGGAGACCGCCCTTGATGTTGCGGAAGTGGATGTTAAACAGCTTCTTCCGCTCACCGAAATAGCGGAGAATATCGTAGAGATCTTGACCCGGATCTTCCAACGATTCCGACACCGTTCCGATGCAGAAGTTCAGACCATGGTAAGGGTTCTCGTGCATGTGGACGAATTTCTTAAGCCCTTCAACCGTGCCCATAACTCTGGCAACACCCCGATATAGTCGATCGCCGATGCTCGGATCCTGTGGGTGGCAAGCCAGTCGCACCTTGTACTCCTCTGCCACAGGGACGACCCGCGAAAGGAAATAGTCTATTCGTTCCCACATCTCGTCCGCGTCGGCGGGTCCGTCTTCAAACTCGTCTAACGTCTGATCAAGTTTATGATACTCAAACGATGACAAACTTGCACCACCGCGTCCAAACCGCCGCTCCGTCCGCAGATGACCGAGAATCGTGATATTGTATCGTCCAGCCGGAATTCCCGCTCGCGACATGTTGCGGAGCAGATCACAAATCTGATCAATCTCCCGATCCCGTTCTGGACTGGGACCAAGAAAAACGTGAGGCGCGTCTTGTGTCCGCGCAGGTCCCGACGCCAACGGCAAGATTATCATATCGAGCGAAATGTCTAGGGACGCCAACTTCTCCCTAAACTGCGCTAGAGAGTCTGCATCCCAATCCAGCCAGTTACCGGGCGGATTGGCTGAAACATGGTTTACACCCAACTGGGGAAGCACTTTGTAAGCGTCCCAGTTATCCCCTGAGAGATTCTGTGTGCCAACGTGCATTTTGAGCTCCTTTGATTGTGGAAGAGCGTGAAACGTGAAAACTATTTTAGGGTCGGGTCGGGCTGCCATCCGGCAAGCGGGTCTGTGTCCACCACTCAACCTCATCCTGACACGGATATTTTGCTGCCAAATCCTCGTTAATGTCGATTCCCAATCCCGGTTTGTCGCTCGGATACATATATCCATTCCGAACTTCCGGTAGACCGGGGAAAATTTCATACACATGCTCCGGGAAGTTACACCATTCCTGAATCCCAAAATTCGGCGCCCATAAGTCGAGGTGCAGGTTTGCAGCGTGTCCCACCGGCGATGTGTCGCCAGGACCGTGCCACGCGGTGCGAACACCGTACATGTTGGCAAATGCCGCCACATGACGCGCAGGTGTTATTCCACCCATCTGGCTGACATGCATCCGGATAAAGTCAATCAGGCGCCCCGCGATTAACGGTTGCCACTCACGGGGATTATTGAACAGTTCCCCCATCGCAATCGGGGTACAACACTGTTGGCGCATGTTGGCGAACCATTCCAGATCCTCCGGGGCAAGCGGATCCTCCAGAAAGAAGAGATTGAACGGCTCTACATCCTTGGCGAACTTGACCGCATCAATAGGGTGCAGGCGTTCGTGGATATCGTGCAGTAGTTCAGCCTCATCCCCCACTTCAGCGCGGACATGCTCAATCATCCGCAACATATTTTGCGTGTACTCCCGTGGATCGAAATATGCCCCGTCAGGCGCGCCTTCCGGTTTAACGATTCGACTCGCTTCGCCACCGTAGCCACCCATCTGAATCCGAATGTAGCGGTAACCATTTTCCATAAACTGCCGGACGCTATCAGCGACCGCTTCGGGTGAACTGCCACCTGCATGTCCGTAGACTGCTGCCGCTTCACGGCATTTCCCGCCCAGCAGCTCATAAACCGGCATTCCCGCCTGTTTCCCTTTGATGTCCCATAGCGCTTGATCTGCACCAGAAATCGCGTTGCTTAAAACGGGTCCGTTTCGCCAATAGCTATGCACCATCCCCATCTGCCAGATCTCTTCGATGCGGGAGACATCACGTCCGATCAGGAACGGTTTCAGGTGTTTTTCCATTGCGGTTACAACGGCGTTGTATCGCTGCGTAAAGGTCGCACATCCCAAGCCGTACAACCCCGGCTCCGAGGTGATAATTTTGACGATGATTAGCCGTGAACCAGCCGGTTGCGTTGTGATTGTTTGAACATCTTTAATTGTTACTGTAGCCATTTAAGTCCCTTCTCCTCACCGAGGGCGAACGTTGCGTCGAGAATCCACTACGTGAGGACATATTTTTTTCTATTGCTCTAGTTAGATAGATTTGCTAAAATCCTCTCAATCCCGAACAATAACATTACACCAAGAACAATAACACTATACCAAGGAAAGGAATGAAATATGTTGAGTACCCAATCGTTTCAACCCAAATATTTCTGTTTTGTGTTTGTTCTAATCACTGGTCTCGCTATTACCACCGTGGTGATGGCTGATGCGCACTCGTCAATGCCGAGTGGCGATGCGAGTATCGTTGCTCCAGATGCCAAGCTAGAACTACTGTTCAGCGACGCGTTCTTCACAGAGGGAGCTGCTGTGGCGCCGGATGGTAGTGTTTATTTCAGTGACATCACCTTTACGCATGGGGCAGATATGCAGGCTGGACACATCTGGAGGTATGACCCCAAGACCGGAACCGCTTCCGTTTACCGCTCACCGAGCGGGATGTCCAACGGCATCAAGTTTGACGCCCAAGGGCGGATGATTGTCGCCGAAGGCGCGGACTTCGGTGGACGCCGTGTCACCCGGACGGACATGACGACCGGCAAAAGTGAAATCATCGCCGGTCTGTATGAGGGACGACCGTTCAATGCACCCAACGACATCACCATCGATGAAAAAGGGCGCATCTATTTCAGCGACCCTCGCTATCTGGGACATGAGCCGATAGATCAGCCGATTATGGCGGTATACCGGATCGATCCCGATGGCTCAATCCACCGCATTATCACCGATGCAGGGAAACCGAACGGTGTGGCGGTCTCGCCCGACCAAAAGTCAATATACGTGGTCAGTAACGACAACGGGATGACCGGCATCGGTCGGATTCCCGACGAGACGCCACTCCATAGAGGACGCATGGCGTTGCTGGCATACGATTTAGCGGAAGACGGAACTGCCACGTTTCGGAAAGTATTGGTTGACTACGCGCCACAGGATGGACCGGACGGACTGGTCGTTGACGTAGACGGAAACCTTTATGTCGCCGTGCGTGATACCACCCGACCCGGCATCTGTGTCTACTCGCCTGAAGGAGAAGAACTAGCGTATATCCCAACAACGCCGGAACTCCCGACCAACGTTGCCTTTGGTCGCGGCGACGAGAGCAAGACGCTGTATGTTACATCGGGGAATAGCCTTTACCGCATCAAGGTGATGAAAGACGGCTATCATTTACCATCAGAATAAAACGTGAAACGCACTTTCACCGCAGAGACACAGTGAACACAGAAAAAAGAGGGAGCGAGTGTGTGAGTGAGCGAAGGCGCAAGGATTTTTCTCACTTACACGCCACCCCGCTCACACGCTTCCTCAAGAATTGTGCGTCTCTGCGGTCGGTTTTTCCGTTCTCTCATTTTCCCCTTTTCACGCGACTATCCAACCCCAAACAACTTCCCAATCAATCCCCATCCGCTAATTCCTGCGAAAGCAATCAGAATCGCCGCCGACACAATTGCGCCTAACAACATCGGCCACCGTGTCCGATAAGCAGCGGGCAGTTTAAAATTCAGATATAGCGCACCAAGCATCATCAGAGCGATTGATAGGTTCGCCAAGATAAATCCAGCAATCTGCGTGAGAATGTCGAACGGAATATTAAGCCAAACGATGACAAACGTGGTTATGAAGATGTAGACACAAACCCAGCGTCGAATCTTATCGTAATTCCACTCTCGGTTGGGCCAAATTGCTTGGAAAAATTCTTGCGATACACGAGCGTAGATTTCGGGCAATGCCTGCAAAGTTCCCCAAAGCGCCGCGATAATACAGATGTAATAGACCCAGATCAGCGAGCCGTGGATATTACTCCAGACATGGCGTTGTTCGGTGAGCAAGCTCCATCCCTTAAACTCACTTTCAAGCGGATACAGAACGGCGGCACCAGATAACATGAACGCTCCCGTTACAATGAACAGCACAATTGCCCCCATGCCGACATCCCATCGCAACGGTGCGACAATTTTCCGTAACCGACTGACCTGCTCCGGGTCATCAGGCAGATAATCAATCTTATCGTGTGTGAAAGCGTGTCGTTGAATCGCTTCAATACTTTGGTGACCAGTCATCCCCCAACGGTGGATTCCTACCCAATTGGCATAGACAATATATCCCATCACCGAACCACCGACGTAAGCGAATGCCGTCGCCATCGTTAGGAGTGGATTTTGAACAGCATCCTGCGGAGCCCATTCGGGAAACTCCGGCAACTTCCCGAAGCCGAGGCTTCCAATAAACGCTTTCCCCAAATCTGGACGCACCATCAGGGTTCCAATAATGGTTCCCACAACGAGGATGGTACAAATGATGAGCTGCTGTTTCTCTAATCGTTCAAACGAAAGTCGTAAGCCAAACGCGAGAGCGAAGCCAATGAAGCAGCACGTGATAATGTTTTCATAGTTCACTTCTGAGATAGATGTCGGCAACATGCCACTGAGAAAGAAGTGGAACAGATCTCCACACGGCTTCGCAATCGGCACCCAAGCCAACGGTGCCCCAATCATTTCCATCAACACGATTGCAATTAGTAGCCAGCCGCGCGGTCCCGGCAGCCGTACAAGCCGATGACCGATATACTCTCCACTGACCGCTGTGTATCGTCCGAGCAGGTAGGTGACGAAGACTCCCTTAACGACGCAGCTCAAAAGCACAAGCCATAGCAGTCCATACTGTGCCCACGCGCCCGCTCTGACGACAACAATCGTTTCGCCAGCACCGATGCTGACCGATGCCACGATCGCGGCAGGACCAAAAACGGCGAACAACCCGAACACTTTGTTTATCGACCACGGTTGGGCGAACACACCGCTGACAGGTGGTACTTCAACTTTGCCAATACCTTCTTCGGTCTCCTGAACCGTTTCTTTATTGTCCATGTCCTTCCTTTCATGTCAAAGACAACTTTCCCATCGCCTTCTTTCATGATGTAGAAGAAGTCTGCCTTTGGGATTTAGAAAAAAATGCTGTTGGCTATATTAGCATACATCCGGAGCCTTGTCTATCTAAAAAGGAATGCGCTTAACTCGGTTCGCAGGGACGAGTTTTGATGTCGATTTTGGGGGCAACTTATGATAGAATAGCGTGAACGTATGACATATCCGAGTGAAGAGCCTCGCCTTAATAGCATTTTGGAGTGGCATAAACACATATGCAGCACATATCAACGCGCGAGAATTACCCAAATAGGAGAAATTAATGAGCTGTCCTACTTATGAATCGATCGGTGTGCGACCACTGATCAATTGTCGTGGTACTTATACAATTATAAGCGGTTCGGTGATTCTGCCCGAAGTCCGCGAAGCAATGGTCCTCGCTTCGCAACGCTATGTCAATCTCGACGAACTGATGGAATGTGTAGGAGCGCGAATTGCTGAGTTGATGGAGTGTGAGTGGGGATTGATCACCGATGGTTGTGCTGCAGCACTCTGTCAAGTTACAGCGGCTTGTGTGGCTGGAAGCGACCCGGAGAAGATGATTCGCCTCCCCGATACCTCCGGCATGAAAAACGAGGTTATTGTCCAAACTTGCCATCGGAATGTCTATGACCACGCAATCCGTATGGTCGGTGTCAAGATGATTGAGGTTGACACGAAAGCCGAACTCGAAGCTGCCATCAACGATCAGACCGCAATGCTCTTTATTTTTGGTGATGCCGAAGAACGGGGTCAAATAACGACGAAGGAGATGGCAGAAATTGGGGGCGCACATGGGGTTCCAACATTCGTTGATGCGGCAGCAGAAAGACCCGATGTGCCCAACTGGTATCTTGAACAGGGGGCCGATGCCGTTGCCTATAGCGGCGGTAAATGTCTCCGAGGACCTCAAGCCTCCGGCTTGGTTCTGGGACGCAAAGATTTACTCCAGGCAGCTTTTCTCAACGGTGCTCCCCATCACGCGCTTGCCCGTCCCATGAAGGCAGGTAAAGAGGAGATCATGGGACTCTTGGCAGCGGTAGAGCAGTGGGTAGCAAGAGACCATCGGGCGGAGTGGAAAGAATGGGAGCGACGGTTGGGGGTTATCACAGATGCTGTGAAGGATGTTGACACTGTGACCACTTCAATCCGTCAACCGGGCAGATCCAATGTCGCGCCGGTGCTTGAAATTAACTGGGATGCCGATGCAGTTGGAATGAACGGTACAAAGGTCGCAGATCAGTTGTCGGCGGGAAACCCGCGCATTGAGCTCCACAGCAATGAGGGTGGTATCTCGATCATGCCCTACATGATGGAGGACGGTGAAGACCCGATTGTTGCAGCGCGGATCCGTGAGGTGCTTAATTCGTCACAGTGATAAGGAGCAGGACTATGTATAATTTGAATGGTGAATGGGATATACGGATCCAATTCCTCTGTGGACAGACACAGCACAATCTTCGATTCGAGCAGACTGGTGAAGCATTAAGCGGAACTTACCGCTCTCAATACGGGTCGGAACCGTTACAGGGGACTGTGCACGGGAATGCAGTGCAGCTGCAGACAAACGTACAGTTTCAGGGCCAGGGCGTCGGGTATCGCTTCGAAGGCACTATCAACGGGGATGAGATTCAGGGAAGCCTCGATTTGGGTGAGTACTGGCAGGCTTCATGGAAAGCTAAGAAGCGACACTGATTGTATCGGCAATAGGTTCAACCAATGGGGCTGCTATGATCGAACATCCACAACGTTTCATCTGGTTCTGTAGCACAGAATATGTTGCCCAACACCCTGATTCATTGAAGAAACTCAGGGATGAAATCGGGCTTACCACCATTATGCCGGAAAGTTCGGTTTGCCACACATCAGGATTCCGTGCGTCCAACGAGATTGCCCAACGGGGACCGTTTGAGGATTGGAGGTCCCGCGAGGCGTTGTGGGAGAAGGCAAAAGATGGCATATACCCACCGGTGGCTGGCACAGTAAGCGGTTTTGATGATACGCCGCTGCTGCGTGTCATCGAGGTATGCCGTGAGATCGGCATTGAGGTTTGGGGACATCTCGGATTGTGGAGCTACGGGGGTGATGTCTATCCAGAATATGCTATGTGCGATATCTTCGGCAGGCCCCTCGACATGCGCTACAAGCAGTGGGGGATCGGGCTGTGCCCAAGCCGCAAGTGGATCAACGAGTGGACTCGTGATTGTCTGGTGGACGTAATCACGCGCTACGACATAGATGGATTTGACCTGGATCATGCACGCTATCCCGCGCCTGCCAATATATCCGGGCTTTTCGCGTGTGCATGCGGGGCATGTCAAGACGAAGCTCTCCGACTCGGCTACGATTTCCACTCAATGAAGGAAGGTCTGTTCAAATTTCACCGCGCTTTGAACCATCTGACAAAGGAACGGTTGTCCACGGCTTTGGACACTAATCTGAATTTCTGGGATTTTCTCTCCTATCTTGGCAACGATTACGGAGTACTGGAATGGCTGAGATTCCGTGCGGTTATTTTAGCGGAGCGGATGCGGGAGTTTCGAGATGCGGTACAGCGTGTCGCTGGATCAGAGAAGGTGTTCGGTAGCGATGTATTTCCTCCCTCTATCGCGCTCTTGGGTGGGCACCTCTACGCCGAATGGGAAGCTGCGACAGATTATCTCACCGGCGGAAGCTCGTTTGGCGGCGTCGTTGGCTGGGCGACAACGGTAACCAACTTGGCAACCGAGTGGGCACCGGCGTTATGTCAGATCGTGTCCGGCTTAGAAGAGAGTGTAGCACTCCAACTGATTTATCAGATGTTTGGATATGATGATTTCGCGTTACCACTTTCGGTGGCAGGGATCCAAGGGGAATCTTTGCCACTGTCGGAGATGTATAACCGCGAGGTGACAAAGCTGAAGGCACTGACCAGTGGTAAGATACCCCTCTACCCACCGGTGTCTGCATCTGGAGATCCACAGTTGGTGCGAAAGCTCTGCACCGCTGTTGTCGAAAACCGATGCGACGGTGCCCTGTTTACGCTGAACCCGGAGGGAGACGAGAACCTCCAGATAATTCGGGAGGTCTTCGCCCGATAAACTGCCTCGCTGACAGAAAACACTGTCGCTTCCAGTTTTCATGTCTTATAGTGGATCTTAGAATTAATGAGATACACTAAACCGCACCTGCCGGTCTACTGTATGGTAGGCGCTGTTTCCAATCCCCCCGATAAATCGGGGTAAACTAATTATCGGGATCCCGATAATCGGGACAAGCTGGTTCAACCCACCACGGCACCTACCGGGGGCGAAAGTGTCTATCTCTTTTTAGAATTCACCATAATTTTAGGTTCAACCCACCACGGCACCTACCGGGGGCGAAAGTGTCTATCTCTTTTTAGAATTCACCATAATTTTAGGGGATCATTCCGATGCGTGAGACAAATCAGGACCTGTGGACGGATCCGCGTTGTGCCCTGCTTTCGAGCGAGAGGTTCGGACCGTTTATTAAACTTGCCGATGGCAAGATCCTGACAATCGAAGATAATGCAACCGTTATCAGCGCGGACAACGGCGAGACTTGGTCGGCACCGCACCCGATATATGACGGGCCAGGTCCCGGCAAACCCAGCAGCAGCGGCGTGATAGTTCGAACACGTGAGGGTGTTATCGTTTTCGTTTACATGGATATGGAGGGTTTCAAGTGGGCTTGGGATGACGATCTCCACCAAGCCGCCGAAGATGTCAACCTCAATGTGTGGGCGATTCGTAGCGAAGATGAGGGGCTGACTTGGTCTGACCGACAACAGATTTTTGAGGGTTACTGCGGGGCGCTTATTCACATGATTCAAACCTCCACAGGTGAAATCGTTGTGCCAATTCAGCGGTTGTTACACGATCCAGACCGGCACGGCATCTGCGTCTACGTCTCCGCCGATAGTGGCCGGACGTGGCGACACAGCAATATCATCGATCTCGGCGGACACGGTCACCACGACGGTGCAATGGAGCCGACGCTGGTCGAACTGTCTGATGGGCGATTGTGGTTACTGATACGCACAAATCTCGGTAAATTTTGGTCCGCATATTCATCGGACAACGGTTTGTCGTGGCGCGTGATGAAACCGACCGATATTGACGCCAGCAGCGCACCTGCGGCGATGATTCGTCTTACCAGTGGTCGATTGGCGTTGGTGTGGAACCGCTTTTACCCTGAAGGTACGACAAGTTACCCGCTCCGTGGCGGTGATAACAATTTGTCCTCGGTAGCGACGAGTTGGCATCGCGAGGAGGTGTCGCTTGCGTTTTCGGAGGATGACGGCGAGGGTTGGTCTGAACCGGTCGTTATCCTACGCATGAAAGACAGAGGTCCATCGTATCCGCATATTTTTGAACCCAGCCCCGGCGAACTTTGGGTGACGACGCAGTTCAGGGATAAAACTGCAATGCGCTTGCGGGAATCTGATTTTGTGTAGTGTTGTACTGTTACAGAGTGAAACGACGGAGGCGGTTGATAGATCTCCGTCCGAACCCTTTTCGTGAGGTGAGAAGAGTTAATGAACAGCGATAAACCAACGCGTATCGCCGATGTGATCGGTGGGCACATCCATCCGGCAATCTGTGTCACGCAGAGTGGAGCACTGCTTGCCGTCTATAATAAAGAGGGTGGTGGTGGGAAAGAACTCCTGCTAAGCCGGTCGGACGATGGCGGCTTGACCTGGAGTCCTTCAATCCCTATCCCTACTATCCGTAACTGCTCAATCTACCCCGGCTCGCTGGCGACATTGAGCGATGGGCGCATTTTGCTCAACTGGTCCTGTTATCACAAAACGGAGGAACGGCTCTGGCGGGTGCCCCAGTTTTCGATTAGCACCGACGAGGGCGAAACATGGGCCGAATCGCGAGATTATCCCATTGACGACCACACCAACTATACCTGTATGCGCCATGCGCCGGTCGAATGGTCAACCGATGCATGGGTGTGTCCGTTTTATGACCGTACCGTGCTTTACGATATGGGGGCAGATCAGATTAGATCTTTTGGAGATGGACGTAATCACGGCATGGTGCCGATTGTCCGTACCACCCCAAGAACGCTAATCAGCGGTGCTCCACAGACGGTTGCGCCCGTGCCCGTTGGTGTGCCGGGCAATATGGTTAGAGGACTTCGTTCAACAGATGATGGAAACACATGGCAGGCACTGAATGTCTTTCCACATTTCGGTGTTGCCGGATATGACCTAACTGTGTTGACAAGCGGTTGGATTGCCTTAACCTACATCGTCTACGGCGTTGGTGTTGATGGGGAGTTTAGCTATGAACTGGTCGTATCCCGTGATGATGGAGCAACTTGGGATTTCAACAATGTAATTGAAATCCACAATCCAGGCAGACGGATCATGGGACGCGGTTGGCCCCGCACAGTGCAGATTGACGCCGAGACCCTTGGGACCCTCTTTTACGATCTTGATCAAGACCAACCCGGCGGTCCAGGAGTGTTCTTTATGCGGATACCATTGACACGATTGGATGCTTGAGGCAAAATACTCAAATCTTGGAAGTTTCTTTTTATGTCTACCAACCATTCTTGGACACGCTTCATCTTCATCTTAATTGATGGCTCTCCCTATCAAATATTTAACGATTTAGTCCAAGATGGCACTCTCTCCAACATCAAGAAGTATGTGATAGATCGCGGTGTGTTTAAAAAAGCCGTTAGCGTGTTTCCATCGACAACGGGTCCCGCCTTCATTCCATTTTTTATGGGGCAATTTCCAGGTCATGTGAATATTCCCGGTATACGTTGGCTATCTAAACAACAGTTCCAAAATCCGCACCGATTTCGTAGTCCGGGGATATGCAGCTACATGGGCTTGGACGCGCTCTCTTTTTCAGCAGACCTACCGGACAGTCCAACCCTGTTTGATTTCTTCTCGCCCGTAAATAATATCTATAATCTATTGACGCGCGGCTGCCCACCGTCGGGCAACTTAACCCGTTGGATCAAACCGCTGGTATACACCTACGCCCACTTCTCTGAGCGGTGGCGGCTTGTGAATGCCATCGCCTGCCGGAAGTTGTTGAAAGCCGTCAAAGGCGACGCCCAATTTGTGATGTGTCTTTTCCCCGCGGTGGACACATTTTCACATCTATCGCATACGCGATCGTCCGATGTCATTGAGTCTTACCGAGAGGTGGACAGAACTGTTGGTGAGGTCTGCCGAATCTTGCAGGCATCAAAAGAATTCGATAATACCCTGATTATGGTAACAAGCGATCACGGCATGAGCAACACCCACACGCATATTGACATCCCACGTCATTTGGATAGTCTGGGCTGGCGGTGTCTCCACTATCCACTGCTCTGGCGGCGACGAACTCAATCCGCTAGCATGGTTTCAGGAAACGGGATGACACATCTCTATTTTAAGGGCGGGGAAGGTGCTAAAGGAAAATCTACGTCCACGCATCAGAAAGGTTGGGGTGAGCGCGTCTCTTTTGAAAAACTCAGTCGGTTGGGGGTCATCGAGCCACTGTTGGAAATTGAAGGGCTGGCGTTTGTTGCGGGACAAAGCGAGAAAGGCACTATCGTCGTACAGGACAAGAACGGGATTGGGAAAATCGCCTGCGAAGCAGAAACCTTTTCGTACCAATTTCAGGGGGCAGATCCGTTGGGGTACGGGACCTTCTATCAGAACCTGTCCTCTTGTGATGCACTCATTCAAACCTACGATTCCGACTATCCCGATGGACTGGTTCAACTCTGGCAAATTTTTCAAGGGGACAGAACGGGCGATCTGGTTGTAAGTGCCGACCCCGGCTACGACTTACGTGCCCGTTATGAATACCCTGAACACCACACCACCCACGGCGCTCTCAATGCTGAACAGATGTTAGTGCCGCTCGCGATCAATCTGCCAATCGAAACGGAATTTATCCGCACTGTTGACCTGTTTCCTACCATCTTAAATCAGTTCGGGTGCCCTGTAGAATCGGCTCAAATCGATGGGCGAGTCCTTTGCTAAACTAACTCCTCGTTGTACGCAAATAACGCTGGGGTGCCGCCGGTATGCAGGAAAATTACCGTCTCATCGGACGAGATTCGACCCTTTTGGATGTGATCAACCAAGCCCGAAAGTGCTTTGCTTGTGTAGGAGGGATCAAGAAAGATTCCCTCAGTCTGTGCCATAAGTTTCAAGGCATCGACACATTCAGGTGTCAGGCTGCCATAATCTGCTCCGACATAATCGTCCGAGTTGTGCACATCGTCATCGGTGACATCGACATCAAGTCCCAAAATCGCTGCTGCGTCGTTCGCAGCGTTTCGGATGCGTTCTGTTCGATCGGGCCAGCCAATCGGCGCAATTCCAAAGGGTTTCAATTTCATTCCCAACGCCTTTGTTCCGAGAATCAAGCCGCCCTGTGTTCCGCCCGCCGAAGCAGCGTAAATCCAATCAGCATCAATTCCCATCGCTTCCTGTTGTTCGTGGATCTCAGCGATACACCACGAAAAAGCAACCGCGGCGAGTGCCGTTGATCTGGGAGCGGCGAGCACATGAGGTTGAAGCCCCTTCTCCTTCAGTTCTTCGGCAAGGGCATATTTAATTGCGTCGAGTTCTGTTCCCATCGATGCATCAACAAATTCTACATCCGCACCAGCCAGATCGTCTAACAGTACATTCCCCTGTCTCACGCTTTTGCTGTCGCGGGAGAGCCGAAGGTAGCACTTCAACCCCAACTTTGCCGAAGCGGCGGCGGCTTGCCGACAATGGTTCGATTGCGAGGCAGCGCCCTGAATGATTGTGTCCGCCCCTTGATGTACGCCGTCACCGATTGTGAAGGTCAATTGACGCACCTTGTTCCCGCCAAACGCAAGCCCTGAACAATCCTCACGTTTAATCAGGATACGGGGACCGCCCAACGCATCCGATAAACGTGGGCATTCTTCCAAGGGGGTTGGAAAATGTCCAAGATCGACCTGCGGGAGTTGATTTATTTTATCACAGAGTTGCTCTCTGGTAACGACAGCATTTGATGAACTCATGAATTCTCCTTTTCACCCAGCAATTCTTTCAGCAGATTGGTCAACTCTTCGTTTTCTGACGATAGTTCAAATACCCGTTTTATTTTGTCTTCGCGATCGGTCTCGGACTCCCCACTGTCTGGCTCCCATACGACCTCAAATTGCCGAGGGTTAAGACGATCATAGTTGACTTTGACGATGGTGAGGGGATAGTTATCCGGCACCAGTATAATCCAGTCGACAGTCTCGCCCCGGTCCGAATATTGTCGATCTGTTGTCAGCCGCCGGTCGTTGTGGGGTACTTCCCGCTTAATCCACTGTTTGCGCCCGAACGAATCTGTCTCATAATATCCCACTTCCAACCAACTGCGCCCGGCCCCGTTGGGTTTGGTCGTGACATTAATCTGTGGCATGGTTGAGTCCCCCTTCCTGCTCAATCCCTTCTGATTTGAACGGATGCGCTCTGTGCGTGGCTATCGGCGATCGCTTGACAGATCCGCATCACCTCACAAGCGTCGGCAAGGCTCGCACGCGGTTGCCGACGAGCGAGGATTGACTGGGCGAAATGCTCCATCTCTTCAAGATATCCGTGGCGGCCGTAGCCACGATAGTGCGTTCCTTGATTCCATTCCTGTGTCGGGAAATCCCGATAACCACCGACACCCCGCCACGCATCTGGTTTGAGATATTGAACCTGCTGCATATTGTGTACGTGAACTGCATGTCCACCGTCGCCGGCGACCATTATTGAGGTCTCTAACGCTGGAGATCCAGCAACCATGTTCAGCGTGCCGACCGCACCATTATCAAACTGTAGGGAGACCGCGAACGCCATCCTCCCTTCCGCACCAAAATGTTCAAAGGCGCGGAGTCTTGTTACGTCACCTACTAGATATCGCATGCAATCCACAATATGAACACCCTGATCCAATAGATACGCCCACTCCAACGTTTCGTGAGCACCTCTCGGACTCGGTGCCAAATAGCGTCCCTCAAATAAGAGGGGCTCTCCAAATTCTGCTTGCGTGACAATTCGCCGTGCCATCCGGTGCGCTGGTGCATGACGCCACATTGTCGCGACCATCCCGAATTTTCCCGTTCTCGCCGAAGTTTCAGCGAGCCGTGCAGCGTCCCCCACATTGATTGCGGGTGGCTTCTCAATGAAAATATGCTTTCCAAGTTCCATGCAAGCAATCGCCATATCGGTATGCATGGTTTTGGGATGTCCAACAATCGCAATGACATCCAGTTGTTCTGTCTCGATCATCGTCCGATAATCTGTATACCACTGCTTGGCACCAAAGCGTTTGGCACTGCTCTCAGCTTTCGCAGCTGATATATCGCATGTCGCGACGAAATCAATTTCGGGAACCAATCGAATACACGGTTGCAGATTCCGGGTCGCATGCGCGCCACAACCGATAAAACCCAATTTAATCTGTGCCATGACAATCTCACCTATATCTTCAAGTGTCTTTCCTCTCGTTCACTCCACAGTGTATTCCAACGCCGTTTTTGCCCCGTCATTTGCCGCGGATTTCGCTGCTGCTTCGATAAAGGCAACAATTTCTATACTTTCCGAAATATCGATCGGCGGCTTTCCGGTCTCAAACATCTGAACGATCTGTTTGAGAAGTTCACGGTAGATGTAACTTGCGTTTATTGAGGTGCGCACAATGGTTTTTTCACAATATGCAGTGAAACCGTAGCCTGGTGTTCCCTTCCGGATACCACGCATCACCCCAATTCGCCCATCGTTCCAACGTCCGGTCACAACATCAGCGTCATCATTAGAGACCGACCAAGCCGCTTCACAGCCGGGGCCCATCAGCGCGTATAGGGTTTCCACACCGTGGAGTCCGTAGTGAAATAACCCCGGATTTCGTGGTTGCAGCGGCGCGGGTGAGCTGACTTCCGCACCGAGAATCTTTCCAGTCTCATTTTCCTTACTCTTAATCTCGACAACTTCTAGGCCGTAACGCAGCGAGGAAGATGTGAAAATTGGGACGCCATTTGATTGGGCAAGCGCCGCTAGCTCTTGTGCTTGCGCCAAGTCGCAGGTAAAGGGCTTATCCACAAATGCGGGCAATCCTGCTTCCAGAAACGGTGCCGTCCGTTCATAGTGGAAACTACCTTCGACCGACTCAATGAGCACCGCATCAATTTCTCCAATCATCTCCTCCGGTTCGTCCACCAACGGTACACCATAATCCTGCATCTGCTTTGTATAGCCGGGGATGCGTTCAGGGGATAACAGCGATTCCCCCGGACAACCAACAACAATTTTTGCTCCGTCTACCCACTGCTCTTCATCTATATCAATATGGTTAAGCCGTTTCGTAAATTCAACCACATGGGATGTATCAAAATCAACAATTCCGAGCCGAATCATCTATCCCTCCAAGCCGCGCCATTAATTTTTTTCGGCGACTGACGTTAATTCCCTTATAAGAATTTTTATGGGTAATTATAACAGTAAATTTTCGCTGATTTTTCGGCGGTTTGTCAAGATATTTTTTCTATACAGGGGGACTGGCACTATGATAGAATGTCAGAAACTGATTAATACTTTCACATTATCGGCATTGAGGTGTGTTATCCTTAATTTTTTATGGAGTAATGTCCCCCAATCTCTTAGATCGCTTATCCGTTATGAAACCGATATTGACGAAACAGGTCATACGCTGGCGCAACGCCGATTCAACCCCGGTCGAGGATTCCTTGGTTGTCGAGGAGCCGCTCGAAATTCGGGTGGGTGGACAGAGTCTGATAGTTGTAATGCGAACGCCGGGGCATGACTTTGATCTCGCTGCAGGATTTCTTTATACGGAAGGACTGATAACGTCGTCCGATGATATTGGGGCAATCGCCTACTGTGAAGATGAGGATATCGAGGAAACAAGCCTGCAAAATATCATAAACGTCCATCTTATGAATGGAAAGATTCTCGAAGAACAGGAGGGGTGGCAACGGAACTTCCACGCGAACGCCAGTTGTGGGTTGTGCGGCAAAATGACTATCGAATCGGTTAAACAGGAGATTCCGCCGATAAAGTCAGATATTCAAATAGATCCGGACATTTTTTACCAGCTCAACGATAGGCTGCGGTCAGTGCAATCTGTCTTTGAAGCAACCGGTGGATTGCACGCCGCAGGGCTATTTGATGAGCACGGCGAACTGCAAATTATACGTGAGGATGTCGGACGACACAATGCGGTGGATAAGGTGATCGGGCAGGCACTATTGGTTGAACAACTTCCTCTCGATCGACACATTTTGATGGTAAGTGGACGTGCCAGTTTTGAAATCATTCAAAAGGCATTATTCGCCCGCATACCAGTGATTGTAGCGGTTTCTGCGGCATCGAGTCTTGCCGTCGAAATGGCGCAAGAGGGCGAAGTTACGTTGATTGGGTTTATGCGTGGCAAAGGTATGACTGTCTACAGTCAGCCGGACAGGATACGGTGAACTCCCGTAGAATGGCAATAACGTTATAATCAGGTCCAGAACGCGCAGAGGCAAACTCAATGTCAGTTTTTTAGAAAGTTTGTCGTAGTCGAATCTAATTTTCCAACCTCTCACAAATCCGGCTACGCGCAACGCATGTAGGAAAGGAGGATCACTCTAAAAATGGAATTGATTTTAGGCGCAGCCCAATCACTGGTGAATTTGCTGTTTTTAATTGTTGTGCTGGGTACGGCGATAATTTCGTGGTGGCTATCTACCAAATATAGGGAACGGTATGCGGAATTTCCGTGGAATAAAGCGGTAACTATTCTCGCAATTGAAGTCTTAGCTTGGATTGCATTCAACATCTTTTGGGGTTGGGTGATAAATAACTGGTGGATTGCCATTGTTCTTATCGTTATCATTATTATTGTGTTAAAAAAGCGAAGACGCGAATAAAAAAGAAATGGAGTAAATCTCATGGGTAGAGTCAATCGCGCTATTGAACTCCTTGAGGGGCGACATACCCTCATTTATGGCGGCAGCGGAGATTTGTCATTCGAGGGCGGCGTTAACGCCTGTCATACGGATAACGATTTCCTCCTACTTGAACAAGAGCATGTCGCGCTGAACATACTGGGCGTGCGGGAATTCATGAGGGGACTGGCAGCAGCGGGCCCCACAAGGAGCGGACATCCAACGCCAACCGTGTTGGTTACGCTGCCCATGCAGGGCACCGACGAGCAGGTGGTGCGGGCAAACGCTTGGATGGTAACCCACTACCTCGATTGCGGTATTCACGGCTTTGTGCTTTGTCACGCCGAGACTCCGGGGGCGGTGAAGGCACTGGTCGAATCCATGCGGTTTCCCTTTAATACTATCGGAGTAGGAGAAGGGCTGGATGAGGGACGCCGGGGTGCCGGCGGCGGTCCGGGGCATATCTGGGGAATGGATCACTCGGAATACCTGCGAAAGGCAGATGTCTGGCCTCTGAACCCGGAGGGCGAGTTGATCGTGGGGTTGAAAATCGAGAATCGCCGCGCCCTAGAGAATTGTGAAGCGACCTGTAAGGTGCCAGGTGTTACTTACACCGAGTGGGGTCCCGGCGACATGGGGTACTCGTTCGGCGATCCGGACGCACATGATCCTCCCTACAGTCCTGAAATGGCTGCGGCGCGTGCGCGAGTCAACGCTGCTCGAACAGCTGCAGGAATTGAGTTCTGTGATTCGATTAATGTTGATAACTACAAGGAGCAGATCGATAATGACATCTTGATCTGCGGGGGCGGTCCCGAAATAGCAGCACTATGCCGAGAGTATACCAAGCGAACCATGCCGGCGTAGCATCATCTCATGAGTAATCGCTGGCTTGACCTGATAAGGAAGGAATTTAACTGAGGTTATGGCAACCAAAGTACTAACAATGAACATGGACGACGCGTCCGCCGAGCGGATCCGTGCCGTGTCCGATCAAGTTGAACTTGTAGTGGCTGGCTCTGAGGAGAAATTTGAGGAGGAACTCCCCAGCGCAGATATCCTGATTGGTGATGTGCGACCGAAATATTTCCCAAAAGCAAGGCGAGTGCGTTGGATGGCGTACTATTCCGCAGGGATTGACTTCCTGATGAGCCCAGAAATTGAAAAGAGTGATGTTATTATCACAACCGCGAAGGGCTTTGTGGGGATACACTTGGCAGAGCACGCATTCGCGCTTATCTTGGGTCTCACGCGAGATGTAGCATTGGTAACCCGCAATGCCAGTTGGAGCAACAACCGTCTGATGGCACGGGAACTAATCGATAGCACCATGGGGATCATCGGACTGGGCGGTGCCGGCCGCGAAACAGCTAAACGCGCGCACGCTTTTGGCATGAAGGTGATCGCCGTAGATCCAACACCCGTAACAGTTCCCGACTATGTCGAAGCGTGCTGGGGATTGGACCGTTTCCATGATCTACTGGAGGTTTCGGACGTCGTTGTGCTCTGCGCCCCGCTCACACCAGAAACGGAAGAGATGTTCGACCGGGAGGCGTTCAGCCACATGCAGCCCCACGCTTTACTGATCAATGTCAGTCGTGGCAGGATCGTCAAGGAAGAGGCACTGATGGAGGCCTTGGAACAGGGGATGATCGGTGGTGCCGGTCTGGATGTACTGCCGGTGGAACCGGTAGCGGATGATCACCCCTTGTGGAAGATGGATAATGTGATTATTACTCCCCATATGGCGGGCAACTCGCCGATGCGGAGCCCTCGGTGGATGGACACATTTTGTGAGAATCTTAAACGATTTCTGATGGGCGATGACGATCTGCTCAGCCACTTCGATCAGACCAGAGGATACTAACTACTAGCCCTGCGTGGCTTGGCTTGGGTTGACAAATCCAAGTCATGAGCATAGTCAATCTACTGAAGCGCTAATAGACAGTCATTGTCTAACGGCTCAATCGGCGTGAAGTCACGGTGGGCAATCCATTCCGGGCGCTTGAATTGGCGGATATGGTTATCCACATGGCAGAGACTGAGATATACGATCACCCGGTCCCACGGACTGATGTTGGGCGCTGAGGCGTGCACCATGTTTGAGTGGAACATCAGGGCCGTACCCGGCTCCCCCTTGGGTGCGACGATACCCCCTTCGTCTGCCAGTTCCCTGATTCGTTCCTTATCGAGTGTCCACAGTGGATAAGATGTCGTCAATGTGTCATGTCCCGCCTGTATCACTCCCTGTTTGTGGCTGCGTGGAATAAGGTAAAGTGGACCATTGAATTCGGTCACTTCGTCAAGGAACACCGCAATATTCATCGCCCGTGGTTGCGGCATCAGGTCGTCGCGAGACCATGTGCCGTAATCTTGGTGCCACTGCCAGATATCGCCGTTGAAGGCCGCTTTCCCGTTAATTTTGTACTGGTGCATATATACCGGTCCATCAAGGAGCTGCATAACCGGCTCGATTAAGCGGGGATGCCGTCCCAAACGGTTGAACGCCTCGTTGTAGGTATGTGCAGCGAAAGCAGTCCGAACCGCTTCCCCATCCTTTTCGCGCCAAACCTCCTCACGCCGCATACCGAAAATCTTCGGGAGTTCAGCCTTGAGGACATCGACCTCTGCTTGGCTAAACCGGTTTTCTAGGAGCAACCACCCTTCAGTATCAAAATGAGCCAACTGGTTCTTTGTTAATTTCATCGTGCGTTACTCCCTAAGCTGTTTGGTGTTTTGAACCCCCGTCTGACAGCAGAATCGATCTGTATTACTTGAATTGGAACGAGTAAAGCTTGGCGTTCTTGAAGTAGAAACGCAACTTTATCGGTTTGCCAGCCAGCGCACTCACGTCGGAATTGCCGTTCCATGAAACGACTTGGCTGGTGCCTCCCACCGTGATTGAATCTGCGTCGTTGAAGCTGAATCCGGGCAACTTCTTATGGTTCGCTCTCAAAATCTCCACCTTTACCTCGCCGGGACTTGGACCCGCAGCAATCGGTGCCATGCTTGTGTTCAGATATAGGCGCGATCCGGAAAATCCGAACGGACGGGTCGTCATCTGACCGAAGGACTCAGGCTCCTCGAAGATTTGCCGCTCGCCATAGATGTGTTGCAACTCCTCCTCGGACCTATCCTTGACCACCCAGCCCTTCCCGCTGTCGAGAGAGACAAACCCGTCCAGGCGTGAAACCGCCAGTCCAATTCCTTCCGCGGATTTGTCGCCCAACTCTAGGGCAATTTCAGGCGATCGGCTGTTTGTCCCGATGTAGTAGGTGAAGATATTATCCCCGTGTACAATCATGGTTTCAGCGTAAACGCTACTGGAGTCGAAGTCCGCCCGCGAACCGCCGCGTGGGATGAAGGGCTCTCGGTAGTTCCGCTGAAAGTGAAATCCATCTCGACTGAAGATAATCTCTGGGTGATGGGTTACGTTAGTGGTGCGGAAGATCCACAGCAGCCCAACATAGATACCCTCGTAAGCGATGACGGGCAGGCTGTAGAATTCGGTGTCGGGGAAGTCGTCTTTGTCCGGCACAAGGATAATCTCCGGCTCGCTCCAGTGGATCATGTCTGGACTCTCTGCCCTGCCGATAAGCCGTTTGCCGTAAGGTCCCCGCCAGTGGTGACTGGCTTCCATGGTGACGTAGTACGTCTCGCGGATTGGATCCCAGCCTTGGAAACGACCCGCCCAACGCCCCAATTCCTGACCGGTATCAATGACGGGGTTGCCTTCATAGGGAGTCCAGTTAATCCCATCCGAAGAATAGAAAAGATTGTATTGCATCCCCCGTTTCTGCGTATCGCCGATCATGATTAACGCCTTGTACCGTTTGGCAGGATCTTTCTCGTGCAAATCTTGGAATGCTGGCGCTGGGGGCAGACCCTCCTTTGTGGGAAGGATGTTGTTGTCCGTCGAGCCGTCGAAATCAACGAGTCCCAGCGATGGTCGTTCCCAGTGAATCCCATCCTCAGAGGTTGCCAAGCACATCACACTCCCTTGCGTGTCTAAGACAAGCCCCGCGGCTCCGCCCGGAACCGGCTTGCCGTTTTCAAGGCGCACGGTGATGGTTGCGGAGGAATACCACATCTTAAAGCGCTGTTCCGTCGGGTCGAAAATCACCTTATTGGGCCGCATGAAGTTTCCTTCCCACGGACGTTCCGGCCGGATAACAGGGTTGTCGTCCACCTTTACCGCGGGGTTCAACCCCTGTTTTGCGTTGACCAAACTCTCAATCAGGTAATCATCGAAGAAGAGCTGCTTGGTTGATCCAATATTGAGCATCGGCATTGTTATTCTCCTTTACCAACTTTGGTAAGTAGATGTTCATACGGGATTCACACTATCAACCAATGGTGCTAGTACATTGTCAGATAAATGTAGCGCAAACTGTTAGTTTGCGGGCTCGGATCATCCCGATTTATTGGGATGGTACAAAAGCCTCCTTTAGATACTTCCCCCACAAAGCGGCTTGGATAGCTAAGCCGAGCGGTGAGTGCCTTATCATGATTTATTTGACAGAGCACTAGTCAAATTCGTAGGGGTTGGGTTCCCCAACCCGCTTGGGCGAGGAAACCTCGCCCCTACGATTACAGACCTCGCCTTACGCTCCCCGTATTTGGTAGGCACTGTTTCCAACTCCGCCAATGCGGGACGGGGGGAAAACCTCCCCCATTGGCAGCGTCTAATTAATCTATGATACGTGATCGAAACCGGCTTTTCGCTCCAGAGGAGCGATATGTCTATAGACCGGCGACACGTCCAAAACCCCGCACTCCAGCGGAGTGCAATGTCTATAGAGCGGCGGCATGTGTATCCGAAGGGTGGAACATAAGAAGAATGAATGAACCAACCGACTAATGAACCAATGAATTCCCCGGTAAATCGGGATCCAAAGCAACTTGAACAATGTAAAAAAAACTTTCTCACTAAACTAGCACCAAAGGTTACTACAACCTCATTTTCATAAAGAGGCGCTGTTGTTCAACTAACCCACTACTCAATCGCAATTCTCGGTTTTCAAAAGCCCATTGTAACATCCCATCCACAACTGCTTGGTTTTTTGCAAGGTCATAGGTGCGGAGTTCGTGACGTTTCACAGCTTTTAAGGCAACTGACGCGCGTTTCCAGCCTTCAACCCATTGTTGAGTGTTATCTTGAGGTGAAGTTTTCATAGGAATCTTTCTTTTTTTATTGGTGTAAATGATAATCAGCCCGTTGTAGAATCACCGCTACGAGTCCCTTGAAACAAGAATCGACATCTACTGGGCTGGAGGAATCGTGACCGTTACGCCTTGTCCCGGGTATTCCAAATTACCGCTATCGTCGACAGCGCGGCTCAGAATAGTAAAGATTCCCGAATGTGTCGGCAGCCATTCATAGCGCCATGTCTCGCATCCACTTGCCGGATGCCAACTGAGGCCGTTATCTACCGATACCTCGACCCCGGCGACTTGACCGTCGGAGTCTTGAGCGGTGCCACTGATCATCAAGGTTTCCAGATGCAGCATTGCGCCATCGGCTGGAAGGTGTACTGTTGAGGTTGGAGGTTGCTCATCGGTGGACGCGCTCGCCGGCGCCAGATCCGTTTGTAGCGTCTGAGGTTGCACCTCCATATCCGCAAACAGATTGACGGTCGCTTGTTGGACGTTCTGATCAGGTCCATTCAGATCTACACCCACGCGGGTAGAGCTGGAATTCGCACGCTCCGGCGGTATTCCGGTCTCGGTATCGTGGTGTGCATCTAAGCCCCAAGCCCACTGTATTGTGCCTGCACCAAAAACCAACGCACCACGGGAACTTGCAGAGTTACCTGCCCTATTCGTAGACTGTTTGGGGGGCTCGTGACGATAGAGCGTCAGGTGGTGAGTCGCGGTGCCTGAATCGTAAACTGTCCCGTTGTCCTGAAGGTAGGGAACGTTGTCGATGGTCGTCTCCGATAGGCGAAACAGGCCCGGTGGGCGAAACCCGTTGTCCAAATCTTCGTCCCACTCATGACCGAGCAAGCCCCTCAGCAAAACGGCACGTTCCCCCGGTTTGAGTTTGGCGATCTCCGTGTTACGCCAGAATCGCAGGTTAGCGTAATTGGCGGGTACGATGAGAGGGTCGTTGCGCCATGCGTTCACCGTAAAGATGGTGCCGGTCAAGGCGTTTTCTGGCTGGGGACCCTCCGGATTGAAAGGTCGCGGGTCCCTCCATGTACCGGTCCAAACGTCAGCGACGGGGTCAATTTTGGCGTTATCGTGTGTTTCCTTGTAGGTTACCAACGTCCGATGCGGAATATCTTCTCCGTCGATGGAAGGCTCCCACCGGGTTTTCCAAAAGACCTCGTTACCGCTGAAAAAGGCGAGATGAACGCCCGCCTCCCGTGCTGTCTCGACATGCTCCCTCTGCTCAAGAGACCAGTATTCGTCGTGCCCAACCGACAAAAATAGGCGGTGCTTGCGAATTTCCTCGCCACGTCTATCGCTATCGACACCGGTGAAGTAGGTAACATCGTAGCCGTTAGACTCAAGCCAGCGGACACAAGGATATTCAGCGTTAAAAACCGTATTGACCGCCCGGTAATCTCGCGTCTTGAGTGGGCGGTTGTAGCTCACCTTGTAGGCACGAGGAGGAATACCGATTGAACGTGGGAATCCTGGGTTAACCCGACCATAGGTACAGTAGCCACCGTAGGGGTTGTAGGCTTGCCAAGTGGTATCAGAAGTTTGGAAGATAATGTCAGAGTGGCTGTCGTCATTCCGCACAACGAAATAGATGTGGCTTGCTCGTGGTTCACGCAGTGCATTGGCAAGGCGCCCGTATCCCAACGCGCCGTAGGCGTGCGGTGAGGCGATTGGTGCCTCCACTGGACCTTCTTGACTGTTGTCCGCCCGCCAACTTCCGGGATCTGGGTCCTGTCGTACCAGACGTGCAAAATAGATTCCCGATGTCGCATCCGACGGTGCTTGCCATGCCGCCGAAGCTGCCCAGTTGCCACAATCGTAGAGGTAAGTCGCCTCGTCTCTTAGACCTTCCGGCTGATGCTGAGGAAGTTTGACCGATGGCTTGACCGTGTCCACACGGCGTGCGCCCATCCCACCGTAGTACCCCATTCGATAGATGTCTATCCGATAGTCGGTCGAGTCGGTTTTAATCTTGAAGAAGATCGTCTCGCCGCGATTGATGCTGATGTCATGACCGAAGCCTTGGATAGTCGGATCGCCCCAACCGTTGATGTCCCACTCGGTTGGCGGATCTCCCGGCAGTTGGTTTTCACGGACGATGTCATTAGCGGATTGGGCATCGTAATCTATCGGTTCGGGGTTCATACTTCTTTCCTTCTGTGTGTACCCATTCGTGCTGCATATCCATCCAACATCACAGATATGCGTTTTCATCGCTCGCGTGCTTCCGCCCAAGCTCTCAATGGAACATCATCCGGGTTTTTTGTAATCCAGTACTGAGAGTGAGGTTGAAACTCAGGAGAAGCCCCCAACGGATTGTCCTTCGACGCCAATGCACCGAGTAATTGTTGTCGTATCGGTGAGCTTTTGGCAAGTAACTCCGGTGACTGCTCAATGAAGTCTGCCGGACGGAGCCACCGGTAGTGGTAGCCGACGTGCATAATCTTGCGGGTTTTGTCGGATAAATTTGGACCAACACAGTGCCAAGTCGCTGTGCGCCACACGACCGCTGCCCCCGGTTTCAACCTGAGCTCGACCGCTTGGGAGAGATCGAGTTTGCCTTGCTTCTCCCGCCATTCTTGTAGGGGGCGCAGGTGGCTACCCGGCATCAACCAGAGATTGCCGGAATTGGACTCACTCATATCGGAGAAGGCATAGAACACCTTAATCTCCATGAAGGGCAACCGCCCGTCCAGCGAAGGTCCCTCGAAGAGCTCTTTGCCCGACAGATCCGGATGCCAACCAAGATTGTTGTAGCCAGCTTTCTGGTCGTCTCCATCACCGACGCCAATAGCACCGGGCTTCAGGTCTTTTGGGTAAGGAGGGCGATAGTCAAGATGCGTTGTTCGGATCTGAATGTTCCAGCCGATAGCGTCAACAACCAGCGGCAGCATCTTGGGGTGATCAATCAGGTCGAGGAACGCTTCGTGCTGGGCTAACGCATTGCGGATAGTGAAGGGGTCATTGGCAGCCCCGCCATCGGCACGACGGACCTTAGCTTTCACCTCGTCAATAGCCGAGAGTAATCGATCAAGCTCTCCTTGGGTCAAAAAATCTTCGAGAATAATGTATCCCTTCTCATCAAAGTCCTTCTCCTGCTGCGGTGTCATTGCTATCGACATCGGTTTCTCTCCTTTTGATGGGTTCATAAGATCTACATAACGATTCTACTATTCATTATTGCGTCAAATAGGTTAAGCGATAAATCCAAAGTCCAAAAACGAGAGCGATTCCGACCCCTGTGATACTGTTTCGGATGGGAGCGGAGAGCTTTAGCCAGCTGTCTCGGAGTCGGGTCGGAGCACACGAGATACCAACGGCTAGCGGAATAAGAAAAAATGCAAACGGATGATAACCCCACGCCGCGGCGAATTTACCTTGTGTAAGCGACACACAAGCGCGAGTCATACCACAGCCGGGACACGAGATATCCGTGATGAGGTGAAATAGACACGGAATGAGTTTCATCTTTTCGGGCAATATGCCTGACCATGCCGTGTATACACCAACGAGAGCCAGTCCGATCAGGAAAATTCGTGCGAGATGGATGTGATTAAACGTCTTCACGTGCATTATAGAATTTATTGATTTCCCACTGCTGGATTGCGAGAGACGCGATACCGATACCAAAAATTGCGAGCAAGACACAGATTACTGCTAAACTATTATTCACGGTCAAACCGTTGTCAGCCTGGATCTCATTGATTCCCACCGCCATCTTGTATTCGTAGTAGAATGCAAAGATACCACACGTCAGGATACTGAGAAAGAACCAGAGCCAAAAACGATAATCGGTTCGCCCTAACCAAGCGTTGAGTGTTGCCATCTGTTTGTACTGCCAATACAGAGAGTAAATCCCACAAGTCAGAAGGCTGAAGATGATTCCGAGTGCAATACTTCTCACACCGCCAGCCCTTGGATACGGATAATCCCGCATAATAGATCTCCTAGTATATCGCAAGTTGCTAGGACCTGTTGACATTTGACGGCCCGTAGGTTGGGTTGAACGGTTAAATGTAAATTCCTATCAAGTACAATAGCGGTTTGGTCATTCAACAACACTTGCTTTTAGATGGATAGAGTGAAACCCAACTTAGCTTTGCATCGGGGAGTCTCCTTTTCAAAAAATCATGTCTAAGAATAGTTTTCTGTATCACAATCTGTTAGATTGTGATCCGAGTACGCAAACTAACAGTTTGCGCTACATTTGTCAAATTGCCCGATGATTACAGCATATACTGAATTAGCAGCAGCTAAATGTCAACACGCCCTGTTAGGGGTTGAGTGACGACACTCCCATCTATGACGGTGTCCATGCCCGCGGCGCAATCCCCTCGACGTGTGTTTTGACATCGACGACCACCGGTCTCTCCGCCGAGAAAGCCTGATCTAACGCACTCGAAAGTTCGCTCGGTTTGTTGACCGTAATTCCGAGACAACCCATCGATTCGGCAATCTTGGCGAAATCGGCATCGGGGAACAGCCAAAGTTCATCAGAACCTTTTGTCCGGCCACCGTAGACAGACTCGACACCGCCCTGTTCTTGGTTCAGAGAGTGGTTGTTGTTGACCAGAATAACAGCGTTAATTTCGGATTTTACAGCGGTCTCCAAATCTCCCAAATGATACCAGATACCGCCGTCGCCGGTGAAGCAGAGAACAGGTCTATTGGGTGTTGCACATTTGGCACCCATCGCCGCGGGTAGTCCCCAACCGAGTGAACCGGAACAACGGATATATGCTTGGTCGGGATGTTTGAGGTCGAGCATCGTGCCAGTCCAGACACCGGAATGCCCTGTATCGGAGACCAGAATTGCGTCGGAGGGTAGAAGGTCGGTCAACTCTTTACAGAGCCGTTCGGGGCGCATCGGCACGATATCCGAGTTTGCCATATCGCTCACGCTCTCTTTCCAGTTTCGAACCAGTTCCTGCACCCGATTGATCCATTCGGTCCGCGGCGCAGCGGTTTCCGCACCATCAATCATGCGGCGCAGCGAATTTCTGATATCGCCCTGCATCCCCAACTGAATTGAGTAATTGCGGCCCAGCTCCTCTGGATTGATATCGAGTTGGATGACCGGCGTTCCCTGCGGTGGGATGCTATATCCGTTGGTCACCTGTCCGCCAGTATGACTCCCGATGAAGAACACCAAATCCGCCTCACAGACCGCTTGGTTCGCACAATCCCGCGAGTATGAACCGGGAACACCGACCGCCAACGGATGGTCGTAGGGAAACATCGCTTTAGCATTGAGAGCGGTGGCGACCGGAATGGAGAGTTTCTCTGCGAGGGCGATAAGTTCGGCACGCGCTCCTGAAGCGGTGACGCCTCCACCGGCAACGATGATGGGACGTTTGGCGTTGGCAAGCAGTTGGAGCGCTTCTGTTACTGCCTCGATCTCCGCTTCCGGACGGAAGGGTGGCAGTTGGGCAAAGGATTCTTCGATAATAACTTCCAGATCCGCCTCGCGATCCACAACTGCCTGACCGGCGAGACCTTCCAGATCCAGATGTGCCGGTCCCGGTGTGCCGGAGGTCGCGGACCGGAAGGCTTGACGCAGGTAGATTGGAAATTGTTCCGGCGTAGCGACAAACGCGCTATATTTGGTCACTGCTGAAAACGGATTGATGTGATCGACCTCTTGATATGCATGGCGTTGCTGGTTGATCTGACTTTCCCGACCAGTGATCGCGATAACCGGGGAGCAGGCGAGGTAGGCGTCCTGTAATCCGGCGGCGAGATTGACCGCACCCACCGACTGCGCCATGCAGAGGCCAGGTGCCCGTTTGACGCGGGCATAGGCATCTGCCATATATGCGGCCCCTTTTTCACCATGAGTTTGAACGCGCTTAATCCCCAGTTTTTCCATCTCCATCAACGCCCTCGGCGCGATATAGGGCATAAAAAAGACGTGCGTAATCCCGTAACCGTGGACGGTATCTGCGAGAAATTTACTTCCTGTCATTTGAGGCATACTGTTTTCTCCTATAGGAACGATTTTTTACAGCTTTCTTGGGGTGCCACCATCGATGTTTATAATTTCTCCCGTTATGAACCGAGACTCATCGGACACAAGGAAAAGCACTAAATTCGCTACGTCCTCTGGATAACCCGGACCGTCAAGTATCTGAGACAGATCGAAGATTGGTTTGAAATAGTGATGTTCTCTGCCACCGGTCGCCCCCGGGGTGAGGATTTGGCCCGGGCGTACGCAGTTGACCCGAATATTATGCTGCCCGCCCGTACTCGATGTGTATCGAGTGAAAGCCTCAACGCCCGCTTTTGCCACATAATATGAGGACGACGGTGTTCTACCAGTTATATCATACATGTTCTTACTAAATCCGATGACAGCGGCAATGGATGAATTGTTTACTATGGCACCGCCTCCCGCTTCCACCATGTGGGACCAGACCGCCCGTGACATGTAGAAGGTGCCGGACAAGTTGACGTTGATCACCCGATCCCAGCCTTCATCTCCTTCGTTGGGGAAGTTCTCTCCGGCACCGCCACCCGCATTGTTAAAGAGGATATTGATCGCCCCATATTTTGACACCGCCGCTTCGACCGCTGAATCGACGGCACTACTGTCTGAGACATCGCATGAGATGAATGTTGCTTCACCGCCCTCGCTATTGATGGCTTCTTGAACTTGAGCGCCCTCCTCTTCCCTTCTCGCCATAATGACTACTTTTGCCCCTTCTTGGGCAAAGAGGTGGGCAGTTGCTTTACCGATACCACTGTTTCCACCTGTGACAATTGCAACCTTACCTTCTAGTCTTGCTGACACGGTTTTCTCCTTTGCACACGATCCACAGTTTACCTGTTTGATATCATCTTAATCTTCATATTCGACAACCACATCGTCGCCTTCGATCTTAACTGGGTAGGTCTTGGCGCGTATCTCTGGATCTACCAGACAACGCCCAGTCGCAATATCGAACGCCCACTGATGCCACGGACAGCGCAAGATCTCGCCTAAACCATCGACGGAGATTGTGGAGCCACGGGTAGAGGCGGGTGCATCGGTACTAACTCGACCGCTGAGTTCGCCGGTGCAGAGGGGACCGTTCTTGTGCGGACAGATATTGCGTACGGCGTAGAACGATCCATTGACGTTAAAGACACCAATGCCAGCTCTACCCCGGAACGGCACGACGATTTTGCGCTCACCCGGTGGGATGTCCGTGACTTTGCCGATAACAACGCTTGCCATGCCTAATTCCCTGTGTCTATCCGGAGCATATCGAGTGCATTGCCGGCAAAGATTCGGTGGTGCAGGTCGTCATCGAGCTTGGGGAAGGTGGTTACCGGATCATTCCAGTCGAAGTGTGGGAAGTCTGAGCAGAATATCAACGTTTCGTCTGCGTGCAGCATCTCCAACATCTGGTACATCTGCTCCGGTTTCTCCGGCTCGTGCATCGGCTGTGAACCGATTCGGATGTGCTCTCGGAAATACTCGCTCGGCAGGCGTTTGAGCCATGGGGTCTGATCGCGGATCGCCTTCCAGTCGGTGTCCAGATGCCACATCACAGAGACAGCCCAAAGCTGCTGCGCTTCGATGAGTGCGAATTTGAAGTCCGGGAACTTCTCGAACACACCCTCACAGATCAATGACGTTGCATGTGCACTCGCGACGGTGGGCCGGCTCATCCGCGATTCCATATAGTAGGTAGGATAGCCAACTGGGGTTGGGGTGGTTCTGGTTGCACCACCGCCCCCACCGATATGGGCAACCACCGGCAGTCCGTGCTGCTCGCACGCCTCCCAGATGGGATGGTAGAAGCGGTTACCAAAGGGCATACTTGTCCCCATTGGCACCATTACTGCAACGGTGTCCTTACGATCTGCCAAGCGGTTGATTTCCTCGACTGCTTGGGGCGGGTCTGAAGGTGAAACGAGGATGGCGTTGACGATACGCTCGTCGCGGTCGAGCCAATGTTCGATAGTCCAATCGTTGAACGCCGTGCACAGTGCAGCAGCCCAATCTGGATCGGGTAGTCCCGAATATCCGTAAAAAACCGGGGGTCCGGTCAACAGCCCGTAGTCGATATTCCAAGGATCTAGGTGTGTCTCTTGCAAAAATTCCAGCGTGAAATTGAAATCGCGTGGATCGCCCCCAGTATTTTTCTTTGCCGGAACATCTTTGGTTTTCATGCGACCTTTCAGATCTGTACGGTTGGTCCGAATTGGGATGTTGGGATACCCGCCCAGATGCAATCCTTGATCTAGCAGATGTTCCTGATTGAATGTTGATAGGTACGGCAGCAATTGCTCGGGGTTACGAAAGTTGTGGTGAACATCGCAATCGACGATTGCGATTCCATTTTTTTCCTTGCCTGTCCAGCCCGGCGCAGTAATTGGTGTAGCTCCGACTTGGCTCATACGAATGTCTCCTTACGCTTGAAACCCGTCTTGGTAAACTCTAATGATTTTGCTATAAGATAGCATAGATGGGTGAGTAGATCAACAGTTTATTTTTAGACGTTAGGGGTATTTGGCTCTTCTGTAGGAGGGATTTCCAAATCCCGACTCAGGCGGGGAGAAAACCGAAAACTATGGTGAATATCAAAAACAGATAGACACTTTTGCCCCTCGGTTTCGATCCCTCCGATAAGTCAGGGTAAACTAATTATTGGGGCCGGTAGGTGCGATTTCCAACCGCACCTACCGGGATTATAGCCCGGATTTGTCCAGCCCCAATAGGCGAGGTTTCCTAAATCCATTCTAAGATCTACCATAATACAAGTTGACTCAGTACAATACCCATGGCTTTGTCGCGCGTTCATTTTTTACCTGACGCCACGAATATGTTGACATTAGCAAACTCGTTCCCACTATCGGATTGAGCGCAGCACTGTTCCCCCACACAGTCCACTGCCACACACCCAAGGCCCGCTTCTGTAAACCAACCTCGAATATCCCCTCTGTCGAAACCCAACCAGCGATCACGGTGTTCATCTCTCAGAAATTCAGAGGTATGGCTATCCAGATCTGTAATCACCAGTGTCCCGCTTGGCTTCAAAATCCGTGCCATTTCCTTGATCGCTATCGGCGGTCTCTCGACATGATGGAGATACATATTGGCAAAAACGTAATCCACAGAACCGTCGGCAATCGGTAACTGCTCTGCCTCCCCGCAACGGTAGTCAATGTCGGCCATGCCAGCGAACTTTCTGTTCATTTCTGCCAGCATAGCTTTGGACTGATCCACGGCAATCACATGCAGCCTTGCACGAATCAACCCTTCAGTGATAAAGCCGCTACCGCAGCCAATATCAGCAGCGATATTGCCCGCTCGCACGGCGGCGGTAGCAAGTGCTCGATCTCTGACTTTCTCCGAATAGAAACTCGCTTGGAGGTTGTCCCATCGGTCCGCAACCTGATCAAAATAGTCCTGACTACGCATTGCTTTTATCTCCTCAAAAAATTCCCCAACAGCTTTTTCCCTTCAGTAGTCAAGATCGATTCCGGGTGGAACTGCACCCCCCAGATCGGATAGTCCTTGTGCCGAAATCCCATAATTTCGTCTTGGTTTGTCCACGCGGTGAGTTCAAGACAATCCGGCAGTGTCTCCTTCTTCACGATAAGAGAGTGGTAGCGTGTCGCCTCAAATGGGTTATCGAGGTCGTCAAAAATCTGCTCGCCGTTATGATGAATCAATGACGTTTTGCCGTGCATCAACCGTCCGGCGCGGACGACATCGCCGCCAAACACGTCGCCGATGCATTGATGCCCCAAACAGACGCCGAGAAGGGGTACACGCCCAGCAAACTGACGAATTAGATCGCAGGAGATGCCCGCTTCCCGCGGTGTACAGGGACCCGGCGATATGACAATCTTCTCAGGTGCAAGGGCTTCGATCTGGTCCAGCGTAATTTTGTCGTTGCGATGAACCACAAGGTCTGCCCCCAACTCGCCGAGGTATTGTACGAGGTTATAGGTGAATGAATCGTAGTTGTCAATCATGAGTATCATCGGTTCTTCTCCTAACCGTTTCTATAGGTCCTTATCCCGGATCTACTCCAATCCCGCCTCAGCGAGCTCAATTGCCCTTAATACCGCCCGCGCTTTGTTGACCGTTTCCTCATATTCCGTTTCCGGTACGGAGTCTGCGACGACACCGCCGCCCGCTTGGACGTAGGCGATACCATCTTTGACAACGAGCGTGCGAATCGTAATCGCTGTATCCGCACTGCCGGAGAAACTGAAGTAACCGACAGCGCCGCCATATGGACCTCGCCGCGTCGGCTCAAGTTCATCAATAATCTCCATCGCCCGAATCTTGGGAGCACCGGATAGCGTCCCAGCGGGCAAGCAGGCGCGAATCACATCGTAGGGGGTCTGCCCCTCGCGCAACTCTCCGATAACGTGCGAGACGATGTGCATCACATGCGAGTAACGCTCAACCACCATCATCTCACTCACGCGCACAGTGTGGTATTCGCAAACACGTCCCAAATCGTTGCGTCCGAGGTCAACGAGCATGACATGTTCCGCCCGCTCTTTTGGATCGGCGAGGAGCTCCAGCCCCAACGCTTCATCTTCGGCTGGGGTCGCTCCACGCGGACGGGTCCCTGCAATTGGTCGCATCTCTGCAACACCGTCCTCAACCCGCACCATCATCTCAGGTGAGGCACCGGCGATCTGGAGTTCATCTAATTTGAGGTAGAACATATAAGGCGAGGGATTCACTGTGCGTAGTGCGCGATAAACATCGAATGTATCGACCGATACCGGTGCGCTAAAACGCTGCGACGGCACGACCTGAATGATGTCGCCCGCGGCAATATACTCCTTCGCCCGGAGGACGGCCTCTTGGTAATCCTCCTTCGTAAAGTTCGAGGTAACAGGCACACCGCTTGAGCTTGTAATCGGCTTATTCGTATAATTTGTCAACAGCGGCTGCTTGAGTTGAGCGATGAGTTCATCGATCCGATCAAGCGCGTGTTCGTAGGCTTGGTCTACATCGCCGTTGATGTGAGCATTGGCGACTACCTTGATCTGATGGTTCACATGGTCAAATACAAGAAGTGTATCGGTAACCATGAAATAACAATCGGGGAGTTCCCGATCATCCTCGGTAGTGTCGGGCAGATCCTCGACGTAACGCACCATGTCGTAGTTCAGGTAGCCAACCGCTCCACCGTGAAACCGTGGCAATCCTTCTACCTCAACAGGTTGGTAGCGAGTCATCAATTCTTCAAGGTCCTCTAACGGATCTTCGGTCTCTTGTTCGACTGTTTCTCCGGTGCGAAGGTCATCAATCTGGACCAGATTGCCTTTGCCCCTAAGTAGGATTGATGGGTCACTGCCGAGAAACGAATACCGAGCGACATGTTCGCCGCCTTCAACACTCTCCAACAAAAATGCGTTGTCATTTCCTCCGATCTTGTAAAACGCGGACACAGGTGTTTCCATATCCGCTAGCATCGTCTTATAGACGGGAATCAAATTTCCGTGTTGCGCTTTTTCTCGAAAATCTTCTAAGCTTGGGTAATACATGGAAGTCTCCTTAAAAACTATCAGTATACTGCATCTGGATCAAAAACCTTTTCACCAACAATACTTGTAGAGTTGCCATCGGGGGAGACTTCCCGAAAGAAGCAGGAGCGGTAGCCGACGTGGCACGCTCCACCTTTCTGTTCGACTTTTATCAGCAGTGCATCACCATCGCAATCAAAGGCGACCGATCGCACGGTTTGCGTGTGCCCTGAAGTCTCCCCCTTGATCCAGTATTCCTGGCGGGAGCGGCTCCAGAAGCAGACACGCCCTGATTCTAATGTCCTTCGCACTGCCTCTCGGTTCATATAGCCAACCATGAGGACTTCCTTGTTGTCGTCATCCTGTATAATGGCAGGAATCAAACCGTTCTCATCGGTTTTGAGTTGATTAAGAAGTTCCATTTTTCTCCTCGTTTCGCAGAAAATAGGCATAAAAAAAGCCGTAGACAACGGGATTCGTATGCCTACGGCTCTTGGTTTATAAATATAAATCCAAAATTCAGCTCAGCAAAGGCACACTGCTCCCCTCAACACAATGCCACCAATGCCAATGATGAGATGCGATTTGAAATTGTGGTTGTCGGTTAAGGGTGTGCATAGTACCTTTTAACTTCCTATCTGTCAGATTACCTATAGCATATCACAATGTCAATTTCGGTGTCAAGAAAATTAATTCGACAATTTTCTTCACCTTGTTCTTCGTTGCTATGTGGGGACGAATTGCTGGTGTGGCGCCCTCACCCCACCAACGGCTGCAAAAATTCGATACTTCGACGCGCAATCGTCTCTGGATCCGGCTCAAAATTGAAGACCTCAGTCGAAAGATAACCGGTGTAATTAATTTCCTTCAACGCTTCGATGATCGGTGGATAATCCACGTTGCCGGAACCGGGAAGATAACCGTTATCATCGTTGGTGTGAAAATGTGCCACATGTTCGGCGTATTCCCGGATTTGTGTGGGCATATCCAGATTTTCGGCGGCTGTACTTGTTACATCAAGGATGATTTGGAAATTCGGATTGTTGACCGCTTTGACCATCTCCACCGCTGCCGCCGGTGTATTGATGAAATTTGTATGTTGGCTTCCCAACGGTTCCATGCACAGGATGACGTCCTGCTCTTGTGCAAACTCGGCGCACGCTGCGAAGGTTTCTTGGGCGTAGCTCCACGCCTGCTCTGGTGTCAGTGGATCCAGTATATTACGTTCATTGGGCGAACCGATGACCATAATCTTCCCGCCTAGATCCGCACAACACGCGATCAGTGCGAGAAAATAGTCCCTTGTTTTCTCTCGGATATCTCCGTCGGGATGATTGACGTGCAACCCTTTTGGGGAGACCAGCAGCCAGTGAAGTCCAGCGATTTCAATCTTTGCTGTGTCCGCCGCTTTTCGGATGCGATCTCTCTCGGCTTGGCTGATATCCACCACCGATTCCGCAAGCGTGAAAGGTGCGAGTTCCACCGCGTCATAGCCGAGTTTGGCAGCGCACAGAAAAACATCTTCGACCCCCCAATCCTCAAACATTTCGTTGCAGATAGCCAGTTTCATGGTCAACTCCTGACTCCGTCGAACTATAGTGAATTCTAAAAATAAATAGACATTTGCCAATAACTCCGATCATCGCGGAGTTTCCAAAGTCCCCCTGATAAGGGGGATTTAGGGGGTTGGTTGTGCATTAGAAGTGTCCAAATAATTCTAAAATCTTCTATAATTAAGGATCTTCCTTCCACCGCTGGATGAGATTTGTGTCGATGTCAAATTGATCCAGCACCTTCGTGATAACGAAATTAATCATATCATCAACCGTCTTGGGGAAGTGGTAAAAGCCCGGCATCGCAGGCAGTACCACCACGCCAAGTCGGGATAGCTTGAGCATATTTTCGAGATGGATAGGACTGAGTGGCGTTTCTCGCGGCACGAGAACCAGTTTGCGCTGCTCCTTGATACAGACATCGGCGGCGCGCTGGATGAGGTTTCGGGAAATGCCGCCCGCTATCGAGCCGATAGTCCCCATACTGCACGGCGCAACGATCATACCCACGGTACGGAAAGAGCCGCTGGCAATTGACGCTCCGATGTCGGACTGATGGTGATAAACTACCCGATCTGACGGATGCCCGATTAGGGATTCAAGATGGAAATTGTCCAGATCTACGCGGATCTGTAGTTCTTCCCACAGCGCCCTTACCCCGGAGTCAGAAATCGTCAGGTGGATTTCATAGTCGTCGAATTGCGTAAGGAGGTCGAGCAGACGTACACCGTAGATCACGGCACTTGCTCCCGTTATCCCGACAATTATGCGCTTCAAGCAATCCTCCTCTTTGTTCCCATTTTTACCGGCTCTGAACGTCCTTTATCCAGTCTCCCAAGTTATTCTTCACTCGCATCAACCGGTCCGGAGAAATTTCGCCTATCGTTCCAATCAAAATATTCCCTGATACCACAGCGAGACGGGTTGTACGGATAACGCTCGCCGTTTTCAAACCGGAACGGACAAAGTCTGGAGAATCTTCATTGATAATTTCATCAAAACCTTCAACATATTGATTGAGATTTGATGAAATCATACAAATTAGCCAGTCATCATAATTGCCGGGAAGTTGTGCTAGCAGGAGTGCTGGGCGTTGTTTTCCAACACCCAAGTCGGTCTGTGGGAAATTGAACAGAACAATCTGTCCCCCTCTTTTCACGCCCACCTCTCCTTCAAATCGGATTCATCATAGATTGGCACATCTTCGTCTTCAATATCACGCATAGCAGCAGCCAATGAGAAATGTGCCCAATCCAAATCCTCTTTTCGCACACTTTGGCGTTGCATCAGAAATTCAATAAAATCCAATGCTTCTGCTTGTAATGGTTCAGGTAATCTCTGAACTTGCTCGTGAATTCTTTCGACAGTGGTCATAACAGCCTCCTGATAGAGGGCGTACTACTCGTCATGGAACGGCGGCAGGTTGTCATCGGTGTCAAACGCGAGTGGTTCCAGTTCGCCGGTGACCTCCAGATCGGTGCGCAGCTTAGCATCTTCAAGCAGCGCTTCGGAGATGTCCACCTCTGCCAAGCCGAGGGTGCTCTCAATGCGTACCACTTTCGCATCTTCAGGTGGGGTCAGGCCAACCGTGTTCAATGCGACCTCAATCGCCTCCCGGTCTGTATCGTAATAGAAGGGCGTTTTCGATTTCTGCGGTCCCATCCCGGTGATACCGTTCATATACGTCGCGTGCCGATCCATCTTCTCCACAAGGCGCGTGGTGGTGAAGTCTGCCAACCCAACGCCTGTTGCGTTACCGTCACTGTCGTCTGTCAGATCTCGGACGAAGATGCGTACAATCGCGGGCTTTTCTGGTTCTGGCTCAAGGATCTGCATCATACGACCGATGATGTTCGTATCCATGCCTGTTCCGCTGATGTTCTTGCCCATCCAATCCACGATTAAGAGGTCGAAGGCATCAAACGGCAGACGGCCCATCAACGACTTGGATTCAACGAGGAGTTCACGTTCACGACGCATAATCTCATCGGCACGCATCGCAGCGACCCTCGCTGTCTGTTCGTGTGCATTTTCAACCAATCCAACACCAAAACCAACTTTCCCAGCATCTATGAGCAAACCGGTAACAGTCCGGATAATATGCTCAAACCCATAGTGGAAGAAGGCGCGGTGATACATATTCGCACCGTGCTGCTTGCCAAACCCAATTGTCAACATCTTCAGAGTGCCGCTCTCAACCGTGCCTCTGAAATCGGTGTGAGCTTTGATCCGATTGATTGGGACGATGTGATCCGCGTTGGCAGCGTGGGTATCAAGGAATACCGGTAACTCGTCGGCGGTCTGACCGATCTCAACCACCTCCATCGTTGCCTTAATCGGTACACCAACCGTCTCTTCGGTGACGCCGTAATGCTCCAGCACATCCCGCTGCCCTTCTGCGGTTGCGCCGCCGTGACTCCCCATCGCTGGTACAACAAACGGGTTTGCACCGATGTCCTTGAGGTAATCTGCTGTCGCTTTAATGACGACAGCAATGTTTGCCACCCCACGGCTACCGCCACCGATAGCGACGCTATCCCCTCTGCCGATAATTGATGCTGTGCCGATCTGATCCAATTCCTCTTTAACTGCTGTGGGCAGATCCGCGACGACGGGAGCATCAAAATGTTGTTTTATACGAACCATTCTTGGTAATGCCATGTTCAGTCCTCCATATCTGTGAAATGTTGCTTCCATGTTACCAAAAGTTAATACGAATAACAAGAGAGAAATCCGTGACCAATAAAATGTAGCGCGTAACCAACTCGTTGAGACTGTGGCAGGTTCACTAAAAGGTTCGTCCACTCGCTTCAATGAACGGCTTGAGTTCCGTGACCAATTCTTGGAATTTATCTGGACGAAGCGATTGTGCCCCATCAGACAGTGCGTTTTCAGGATCCGGATGCACCTCAATCATCAATCCGTCCGCCCCGGCAGCAACAGCGGCTTTCGCCATCGGATTGACATATTCCCAGTGCCCAGTCCCGTGGCTCGGATCGGCGATGATGGGTAGGTGACTCATCTTCTTGATGACTGGAATTGCGTTCAGGTCAAAGGTGTTCCGGGTCGCCGTTTCAAATGTACGGATGCCACGCTCACACAGGAGGACATTGTAATTCCCCTCAGACAGAATGTATTCTGCCGAAAGCAGAAGTTCGTTGATTTCCGACATCATACCCCGCTTGAGCATTACAGGCTTTTTCGTTTCGCTGAGGCGGGAAAGCAGTCCATAGTTCTGCATATTCCGCGCCCCGATCTGGATGATATCCGTATATTGCTCAACAAGACGGAGGTCGTGGCTATCCATCAATTCTGTGATAATCAAGAGTCCTGTTTTATCCCGTGCTTCAGCGAGGTATTGCAGCCCTTCCTCCCCAAGTCCCTGAAAGCTATAAGGCGATGTGCGCGGTTTGAACGCTCCGCCCCGCAGGATCTGCACGCCAGCCTCCTTGACGATTTCCGCAGATTCCAAGATCTGATTTCGACTTTCAACAGAGCAGGGACCCGCCATCAGGATTAGCGCATCGCCGCCGATTTCAACATCTCCGATGCGTATCTTCGTTCTTTCACCGGGCCGAATCTCGCTGCCTGAAAGCTTGTACGGTTCTAGGATTGGTACAACCTTATCGACGCCACGCATTGACGCCAACTGCTGCAGCTCATGCTTACCGCGTTCATCTCCGATCGCCGCAATAACGGTGCGCTCTGTGCCTTGAATCGGGTGAGGTGTATAGTTGAGCGCGCTGATTTGAGCGATGACAGCGTCAATGGACTGCTGTTCCGCTCCCGCTTTCATAACGATCACCATGGCTATATCTCCTCAATCAATCCACTTTACCTTGTAAACGTATCTTTGGAAGGGCAGCTATGTTGTACTCAAACTCAGCCGCTCGATTGTTCTTGGTTCAATCTGTAAGTCACGCCAATCGGGATCTGCGTCTGTTTTCACTTTCGAGCGCCAGGAAAAGGATAACGTTGAATCACCACCATTATAGAATACCACATCCCCGTAGCCCTCCATAGGCGGTCGTATCAGTGATAGGAGATTCTGAGGCAGGTAATGCTCACCATCGTCTGTCCGCACTTCCAACATCGGTACAACTGCGCCCTGGATTTCACATGTGCCGAGCAGCAACGGACCATAACACGAGGTGACCGCTCCATGTCCCCAATTCCGTCCATGCCCCGCTGCGACTGAGCAAACGGCACCGCCCATATCCGCGTGTTCCCTGCCACCGCGAAGCACCCTTCTTGCGATCTTCAGGCGCCTCGATGCGCTGTGGAATGCCCGCGTCGCAAACTCTGGGTTACCGCTGAGTTGGTAAGCAAGAGTCATCGCTGCTGTCGATGGCTCCCGAATCGGCTGCACTGAACCCTCATCAGACCATTCGCCCCAATACGCCATGTCTGCTCGGCGCCCAACACCATGCTCCCGTCGTCGGACCTCCTGCGGAAAGATGAGCGCAAGGTGTTCCGGTGACGGAGGCATCCCAACTAGTTGAGCACGGAGGGGTTGATCAAAAGTAGTATCCTCAAATGTCCTGCGATAGTAACTAATTGCGGCAGCAGCGGGGTCATGGTAGGGGTCAAGCACGGATTCAACGAGTGGCTCGACAATTCGCTTTGCTGCGTCTCTGTAAATCGTATCCCCTGACAGATGGTAAAGATCGCCTAACGCATAAATCGCGCCGGAGGCGAGCAGATTTTCAATGCCAGCCAACGGATCGCCCGAGAGGTGATGTGTGCCGTGAGCGGCTATCCGATGTAGCTTTTTCGCCTCAACTTCCGCTTCACCTACACCATTTCCGTCCAAATCCCACAATAGTGGCATCGGCAATTCAGCAGCGACAATCCGTTCCGCCCGTTTACGACCATATCGCAACGACCAATCGAGGTAACGTTCCTCCCCCGTAATTCGATATGTTGCGAGGGCGATATGGATGAACCGGAAGTGTTCAGCGAGTTCATACGCTGACGTTGCGTCGTTATGAACCGTGCGACTTCCGATGAAATAGCCATAGAAGTTATCACGGTCATAATCGTACCAAGCGGGGATCTCTTCCACCCAGTTCCCGATATGCTCGGCGGCATCGGTCAGCATCGAACGCGCTTCCTGATCGTCCGGCACAAAATCAATGTATCGCGGCAGGAATAGCAGAAATGGCTCCGTGCCGTGATGTGCTTCCGCTTCTGGCTCATAGCCGTGCAGACACTCGCGTTCAACCCAGCCCGCCAATGCGGATTTCAGGTCCTCGAAATGCTTCAAAACAGTTTTATCGCCGGTCACAAGGTAGTGGGGAAACCACGCCAAGGCGTAATTGGCTTCATCTTCGCCGCCACCGTTTGGTCCGGGCGGATCGAGTGTCATGCTCTGTTTCAGCCACTGATCCATCTCTTCGCGGAGATCTACATAGTACTTGTAGCATTCTTGAAGGGTGTCGTTCATTGGATCCTCTCATAGGTTAAGGTCAAGCATCTGCCAGCACTGGCAATTCAGGTGTGTACTGATATTCCGGATCCGTCTCCTGCATCTTTAGGATCGTAATAATCTCCTTCCAAGTTTCATAAAGACCGGCGGGACAATGCGGAAGTTCATGTTTAATCAGCTTATGCAGCTTCCCCAGGTTGTAGCACGGGACTGCCGCATACATGTGGTGTTCTATATGAAAATTCATGTGCCAGTATAGGAACTGAACCAACGGATTCAGGGTAATTGTCCGGCAGCAGAGACGGAAATCCGGCACATTATCCGTAAGTCCCACATGCTGAGTGGTGTTGCAGAGGAAAAGGAGCCAGCCGCCGTACGCCGGCGCCAATGTGATAAGGACCGGCACCAGCCAGAGACCAAAGTAGAGTGAGACGCCAACGATCAAAGCGTGGCCCACGAGTTGGATGCGAGCCCAGTTAAACAACTCTCGGCGTTTCGCCATGTCCGATTCAGGGAACATGACTGTTGCTTCGTGATCTTCCAACTTACCGAAACTAAGCCGAATAATCGACTTCCAACGGGCGTAGAATCCCCATGGGTTCACAACCGCGCTTTTGAGGAAGCCGGTGAACGTCAGTTTTACCGGGAACACGACTTCATAATCGTCCGGAGGATGCAGGGTATATTTGTGATGCTCGGAGTGGCTCGCCCAAAACCGAACGTGGTTATACGCGCCAAGAAAGCTGAATATTCGCAGAAAGAAAGTGTTCAAGAATCTCGTCTTAAAAACCGAGTTGTGAACCAGTTCATGGAATCCATTCAGGAGGAATGCCCACATGGTTCCATGGAGGAATAAAATCAAGAGTAATACCGGCAAGGGAAGGTGCGCTGCAGCATAGAAAGCGCCAGTGCCTGTCAACGTGAGCAATCCAAGGTGACCGAGGGTTTGGAGCATTCCTTTCCAATCGCTGCGTTGGTTGAGAGATCTAAACACTTCACGGTCAATCTGCGGTCTGTACCAATTTATTTTTCGTTGATCTGCGTCATGGTCCATACGGCGTGTCTCCTTTCGGTTTGGTGAGAAGCTGAAATGTACAAATTTGCTTTTATAATAACCAACATTGTCTTTTTTATCCACCTGCCTCGACCTGTTCAATAAGTGGCTTGAGATTAGCAAAGTTAATCCGCATTGCGTCCGCGCCAGAGCCATTCGGTGGAAGATAGTGTGTGGCAACTGCAAAAACGACATCACAGCGGTGGTCGCGGAGATTGCGCAGCACTGTCAGGTAATCGACATCACCTTCGCCCAAAGGGCAGTACTCAAAATCAAGTTTTAAGCCATCATTGACACGCAAATCCTTCACATGGAGTGAATGGAGATACGGGCACACATTCATAAAGCCTGTTGTCGCCGAATCCAATTCGCCAGCGGTCAGGTTATCGGACGGATGCCACATAATTTTAATCCGCTCGGAGCCAACCCGTTCGACTAGCGCGCGGCAGTGGTTGGTGGTGTTAGTATAGTGCCACGGCAAGTTGGCGAGGACAACATCGATACTGTATTTTTCAGCTTGATCTGCTACAATCGTGAATATTTTGACCAATTTTTCCATGTCAACGTCGGTGATGAGGCCTCCCCGCGTCATCCAACGCATGGGCCATGTCGGCTTGCCAGCTGAATATTCACCGGGCCAAGCGAAAGTGTAAGCCAACACCGAATCCGCGCCGAGACGGTTCGCAGCTCGCATACTCTGAGTGAGGAGATTGAAGTCTTTACAGAACTCAGGATGGTCTTGCAGCGTTTCCAACTCTAGATCTGCCAAGTGGATATGCCCAAAAGCACCGCCGGTGCCAAGCATAAACAGTTCGACCCCATGGCGGGCAGCCCGCTCACCCAGCTTATCGACGCTGGCATCGGTTACTTCGCCGCCGATTGCCCAATCGAGGTCAGTGAACCAACCATACTTTGCGCCAAGTTCCTCCGCGAGGGCAAGTTCTTGGTCAAAAGGTAAGCCCGTCATTTGAAGGAACATCCCAATTTTGAATCGGTAGTCGGTCATCGGCTATCATCTCCTATTTACGTTGTTGTAGTCACTATGTTAATAGACGAATTATACCACAAAATTTTCAGAAATTCCTTATCTCTGTTGGCATTTGATGTATTTTATACACCTGCTGCCTGATTAGAGCTTTGGAGGATGAGCAAGGTCGAGAGGATCGGTCCGTAGTGAGATTAGGCGTGACCAAGGATGCTCGCCCTGTGAATATGGAAGGTTGGCTTTCTAAACTCGCAACTTAGGTTAGTATATAAACCCGTACATTCGTCTGCCAAGTATAACGCCCAGTATACTCCAGAAACTCGCAAGCGTAAATTCTCCTAAAATTAGACCAAGGAAGAAATATATTGCTCGGCGGTGTCCCTTCAATCCCCCGTACTTGAGAATGACCCACTTGGCAAACCAACTTAGGAAGATGGAAAACCAGAAAGGGTTTATTGCATAGCCAGCCGATATAACGTATCCTGCCGGGTGAAGTCCCCACCACAGAAATCTCATCCGCATTGCCATGAGGAAGATAACGCTTACAAATCCAGTGAGCATACTCGCTAAATCGCTTGTTCTACCCTCTGTCGGGAAGGTGAGCCACTGCTCAAGCCGGCGAAAACCATCTGCAGCAAAGCGCATCAGTGAACTTCCACCGTCTTTGTATCCGATATGCAGGTAAATCCAGAAAAATATAGACGCACTGAATACCATCGCTATGAGTATAGCGGAGAGTAGAATTCTATTATTTAGTCTCGCTTCATGTGCGAGTTTGAAGGATTCAAGCTGGTGCGGCATTGGATGCGGCCTGTAGGTGCGGTTGAAGTAAAAGAAAAAGGAAAGTATTGTTAGATTGGCAGCTCCAATACTTCGCGTGCCAAGCGCATTAACCATCATGATTGGTGGATCGCCATAGGCAAAGTCGTGTATGGGAGTCCCAAATTCCACGCGTATTCGGGTGATGGCTATGGAGAACGCGAGGTACAACAGAAAGAACAGCAGAATGACTCCTATCGACATCCCGGCTCTGTAGCAAAATAGGGTGATGAAAGCCATCCCACCGAAGATTCCGCAGAGTGCCCATCTGTACCGGATCGGTTCATGAGAATCGTCAATTTCTGTTTTACCGATGATTGTTTTGAAAACGCGCACGAGATGCCTTCGACTCAGCCAGAGTGCAATTACTGCTATCCCCATAGCGCCTCCAAAGGTCTGCTGGTTCAGTTGTGCAAGATAGAAAGAGCCACTCAGCCCAGCGACCCCACGAAAGCCTATCATGCTTCCGACAACTTTCTGGGCTTTCCAGAACAGATAGAAAAACCAGCAAGAAAAGGACATGTCCAAAGGCATAAAGAAGGCAAGCCCCGCAATACAGGGGACAAGCCCTACCGGCATCCACCCGACGGCATTCCACGGCTTTTCTGTTAGATAGGCGCCGATATTATGACGATAAGGATTGAAACCGAGGTCGGGTATTACGGGATAGAGGTAATTGAGTCCGTTGATAAGGCTGATACCACCACCAACGGTAAATCCAATCCACATCAGTTTGTTAGCGAAAAAGCCTTCGCCAACCTTTGTCATTTCGAGTGGCAATTGGATGATGGGATAGCTAAGTTTTTCTTCCTCAACCCACTGTCTCCTTATGACTACATTAATGCAGAGCATCACGAAAACCAAGACAATGGTAAAACTGACCCACGCCAATGCCGGTACAAACCACCCCTCAATGTACCGGAGGGTGTACAGACTGGAATCACCTTTGTAGTAGGGTTCTAGAATCCTCTTGTCACTTACCGCTATCCAATTGGGGATGTATTTGTGAAAAAGGGTCCCCCAATCGTTCTCAATAGTTGCAAATCCAAAGGCGTGTTCTATGATGGGGGCGAGCGTCTGCATCATGTCAGTCGCACTTAAAGCCGATGCAATAGTCAACATTGCGTAGACGACAATCAGGTCGCCCTGGGAGAGGGAAATTTTAGGCAGGTACTTTCTCAGCAGCAGATTCAGCGCAGCGAGGATGGAAATGAACAAAATGACGTTGAAAAACAGCGCCATGTTTGTAGAAACGGCTTGGTACTGGTAGGGTTGTTTGGAGAGAACAAGCCAATAGCTGTTTAAGGGTATTAAGATCAACCCAATGGCGATTCCGCGTAGCGTATTTCCCGATGATTTCTTCGTCACCATGTCTTCTTCCATAGAAGCTAGGCAGACAGAAATTTAGGTTCTCGATTCTCCGATGAGCACGACAGAAATTTGCTCAACACCACAGATTGCCGACCTCAAAGTCAACGGAGTATTAAATCGTTAGGCTCATATAAAAAGCAAGTGCAAAGAAGCCGAGTTTTTTCGGCAAAAGTCCGCTTCTTTGCACTAAATCTCAACATGAGCGAATCGTTATTCTTTGCTTTTTTATATCTTCACCCGATCCGCAGACTCCGGTCTTCGAGTGGCAGGTCTACTCGCACATTGCCGCGTCGATGGGATTCGCGCATACCGATGGCAATCTCTAAAGCCTCTCTGCCAAACTCTCCCGGACAGATCCGTTCTTCTCCGAGCTCAATAGATTTGCAAACTCCTTCCATAGCGTCCACCAGTGAACTGCGTGGATACCAAGGATTGGGGAATTGACACTGAATGGGTCCGCCGTCCTCCGGATGCGTGCTCCAGAGTTCAAACTGTGCGTGGGCATTGCGCGAGATGATGCGTCCTTTTTCACCGAGAAATTCCAGCGTCCACCCAAAGGTTGAGGTGTCAGTCCGGCTGTTCATATATGTCCGTACACCGTTTTCGTAAACGATGTATCCAGATCCGGAAAGATCTCCTTCGGCGGCGGCTGCTTCATCGTTATCCATCACACCGAAAACCCACTTGGCGGGTGCGCCGGCAAAGAGGCGGAGGAGGGCAAAGGTATGGCTGTGCAGGTTTGACAGACTGGAGGTGCTATGACAAATCATCGATCGCAGTTCACCGATTGCTCCGTCCGCGATCGCCTGTCGTGCGTTGGTATACCAGTTGTACCAGTTGAGGTGACAGGCAATTGCCAGGATCGTGCCGTGCTTCTGACACGCTTCAATCATTGCATCTGCTTCGGCAAGGCTAGGACACATTGGCTTGGTGGCATAGATTGCTTTGACGCCGAGCTCTGCCAAGCCGATGGTAACCTCGGCCCGTTCCGCGGGGCGGGTTGTCACAGAAACAATATCAGGTTGCTCTTTTTCGACCATCTCCCGATAGTCGGTGTAAAGGGCTTCGACCCCCCAACGCCGCTTGAAATCATTGAGTTGTGATTGATCGACATCCGCAGCAGCAATCAGATCGACGTTTCTTGCTTCAAGCATCCCCGGCGCATGAGCAAAAGGCCAAGGATAGTGTGGGTTACCGATTACTTCATCGTCGATGGTACTGCCCATCCTGCCACACCCAACAACGGCGCCGCGGTAGATACGTTTGGGTTCACTTTCGTTGATAACTCGAAATGCTTCTCCTATAGGTTGAGCCATGCGATTTTTCCCTTCCTGATCTGAATTGGTTAGCGTTTATGTTTGATGTGCCCTACCCACTGCTTAGGCTTCGATCGGCTAGGGGCAGTTCAAGTTTCTCACCACCCCGCAGGTGCGATTCCCGCATCGCGATACCGATTTCAAGGGCTTCACGCCCGTATTCCCCGGGACACAGCGTCTCCGTGCCTTCATCGAGATTTTTGACAAGTGCCTCAATAGCGGCTTGCTGAGAACTTATGGAGCGCTTCGGGTTGGGAAACTGTCGGCGAATGGCTTCTCCGGTTACCGGGTGCCGGCTCCACATCTCGAAGTCAGCGTGCTCGTTGCGGGAGGAGAGCCAACCGTCGCTCCCTATGAAATCGAATTGATGCCAGCCACCGGTAGTGATGAACCCCTGGAGGCCATTCTCGTAGAGAATCATGCCACTCCGCCTTATCCCCTTGTCACTGTTGATGTGTCCGACGACCCATTTGGCTGGCGCACCGGCAAACAGGCGAAACAGGGAAAGTGTGTGTCCTCCGTGGGTGTAGCTACAGAGCATTGATGAAAACTTGCCAATCTCTCCCGCCCGAATGGCTTTCAAACAAGCTAAAAACCAAGGGCTCCAGTTCTGATGACAGGCAATCACTAGGAGGACGCCATGCTTCCGACACGCCTCGATCATTGCATCAGCTTCGGCGAGACTCGGGGCTATAGGCTTGGTCGCATAGATAGCCTTCACCCCACCCGCTTCTGCTATTCCGATAACAACCTCCGCTCGTTCCGCAGTCTGGTGGTCACACTCACAATGTCGGGTTTCTCATTGGCAAGCATTTGCCGGTAGTCAGTGTAGAGGGCGTTGACGCCCCAACGGCGTTTAAAATCCTCCAACTGGTCTGGTAATAGGTCCGCGCCTGCGACCAATTCCACGCCCTTTGCTTCAACGTAGGCGGGCGCATGTGCCCATGGATAAAAAAAATGAGGTCGATTTACCTCTTCGTCGTCGATAGTGCTCCCAATCCGTCCACAACCGATAACGGCTGCTCGATAGACTGCCATATCAATCACCTCCTCAAAGCGTTCCGGGGAACGCCTTACTGCAACGTGTACTACCCACTGCTTAGGCTTCGATCGGCTAGGGGCAGTTCAAGTTTCTCACCACCCCGCAGGTGCGATTCCCGCATCGCGATACCGATTTCAAGGGCTTCACGTCCGTATTCCCCGGGACACAGCGTCTCTGTGTCCTCATCGAGATCTTTGATGAGTGCTTCAATAGCGGCTTGCTGAGAACTGACAAATCGCTTCGGGTTGGGGAATTGGCGACGAACGGGTTCTCCGGTCTGAGTACTTATAGAGCGATCCGAGTAACGGGTCCACATCTCAAAGTCGGCGTGCTCATTACGAGAGGAGAGCCAACCGTCGCTGCCGATGAAATCGAATTGATGCCAGCCGCCGGTGGTGATGAACCCCCGGATATCGTTCTCGTAGAGAATCATGCCGCTCCGTCGGTTATCACTGTCGATATGTCCAACGACCCATTTGGCGGGTGCACCGGCAAACAGGCGGAACAGAGAAAGTGTATGTCCTCCGTGCATGTAGCTACAGAGCATTGATGTCAACTTGCCAATTTCTCCCGCTCGAATGGCTTCCAAACAGGCTAAAAACCAAGGACTCCAGTTCTGATGACAGGCAATCACTAGCAGGACGCCATGCTTACGACACGCCTCGATCATCGCATCAGCTTCGGCGAGACTTGGGGCTATCGGCTTGGTTGCATAGATTGCCTTCACCCCACCCGCTTCTGCCGTTCCGATAACAACCTCCGCGCGTTCGGCAGGTCTGGTGGTCACACTCACAATGTCGGGTTTCTCGTTGGCAAGCATTTGCCGGTAGTCGGTGTAGAGGGCATCGACACCCCAGCGGCGTTTAAAGTCCTCCAACTGGTCCGGCAACAGGTCTACACCCGCGACCAATTCCACTCCCTTTGCTTCGACGTAGGCGGGCGCATGCGCCATCGGATAAAAAAAATGGGGTCGCACGTCGTCTTCGTCGTCAATCGTACTCCCAATCCGTCCACAACCAATAACGGCTGCTCGATAGGCTGCCATATCAATTACCTCCTCAAAGCGCTCTGGGGAACATCTTTTTGAATCGCTCCGATAAACAAAGAGGGCAATCCCCTTTGTGTAGTGACAAACTGTCACTGAAACAGTAAGGAGACTGCCCTCTCAGATTTCTACTTTGATTTCACGCACGGAATATATCCCGTGGTTAGTGTGAGGCTTTAATTTGTCCCCATGTTGTGGTAAGGCTGTTGACAGGATTGACGGATAAGAATGCGTCTTGTCCTGTCTCCATATTTGCCTTAATCTCCTCTTCACTCAGCGGCCGCGTCCAAAAGCGGAATTCGTCGAGGAGGCCTGCGTATGGGTTGTTCCCATCAACACGCTGACCGAGATGAATGCCGAAAGCCTGATTTCTGGTAACAGACGCCTCGTCTCCCTTACCTGAACCGACTTTCCTGCCATCAACATATATGTCGAGGGTAGCACCTCTGCGGACAAAGGCGTAATGGTGCCATTGGCCATCGTTATACGCCTTTGGTGTTTCCACGATAGGACCATTCGGTTCTACGCCATCCCAGAAGAGACATGTAATATTATTGGGAGGGTGTGTTCTGATCCAGAACTGTGGTTCGCCACCACCCACATTGAATCCCCATATTAAACTTCCAGCATTCGCTCCTTCCTCATAATTGAACCAAATCTCTGTGGAGAAGTCGTCAGCCCCAACATCCATGGAGTCATGCCAAGGCATGTCCACGAAGCTGCCGCCTTTACCATCCAGTTCAACTGCGCCGCCGTGTTTTCCGTTGGCAACAAACTTGGCATCCTGAATTAACTTTCCGTCATTTACTCCCAAGGGGCTCAAATCTTCTGCCACATTTCCCTGCCCTTCATCCATTGGAAGGTAGATAACCAAACCGTCAAGGTCCGCCGCGGTATGTCCCACGATGGGTATTAACACAAGGACAATGACTAACAATGCTGCAATGACATAGTTAAACATCAGTTATTCCTCCTTTGACATATTCTCAAACCTAAAGGATTCAAATTCTTCCAAATCCGTTCGTTAGTGAGATTCTGTTATCAATAACATTTGCTATTCAAAGGTAGCTTGACGGCGCCTTCCCAATGTGAAGTTGGGATGAGAAGGATGCCATGGACGATGTGTCGCCCACATTTACAAGAAAACATTGTAATCCCGGTTTTTATCCCTGGTGATTACAAACCATATTATCTACGAAACCCTTGTAAATATAAGGGGGCGGTTTCGTCGAGTTGTCCTATCTCCGGCTCTTGACGGAGAGGCTAAGCCCTGACGAAACCTCCGGTTTGGTTGCATCGTACTGATGCCTGCCAAACCGTGCATCCACGATTCTGTAAACTTTATCGGAACGCAACAGAATCGGGACTACAATTAGTCTATCTCCCAAAGCTTTGGGAGATAGACCTAAAGGCGTTTTTTAGTCCATGCTTTTGAGAGAGCAAACTTTAATAGAGATGATAGCACTGAAGTTCAACATTATCAATTAAAATACAGGGATTGCTACTATTGGGCAGATGGAAAAATTGAGCAAGTTAAAATCCAATCTTATCGAGTCCCACGAAGCGAGAATCCTCCACAAGTCGGGAGATGTCCGCTCTACGTGTTTTCAAATGTCAACGCACCCTAATAGGATATTGAGTAGAATCTGTTACAAGATCGCGAGTGCCATTGGGAATACTTTGCCGGTCAATGCTGTTAATCCGATTACTCAAATCGCGCTTTGATCTGTCCCCAAGTTGTGGTTAACCTACCATCGGGAGAAACTCCCAGGAGTGGTCCGAATCCGAGTTTCATGTTATCTGAGATTTCATTTACGGGCAGCGCACGATTCCAGATGCGCACCTCATCAATGATGCCGTGGAAGTTTCTGAAGCCAGCAAAACTCCCACCGATACGGAGGTCGTTGTCTACATCTTTTAATGGGAGAGCTTCGTTACCTTTATCCTCAAACACCAATTTCCCGTTGAGGTAAACCCGGTGCTCGCCCTCCTCCCAAGTTCCGGCGGCGTGATACCAGACATCATTATTTACCTCAGCGTCGGGATTCGGGTCATTGTTTTTTCTTGATCCCTTTTCCACGCTGAGTTGGAGGGTAAGTTTTGCACCGTGCTTTCTAAACTTGAGTGTAAAACCGCCCCTCAGCGGGTCGCAATCGCAACTATCGTTAGTAATCGATTCCTTGGCGATGAGTCGGGGGGCTGTAGAGATCCCTTCCCCTTTCATTAGGAACCAACACTCGGCAGTGCCTTCGGATTCATGCAATTGGAGTTCCTTAGAATTTTTCGTTTCGATAATAACAACATCATCATCTCCATCAAACTCTAGTGCGTTTCCATGCTTTCCCGGCACCCATTGTGGTCCCCCTTCGAGTTTTCCATGGTTGCCGAGTCGAGTCCGATCAAAAGCTGTATCCCCTTCCCCTTCATTAAATGGGAGATACAGAATCAAGGAGTCGTCATTAGCATATTTCTGGGCGTTGGTCAAAGATGGAAGGATTAAAAGGCTGGCTATCGCGAAAGTGAGAAACAATATCCTCATGACTTTATCCTCCTATTCCTAATTTCCTATTCCTAATTTCTGTTAATGTTTAACTTTCACGCTCTACAACAAAGTAGGGGAGATATCCCCAAAACGGTTAAGGAATGAGAATTTAATCACTGATACGTTTCAATCGGCTCTCCCTTTTCGGCAGGAGGGGTCAAAGCAGGTTAATGATGAACTTCTTTATGGTGAATTCTAAAAACAGATAGACACTTCTGCCCCTGGGTTTCGATCGCCCCGATAAATCGGGGTAAACTAATTATCGGGTCCGGTAGGTGCGGTTTCTAACCGCGCCGGTTTGGAGTGTCTCATTAATTCTAGGGTCCACTATAGTTGTCAGTCCCAAACGACTTCTAACTTCACTCTGGATAGTACCCTTAATAAAACTGCATGAATTGGAAACAGATTGTTTAAAACAATATTATAACACGGATCTCCAAGAAAGAGAACATAAACTGAATATCTGTGGATGCAAGATGCGGCTGTCTGCAAAATGCCAGCACAATTTTACCATTTTTTTCTAACTCTTTTGAATCTGTGCTATAATAATCTAAGTTGCTAGTTGATGGCGGAAACCGAGTTTTTTATATGGCAGGCACACGATTTTAGGCAAAATCCAGCCGATTTTCTCACAGTTAGGCGATATATACGCGAAAAACTCGGTTTTTCTATACTACCAGCAACTCGCGTTATAATAGCAACGGTTCCAGTCCAAGAGTAAGATTGGAGATTTCTCAACTATTTGGAGGTGATACCTTCCCCAGTTCATAGGGGGCTGTACGTATGTTTTAGAAGGACTGAGGTAGAGCGGTAGCCCGTTCAAACCGTAACGTCGAAGATATGGGCCAGCAAGCAGCAACCCCCATTCTTGACGTAATCAAGATGCCATGGTGCACCTCCAAACTATGGTGAATTCTAAAAATAAACAGACACTTCCGCCCCTGGGTTTCGGTCTCCCCGATAAATCGGGGTAAACTAATTATCGGGTCCGGTAGGTGCGGTTTCTGACCGCGCCGGTTTGGAGTGTCTCATTAGTTCTAAGATCTACCATAATTTTGTGGAGCATCCGTAGAAGGTAAAGGTCAAAAATTACTGGCAAATGATAAATAGGAGGATAAGGTTATGAAGACACTGTTTCTCGTGTTAGCAATAGCTGGTCTTTTCATGCTTTCGTCTTTAACTCCTGCCCAGAAATATGCAGATGATGAGTCCTTAATCCTGTACCTTCCATTCAATGAAGGTGAAGGCGATACAGCCTTCGATCGGTCTAGATTTGGTCACCATGGTAAATTAGATGCACCGCAATGGGTTCCCGGCAAGCATGGAAAGGCGCTAGAGTTTGATGGGGAAGATGATGTTGTTATCATCGAAACGAAAAATTCTAAGGAACTCCAGATGGAAGAATCAGATGGTACACTAGAATGTTGGTTTATGATGAAAGGAGAAGGCAACGCAAATCTTCCCCGACTCATTGCCAAAGAATCAGTGACCAACGACTGGGTCGTCACGCATGGACGAGGTGGTTATACGCTCCGGTTTCAAAAATATTCTAAGTTTAACCTCCAACTCAGTGTGGAGGAAGGATCACGGGAAATCAATAAAGAGAAAAAAGAAGCTGGCGTAGATTTCAATGTCTGGTATCACGCCGCTGGTACCTGGAAGAAGGGCGAGCACCGTGTTTATCTCAATGGGAAGTTGGTAAATGAAGACAAGGCGGCCGATCTGACGTTTCCAGTGGAAGACAAGGAGAACGACCTGCGAATTGGCGGGACTTTCGCAGGATTCAGGAATTTCCACGGTATTATTGATGAGGTGCGCATCTGGAATCGTGCGCTGCCCGTGAATGAGATAAAAGACAACATGAAATTGGGGGTTGGTCCACTTTTGAGCGTTTCTCCTGCCGGGCAGCTGACCACAGCTTGGGGGCAAATCAAAGCGTGGCGGAAGTGATTCTGACATACGACAAGCCCAAACATCCTCACCTGAATTTTCCATTTGCACAAAAAGAGGCGGGATACACCGGATTAGAAGCGAATGAGTCCGCGTGCAACTTCCCCGTTCAGCATGTCATCAAACGCTTCATTCACCTCTTCTAATTGATAGGTTCGAGTAATCAGTTCATCCAACTTGAGCAAACCAGCGCGATAAAGCGCAAGTAGACGTGGCATATCATAGCGGGGACGCGCCGAACCGTAGTTACTGCCCATTATCGTCTTTTCGCCCCAGAACACAATCGCTGCGTCAAGAGACAACGGTTCGAGGGGTGGAGCGCCAACCCAAATCGCTTTTCCTCGATTGCGTATTGCCTGCACTGTTTGTTCATAGGTGGTGCGCGTACCGATCGCCTCAAACGCATAATCTGCGCCCAATCCATCCGTCAAGGCTTGAATCTCTGGAATCGGATCGACTTCGCTGGCGTTGATTGTATGCGTGGCACCAAACTGGCGTGCCATTTCCAGCTTTGAGTCCACCAGATCGACCACAATAATTCTCTCAGCACCGGCGATGACAGCGCCTTGAACGACGTTTAAACCGATGCCGCCGGCACCAAAAAGCACAACACTACTCCCCGGACGCACTTGAGCGGTATTCGTTGCTGCACAAACCCCCGTTGTGACGCTACAACCGATGAGTGCAGCCTTATCTAACGGGATGTCATCATCAAGTGGGATAGCGCATTCTTGCGGAATCACGCTGTATTCCGCAAAGGAAGCCACCATCCCAAAATGATGGACGGACACCCCATTCTTTTTATAACGCGTTGTGCCGTCAAGTAGGTTTCCACGTCCCCCCTGTCTCGACTTCATGCATAGATTGCCATACCCCTGCGTACAATAGCTACAATGGCCACACGACGGCACCCACGAGAGAATCACACGATCACCCGGTTTCACTAAGGTTACGCCTGGACCGATCTCCTCGACCACACCCGCACCTTCATCTCCCAACACGATAGGGAACGGAACACTCAACATGCCGGTGATTGCGTGATGGCAGCTATGACAAACGCCAGTCGCTGCCATCTTGACGACAATTTCGCCCGCTTTGGGTGCTTCCATCTCGATATCTTCAACAACAACCGGTTGGTTCAGTCCATATAAAACAGCAGCTTTCATAATTTTTCCTCCAGTGGTGTTGAATGATACAATCAGACCATTACTCAGTTGTATCAGTTTTTGTTATCTCCGCTTGAAACGGAACACTGCATACCTGTAACCCTATACTTCATCAGCTACCTTGAGCCACCAAAGAAGATTCGCATATGGATAATGTCGCCGACGATCGTCCAGAAGCCTCCGACCATATATCCCCCCAAAATCAATCCAAGGAAGAACGGGCGCGCCTGTCGATGGAGCTTGAGCCCGCCATATTTGAGGACAATCCACTTGGCGATAAAACCGATAAGAACAGAAAACCAGAAGACATTGATGTCATGACTATTTGAAATAGCATATCCCACCGGGTGAAACGGAAACCATAAAAATAACCTTCGCATCACAGTGAAGAAGAGGACAAACATAAAGCCAACACCTATAGCCCCCGCCCCGGTATAATCAAATTCAGATGGATTCAGCATCCAGTTCTGTAAACGAACATACCCGGCATTTGCAAATCGTTCAAGGGAGCTGCCTCCGGACTCGAAAGCGATATGCAAATAGACCCAGAAGAAGCTGAGGGTTCCTACAATCAGAGCGAGGACCATAGCAATAACCAGCCCGCTGGTGCCTCTCCTGGTTCGATTGGCTAAAGCAAATCCTTCGATTTGGTGGGGCATTGGGTGCGCACGGTAGGTAAAGTTAAAAAAATTAAGCATTGTCAGCACCGTTAAGTTCCGAGCACCGAAACGACGAGACCCCAAAACATCGGGCAATATTTGATCGGGACCTGTAAAAACAAAATCGTGAAACGGGGCACCGAATTCGGCTCGAATCCGCGTCACACCAAGTGATACAAGGTAGTAAAGTATAAAAAAAGTAATACCGATCCAAATGGCGAGTCCTGCCCGCCAGAGAAAAAGTGTTAGGAAGCCGATGCCTCCGATGGTGCCGAGGAGCGCGGTGCTATAGCGCATCGGTTCATTAGAATCGTCCAACCTACTGTTGCCTAATATACGCTTAACAACCGCGACAAGATGTCTCCGGTTCGACCACAATGCCACCAATACAATGCCGATCAGTGCGCCAAATGATTGCTGAATCTGAACAACCGCATAGGAACCCGCGACGAACTGAAGTCCCATTGCGACGACAACCACTTTCTGAAGCTTCCAGAACCAATAGAAAATCCAGCAAGAAAAGGACATCTCTAACGGCATAAAGAAAGATAAACCAACCATCGGCAGGATGACTCCAGTCGGTATCCACCCCATGGCACTCCACGGTTTGGCTGTGAAGTATCTACCCAAGTTGTGATAGTAAGGACTCCACTTAATGGACGGAATGGTCGGAAAAATCCAACCCAAACCGTTAACCAGTGCGACGCCGCCCGAAATCCCAATCCCAATCCACAATCCCTTATTCCTGAAGATTGCGAACGTCGAATCTGTCATTTCTAGGGGAAGTTGAATAATCGGATAAGATAGCTTCTCATTTTCAACCCATGCTCTTCTGACAATTACATTGATACAAATCATCACAAAAACTAGTACCACGACGAAAGCCGACCACCACAGACAGGGCATCAGCCAACTGTTAATATGCTTGTCAATATAGAGGGTTGAATCCCCCTTAAAATACGTATCTAGTATATTTCTATCGCTGACCGAAAGCCATGACGGGATGTGTCGCCAAAACAGTTCTCTCCACTCATTTTCAGGCGTGGCGTGCCGGAAGGGGACCTCCATGATGGTGGTGAGCGTTTGCATCATTTGGAACGATTGAATCGCAGAGGTCAGGCTTAACAGAATATAGACTGTTATCAATTCCCCTTGGGTCAAAGCAAGCTGAGGTGCGAATCGCCTTAAGGGGAAGTTAAGAAACAGCAGCACGCCGATGATGAAGATGACATTAAAGAAAGGCGATATGATTGTGGGAACCGATTGATACTGGTAGGGCTGTCGGGAAATCACCAACCAATAGGCATTGATGGGGATTAGAATCAGAGCCAGCCATACAGCGCGCGTAGAAATGATTGATGGCAAAGAGGCGGCTGATGAACGTTTTGGGCTCATAACTTCACCGAAAAAGGGATCCGCGTTTGTGAGACAGATTTCTAATCTGCCTCACAAAAAAGTTGTATCTATATCTCCAAATAGTATGAGGCGCAAGACTATTTGATGATTATCATCTTCTTCGTTGTGGCAAAATCGCCTGCTTGCAGGTGATAGAAATAGATGCCGCTCGACACAGGTTCACCTGTATCGTTACGACCATCCCAGTAAATCGCTCTCTCTTTTGACGTATACATAGCGGCGGGTTGATGTCCGACGTTGAATGTGCGGACAACGTAACCTGTCAAATCAGAGATAGTCAGAGTAACGAAGGCATCTTTTGCCAACTGATACGGGATCCATGTCTCGGGATTGAACGGATTTGGGAAGTTTTGGTACAGGGCATTTCTGCGTATTTGTCCCCACAAGACAACCTGCTTCCCCAAGGGTTCGACTGGAAGTGCCAAATCGAAGGCATTATAGATGTAGGCTGCACCTGTACCGCCATTTTTCAAGCTGGAACCAGTGATGCCATGATTGACACTGAGGGAGACGGAAACGCCGAATCTATCCGATGCCTCTACGTCGCTAGCAATCAGTTTTGCCCTTTCAACCCAAGCGTTACCCTTACGCAAAAAGGAATAGACCGCGCCGGAGTTGCTTCCTTTAGCATCGTGCCGATACGATCCCACAAGGGCACCAATGTTTCCGGTCGTTCCATTGATGGAGACAGAAATTCCGAAGTCGTCCTTTGGTTGCCCGTCACTAGCTGTAAGCTTCGCTTCTTCTTTCCATTCGTCTCCGTTGCGTATGAAGACATACGCCGCACCAGTACCGCTATTGTGCCCATACGCCCCGACGATAGCGTACTTTCCGCTGATGTGAACAGAAAAGCCAAACTCGGCGTTCCTCGCCCCGTCGCTGGCTGTAAGTTTTGCCTCCTGTTGCCAAACACTCCTGGCGCGCTTGTAGATATACGCCGAACCGGACCGATTTCCTTTATCATCGTCCCAAAGGGCTCCGATGATAGCGTAATCACCGTCGATGGAGACAGCAGAACCAAAGATGTCTCCTTCCTCCGCATCGCGGGGTGTAAATTTTTGTTCCTCTACCCATTTGTCCTTAACGCGTACATAGACAAACACCGAGCCGGAGTCAGCTCCTTTATCGTTGTCTTGGGGTACTCCGGCAATGGCGGTGTCCCCGCTGATGTCGACAGAAAAAGCGAAACTGTCATTTGCTTCTCCATCGTCGGGATCGAGTTTACCATGTTCTTTCCAATTTTTGCCGTCACGCTGGTAGATATAGGCTGAACCTGACCATATATCATCGTGATGAGAACTGACGATTGCCCAGTCGCCATCGATAGAGACAGAACGACCGAAGAAGTCTCCTCCCGCTCCATCTTTGGCAGTGAGTTTCGCCTGCTGAGCCCAAACCCCTCCATCGAGAAAGAAAATATAGGCTGAACCAGACCGGTCTCCGTCATCATCGTTACCCGGAGCCCCGACAATAGCGTAGTTCCCGCTAATGGCGACAGAAGTGCTGAAATTGTCATCCGCCGCAGCATCACCGGCAGTCAGTTTGACTTCTTCGGCGTGGATTATGGTCCCTTGACACATCACCAACATTACAACAAACAGGATCGGTACTTTTTTCATGATTGTTTTCCTTTGGTTTTTATCCTTACCTCAGATAGGTCAGAGAATTGCGATCAGTTTGCAGGAATATGCGAATGAGTGGTTGAGCAGATAAACGGATGTGAGCCTTCAAAGTTTTGTGAATCTTCTTAGGCTGAGCGAAGTGAAATCGGGATCGATTGGGACAATTTAAATGGCAGATTACTGAAGTTAAACTGACGCAACAGCAATCTTTTTGTAGATTTTGACCTCTCTCACAGCCCACTTTTTTCGTGGTCAGCGAGGACCGCATGTGCGGCGTTGTGCCCGGGTGCGCCACTTACTTCTCCACCCGGATGCGTTCCAGCACCGCACATATACATTCCCTCAATCGGTGTGCGATAGCCACCACGTGTGAACAACCGGTTACCCAGTAATTGTCCGGGAACATGACTCGTGTGATGAATATTGCCGTCGGTCAAATATACCCGACGTTCCAGATCCATCGGCGTATACACTAGCCAATCCATGATGGATTTACGGAAATTTGGTGCGTATTCGGTCAGTACATCAATTAGCCGGTTGCCTTCCTGCTCGCGCAGTTGGTCCCATGTTCCTTCTTTCGGCTTAACCGGCTCATATCGTACCCACATTGAAACAATGTGAGTATCTGCTGGTGCTACGGTTCGATCATAGACAGTTGGAATCTGAACATCAATAATGGGGTAGCGCGTGGGACGCCCTTCCAGTGCGTCCTGTGCCGATTTTCGATAGTAGTCGGTGGATGGACAGATGCGTATTGAAGCAACATAGCGTGGGTCGTAATTGGGTCCGAGGTGCCGACTAAAGTCAGGTAGTTCGCAGACTGCTGCGTGAAATTTCAATGTTCCAAAGTCAGTGTCTAGTTCAGTGACTGCTCGGACAACGCTGGGGTCTAAATGTTCAGCACCGACTAACCCTAGGAACGTACGCTTGGGGTCTGCGTTGGAAAGGACTAACTTGCTACGTAACACCTGTCCATCGGTCAACTCCACGCCTTCTGCTTGACCATCCTCGATTAGAATTCGCTTGACTTCTGCACCCAAACGGACTTTTGCGCCGAAGTGCTGTGCTGCTCGTGCCATCGCTGTGGTGAGCGTTCCCATCCCGCCTGTGACTAAGCCAACGTTGTGTGGATCAACCAGTAGATTTGGTTTAATTGAAGCGTAGCCGAACAGCACACCCGGCTCGTCCATGTCCTTCATGTCCAGTGTGTGCATGACCGAAGCCTTCACTTCGTCCATCTCGAACATTTCGTCGAGCAACTCGGTGAGCGTTCCGTTGAGTAGGCGGTCAAGTAACGCCGCGTCCCCGGTACCGCTTACGCGCTCGTACAGTTCGGCGACCGTCGGCGGCTCAGTCAGGAAGTATTCGTTAAATAGCCCACCCGCCCGTTTCCAAAAGTCGATCCATTTACGGTAGCCAGCGGCATCTCGCTCGGAGAATTTCTCTATCTCCCGGCAGGTACGATCGGTATCCCCCCAATGCAGCAGATAACGATTATCAGGTAATGGGAAAAATCGCTCTGGATCAAGTGCCTGTACGCGGTAGCCGTGCTTATATAGGTCCAAATCGCGCACGATTTTATCCTGTAAAATGTGAACGACAAATGAACAGGTAGAGATGTGATAGCCGGGAAAAATTTCCTCAGTCGTGCAGGCACCACCCACCACGTGCCGCCGTTCTAGTACCAGTACTTCCAACCCGGCTCGTGCGAGATAGGCGGCAGCAACCAACCCATTGTGTCCCCCACCAACAATAATGGCATCGTATGGAACCGTGTTCATTGCGGTGCTTACCTCCCCGGTTGATCCTTCGACCGTGGATTTCACTGCGAAGTCAAGAATCACGCCTCCGCATATACTACGCCTTCAATATCACGTGTCTCCGAGCCTTGGTCGCCTCCCCAAGACATGAAGTAGAAAATCATAAAACGGTCATCATTCAGTGGGATAATGCTGGAATAGCCGCCGATTGTGCGACCGACGGTTATTGGCTCGTGGACAGAGCGGGTTGACCACACCAGTGTCGGTGAGTTGCGCCATGTACCATTCCAGTCGCCTTCGTGAGAGTAGTCGCTGAATCCAACGCCACACCAGCCCTGATCCAAATCGCCAACCCAGCGGTATGAGCAAAGCAGTGTGCCTTTTCCGGTGAGAAATAGTGTTGGTGAGTGTCCATAGATGGGATACATGGTCAGTTCCAAGTCAGACCATGTGCGTCCTTTGTCTTCTGAGAAGGTCCAGTGGAGGGGCATCATGCCGTGACCTGCGGGGGAGTCGTCGCTTGCGACCATTGCCATCAGTCTGCCATCGGGCAATTCGATTACCTCGTTTTGGGCAATGACACCGCGGCAGAGGACAACTCCCTCATCCCAAGTACGACCACCATCAATCGAGCGTAGTTGGGCACTTGCTGCAACCCGTTCGCCTCGAAGACGTCCCCACACCGGCATGAGCAATGTACCATCTGCCAACTCACGGATCTTGCCGTAGGTATGCACGTCAGACCAATCAAGATTAGCAATTTCTGCGCCGACAAGTTTGGGCTCTGACCAAGATTCGCCGGCGTCTGTAGATCGGCATAAGTATACACCTTGATGGGGACCTCCTATGCCAGAAATGGGTAACAATATCGTTCCGTCGCTGAGTTCCGCCATGCCGTGATAAGCGAGAAATGACGTTGGATGATCAGGACGCGACGGAATAAATTGATGGATGGGACCCTCCCACGTTTTTCCATTATCACGGGAACGCTTCATCCCTGAGATGGTTCGTGGTTGTTCTGCATGGGGATCTGGATAACGCGCAGTAATGAGGATGTCGCCATTTTGCAATCGCTCTCCGCCGGGCGTGGCGACATGACCCTCCCAGACGACGACGCGACTTTCACGGTGAAATTGTGGCATGTCCGCCTCCTCAAAAGGTTATCAGTGATCGGAAACATGTGGATAGAATCATGTTATAGCAGAAAACCAAGCTTTTGTCACCATCAAAATGCTGAGAGCGTGAAACGTGATGCGTGAAACGTGAAAACCGTGAATTGGGAATTTTATGTAAACCTATTTTAGGACGAGACAGTATCCTCTCTCACCCAATGCCGGAACAACGGTTTTACGTTGTTGGGGAAGGCGTCGTAAACGTCCGGCGAGATGGGTGGCACATTGTTCTCCGCTCCACCAGCCTCGTCTACAATGCGGGCGCGCTCATCCGAACCGTCCATCAGCACATCCAGATTGAGCCACCACGGCGCATAGCGCACCACCACCGAGGTCCGCGGTTTATCCGTGCGATTTGGGGCGGTGGCATGCCACATACGACTATCCATCACAAGCACACTGCCGGCAGGTCCCGTCGCCTGCATTTCGGTCGGATAGGGAACGTTCGGATCAACCCCGTTGTTTCCGGTCGGGTTGTTATTTGACCGATGGCTGCCGGGGACGATAAGAGTACCCCCGTTTTCACGAGTAAACGGTGAGAGCATCCACAGCGTGGTGATGTGCATGGTCGCGTCGGGATAGGGGGCAGGAATGTGTCCCGCGTTGTTCTGATTAAAGGGCCAATCGCCGTGCCATCCGCCGCGCTCATTCCCCGGATAGTTGATCGTGCCGGTCGTAAAGGATACCCGCACATGGGGCCCTAACAGCGCTTCGGCAAGAGCAAGCATGCGCCGGTCCGCCAAGTACGGGGCAATTGATTGGTCGTAGCGCACAAATCCCGGGACATGACCAATACCATCGGGAGCGTTAGGATTGCAATGCACGATGGTTGACCGCTCAACACTCTCGCGCACGGTATCAACCTTGTCTTCGGGGATGATGCCCTCCATAACATACCACCCATCCATTTTCAGATGTTGCAATGCCTGATCCAAGCTCATGGTGGTTGCCTCCTACCAATCCGGTCGACCGACGTAGAGTCCTCGATTGACCATCGGTAACGATACACGCATACCGCCCAGACGGTCAGACTCGATCATCCCCATCAGCATCTCTTGGCTACGACGCGCGAGTTGAATCGGTCCCTGCGTCTCCTCTCCGGTGTCTAATGCTTCTGCAACGTTCTTAATGCCCATCTCCGTCCCACTCTCGCGGGGAACTTCTGGAAAGGGCATCTCCTCTAGGAGACGAGAGGAATCCGATGCTTTGCGAAATTGACAGACCATCCCGTTATTAATAGTACGCATTTTTCCCTTTGTGCCGCACACCTCAAATTCAGGACCTGTACCCGCTGTGTTGTAGCCGTGGACTCCGTTGGAGAAACGGACATACCCGCCCGCGATCCCGGGATCGGTGTTGAGCCGGTTCCCGTCCCAATCTTCGGGATTGCATATGATTGAGCCTTGAACGAAGTCAATCTCTACATCGCCTGCGAGATATAGCAGCATATCGGCGGCATGGGTCAGTCCCCACAGTGCAGAAGTGGCACCGTATTGGGCGATAACGCACTGGACATCACCAATTTCGCCTGCGTCGATTAATTCACGCATCTTGCGATAAAAGGGCATGAAACGCCGTTGCGTCCCGTAGTTGAACTTAGTGCCATTTCGTTCAACGGCATCTACCATGGCATCGGCTTCCTCCATCGAACAGCAGAGCGGTTTTTCAGCGTAGATACCTTTCACGCCATGTTCAGCAGCGAAGATTGCTACTTCGGCACGTTGCGGCGGGCGGGTAGCGATGCAAACGATATCCGGCTGTTCCTTTTCAATCATTTCGCGGTAGTCGGTGTAGGCGTGTTGCGCTCCATAGCGTTGGCGCGCCGCTTCCCCTTTTTCGGCGATTACGTCTGATACTGCCACCAGATTGGTTCGATCGCACGCCACAGCTGCCGCTGCATGGGAGTAGGGAATCCATAGAAAACGCTCCGGCCGTCCCTCCATTTCGTCATCAATTGTGGCACCCATTCGGCCGCATCCAACTAAACATGCACGGTATTGCTTTGCCATTATGTACTCCTCTCATGGAATAATTTTATGGTTGTTACACTACTCCGCTGCTCGCAATTGCTGGGTAGCAACTTCATCCACCTCGTATGTCTGCGGGTTAATAACTACACCGTAAGCGTCATGCGCATGCGCGAGCGTAACTTTTTCTTCGAGCACGTCCCTCAGGACCACTTGTGGGTCCCGCGTAAAGGGATCTCCCCACCCACCTGCACCCGCGGCGATATGGCGGAAAACATCACCGCGCTGAATGGTCATTGTGGGTTTTGGAGGCAGCTCACGAGCCTCGCCTTCAGGATTCAAGATATTTTGTGAAGGGGCGCCGGCACCCCCTCCTTGTAGACCGTAGGGCTGATATTTAGTCCGATCTGCGCGAATTTGCAGCGTCGCTTCTTCAGCCAACAAACGAAAATCTCGGACTAGACTCAATCCGCCACGGTAGATTCCTGCGCCACCTGTATCGGGAAGATAGCTGTAGCTCTCGATGCGAAGTGGTAACTCGGCTTCTAACACTTCGGCGGGATTGTTCGAAAAGTTGACGACGCTGCTCGCCGCACCATCAATCCCATCTTTATCCGAACGTCCTCCCCATGACCCGTAGAGAAATTCAAGGAATACGAATCCACGCAGCTCCGTTTTTCCATCCTGAACGACGCGCTCATAACCGCCGATACTGACACCGGTATCCCCTCCGATTTCGCAGGCGGGAACTCGATCAGGCGCGGCTTGGGCGAGTGCACCAAAAACGACGTTGGCGATACGAAAACCGGTCAAGCCGCGAGCAGCAACTGGACCCGGTGCCAACGGATTAACAATCGTGCCCTCCGGTGCGATGACTGTAATCGGGCGGAAGTAGCCGCCATTGTTCGGAACATCTGCTCCCATCAAGCAGCGCACACAGGCGTAGGCTGTCGATTGTGTAAATGAGAGCGGACAGTTGATGCCACCTCTGACCTGTGGCGATGAGCCTGTGAAGTCAACAGTCATGTGATCGCCGTTAATCGTAATGGTAACCGCAATTGGGATTGGATCAGGGTCAATACCGTCGTCGTCAAGGTGGTCGGTGAACGAATAAGTGCCATCAGGCAGACCATCAATCTCTGCTTTGGCAGTTCGCTCAGCATAGTTGAGCAACTCTGCAAAATAGGCTGAAAGTTGCGCTGCTCCATATTTCTCAAATAACCCCCGCACACCCTCTTGACCGACGTGCAGACACGCCAGCTCTGCCCGTAGATCGCCAAGAACCTGACGTGGAATGCGTACATTGCGAGCGATGAAGTCAAAGATCGTTTGATTCGCTTCTCCTTCGTCGTAAAGCTTCAGCAGTGGAATACACAGGCCTTCCTGATAAAGTTCTGTCGCGTCACAGCCGTTTCCTCCCGGTGTTTTGCCCCCGATGTCGGTGTGATGTGCGATGCAAACAACGAAGGCGATAGGAGACGGATCGTCGAGAAAGATGGGTTTGCATAGATACATATCAGGCAGATGGGAGCCACCTTCGTACGGGTCATTGGTGATGTATATGTCGCCGTCACGCATCTTCCCACCGAACTTAGCGAGAACCGCTCGCATAAATTCGGGTACAGAGCCGAGGTGCAGCGGCAACGTCAACCCTTGTGCGATGAGTTGCCCCTCTGCGTCGCACACCGCTGCAGACAGGTCCATCGCGTTTTTCAGATTAGAGGAATATGCCGTGCGCACCAACGTCAGCGCCATCTCATCTACCAATGCGTCTAATGCATTTTTAATGAGTTCCGATGTAATAGGATCAAGGGAGTTTGCTGTGCCGTTCAACATCTGCTCCTTCGATTTTTAGCCAAGGATAAGTCTGAGATTTGGTATAGATTACCGATGCCGTTGAGATCGGCAATCCAACAGAAACAGGGAATCTTTCTCTGTTGACATTGCACCCCAACAGTGCTACACTTTACCGCAGAATCGTAGAAAAAGCAAGATCAAAATCTAATCGAATGGGGAGAAGTTTCGGTTAGTGTATCATAGAACTAGCTTTACCATTCATTGACGGTGATAAATCTATTGAGAACTTTGGGATATGAGGAGAATTGAGAATGAAATATGTCCTCGCGATTTGCCTAATCGGCGCAACTGTTTTTCTCATTTCCTGTCATGATGAAGAAGTGGCAGCGCATTATAATCGGGGAAATGCCTATCAAGAAGAAGGTAGGTTTAATGAAGCGATACTGGCGTACAAAAAAGCAATTGAGATTGATTCCGACTTTGCAGAGGCACATTATAACTTAGGAAACGCCTATTATCGCCAAGGCCAGATTGATGAAGCAAGGCTCGCGTACCAGAATGCAATCCGTATCCAACCTGATTTTGTCGAAGCGCGTAACAGTTTAGGACTTGTCTATCGGATACAAGATAACAATGAGGCTGCGATAGTACAGCTCAAGGAGACAGTCAAAATTGACCCGGATAATGCACAAGCGCATAACCATCTAGGCCGCTCCTACTTTGAGCAGGGTAAATTTGAGGAGGCTGTTGCTGCATTCGAAAACGCGATTCAACTCAATCCAGACAGTGCATACGCCTACTACTATCTCGGAAATTCTTACAAAGCGCAGCATAAACTTGACCAAGCCATCGCTGCTTTCAAACAGGCGGTCGCCATAAGTCCACACGACGCTTTATCGCATCATAATTTAGGAATCTCTCTTTATGATCAGAATCGATTCGATGAAGCCATAACCCACTTTGAATCGGCGGTCCGCATTAGCCCAAGTTTGGCAAACCTACACAACAACTTGGGAAATGCCTACAAAGCGCAAGACAGATTTGATGAAGCCGCTGCTGCGTTCGAGAGGGCAATAAACGTCAACCCGGGCGATGCAAAGGCGTACTACAATTTGGGGATCATCTACGCCGAACGAGGGGACGATGGGGCTGCTATAACTCAGTATAGGCGGGCGCTCCACCTCGCTCGTACCAACCCTGACCTACAGGAACTTATACCTGAGATAGAAGGTCGTATCAAAGCGTTAAACTAAAGCTAAACCCTTTTAATCGTATCGGAGGAAAGTATGCGCGTTATTGTAGTTGGCTGTGAGTACACCGGCGTGACAACTTTAATTGAGGGCATTATGGACTGGGGACATGAGCGAGGCATCAATCATCACCTTGACGATCACTTTACCATCCCAGACCGTCAACATCTCGCCCCTGAAGATCGAAAGACAATGGTCCATCTCTCTCCTGCACTCAAAGAGCGATTCCAGCGGATGCAACTCGTTTACCATATCCGCCTATTGCACCGTTTTGACCATATCTTGTTGGGCGGTTTCCACATTGAGGAAGCGATTTATGGCCCCCTCTACTACTATCCCGGCGGCGTAGCGAGTGAGATACGCGAGTATGAGGAAGAAATGCCAAAGAATGCGATCTTGGTACATTTGACAGCCAGTCCTGACGTGATCGAAAAGCGCATGGAGACAGATCCTCACGAGTATTCCCTCATCAAGCAAGAGGATATTCCGAAACTTCTGGACAGTTTCCAACAAGAGTTCGATGCGTCTCTGATTCCGAACAAAATCCAGATTAACACCTCCAATCTGGCACCGGCTGAACTCCTTCAAACTTTTTTGAGCGAATCCGCTCAATTCGCAGAATGACATCATAAAAAGGCAGCGTGAGGCGAACTATGCTCGATTGTGCGCAGTGTGGTCATATTCTCTTCTCCCCAAGCCAGAATTCCTCCAGCATTACCTTGTGAAGTTACGCCTCTAATAGTTCCACGATGCACCGCCTCTCCACCAGCCCGATATCTCGAAATTTTACTTGGAGGTCCCGATTGCACATTTTTGCCCTCTACCTTCAAGAACTCACGGACTCCCCAGTCTTAGTCGTAGGCGGAGTTGGATTACTCGTGAACTTTTAAGGGATTGATGAGAAGTATTTCGAAGAAATACCCGGCATCTGGATTTAACGGATTACGTTTGATTGCCGAAAGGAAGCAGTATGCACGAAACACAAGATACCATGACAACTTCCCCAACGCGAGCGTTCTTGGTCGGGGTTAAGTTGAAAGATGAATTGCAGAGTGACGCTAAAAGTTCGCTGGAAGAACTGAGACGGCTTGCAGAAACGGCGGGGATGGAAGTGCTTGCCGAAATCATACAGCCGAAAGAAAAACCCGATCCTGCCTATTTCATCGGGCGTGGCAAGCTGGAGGAATTGGAGGCGCTGGTCAGTGAACTCAGGGGGGAAGCAGTAATTTTTGATAACGACCTTACGCCAGCACAAACTCGTAATTTAGAAAAGGTCCTTGATATCATCGTTGTCGATCGAACAAGCCTGATTCTGCAGATCTTCGCGCAACGTGCACAGACCAACGCCGCCAAGTTACAGGTTGACCTCGCCCAGCTACAATATGCCTTGCCGCGTTTGACACGAATGTGGACGCACCTCTCTCGGCTTGGTACGGGCGCAGGCGGCACAGCAGGGGTGGCCGTTGGGCGTGCTGGCGGCGCGGTGCGTGGACCCGGCGAAACCCAACTACAGATTGACCGGCGGTTGGTACGCACACAAATTTCACGCGTCAAAAAAGCACTCCAGAAAGTTGAGAAGCATCGTCGGGTACAGCGAAAACAACGTCAGGAGATGATCAATATCTCACTTGTCGGCTACACCAACGCGGGAAAATCAACCCTCTTTAACGCTTTGACGAGCGAGGATCGGCTGGCTGAAGATAAGCTGTTTGCAACGTTAGACCCGACAACCCGCTTACTCGATTTGCCGGATAACAAACACGTTCTATTGAGCGATACGGTCGGTTTTCTCAAAAAGCTGCCGCACCATCTGGTGGCTGCGTTCAAGGCAACGTTAGAAGAGGTTGCGGAAGCGAATCTGCTGCTCCACGTTGTCGATGCATCCCATCCCGAAGCGGAGAGCCAGATCGCTGCTGTTGATGAGGTGCTTAAAGAGTTGGGGGCCTTTGAACGTCCGACACTCATGCTGTTCAACAAGATTGATCTGCTGGAGGAGGAAGGGCATATCCAGCTATTCCGAAATAAATATCCCGATAGCCTCGCAATATCGGCGCAGAATGGTAAAGGGCTGCAAGCACTGAAAGACCTACTTGCTGAGCGCTTCTCGACTCAGGACGTAGATATATCGCTTGCACTCTCCTATCAAGATGGGAAGGCCTTGGATTATCTGTATAAGCACGGTGAAGTGTTTGATACGGATTATCAAGGTGAGTCAATCCGGGTCAAAGCGCAGCTCCCAAAACGTTACTTGAAGACTTTGGAGCGCCTCACAACGAATTCGACCGCTGTCATACTAGATCCAAGAATTGATTCGTAGGGTAACATAAGAAATGCTCCGACACCTATATGGTGATGTCTATTACTGGACCGAACCCCACGGAATACCCGAAACGTCTTACGATTGGAATAGCTACGTGATTCGTATAGACCGGGCGGACGTTTTAGCGTTAGTGGATCCACTCCCTTTGACGGCTGCAGAAATTCGACAAATCGAGGACATCGGCACGCCAACCCACATCCTCTTGACCTGCAATTGGCATCTCAGGGAAGGTGAGATTTTCCGAGAACGGTGGGGCTGTAAAATTTACCTCAACGCGCGTGGATTGTCAGAAGCGGAGACGACGATCGATGGCACTTTCGAGGGTGGAGATCGGTTGTGGGACACTATTGAAGTCATTCACGTTCCCCACGTTGGGTGGACGGAGGAGACCGCGTTTCTGGTGAAGGGAGAGAAGGGAATTCTCATCGTGGGAGATGCGGTATGTGGCGGTCGTGCAGATATTGGTGTCCCTGAAGGCGAAATCGGTATCTTTATCAATCAGCTTGAAGCGATTACAGACCGTCAAAAGGCGCGAAATTCGCTGGTTGGTCTGATGGAATACCCTTTCGATGCCATCTGTTTTGCACACGGCACTCCGATTCGGCATCAAGCGAAAGCAGCGTTGCAGCGATTTCTCGACACGAGCACATTGTCATGAAGCAAGCGAAGATTGAAGTGGAGAGATAACTTAGCAAATTTCACAACTGTTTGGGGCCTGTGGGAGGGGTTTCCAACCCCGACTACATGGACACCGCCAATTCCCGTAAAATCCGAGTCCCAAAGTGTGAAACAGGAGGATTAACGATGGAACCAACTCAGCCAAGGTGGAGACGCTATCAAGAACTTCGTCCCGACGAATTGGTGGACTGTATTAAGGAAACTCCAATCGCCTTCTGGCCCCTTGGTCTTATCGAACATCACGGCTGGCATCTGCCTGTTGGATATGATGGACTTAAAGCGGAACGCATCTGCATTCGGATTGCCGAAAACACGGGTGGAGTCCTCCTACCGACGATGTGGTGGGGCGCAAATGGCGGTCACGGGGATTTTCTCTGGACGCACTATCAGTCGGAGGAAGCGACCGCTTCGATTCTGGTCAATACCACCAAACAACTAATCAAATTCGGGTTTCGGGTTATCGTGTTGCTTGCAGGACACTATCCTTGGCAAGGGATACTGAACGAGCATATCCCGCCGATTCAACAGGCGCATCCGGACACATTGTTTATATGGGGCACGGAAATGTCAATCTGCGGAGAAGCCGTAAAACTCCACGGCGATCACGCGGCGCGGGAGGAGACTTCCTACGGGCTTTGTCTGTTCCCGGAGTTCATCGACATAAACGCGCTGCATTCAGGGCGGGATACGTCAGCTTGGCCCAACGGCGAAGTTCCCCCCGTCGAAAATCGCCATCCCGGCGTATGCTTTGACCCAAGCGATCCGCTGTTTGGACAGATGGGGGAGGATGCACGGACCGCCTCTGGGGAGAGAGGAGAGAAGGGTATTTCGCGTCTGGTCGCTCATCTGTTAGGGGTAATAGGTTCCTTAGATGAAAAAGCATAGGAGTGAACTGATGGGAGGGAGTGCTTAAGTTCTAATGGCAGTGAATCCAGATGTGCCTCCTACTGTTTCACGCGCTGCCCACCCTCAATCGCGAGGAGAAACGCCTTCCCATCCTCCGACATCTCCGCGTCATCGGGCGGTTTGCCTTCCAGTTCTTTCTTCAGCGCGGGATAAGCGGTGACGCTCGGTATCTCGTCAAGCTCTGTGAGCGGTGGGAGACGAGACTCAGCAGCCTCAATGATAGGAGCGATTCTTTCAAGTTTCTGCTTCTTGTGTAATTCGTCCCGTTCTTTGAATTCGGGCATGACGCGCGAGGCAAGCAGTTCAAGGGCTTCACAGATGTGTTCGTGCCGATTGCGCCCTGCCTGCTGGATAAAGACCACCTGATCGACACCCATCGCCTCATATTTTAGCAAGTGCTCACGGAGTTGATCCGGCGTACCGATTCCACCTCTCGCCTCACGGGGCGGCTCTGGAACTTGCTTATACGACTCCCAAACGTCCGTGTGACCGGGGACATGGGATCCCCCAACATAATAGTGTGAGAGTCCATGCGTGAAAAATCGTAAGCCGTCCAAACCTCGCTCAATCGCTGTCTCTTCCTCCTCATGGCAGGAAAAGCCACTCACCATCGCAACACTCAGATTCACCGCCTGACCGATGGGCTGACACTCCTTCTCGGCAATTTCATAATACTCCTCGACCCAAAATTTAGCGTCATCAGGATGGACAAACGCAAACGTTAAAGCACCCATACCGTTCCGCGCTGCATACCGCATGGTGTCCCGACTTGGACAAGCAACCCAGATAGGCGGGTGCGGTTTCTGAACCGGCTTTGGTAAAACGTTGCGGGGCGGCATCGAAAAATAGTTCCCGTCAAAACCGGCGTAAGGCGTCTGCACCATCATCTTGGCAGCTTCGCGGGTGCACTCCTCCCACATCTCGCGCTTCTGTTCAGGATCGACTCTGAAACCACCAAGTTCTATGTGTGAAGCGGATTCGCCGGTGCCCCACTCCACGCGTCCATTTGAGACGAGATCGAGCGTCGCAATCCGTTCGGCGACACGGGCGGGGTGATTGTATGCGGGCGGCATCAGCACAATGCCGTGACCAAGCCGAATCTGTTTCGTTCGCTGACTGCACGCGGCGAGGAACACTTCGGGAGCGGAGGAATGGGAATATTCCTCAAGGAAGTGATGTTCAACCTCCCACACATAATCATAGCCGAGGCGATCCGCGAGTTCGACCTGATCGAGGGCGTCTTGAAACAATTTCAATTCGTCGCCATCGTTCCATGGGCGCGGGATCTGGTGTTCGTAGAATATACCAAATTGCACAGGTCACAACCTCTACTGTAGCAATTTATGGTGAATTAGAGCAATAAGTGGACATTCGCGCGGTGTCCCAAGTCCCCTGATAAGGGGATTTAGGGGGTTGGCCGCGCATTGGGAATGTCTAAGTAGCTCTAAAATCTGCCATAATTTTCAACTGTCAATAGGATTTAGTTGTCTGAAGATTCAGTGGATGTTGGACTGGGAGTGGGCCAGATTCCAATCTCTTTGTAGTATCGAATTGCCCCCGGGTGAAACGGTGTGCCGGTATCTTTTACAACATTTTTGGGGTTAATTGCTCTGCCTGCGGGGTGTATCTTCACGACTTCAGCACGCTGCTCGTAGAGAACCTTGGTGAATTGGTAGACCGTCTCCGCGTCCAAATTCGCTGCGGTAATCAGGTGCATGGCACCGACGTTCATACCGTTGAAAGCCTCATCTTGACCGCGGTATGTTCCCGAAGGGATGGTAACAGCGTTAAAAAACGGGTAGTTTTCAAACAGATTCTGTTTCGCCATGTCATCAAACGGGATGAAAAAGATGTTCTGAGATGCACTGGCTCGCGTAATCGATGCGGTCGGAACTGCCCCACCCAAGAACGCAGCAGCAGCGGAACCGTCTGCAAGCATATCAACAGCACCTGCTTGGGTGTTGTTGAGCGGCGTAAAATCTTGGTAAGTCACACCGTGTGCCCCCAGAATCGGTTCCAAGAAATACTCAAAGCCCGCGCCGGCGGGACCGACCACTACACGCTTCCCCTTTAAATCTGAAAGCGTCTTTACACCGGAGGATTGCGGAGTAATAAAAAGGGCAACATTCGGAGCGAGGGTCATCACCGCCCGAATAGGTTGCTCTCCTTTCCACGCACCTTCTCCGCGAACCGCAAAGTAAGAGATGGCAGCGTTGGCGAGCGCAAATTCTAATTCACGCTTGGCAAGACGCCGAATATTTTCCTGTGTGCCTTTGGTCGCTTCAGCGGAAACCTCCCAGTTCATGGTGCCAGTATGCTGGCTGACAACCTGCGCGATCGCACCACCGACCACGAAGAACGCTCCACCCGGTGGTGCTGTGCCCACGCTGAGAAATTTACGTTTTTGACCGGTAGCGTTGGAGGTAGCGAAACTTAGTGAAACGATAAGTCCGATAATCACAAGGCAGGCAAAGTTGATTGGTTTGCTTTTTTTCTTTAAATCCATTTTTTCGTTCCTTTTGTATCCTGTTTATAGAGGTAAATTATACTAACGCAAGTTGCTAGTGCTGAACCTCCATCGGTTTGTCGTTAAGATTGAGGAATTCTATCTTTCGCTCCGGAGGAGCGATATGTCTATAGAACGGCGATGCGGTCAATGCCTGCGCTCCAGCGGAGCGCAATGTCTATAGTTTGAGGACTTTCCCCGTTCCTTAGCCCCAGCGGGGCGACATGTGTATCGTTACTTCAACTGGTGGCGAATGCGGAAAGACGGCATACAGGCTAACTAGCAACTTAGGTTATACTAACCGACCCGATACCGTTCAACCGCGTCCATATCGAGTGCCACACCCAACCCCGGTCCCTCCGGAATCTGCGCCAGTCCGTCTTTAATGGTCAACGGTTCAGCGAGAAGCGAGTGCTCCAACAGTATGTAAAGCGAAACATGACTCAACGACGCATTCGGAAGCGCGGCAGCGAGGTGCACCATAAAGACCGCGGAGACGCCTGTAAAGCCCATCTGAAGCCAGAACGGCTTGTTCGCAGCGGATGCGATGTTGGCACATCGTAGAATGCCAGCGAGCCATCCACCCACCACGTAATAGTCATAGGCAGGCGAAGGAAGCGAAATCGTTGGGGACGGTGAACCAAAGTGGATCGCCAATGGGAGACCGAGTTCCTTCTTAATCCGCAGATACCCCTCAACATCATCCTGAACGATTGGCGATTCCAAGCACTTGACGTGGGGATATTCTTTTAACCGCCGACCGAAGGAGAGGGTACGCTCCACAGTCCCAAAGGTGGTGTTGGCGTCAATAGTGAGTTCATAATTCTCTGGCGCGACCTCTGCGATGGCTTGAACCTGTTCCACTACGTCGGTGTGGGCACGGCGTTTGAACTTATGTACACAGAAACCGCCTTCTAAAGCGATTTTTACCTCCTCCTGCATCACTTCTGGCGGGAAACACTGCGACCAATATGCGATTGGTGCAGTTGGCTGAGAAGGACCAAACATCCGTGCCATTGGCAGCCCCACCGCTTGTCCCATCAGGTCATAAAAAGCGATCTGAAGGGGACCTGGGCTATCATCCATGATAAACTCAAAGGGACTTCTGCCCAGATACGTCTGGATTTTCTCTTCGGCGATACCTGCGCCTTCACCTATTCCCATGAGCCCTTCGTCGGTATGCACGCGATAGATCGATGTTTCCACAGTGGGCGGTGAGGATTCACGCCACTGCCTTTCGTGCTCGCTTCTGTTTGCGTTCAATTCATCATCTGTTGCCCGATTGCCAAAATTCCAACCTTTCTGGAGGTGATCTCGTACACGCTCCATATATGGGATTTCCACAGGGATCTGCTCAATTTGGGTAATTTTCACAGTCTTTCCTTTCACATGGTAATTGTTATATGTCTCCGCTCTTATTTCTCCAATGCGCTAACTGATCTTCATCCAACTCAACCCCCAGTCCAGGACCTTCGGGAATGCAAGCAACTGCGGGTCCAAGAGTGAGTGAGTTCTGCAGCAAATCCGCCTCATGATAAAGTGGTCCAATGAGGTCTGCGGGATAAGTTTCGCTGTCAATGGTGGATAGCGCAGCCGCGACGTGCAACATGGCGGCGCTCCCAATCCCCAATTCCAGATTGCTGCCAATACTTCCGACTGCGCCAGCAGCCTTTGCGACGTGCATAATTTCGAGAGTAGCACTCACCCCGCCGTGCTTACCGGGATACACGCTGAAGATATCAGCCGCGCGTGCATTGGCAAGTAGCCACGCATCCGCAAGTGTGAAGAGGCTCTCATCCGCCATGATTGGAATGTGCGTCGCTTCCCTGAGCTGTGCGAGCGATGCTGGATCGTCGGGGGAGATAGGCTGCTCTACGAAAAGGATATCGTAAAGTTCAAGTTTGGGGAGCATACGCCGTGCGGTGTCCAAGCTCCAGCCGCAGTTGACATCAATACCGATCGGGATCGTCGGACCGGCCACCTCCCGCACAGCTTTAACGCGCTGCAGATCTGTTTCTGGATCTAGCCCAACCTTGACCTTCAGACAACGCGCCCCCCAATCGAGGAATCGTTCCGCCAGACTGACCGCTTGGGGAACAGCAAACGCACCGACAACCATCTTGATAGGGATGTTATCGCGTACCCGCCCACCGAGCAGTTGATAGACGGGCACCCCTGCCGCTTTTCCTGCCAGATCCCACAGCCCCATCTCTACAGCTGCCTTCGTGAACGGGTTGAGCTTAATCTCTTTGTCCATGACGGATCGCAGTGAATTAATCTGAGTGGGATCCGCACCAATTAGTGCTGGGGCAATCAGTTCCTCGATGGCAGCGACACAGCCGCGACTGGTTTCACCGCTCCAGCGAGGTGCGACCGTTGCCTCGCCCAAGCCGACTAAGTCCGTATCGGTGTGGATGCGAACGATAACGTAGGGTGAGTCAATATGTTCGCCGTGGGCGGTCTTCGTTGTCAATCCCGCCTTCAAGGGAACGCGGACGGGGATCGGTTCAATCTGTATAATTTTCATGAGAAGTCTCTGTTGGTGTAGAAGTGCGACTTTAATCAGTCGAATTGAATGAACTGTTTCCAATTCTCGTAGATAATGTTATGAATCGCTTCATCTGGAAACCGTGGGAAATTGCTTCCTTTGACGATATCGTTCACCTTATGCTGTCCAGCGATTACCTGCTCTGGAGTGGCGGAGGGAAAGTCGGAACCGAAAATCAGCTTGTGTTCTACCCCATACTCAAGCGCTGACATGAATGCTTGATAGTGTCGCAACGGACGATAGTGGAGTGCGGAAATGTCTGCGTACAGGTGGGGATGTTTGCGAATTAGCACCACACACTCGTCCTCCCACGGATGACCCATGTGCGCGATAATCATACGAAGATCGGGACACGCGACTGCGATATCTTCCAGAAAAATTGGGTTGGAGTGTTTCAGCGGCCCGGGACGAACAAACGACGTTCCCTGATGCCAAATCACTGGGATGTTCAACGCTTCGGCTTTCTTGAAAAGCGGCAGATGTTTCGGATCTTGCGGGTCAAAATTCTGGTAGATAGGCGCGACCTTCAGTCCGCGAAGCCCAAGTGTCTCGACGTTGTAAACAAGTTGATCCACACAATCCTCGTCGTTTGGATCTACCGAACCCCAGCCGATAAAGCGGTCTGAATGCTGGTTGACAAAGTCTGCGATCAGTTCCTGTGGGATATTGATGCCGCAGAACGGTGCTTTTATTCCGAACACAACAACCTTATCGCAATCCTTGGTTGCTTCAAGTAGGGTCTCAGGGGTAGAGTCAAAGGCATTCTTTTCCTCTTCCTCCTCACCGGCGAAATAGACGTCCGGCGTAATTCGCATCTTCGCTTTCTTGGCAGCAAGCGCAAACTCGACAAATTCGTCGGAATAGTGATCGGGATACCAACCGAGATTCGTGTGGATGTCAACAAGCATTAAAACACTCCTTCTGTTTTGGATTTTTTCAGCCTATTTTGCATAAAACGACAATCAGCCGAATTGAAGGGCTATGCTATCACACCTCCATGTGCAAGTCAATTGGCAAAATTGGGGTTCACTGGGATTATAGGGCTTATATGGCTCACCGCTCAAAGCCAACACCAGTAAAGATTTGGGCCAATGCCTCCTACATTTTTCGTTCCCTGTAGGGGCAGCCCTTATGGTTGCCCTTGCTGTTGAAGTTCGTAACTTCTAAATTCATGCAGAATGCTGCCAATCACTCTGAATATAGGCATTCTCAAAGCGATTCGACCAGATGCCCCTTCAGCACGTCCTCATCCAACTCGATACCAAGCCCCGGTCCGGTTGGCGGGATGATGTAGCCGTTCTCGAACACAATCGGTTCTTTGAAGATTTTCTTGTGAAACGGTCCCTGGTTCGCCTCTTGGATTAGGAAGTTCGGAGAGCAGGTGTCGACCTGAATCGCGGAAGCAGCCGCTATGGGACCACAAGCCATATGGGGTGCGATGACCGCATAATGGGCTTCAGCGATGATTGCAATCTTCTTCGCCTCCAAGATCCCCCCGCACTGGCCGACATCCAGCTGAATAATCTGGGCGGCTCGTTTTTCAAGCAGTTGCGAGAATTCATACTTCGTAACCAGTCGTTCTCCCGTAGCGATTGGGATGCTGGTGTGGGCAGCAACTCTTGCCATCTCATCGATATTTTCGGGCGGGACCGGTTCTTCGAACCAGAAGGGACGGTACGGTTCGAGATAGTCCGCGACGCGGAGTGCGCTATAGGTAGTCAGCTGGCCATGGGTTCCGAGTCCAACCTCTATCTTATTACCGACGGTATTCCGGATGCTTTCAAATATCTTCGCCGCATGTTCAATCTCCCACAGTGGAATATCTCTCGGTATGGGATACTCTGGCATGAATGGATCGAGTTTGCACGCAGTGTTGCCCGCTTCGAGCAGTTGTGCTGCGACCTCACCCGCTTGTTCCGGATTGTCTCGAAATCCACCGCCGGGCATGTATGCGTAAGCCCGAAGCTTATCGTGGTACTTGCCGCCCAGCAGATTGTAGATCGGCTGGTTCGTCGCCTTGCCAACGATGTCCCATAACGCCATCTCAATTGCACTTATCACCGGCGTCGCGTGGAGGCTGGGGTGTCGGAAGTCGTGGCGGGAGGCATACATCCGATCCCAAAGCCTCTCGATGTTGAACGGGTCTTCGCCGATGATGAACTCTCGCCCCATCTCCTCTATCAGATGAATCTGCGACTTCAGGTCCTCCAGATTACGTGAGTAGGTATTCCCGGTGATGCGCTCACCCAATCCGGAGATACCTTCGTCGGTGATGAGTTCCAGAAACAGCAGGTATCTGCCACCGCTGTACGGTGGCTCGTTTTCAACAACCATTGTTTTTAGATCAATAACTTTCAATGTATCCTCCTATCTGGATCATGTGTGGTTGAATCACAGACTTGTTACCCAGCGGCGCAATTGCAACTCCAAATCGTCCGCAACAGCCCCATAATCTGAGACCACATCCCGCTGATCATACGGATCTGACCCCCGATCATACAGTTCGGCGGGTGCTGCGCCCTCCAACGGGACGTGCAACCGCCACGCCGTATCCTGAATCGACCACGAACGATCGTGATGACCTGTGTAGGCGTAGTCGCGTACACGGTCGGACTCACCACGAATCAATGGTGCCAGGCTATGACCGTGCAAGGTAACCGTCTCCGTCCCAAGTTGCATGTCCTGTGGGAAGAGCTGCTCGGTTGGGCGCGGTCCGGTGCGAGACAAGGTCAGGTTTTCGCCGATGCCAAGATAATCTAAGATAGTGGGAAACAGGTCGGTCGGTTGAACGAGTGCGTCAATCACGCTGTTGTTGGATGGACCTATGGCGTCCGGGAGGCGAAACACCATCGGAATCCTCACCAATTCTTCATAGTTCCACGGTCTCGCCTTACGAATAATTCCATGCTCTCCAAACGGTTCACCGTGATCGCTTAGCCAGACGATCAACGTATTTTCGAGCAACCCGAGATCTCGCACATAATCCACCAATACTCCTGCCCACTTGTCGGTAAACGTTACCTCTCCTGCGTAGAGCGAGCGGACACGGACGATTTCATCAGGCGTGAGATAGTCGTGTTCACTCTGGGCTTGCGGTTTCCCGGTCGAGGGGCTGCCGATCTTCGTACAGGGACCTGCCACCGGATCGATGATGTCTTGTCCAGAGAAATCGGGGGCTTTGTACATAGACCAGAACGGTTCGGGCGGATCCCACGGTTCGTGTGGATCGAAGTAATCTACCCAGAGGAAAAGCCTATCTTTTTTGCCTTTTTGATTCACCATTGTGTCCAGCCATCGGATCGCTTCATGGGTCACACGCGGGGCAAAAAAGTCCTCCTCGGTCTGGAATGTGGAGCGGTTCTTCATGTATTGCTCGAATCGAGGCGCCCAGAGTGGATCGGTGTCATCTCCCCGTAAACGGTGCCAGATATCCGTGTCAACCGTACGGTCGTCCACAATCCACGGGTCATATTCCTGACCACGCACAAAAACTGTCGTGTCGAAACCGCGCCCGATGTTGTAGACCGGCTTATGCCCGTGGTACACATCGGTGACCAAGGCACTATTGTATCCGTGGCTCCAAAGGACTTCGGCAAGCAGATAATCCGACTCTTGAAAAGGCTGCCAAGGCTTAAACGGAAAGCCGACACGTCCCGTCCACCATGTAGTACGAGTTGGTATCGTGGGCAAGCTCTCGGTATAACAGTGCGAAAAGAGAACGCCTTCCGCCGCGAGTCGATCGAGATTAGGCGTAGCAGTCTTCTTTACCCCTTCGGCGGTATGGTATTGGACGGCTTTGATGCCTCCCAGGTCGTCGTAGCAACCACAGTGGTCTGCGCGTAGTGAATCATTAACAATACAAATAATATTCATATTTGCCTCCCGTTATTATAGAGTTAATGAGATTGGCTCATGTCAAGAGGCAGTGTAAAGCGGGGAAGGCGTGATACATGAAAACCATTAGCACATTGTTTCTTAATGAACTCGTGAACTAATGAAATAAGTCGCTTTCTATCGCCCGATCTCTTAACATGAGAGCATCGAAAAAATACCCACTCGCTGCTTAGAGATAGGGTGGCCACTGCCAGCCTCTTTTTGTGGCAAACCACAGCTCTTCTGGATCCGGTTTCGGTCTTTCCCGTAGGCTGCTGAGAACATCCTCGTCGTATTCGATCCCGAAGCCGGGCTTCCTCGGAGGCGAGATCTCCCCGTTTTTCGGAAGAATCGGGTCTATGACAGCCGATGTGCCTTCGGCGGGCGGCGCGAACCTGAAGCATTCAACGAACAGCCCGTTTGGCACAGCTGCCACCAACGACGCTGCGATCTCAGTGGTCGCGTGCGGGCACATAGGTAGGCCGTATGAATCGGCGATGGCGGCGATCTTCACCCACTCGGTTACGCCGCCAGTCCGAACGATGTCCGCTTGCACAAACTGCACCGCCCCCTGTTCCATCAGCTCCCTGAACTCCCACTTCGTTGCGTGGGTTTCACCCAAGGCTATCGGGATGCTTATCTCCGCAGCGAGTTTGGCGTGATTGTCTAGCTCATCAGGCGGCAACGGTTCCTCAAGCCAGTAAATGTTATATTTCTCCAGCCTCCGCCCCATGCGTATTGCCGTATTGAGACTCCAGCCGGAGTTGACGTCCAGCGCGAGGTCTACATTGGGACCAATGGTCTCCCTCACCAACTTGACCCGCTCCACATCTTCGTTCGAATTTCTCCTCCCGACCTTCATCTTCACCATCTTGAATCCCGCCTCGACGAAGCCGGAATAGATATCGACAAGCTCTTCCTCGCTGGCGAGGAGACTAACGCTGCTCCCGTACGCTGCTACCGTGTCCCTGTGGGCGCCAAGCAGCTTATGAACCGGTTGATTGAGAATCTTCCCTTTCAGATCCCACAGGGCAATGTCTATCCCGCCAATTACCGATAGAGTCACACCTCGTCTGCCCCACCGCACGCTACCCCAGTACAGTTTGTCCCAGATTCGCTCGGTATCGAGCGGGTCCTCACCGACAACTAACGGTTTGAACATGTGCTCAATGAGCATCTTGTTCAATGATACACCCTCGGGTCCAATCTGCGGTTCACCAAGCGAGGCGAATCCTGTCACACCTTCGTCAGTGGATATCTGCACGAGTGAACTCGCGCGAATCGCGGGGTTTATCACCGTGGCATCAGTGCTCTGCGTGACGTTGGTGTACACGGGGTCGGATAGTTGTATATCTGTGATTTTCATCTAATTCTCTCCTATTTGGTTTATTCGGTTAGCGGCCCGCGAACCCGGACGCCGACTCTGCCATTTCTACGCGCTTATCTCTGTCTCGTTCACCGCGTACACCCTCTGGAATATGTCTTCATCCACCTCCAGTCCAAGACCCGGCGCGTCGACAACGGCATACGAACCGTTCTCAAGCGTAAAGTCGTCGGGTTTGTAGACGCTCGGTGCACAACGCTCATCTTCGATGGTGATGAATGAATCGGAAGCCGCTCCCCAAATCAGCGCTGCACGGGTGCCGAATACGCCGTTATGGAAGCAGTGCGGCTGCGACCTGACACCGTACTCGTCTAACTGTTCCTCGATCTCGTTCCAACGGGAGAAACCGTGCCTGACGATGTCTGGCTGGTAGCCGTCCATCAAACCGTCTTCCATCATGTCCACGTATACATCGCTGATTGGATCGGGGTCTACTTCACCGCATACCAACAGCGCATCCGAACCAACCTTCTCTTGGATGCTTCTGATCGCTCGATAGTCTTCGACGCTTGGAGGGACCATCTCCTCAAGCCAGAACACGTCTGCAGCCTGCGTCTCTCGAATGAAGGTCTCCAGCAGATCCATGCGACCTCTGTATCCGAAATTGCCGTCTGTCAATATCGTTGCGTCCGGTCCAATAGCTTCCCGCACAGCATGAATAACCTCGATATCGCGTCCAGCGCCTGCCTCTGGGTTCATCCAGCGACCACACCGACCAGTCTTGATCTTGAACTGCCTCCATCCAGCATCAAACCCATCTCTGGCTTGATCGGCGACCATCGCTGCACCTTTTTCAGGGAAGTTCAGGTCGCTGAAGTAAAGGGTCGTGTCATAGGCATCTACGCGGTCACGCTTCTTACCGCCCAGCAGGTCTACACAAGAAATACCAAGTGCCCTGCCAACCAGATCGTAGGCGAGGATGCTCATCCATCCCTGCCCCCGAAATGCCCGTTTCGCCTCCTTTGTCGGACCGGTAACGCGACCATCCGACACGTGCAGAAGCTCATCCAATCGTTTGCCGAGAAAAACCGATTTGAGCGAGTTTATAGCGTCTGCCACTGACCCATCTCTACCGATTGCTCCGAGGTGGCCCTTGTTGATTGCTATGCCCTCAACGCCACCATCCGTGCGAGCACGGGTAAGCCATTCGATTCCTATCGACCCGTGGCCCCAGTTGTAAGCGTTCCTGGCAATTTCATGAGGGTAACGGGCTGGAATCGGAGTAATGCTAATCTCAGTAATACGTTGTGATGTCATTTCTAAATCCACCTCGCCTTTCATGAGAAACCGGATGCCAAATAAATAAACACGAATTCCAACATCTTATATTGTAGAAGGAGGCGTAATTTCAGTCAACCCAAAAGCCAGCGCAAACAGAAATCCGCACAGTCGACGTCAGCCGTATTCTAGGTTTGACATGGTCCTGTATGTCCAGTATAATACCCCATCCATACCTGCTCTGCGGAAGGAGGACAAGCCATTGTACACAAAACAGTATCCAGGTCCCAATGCGGAGGTCGAGGAAGCCTTGGCGAGAGTCTGCACTGGACCGCATCAGACCCGACCCCTGGGCGCGAAGCCGGATGATCCAATCAAACCGTCGGCGATACTTGAAATCATACTGCGATCAATCAAAGGGGAGTTGCCCGAAGATCAAGCGGTTTCAGAGGCGCAGATGGGGGCGTTTTTTGCCGGGATGACAATTCGGAAGGGCTTCCCAAAAAAGACGCAGTGGAGCGCAGCCGAGACCGCGGCTTTCGACAAATATCGTCCAGATTTGGAACGACTGATGCCTCCCGAGATTCGGTTTATCATGCAGCCGGAGTTGGGACATACCGATGCAAATCCTGATGAAACCGTCGTCGTAAAGGCACTCGAAACAATCTTGAGGGGCGGTCACTTAAGCTACGACCAAACACGCCGGATGGGAAAAGCTATCCTGAACGGGGAGGTGAAGGGCGCACTCAAAGGGGCAGCGCTCATCGGTCAACGCATGAACCTTGAAAGCTACGATGAGGTGCGCGGGTATCTAGATGCAACTTTCGGTCCAGAGGGGGTTCGCGATGTTTCCGTCGAGTCACTGACGCATTTCGGTCAACCGTTCGATGGTGCGACACGCTACTTCAGACCGACACTGTTTATCGCAGCGGTGCGTGCTGCGTTAGGTGAGCCATCGGTGCTGCACGGTGTTGATGAGATGCCACCGAAAAGCGGAATCACGGAGGAGAAGATTCTACAGATCCTCGGTGCTCGCACGAATCTCTCGCTTGACGAAGCGGCACGTTTAATCGAAGATCCAGAGGTTGGGTTTGCTTACGTGAGTCAGCGCGAATATGCACCCGGTGCATACGATGTCCGAGAGTTACGGGTTCATATCAAAAAGCGTCCCCCTTGGGCAGCGACAGAAAAAGCACAGCAACTGTTCACCGCTTCCGATGCAAACTACATGGTGATTGGCTATTACCACCCCGGCTATGAAACGCCATTGCTGCAGTTGATATGGGAGCGCAGTTTTCGTGCAGGGCTTGTGGTCAAAGGTGAGGAAGGCACAAGCCACTACGCCTTGAGACTGGGAAATCCCTCAACGCAAGATAGACAAGCGATAAACTATTCCCAAGGGTTTCGGCGTGTCGGTGGGCGGCGCGAGGATTTTTCATTGGACATCGACCCGTCGGAGTTTGGGTTCAATTATGAGAAGAACCCCCGCATAGAAACGGTAACCCCTGAAGCGTTTGCATCGGCGGGAATGGAGGCACTGTCCGGTGGGGAAGGGCAGATATATGATCGGCTGGTGCTGAATACAGCGATGACCGATTACCTGTTAGGACTTTGCTCGGATCCGCATGAAGCCATCGAGCGGACCAAGGAAGCGATTGATAGTGGACGCGCTCTAGCACATCTGAAAACGTATATCACCAAAAGCAACCTATGAAACCGATGCCGGTGCAAATTGTCTACGCCTCCATAACCCAAGATATAGGTTCCGGATTGACGCCGTGATGTTCTGCCCAATCTGTCAAGGCGTGGGGCGGCGTATCAACGTTGTTGTACGCCCCCAAAAGCTGTTTGTCGATATCGCCCTCCACCCGTTCTATTACCCGTTCATCCGGCGGATCAAGATTGACATCAGGCTTCATCCATCTGTAGGTGTAGCCGTAAATTATCACCTTTGAGACGCAGTTATTCAGATTGGGTGCCGCGGTATGGTAAACCCGATTTTCAAAAAAGATGGCATCACCGGCGCGTAAACACGGATCGACCACGGTCGGCGGATCCGGCTCGCCCTTGCGAATCGTCAACGGCTCGGGACTCCGATGGCTCCCGCGTGCCATCAACGTCATACCGGAGTCAGGTTCAAGAAAGTCCGTCAGACAGTAGCACACCTTTATTCCGACTAGCGGCAAGCCCTTGTGTCCAAGGTCCTCTGTAATACCAGCGTCGCGGTGCCAGCCGCGGTCGGGAGGCGTTGTGTCAGGAGGTTGCGGCTTCTTGTAGATCAGTGAAGCGGTGTGGAGATGGATATTGGGACTGAGCAGCTGAACGACTCGTGAAACAGTGGTCGAGTTAGAGACGAGTGGGTCGAATGCCGCTTCCTGCACGATGCTGTCGCGGCGCTGCATATAAACGCTTTTCCCATCGTCCATGAATGATTTCATTAGTCGGTCTCCCGCTTCAGTCACACGGGCGACAGTTTCGGCATTGATAGCTTGCGGAATAATCAGAAAACCGTCCGCATCAAAGTCCCGGCGTTCTGCCTCAGTCAGTTGAAAGAAATCCATTCAGTTAAAACCCTCCCCTAATTACTAATGTGTGCGCTAGGTTCCCGCCGCATCCAAGAACGGGATTTTCCGAATCTTATCACCATACGCCGATTCTGTCAAGCGAACTTGAAGGGTGACCCAATGACGAGAACCTCTCGTTAATCTCTATTGATGTTACGAAAGTGTTGACTTTTCTGCCAATCTTTGCTATGCTACTATCTAATGTGGTTTAATTCGTATGAAGTTCCTTCTGATACCGTGCAAATCAATGTCTGCCTTACGTCTGTATGCAATTAGCATTTGCTCTGACGAACACTGAGACAGAGTGCCCTCCACAATGAGGAAAGGGGTAGTGATGCGAGAACGTATTCTGCTTACCACTTCCATATTTGCTATATTAATCTCCCTATCCACTTGGATCGGCTGTGCTGCTTCAAGTGGGGGTGGTGAAATGATGGCGGAAGAGGAGCAGGTCGCTGTGATAACAACGGATAAAGGAAAAATTGTCATTGAACTGTATTCGGACTCGGCACCTGCCACGGTTGATAACTTTAGAAAGTTAATCAAGAAGAAGTTCTACGACTGGCTAATATTTCATCGTAGAGTAGATAAACCGGGCCTGAATATTATTCAGGGAGGCGATCCGAACGGGGATGGGACAGGTGGTCCCGGATATACCATCGTTGATGAACATACCAACCCGAACCAAGTTCCTCATCAACGGGGAACAATTGCCATGGCAAACACAGGCAACCCCAATTCGGCAGGAAGTCAGTTTTATATATGTCTAATAGCGCAACCACATTTAGACGGCCGGTACACAACGTTTGGTCAAGTTATTCAGGGTATGGAGGTCGTAGATCTGTTAAGGGTCGACGACGTCATGAAAAAAGTTCGATTGGAGGCGAAGTCAAAATATGTTACTTCAGAATAAAAACCGACGAAGCTACATTGAACGTTTTACTGTGATGCTCCTCGCAGCATTGTTTACCGTATACCTTGTAAGCTGTTCGCAGGAACAGAAAGGTCCACCAAAGCCGAAAGCGCGTCCGACGGTATCGGCTGACACGACGCAAACAGCTAAAACAAAAATTGACATCCACAGCGCTGTAGCTGTTATTGAGACAGCTAAAGGGGCAATTGAGGTCGAGTTTTTTGCGGACGATGCGCCCAATACTGTGGAAAACTTTCTAAAGAATGCGCGATTGGAATATTATAACCATGCCACATTCCATCGCGTTGAAGCCGGGCAACTGATTCAAGCCGGATCGCGTTTTCCCACCGAAGATACGATAGCGATCGAGACAAGTGATCGCCAACCGGTGAGGGGGATCCTCGCTATGGCAAAAGAGGAGGGTGCGACTGTTGCAGATGCCACCCAATTCTTCATCTGCCTTGATACGCTTATATTGGACAGCGATTACACCCTGTTTGGGCAGGTCACGAAGGGGCTGGATGTGATCGATAACATTGCCGTAGGCGATCAGATTATGACGATCAAGATTCGTGAAAAAGGCTAAAAGGAAGCGACGGTGCAAATGAGCAATAAAGTCAGAACATCGGTGACCTGTCTTGCTCATTTGCATTTTCTATAAGTTTTTTATTTCTTCCTAACGCAAAATCGTGGTGAATTAGAGAAATAAGTAGACATTTACCAAAGTCCCCCTACAACTCCCCTGACAAGGGGAGAAGATAAGAGAGAGAAAGACTCCTCTTGTCTTTCGCCTCTTATCAGAGGGGTTCGGGGATTTAGGGGGTTAGCTGTGTGTTAAGAGTGGCTAACTATGGTGAATTGTAAAAATAAATAGACACTTTTGCCCCTCGGTTTCGCTCCCGCCTGCCCCGATTCATCGGGGATTTATCGGGTCCCGCAGGTGCGATTTCCTAACCGCACCGGTTTGGAGTGTCTCATTAATTCTAAGATCCATTATAATTCTAAAATCTACCATACCTATAAAGAAAGGATTTTTTATGGCATTAACCCTTATCCATACAGCCCGACCGAGTCCGGTCTGGCAAGAGACATATGTTAGCGTTAAAAAAGGACAGCGCCTAGTCATCGATGCACAAGGCGCATGGTCTCCAGATACGCAGAATCGCATCTGCTGGTGTGGTGCTGATGGCATCCCCAATCTACCCGCTGAAGAAGGATTCCTGATGCCCGGCGCTAACGTCGGCGCGCTAATCGCAAAGATCGGCGATATGGTATTTGCCGTTGGCTCGCGATACGACAACGCTGCACCGGCTGAAGGCGTAATTTTCCTCGCAATGAATGAAAATCCAGAGCACAACAATCAAGCCGGATCGCTGCCCGCACAAATCATTATCTTTGATGACTAAGCAATATTTACTATCATAGGACTTACGCAGTTGGTTCATAAGTCCCCCTGAGAACCAGAGGCGGCGAGGAGGTGAGGGGACGAGTTTTTACACGCTTCCCCGCTTCCTCACACACTCGCTCCCTCGCTTCCACCTGATTAGTGGGACTTAGAGGGTTAAAAATAAGAGAATCTCGCGTCGCATGCTGAATTCGCGTAAGTCCTGTCTTACTATATTTGCGGTGCACCGTGACTGTTGCCACGACTGAAGAGTAGTGATAAAAAGGTGCACAGATGGCAGGAACCTCAAACAAATCAACTTCAGATAGTTCCCAATCAACCGAACAAGACAGACCGAAACTGCCGCCCATTGATTTTTCCGCCTTCATTGCAGAGCTTGGGATGACCGCCGTTACTTACCTCGGTGGGTATCAGAATCCTGAGACAAAAGAGGTGCTGGTAGATCTCGAAATGGCGAAGCGGACAATCGACACAATCGATCTCCTCAAAGAGAAGACGAAGGGTAACCTAACTGCGCCCGAAAGCAATCTGTTGGAGAATACCCTGTATAACCTTCGGATGACTTATATACGGTTAGCGAATAATCCTCCATCTCCCCCGCAGCCGGAATCCTCAGAATCTACAAGCGAAGCACCATCGAAAGAAACAGAGACAGAAACTGAATAGTAGGAGAAGACGGATGGGCATCAGTTGGAAAAGGAAGAATACCCAGGCTGAAACCGTTCGCTCCCCGGCTGTCGCTGGCAGTTTCTATCCGGACTCGCCGCAAGTCCTATCCGCACAGGTGGGAAAATTCATTGATGATGCGGAATTGACAGAAACCGATGGCGAGCTTATCGGGCTCATCGCACCCCATGCCGGCTACGTCTATTCTGGTCATGTTGCGGGATACGCCTACAAACAGGTGGTGGGGCAATCCTTCGACACGGTAGTGCTCCTCGGGTTAAGCCACCGCCACCCAATCGGCACCGCAGCAATTTACGCACGCGGCGCGTTCCGTACACCGCTTGGTGATATCCAAATTGATGAAGATCTCGCCGCTGAAATGATGCGCCTGAACACCGACATCCTCGACCTACCCGCAGCCCACGCAAATGAGCACAGCCTCGAAGTGCAGCTCCCCTTCCTCCAACACCTTCTCTCCGACTTCCGTATCGTCCCTATCTTGTTGCAAGATGACTCCCCCGAAAATGTTATTCCTTTAGGTCAAGCGATTGCAGCAGCTATGGGCGATCGATCCTGCCTACTAATCGGCAGCACAGATCTCTGTCACTACCCGGTCTACGACGAAGCGCGAAAATCGGATCAGGTCGTCATTGAGGCGATTGATCGCTTTGACCCCGATTACTTACACCAGCAGATGGACGCATACATGCAGATTCACCCTACCCATAATTTTCACTGTATGATGTGCAGCACCGGCGCGATTTATACCACAATGCGAGTTGCGAAAGCGTTGGGCGGGAACCGGATCGAGGTGCTGAAAGCAGCGAACTCCGGCGATGTCCCCATCGGGGGACGGGATCAGGTAGTTGGATATATGGCGGCGGGAATTTATCGGTAGTTTGGAGGATAAATGACGACCTTAACACGTTGCTGTGTGTGCAGCCTTATCATACTCATTTACTGGTGCAGCATTGTCTCCGCCCAAGTAGTAGAAATCCCTGACTTAAACCTTGAGAGTGCCATCCGAGAAGCCCTTGGACTCCCCGACGAAATCCCCCTCACCCAGACAGAGATGCTGCGACTCACGCGACTGGAAGCTCCGGAGAAACAGATAGAGGATTTAACAGGACTGGAACACGCTACCAATTTGAAACGGATCGCTGTTCATCGAAATAACATTAGCAATCTCCAGCCGTTAGCTGATTTAACTTTAGCAGTTAGAAAGCTCTGCTACTGCTATCGCTCTGGGGAAATCCAATCTCAGATCTGTCACCAATAGCAGGGTTGGCTCAATTAAAACGGCTTGACCTCGGCGGTTGTCAAGTTTCAGATATTACTCCGCTTGTGAATCTGACAGAACTCACATACCTGACGCTCCACTCTAACCTCCGCATCATAGACATCACACCACTCACAAATCTAACACAGCTTACTGAATTACGCGTTAAGCCATAATCGAATTGTAGATATCAGTCCGCTTGCAAATCTAACACAACTTACTGAATTACAGTTGAGTCATAACCAGATTGTAGATATCAGTCCACTTGCTAATTTAATGCAACTAACGGATTTGACACTCGCTAATAACGCAATAACGGATTTTAGTCCACTCTTTGGGTTAAACTTGATAAATATTGATATTGATATCCACAAATTGCAGGAACTTGCCTCCGTTGACGTAAAGATAACCGATTCGAATTTGGAACGTGCTATTCGAGAAGAACTGGGGCTGCCGGTTGAAGTACCCATCACACAGTTAGTGATGAACCAATTAACACGTTTACGTGCATCACAAAGGCAGATTAGTATTCTGACTGGATTGGAACACGCTGTCAATCTGAAGAGGTTATCTCTTTGGGGAAACCCGATTTCAGATCTGTCACCGATAGCAGGTTTAACTCAGTTACAACATTTGGATCTCGGAGGTTGTCACGTTTCGGATATCACACCGATAGCAAACTTGACGCAACTCACATACCTGACACTCCACTCTAACCTCCGGATTGTAAATATCGCGCCCCTTGCAAATCTAAGACAACTCACTGAATTGCGACTGTCACACAATAGAATTGTAGACATCAATGTGCTTGCAAATCTAACCAAGCTGAAAGTGCTAACGCTCTATAACAACCGAATTACGGATTACAGTCCGCTTAAATCGCTCGCTTTAACTCGGCTCGAACACGATGAAATTTGTAACGCGCCACACCTCCCGATTGAGAGTCGAATCGCAAATCGAAGTTTTCCGTCTATTTTTCAATCATTTGACGCAATCAGAAGTCACCCGACCTTATCATCCCGTGAAGATCTCATAGCACTTCACGATTTGTACTGGCACGGCTTACCTTTCAGGCTGCATTGGATACGCACGAATCAAGGCTATGAACTCATGAGTCATTTTGCGCATTCACAATCGCAACGGGATGAACTGCTTGCCAAGAATCCGAATATGCTTTTCTTGGGTTTTATTCCACATCGAAATGCCATTCTTGATCTGCATTATCCAGCGGATTTTCCATACTGGATAAGAGATGATAACGGAAATCTTGTCACAGGATGGCACGGCAACGTCTTTCTGCTAGATTTTACAAATCCTGATTTTCAGGATATTATCGTTCAGCAGGCGGTTGCTGTCGCAGAATGCGGATTGCTTGATGGTATAATGTTCGACTGGTGGCACGAAGACCATTTTTCGCTCGCGGATTGGCGTGATAATTCCATACGCTACAGTACGAGAGAAGCTGAACTACAAGCAAGGCTCTCAATTGTCCGACGTATCCGAGAACAGGTGCGTGATGATTTTCTCATCATCGGCAATACCAACGATCGCAAGATTCCAGTAACCGCCCCGTATATGAATGGCGGTTACATGGAAACTCCTAAACGTGGTTATACCCGTGAATCGCTTATTAAGATTGAAAGTAGCCTCCTTTGGTTGGGCGAACATCTCAGGAAACCTCGCGTGACTTGCCTTGAGGGTTGGGGTGTAGGTCACGAACCGCCAGACAGCCCAACTAACAAACGATGGATGCGAGTTTTTACGACAATGAGTCTAACCCTCTCTGATGGCTATGTCATGTATAACCTCGGTGGCATTCAATTTGGCGTTGGGGACCATGAGCATATCTGGCACGACTTTTGGGATGCCGATTTGGGTCGTCCCGTTGGTCCCAAAGCCGAACATTATCAAAACATCGACGGCTTGTTTATCCGCAAATTCACCAACGGCTGGGCGGTCTATAACCGCAGTGGCAGCACGCAGGAGATTTCGCTTGCGGAGAATGCCACAGGGGTGGCAAGCGGTCAAGCAGGCACAACCCATCGACTGGCGGATTTAGATGGCGAAATTTATCTCACAACCAAAAGTTTTGCCGATGTCAACGACGATGGGCATGTCAACGTGTTGGATTTAATCGAAGTTACCAACAGTCTCGGCAAATCCACCCCAGACCCCAATGGCGATGGTGTTGTCAACATCTTAGATTTGGTTTTTGTTGCACAGCAGTTCAGTCAATAAAATGACCCTTTTTACCTTTTCATCCCTGAAATTTGATATAATAGACGATTAAAACGTGAAAAAGGAGAACTATTATGGCAGACCGAATAGATGTTCATCCTGACATTTGTAATGGGCGACCTGTCATTGCTGGAACGCGTATCCCCGTTCAAACCATCATGGAGTTTTTGGGCGCAGGCGATTCTATAGACGAAGTACTTGAAGCATATCCTGCACTCAAAAAAGAGGACGTTTATGCCTGTATCCAATTCGCTGCCAAATTAATGGCAAATCATTACCAGATTCAAAAAATTGCCTGAACGGCTTCTTATTTGATGAAAACCTACCCGCTAACCTCCGATTCACACCTGCTCTCCCTGTGATCCATGTTTCAGTTTTGGATGAAAGTCCGAGCGATACACAAATTTGGCAATATGCGAAGCAAAACGATTTATAGTGAATTCAAAAAATAAATAAACACTTTCGACCCCCGGTAGGTGCGGTTTCCAACCGCACCGGTTTGGCGTGTCCCATTAATTCTAATATCCACTATAGTAATTGTTACCAAGAACGCTGATTTCTCAGATCGCCTTATGGTTGATACTTCTCCACCGAAGTTTGTCCATTTGCGTTTTGGCAATATGCGCCAGCACGTTTTCCAAGCGTTTTTAGCTAGTGTTTGGGCACAGATCGAAGCATTGATAGTAGATCGCAAGCTGATTAATGTATATCAGGATCGAATTGAAGCGATCCAGTAGCTAAAGTCTTGTTGACATTTGATTGAAACGAACCGAATAGGCGAAGTCTACCTTGAGAGCTCAAGGATCGCTGATGTCAACGGCGATGAAAGTTGCGAAAACGTTGGGCGGGAACCGGATTGAAATCCTGAAAGCAGCGAACTCCGGAGATGTTCCCGTCGGCGGACGAGATCAGGTAGTTGGCTATATGGCGGCGGGGATTTATGGTTAATATAGAATAAACATACTTTTTTGGCAGTCTTAGGAGTTACGTACTTCTGTACCGGCTGGGAAGACAGAGATACCAATGTGGAATGAGGATACAATCACAATCTACATATTTGAAGAAATGAAGCATAAGCGAATGCTCCCGTTCAATCAAATGTTTGAAGATGTGGTACGTCAGGAATTAGATCAGCGGCTCTTATCGGAAGTGCTTGGCATATCTGAGGGGCGGCAGCCGGATATTCATGTGGGTTTGCGTCGTCTCCGTGAGCGGTTGTGTGCGGAGCCTAGCATCCACGGTGGGAAGCGGTCGCGGGTCGTGCTACAACCCTTTTCGTAACAGTTAGCTGAATCCTCTCGTGGCAGTGGGTTTCCCAACCTGCCATGTCTGCGGTGCGGATCATAGGTTAGGCAACCTGAACCTCTTATTTCTTTTTGCTAAAAGGATTTGGAATACCCAAGTCATTACATATATTTACAACTAGACCTTTACCTATCTCTTTATGCCTAGGTACAGCAGTAGATTTACCAGATTCTAAATGCCTCCAAATAGAATGATTGCCCCCTTCCCTATACAGAACACAACCATTCTCACTCAAATGCTGCTTGAGCTTCCGTAGGTTCATGTAAGTCAATAGTGACTGGGACCGGTTCAAATCTAGGATGAACATCACGATAGCGCGGAATCTTATTTAACTCCAACATTATAGGGAGCACTTCCCTTATCGAGTCAAGCAGTTCTTCCCTTGTCCTTTCTTGACAATTAACACCTCGTACGCCCTGGACCCAACCGACCCACCAGCCATCCTCCTGTCCAATATAAGCAGTAAAAGATTTTTTGTAGCCTTTATTTGGTAGATTTGTCATCGTCATCTGTCATCCTTCCGCGGGTGAGATTGAACCACATTTTATTCGATTTTGCCCTCTGTTGTCAAGTGTTTTGTTGGCAAGTTCCTTGAGGAGTGCTCGTAAGCCGCTTTCGATGTGGCAGGTAGGACCAAGACTTGACATTTACCAGCCTCGGTATTGTAGCGCGAATGTACCACACCTAAATCCAGTGATGACAAGGAACACACCTTACTTTTAGAACCGAATTTGTGGTTGTAATTTGTCAGGGGGATGTTAAAAAAAAGTCTTAACAAATAAATAGAACCATTGTGTGGTGAATATATAGCAAATATGATACAATAAATCGACATTAAGAAAAGGAGAACTGACATGGCTGAAAAAATACCCTTCATGAAACTGAGCGGTGCGGGCAACGACTTCGTTATTATTGATAATCGCGAAAGCGTTGTCCAATACGAAAATACCGATTTTGTCGAAAAGGTGTGCCAACGCCGAATGTCTGCCGGCGCGGACGGTGTGCTGCTCGTCGAAAATACAGATAAAGCAGATTTCCGAATGCGCTACTTCAACGCGGACGGCAGCGAGGCAGAGACCTGTGGAAACGGCGCACGTTGTATCTCAAGGTTCGCCTATATCAACGGCATCGTTTCGGAGCGGATGTCCTTTGAAACGCAAGCAGGGATCTACGAATCCGAAATTGTCGGCACTGATGTCAAGGTCCGGATGAGCGATCCAACGGATCTCCGATTGAACTTTCCACTTCAGTTGGAAGATGGTGTCCACAACATCTCTTTCGCCAACAGCGGCGTTCCCCATGTCCTCTTTTTCGCTGAAGATTTGGAGGGAATTGATGTATTCGGTCTCGGTAGGCAAACCCGCTACCACGACCACTTCAAGCCTGCGGGGACAAACGCCAATTTCGTTCGAGTCAAAGATTCCCAAGCGATTGACATCCGAACCTATGAGCGCGGTGTCGAAGATGAAACCCTCGCCTGTGGCACAGGCTCTATCGCCGCTGCGGTTGTCTCTGCTGCATTAGGAAAAGTTCAGTCCCCGGTCGCCGTGAAGACCGCCAGCGGTTCGGTGCTGACCATCCATTTTGACTTGGTTAACGGTCAACCGGAAAATGTCTATCTGGAAGGCGATGCCCGAATTATCTATTCGGGTGAACTCACAGAGGATGCTTGGAGCTATTAACAAGATCGTTCATGTTAAGAAGTCGTGCAAAGAAACCGAGTTTTTTCTTGAAAACTCGGTTTCTGCAATCTTGGTAATCGTAGTCTTTTTGTGGAGGACAAATTGAAGAAAGTCTTATTGATCATTAACGGACCGCATCCCCCGTTTAGCGACTTTACGGAGATGTTCAAGCCGTTGGTTGAGGATGCCGGTCAGTTTGAAGTAGAGGTGAGCGATGATCGCAACCGATTGACGGATCCCTCCGCGTTCGATGCGGTCGCGCTATACATCGGTGGCGGCGAAATTACGCCCGAGGTTGAGCGTGGGTTGACCGAGTATGTCAGAGGCGGTGGTGGATTGCTTGCAGTGCACGGTGCCAACGCCGGACTCGGGGGGTATGATGACTACATTGAGCTCATCGGTACAGAGTTCATCCAGCACGACCCGTTAGCACCGTTTGAAGTGACGGTAGAAGATGGGATTGACGATATCCTCCCGCGCCTCAACAAACAATTCCGCATCGTAGATGAATGCTACCAGATGAAGGTTCGCACGGATGCGCCCTTGCGCTATTTCCAATATGGTGCATGGCGACTCCAGAAATATCCGCTTGGCTATGTGCGCGACTACGGTGAGGGGAAGGTATTTTACACCGCGCTTGGACACGATAACCGCGCCTTCGGCAACACGGACTTTCAGGATCAACTGCTCAAAGGGCTCCGCTATGTAACTAACCTGAAAGATAATCCAGCGATCCGCATCGGTTTGGTCGGCTACGGTCCGCTGTTCAATATGGGCAGCCATCACGCCGGTATGATTGCACAGACCCACGGCTTTGAGTTAGCCGCTGTCTGTGACAGAGATCCCGAACGCCTCCGCGCTGCGAAAGAGGAACAAGGTGATGGGATTACCACCTTCACGGATGCAAAAGAGATGGCAGAAAGCGGTCAAATTGATCTGGCTATTGTGATTGTGCCGCATGTCTATCACGCGCCGGTTGCGAAGACGATGTTAGAAGCAGGGTTACATACCATCACGGAAAAACCGTTTGTCGTCCATGTCTCCGAGGCAGATGAGTTGATTGCACTCGCACGCGAAAAGGGCGTCATGCTCTCGGTGTATCATAACCGCCACTGGGATCCAGATATCCTCACCCTCTGCGATGCCCTTGAATCGGGGATCATTGGAGAGGTGTATTCGATTGAATGTAACATGGTCGGCTACGGCGCGCCCGGACAGATGTGGCGAGACCATAAGGAGATTTCGGGCGGGCTGTTATACGATATGGGCGCACACCAGTTCGAGAAGATCCTGCAACTGGTCCCCCAACACGACCGAAACGGAAACCGCATCAATAAACAGGCCACGCTGTACGGTAATTTCCTCAAACGGCACTGGCAAGCCAATTCGGTTGAAGATTTCTGCCGGGCCTATGTGCGGTTCGACAGCGGTTTAGAAGCGCAACTCATCCAGTCGAATCTGCACGCAGCGGAGAAACCGCTCTGGACCGTACTCGGTACACACGGCTCTATTGTGGTGGGGAATTTCCAAGGCGAAACAACCGTCACCTCCATCATGGAGGATGGGCGCAAAATGGTTTCCGATTATCCGACGGTGACCAACCGTGGTTGGGGTACATATTACAAGAACGTCTCAGACCATCTGCTCTCCGGGACCCCCTTGCTGATTACAGCGGAGTGGGCGAAGGGGACTATCCAGTGTATTGAAGGGTGTGAGACCGCCGCACGTGAGAACCGGTTGGTGGAGATCGAGTTTGACTTTTAGTCGGACTACCATAACTGTATCTAAGGGCGAAAGGATTTCACCATGCAGTATCGAACATTAGGTCGCACCCAACTGCGCGTTTCGGAGATTGGATACGGCGGCGGGCGTGTGCGCGCCGATCAAGATGAGGGAGCCCTCACCCAGATGCTCCATCGCGCCTTCGACGTAGGGCTCAACTACATCGACACGGCGCCTACTTACGGGAACGGGCTCAGCGAAACCGTTATCGGAAAGGCAATTCAGGGACGGCGAGATGGGCTTATCCTTGCAACCAAAACGGAAGCCTTCGACCCGCAGGGCATTCTCGCTGACGTAGAAGGAAGTTTGACGCGGCTGCAGACAGATGTGATTGATGTCTTGCAGTTTCACGGCGGCTGGCATCAGGGAAACGATGCAGATCAAATCTTAGATCAAGGTGGGTTGGAAACTTACCAGAAATTGCGGGACCAAGGGAAAATCCGTTTCATCGGATTCTCAGCAGATGGACCGTCAGGCGGCGTTGAGCGAATGGTTGCGTCCGGCGAATTTGACATGATTCAGGTTCACTACAACCTCATGTATCAGAGCACCTGCGACATCTTTGGCAATCGTGGGACAATACCGGAGGCGGTTGCCCAAGACATGGGGGTTGTGTTGATGCGCTCCACGACGAGCAACGCCTTCCAGAACCTGATGCAGCGATGCTTCCCAACACAGATGGCGGGAGTCGATCTGGACAGCTTTCTACTCAATTACGTCCTCTCCAATCCGCTCGTTGATGTTGCGCTGATGAGCCTGCAAAGCTTTGACGATGTGGAGTGGACTAACGCGGTCTCAGATGACGTTGAGCAACGGTTGGATTTGCGAACAGTGCACGGTAGGTAGGGAACGGGGTTCTCCCTTCCTTGCTTGCGTTCAATCCAACCCTGATACCCATTCATTGATGACCCGCGCCATCTCAACGAACACATCTTCATCGGTGTTGCGAGAGCGCTTCAAGATCTTAAATCCGTGATCCGCGGTATCCAAAAGATGCAGCGTCGCCTTGTCACCAACCCCCTCGCAGGCAGATTGTAGAAGGTCGAGTTCACCCAACTTGTCCCGTGTGCCAGACAGGAAGAGCATCGGTACTGTGACATCGCTTAGGTGATCTGCACGGTCCGTCGAAGGCTTTCCAGACGGATGCAGGGGAAAGGCGAAGAACACCAACCCACACACATGCTCTATCGGAGCCTCCGCCGCAGCCATTGATGACATCCGTCCACTGAAAGAGTGCCCACCGACAAGAATCGACAGATCATTCGCCGCTGTATGCGCCGCTGCTACCGCCAAACGAACAGTCTCCTGACAAACAGCGTTTGAATTTCGACCGCCTCCCTGTTCTGCATAAGGAAAATTGTAACGGAATGTGGCGATACCAACGTCTGCCAATCGTTCGGCGATGGTCTGAAGGGTTGCGTGCCGCATATTTGTGCTAGCACCGTGCCCTAACACCAACAGCCATTTTGCATTGTCAGGCCGAATCAGTAACGATGATACCTCGCCCTTATCTTCGGCTGCGACAAATTTCGATTCAACGACTTCATAGCTCATTTCTATTCCTCCTCCCAACGACCACGCACCGGATGCTGCTGTGCCCGCTCAAACAGATCCTGCCACGTTTCGGATCCATCGTCCGGCTGTGCTTCCAGACGCACACCCTCTACATACGCAGGTCCGTGCCCTGCATTGAAGTAACCGTATCCTTGGCTGCTATAACCCATGTGAATGCAACTGCCATCGGGATATACAATACTGTTAATGATACGGGGTTTCGGGCGGTCGTAAGTTTCACCACTCCTCCTCAATTCTTCGAGTGCATCTTCGGAGACTCTATACTTTTCGACTGCCTCTTCATCGACCTCAATGCCCAATCCAGGACCATCCGGCACCTTGTGATACCCACCGACAACCTCAATCTCCTTTGTCAATAACTGGTGGCTATAGAGGTTTATGCAGGTAATCGCGGGCCAAGTGGCGTGGGTCAAAACCGAACCGAGATGAGCAGCCCAAGTCGTGGTCAACCCGTTGCCCACCAATTGCAACCAGAACGGCATCTGTGCCTCGGCACTTAAAATCCCTTGTTGCATGACGCCAGACTTCCCTGTACAGATAACATATCCATCACAAACCCCTTCCCGGATATTTGTAATATAGGGCGGCGACCCGAAGTGCATCGCAATCGGTCGATTAATTGCACGACGGATCTGCATATTCCCAAGCACATCGCCCTGCGGAATGGGTGTCTCAAACATCGCCACATTGGTATATTTTTCCAGTTTTTTGATGACGGGAATCGCCGCCGCTGCATTCTGCCAAGTGCCGTTGGCATCAAGATCCAGCTTAAAGTGCGGTGGTACGACCTGAGAAATAGCATCTACCTGTGCAACGATGTCCCACCAAGGTCGGGGCTTGAGTTTGATGCTAGTGTAACCCTTTGCCACGGCATCTGCAGCCTCGGCAGCCCAATCTTCAGGAGAGGCATCGATACACCACCAAGAAATCGGGACCCAGGCACGTACCTGTTGGCCCATCAACTCATAAACCGGCACTTCTAATACCTTGCCGACCACGTCGAACAGCGCCATCTGTAAACCGGCTCCGAGGGAATCGTCATTCATCAATTTTGCCGGACTCTGTCCTTTGACCCGTTCAACAGCATCGTCTGTCACGCGTGCCCAGGTGTAGTGGATCACAGTTTCACCCCAACCGATGTGTCCGGTATCCGTAGTTACCTTGCACAGCTCCAGAACCGCCCAGTTGTACACCTCCCGTGCCGTAATCTTTTGCTGGCGTGGGGTAAATGGCACATCAACGATTATCCGTTCTACATCTACAACTTTCATTTAGTTATCCTTTCGAGCAGATGCGCAAAAATGTTAAGACCGTTCTATGTCAAAACTATCTACTTTTTCGGTAAAGGCCTATCCTTATTTCTTTATTTCCTCGGCTGCCTTGGTATGGTAAAATTAGAGCGAGTTTTTTGTGCACCCAGCCCCAATTGCCGATGGGGTTCACAGTGCTTCCCGCTAACATTGAACCCAGCCAATTGACCTTGAAGTTTGCTGCTATTATAGAGATTTTCAAATTGTCGTCAATAACAAAATGTAGCGTACCTGATAGAGAGGAATTACCCCATGCGAATAGATCGTATCGATGTTTATTATGTCAGTCTGCCCCTGATTTATCCTTGGCGCACCGCTTACGGTGAAGATCACGCTGTCGATTCGGTTCTTGTACGGCTGGAATCAGAGGGGTATGAAGGTTGGGGCGAGACCACACCGCTGAAGGCACCTGCCTACTCGCCCGAATCCACAATGTCGGCATACCACACGATAACTGAGTTTATTGCACCGCTACTGATTGGGAAAACATTTGATACGGCGGATGAGATACTCGCTGCGTACAAGTGGATCAAAGGGAACCCATTTGCCAAAGCAGGTCCAGAGGTTGCTTGGTGGGTACTCAAAGCGAATATAGAAGGAGTGCCGCTGCATCAGTTGCTGGATGGCAGCTTTAGGAAAGTGGATGCCGGTGCTGACTTTGGCGTTCAGGATTCGATAGACATGTTGTTGCAGAAGATTCAGGGCGCCATTGATGATGGATTCAAGCGGGTTAAACTCAAGGTGCGACCGGGATGGGACCTGGAGATGTTGCAAGCGGTCCGTACAGCTTTTCCGCATCAGACCTTCCACATCGATTGTAACTCAGGATATACGCTGGACGATCTCGATTTCTTCAAGGAGGTTGATAAGCTGGGATTGGCGATGATTGAACAGCCGCTCTACCACTACGACCTACTGGAACACGCCGAATTGCAAAGGCAAATCGAAACGCCTGTCTGCTTGGATGAGTCAATTACATCGGTACACGCCTTTGAATGGGCGTTAAAGCTGAAATCGTGCCAGATTCTTAATCTCAAAACGGGACGTGTTGGAGGCCTCTCCGTCGCGGTGAAACTGCATAATATGGCGCGAGATGCTGGCATCCCGTGCTGGGTCGGTAGCATGTTAGAGAGCGGCATCGGTGCCGGTGTCTTGGTTGAGCTTGCAACTTTGAATAACTTTACCTATCCGGGTGATCTGTTCCCCAGCAATTTTTTTTATCGACAAGATTTAACGGAAACGGAATTGGTTTTGAACGATGACTGCACATTCACGCCGTCGCAGTCCGCTGGAACAGGGTATCAGCCAGTTTTAGAGCGCGTTGAACAGGCTGCGCGATTTAGCCAAACATTTTTTCCGAGCTAGCACCGATCGTAAGTCGATGCAATTCAATACGATTAGACATTTTGTCTAAGATATTGACGGGTGGTACTTATGTTCTTCTATCTAAAACATCGATGGAAAATCGCCCTGATAGCAACGGGTGTGGGTGGATTGCTCAGTTGGCAATTCGGTGCTTTCACACATCTGACAGGGAGTCCATGGTCACTGGGGACCCAGATTGGGGTTGGTTTTGTGGCTGGAATCTTGTCGTTAGTATGCGACGGCGTGCTACATGAAATCTTTAAGCGAACGCTGGGAGGGGCATATCTGGAAGGATTCCATCAGCATGGTCTTGTGGTGTTGGGCAGGATGCGTTGGCCCGAGTACATCACCGGTGGGTTAATGGCAGCACTTGCTGAAGAACCGCTCTTTCGGGGGACTCTGTTAGTAGCTATAGACCCCGGTGTGCTTGGAATTATGATTACGGCGCTGTTATTTGCCGCTTGCCATTGGTTACGACGAGGGTTGTTGCTGTTTTGGTTTTGGGCAATGCTGGAGGGAGTGTGGTTCGGCCTCCTGATGGTTGCTACAGAATCTTTACTGATCCCGATGATTGCACACGGAGTCCACGATATCGTGGGCTACCGTGTTTTCCAAGTGATGATTCGAGACAGAAATTTCGCTTGACAATTCTCTTTCCCGATGGGTATAATTAGGGCGTTTAGTCGCCCCTGTGGTGGAATTGGTATACACGGCAGGTTGAGGGCCTGTGCCTTAATTGGCATGCTGGTTCGAGTCCAGTCGGGGGCATTACGAATTCGGGTGGTACTAGCAACTGCTATGATAGGATGAAGGGGTAGGGATGGTGCTATAGCCGTTCCCACCCCTTTTTTCTTTTTAGGATCGACAAACAATCTGTGGAAACGACGTCAAGTCGATTGCTCTCGAATCTCTTGGAGCTAACTACGTCAGGATCCAGGGATTTGTAGAATAAGATCTTGGCACCCTGTTAAGACCGACCTTTCCAGTTTTGCGGGCGCTAAAAAATGAAGTTGCAAAACCAGTGTTAATTGAGTATCATACTTACTGCTTTACATTGAATTGACTATATACAAACAGGAGAGATTTCCATGATTGTTTTTCTACGGGAGAAATTTATCGCGCAGATTTTCTTGATTGTTGTTGGCATCGCTTTTCTGGTTGGTTCATTTCTGCTGTTCGACATTGTCGGCGGGGGTGGTGCATTGGGCGGAGGTAGAGAGGACCCGGTTGCCTTTGAGATCAATGGTGTCAAAATACATGAACGCGATTTTGAAAACCTGGTGTCCAGTGAAATAACCCGGCAACAGCAACAGAGCCAGACTCGTTCTCAGATCGAACGTGAGGAGATTGAGCAACAGATTCTTGACCTACTCATTAGTCGTCAGGTCCTGCTTGGCAGTGTCCAGATTAGTGATGCAGAAGTCAACCGATATATCCGTAACGATGACAACTTACTCACTAACTATAATACGATTCAGCAGAGCGGAAATGGAGATGACTTCCGTGAATATGTGCGTTCTCTCCTGGTTAATCAGATTCTGCTAAGCCAGATTCAGGGGCTTGAATTGGTCACAGATGCAGAGGTGGAAGATGAATACCGTCGCCAGAACACAAAAGCCAAACTAAAGTACATCCAATTTCAACACTTTGGTTACAATGGGGCCGCAACCGTGGACGATGCTGAGGCACAAACCTATTTTGATGCGAACAAAGAGAAATATGAAAAGGGCGAAGAGATTAATCTAAAGTTCATCAAGCTCGATCCGCAGAACTTCATTTCGGGCGAGGACCTGCAAGCGTACTATAATGAACATAAGCACGAGTTTAAAACACCGGAAGTGGTAAAAGCGCGCCATATCTTGAAGAAGTTTCCAGATAACGCGACCGACGAACAGAAGGCAGAGGTCAAGGCGGAAGCGGAGAAATTGCTTGAGACAGTCAAAGTTGCAATTGCCGAGGGAGAGGATTTTTCTGAACTTGCGGAGAAACATTCCGAGGATGTCGGCTCGGCTCCGCAGGGAGGGGCACTGCGCGGAAGAAATCCAGACCTGCCACCTGGAGACTTTTTTGCACGGGGTGACATGGTCCAACCCTTCGAGAAGGCAGCGTTTGACGAGCTTGCCCCCGGCGAGGTGAGCGATTTGGTCGAATCCAGATTCGGATATCACATCATCAAGTTGGAAGAGAAGCGGCCGGAAGAAATTCAACCCTTTGCGCAAGCAAGAAGCGAAATCAATGATAAGTTAATTCAAATTATAGGTGCAGAACAGGCGAAGGAGGTTGCAGAAAATCTCCTATTTGATGTTGAGATTCATGATTATGAGGAAGCAGTCCAACTGGACAGATATAAGGATCTATCACTTGCAGTTCAGGACACGGGATTCTTTACTCAGGATACAGGCTTTAATCCGGATGGCAACGTCATCACGATGGGAAGAGGGGCGTATCAAGATGTGACAGACCAAGCCTTCAACATGGAGGTAAATATCAGCGCGATCATTCCAAACAGAACACCAAATGGGGATATCGACGCCTATTTTGTGGTAAAAGTCCTTGAAAAGACACACGCCACAGTTCCCGAATTTGAAACAGTCAGGGCGCAAGTGATTGATGATATCAAAGGAGAAAAGGCAAAGCAACTTGCCTTAGAAGACGCTAAAAAATTAATATCGCTTCGCACCCCTGATGAATCGCTGGAAGATCTGGTGAATAGATATGAGACGCCAGAAGGAGTTACCAATAAAGAACTCGAAGTTAAGGAGAGTCAACTGTTTGCGCTCTTGCCGACCAGCGGGTATATCTCAGGGTTAGGGACATCCCGAGACGCCATGTTTGCCACTTTTGGACTAGAGCTAAACGAGGTAGCGGCTGGGCTCCAAGGGAGCAATGCCGCTTATATCATCCAGTTAATTGAGCGCGAGGAGCCAGACATGGAAAAATTTGAGAATGACCCGGAAGAGCGTGCCAAGATTCATAGAACGTTACTACAGGCGAAACAGACCGATATTTACAGAAATTGGTTGGCTACCTTGAAGAAGAGTGCCCGGATTGTGGATAAGCGTTCTGGGAGCGGTTGAAAGGGAGCGGATAGACACTGACAGTCATATTCTTGAGTCAAAGCAACTTCAGGTGTGGCGAGGATTTAGGGAGGTAGCGCGGAAGGGGAAGTGTGGAAGTTAACCGCCTCGCATACCTCCCTAGTCCCTTAACTGCTTCAGTCCAACAGCCTGTCTGCTTTCATCCAGCCAATCGTCTGATCGAACGCCGCAATTGTCTGCTGCACATCTGCGTCGCTATGTGCTGCTGTCGTCATCCCGCCATTGCCAGCGATGTCAATTCCGTTTAGTAACATGCCACAACGCAGGTTCATTGTGAGTTCTGCGTTGCTGCTGCCCTTCAGTTGACGATAATCCCAATTGTAAGGATCGAAATCGGCGGCACACACTCCATCAACACCGTGCCCGATGAGAAGCTTCACCGCAGAAAACTCGCCGTAGACCGCCCAATCGAGCTTGTGTTGATCGATTACATCAACCAGTCCTTCCCGCAACATTTTCGCACTTCGGTTGATCTTTTTATGCGGAATACCCGTCTTGACCTGATTCAGCATTGCAATCCCAGCGGCAGCCGATAACGGATTGGCATTAAAGGTTCCGGGATGCGGCATCTTTTTCCCACGTGAAGTCGATTTTGCGGCTTTGATTGATATGAAATCCAATAAATCTTCTCTACCAGCAACCGCTCCGCCCGGCAGACCACCTGCTAAGATTTTGGCGAGCGTCGTAAGATCGGGCGTAATATTATAGTATCCTTGGGCGCCGCCCGGAGAAACGCGAAAACCGGAGATCACTTCGTCGAATATTAATATAACGCCGTAATCCTGTGTAATCTCTCGTAACTGTCGAAGGAACTCACCATTTGTTGGGATAGTGCCGAAGGCACCGCCTGTCGGTTCCAAGATAACACACGCGATGTCCGGGTCAGATTGCAGATGCTTCTCAACCGCGCCAATGTCGTTGGGAGGGCAGATAATCGTTGTATCAATTGTACCTTCCGGTATACCGGGAACTGGCATTTCGAATGGTGGATTCACTCCTAAAATAACGGAATCATGCCAGCCGTGAAAATGCCCCGCAAATTTCAGAAATTTACTTTTTCCCGTGTACATCCGTGACAACCGAATCGCCATTAGGGTCGCTTCCGTACCCGAATTGACGAATCGTATCCGTTTCGCAGAAGGGATCAGTTCCTTCACGAGGCTGCCCCACTCCACCTCAAGCGCATGACAGGCGCCATAGTGTGTCCCAAGCGGCATCTGCTGTGTAACAGCTTCGACGATTTCAGGTGGGCTATGACCGAGTAGCAGCGCTCCGTGTCCTGACCAGTAATCAATCAACTCTATCCCGTCAATTGTCCACTTTTTTGATCCTTGTGCGCGATCGATATAAATCGGAAACGGTTCTGTGTGCCGGTTATCATGCGTCACACCATCGGGGAAGATATCGTTTGCAGGTTGCGCGAATTCTCTGTTCTTCGAGAAGGTCTTATGATATTTTTCCAAGATTGTGTTGGTTGACACTGTTTTTCTCCTTATAGCTAGTGGGACGTGAGCATCCCTATATCCGTTTGGTGATAGAGCGTTCTACCTTTTGTCAATCTCTCTTTGGGCGAAGAAAGTCGTCTAAAATATGATAGTCGTGATCAAATGCCAACCCCGGCAGCGCATCGGGGGCAAAGAGGCGGGCATCTAACGCTTCTGCACGACCCGCCGGAGTTCCCCCGATGACTCTTCCAATATAAATAATAAGAACAACCGTCCGACTATCGTTGGAGTAGACCCCAAGCAGTTCATCCAGTTCGACATCAACATCTGCCTCTTCTTTTGCCTCTCGCACGGCTGTCTCCGCTGGCGTGTCACCAATGTCGACATATCCGGTCGGAAAGCTCCATAACCCCAGTTTTGGCTCATTCCCGCGCTGTATCAACAACAGTTTTTCGTCCTTGAATGCGAGCACACCAGCGACAGGCTTTGGATCACGGTAGAAAACGAAATCGCACACCGTACATGCCTGACGCGTCTTTCCCTCAAGGACTCGCTCTTCAAGCAAATTTGCACATTTGGGGCAGAAAATCATCCCCGATTTCGTCTGATTGGTCGTTTGGGAGGTGTTTGTTGTGGTAGCGCTCACGGTTCAGCACGACTCCGAGCAGCCTGTTGGGCAAAAAGATAAAAAAAGAACCTTGGGACAATGGGCTAATGATACAATAAATAGGCAGAGATGTCAATTATTGATTGTGGAAATCGGGTGCCCTTGACAGGCTAATTTCATCTATACCATAGCAACCCCGTTCCCAAAAAAGAGGAGTGAATTGGCAGATTGATGACAGACGCATCAGGTAAGACACAACAGATAGAACTACCGAATAACCCAGATTTTCCGATTGCGTTATTGCGTCCAGCACTTCAAAACGCTTTTGCAACTCAACCACTTATCATTACAGCGCCTACCGGTAGCGGGAAGTCCACAATGGTCCCACTCTGGTGTGCGGAGTTGTCGGACCGCCCAACCTTGGTGCTGGAACCGCGACGAGTGGCTTGCCGTTCACTCGCCCGGTGGCTCTCGAAACTTCGCGGAGAACCGCTTGGAACTTCAGTCGGTTACACGGTGAGGTTTGAAGATGTGGGGTCCGAGGCAACACGGATCCGATTTGTTACGCCGGGTGTTGCGCTGCGTTATGCAGCCGAAGGTGAGCTTGATAAATATGGGACAATCATACTTGACGAATTTCATGAGCGCGGTTTGGAGTCAGATCTCTTTCTGGCGATTTGTAGGAAAAAACACCCGGATGCCCAGCTTATCCTAATGTCCGCTACGATAGATGCCCAGAAATTTGCTCGATCTGTCGGTGGAAAATCGCTGTCCGCGGAAGGAAGATCCTACCCGGTTGATGTGCGTTACCTTGGTGGTGTCACTGTTCCGGGGGCGTGGCGATTGGAAGAGCGTGTGACACGAGCGGTGCGTCGAGCGCTGAAAGAGACAGATGGAAACATATTGGTCTTCCTACCGGGCAAAGGGGAGATTTTCGCATGTCTTGATGAGTTGCGCCACCTCAGAAATGTGGAAATCTTGCCGCTACATGGCGATTTGCCAACGGCGGAACAGGATCGCGTTTTTGAAGAGACGACACGTCGCCGTGTAATCCTGTCTACGAATGTCGCTGAAACCTCTGTCACACTGCCGGGAATAACTGCGGTTGTAGATGTGGGATTGGTGCGTCAACGCATCCATCAAGCACAGCGCGTTGTTCTCGCGTTGCGACCTATATCACACGCTTCCGCTGAACAGCGGCGTGGACGGGCAGGGAGGCTCAGGCCGGGTGTGTGTTATCGGCTGTGGGAAGAACGCGGACAGCTTGAACAGGAGACGCCTCCCGAAATCGTGCGGGAAGACCTAAATCAATTTGTCCTTACTGTTGCGGCAACGGGGTATCGGCCGCAGGATTTAGATTTTCTCGATGCGCCGCCAGTTTTTGCTGTCGAACGTGCTCAAGAGCAATTAACGGAATGGGGTATCCTCTCTCAGGAAAGAACGTTGACCGACTTTGGGCGAAAGTTATCTGCACTTCCTGTTGACGTTTCTTATGCACGGTTATTGGTCAAAGCACCAGTTCCCATCCGCCGAGACCTTATCGACTTAATCGCTGTACTGGAACGACCTGCACCGTTGTGGCAGAAATTGGACCGGCTGTCACCCGAAGATATTCATGCTATCTCTGAAGCACGGCGCAAGGATTTGATGCGTAATCATTGCGATGCTACAGCGCTGATTCTGACTTTACGAGGCGGTAACCCCAAACGTCACCATCTGCATCGCGCGGCTATTTCGGAATGCCGCCGAATTGCCTCCCAACTTCGTTCCCTTTTTGATATGCCAACCTTGAAGCAGGATCAAGGGACTGTTCAACCGGATCGGTTTAGCCTCATACGCTACCTGCTGCGGGAATCGCCAGATTGCGCCTATGTGCGACGGCGCAAAGGGGATGCGTGGGGAAATGGTCGAGACGAAGTTCTATTAGACTCCAACTCCCTAATTCGCCCAGAGGTTCACGCTGCGCTTATTCTTGAGAAGGAAGGACTCGCGAAAGGTACGCGCGTTCAACTCTTGGGCCGCACTGCTTGCCCATGTACCTTTACAGACCTACAAGAGGCTGGGCTTGGAGTTCCTCGTTTGGAGGCACCGACCTTAGTTGAAAATGAAATTATTGGACAGGTGCGTTTTATGTATGCAAACAGAGAAATTGGAAAGGAACGTCAACCGCTGACCGGAGCACTGCTCAGAGAGGCTATTGTAACCCTTTTTCTTTCTGAACGTTTATTTCCAAACCTAGGGGGACGTTTGATTGAGCGTATCAATGCCTACAATCTCTCCCTAGCAATAAAGGGGGCCAATGTCACACTGGAACCTCACGCGTGGTTGGTCTCGCATCTTTCCGATTTAGGCGTTGAAGCTGCACAGGATTGGCTGCTGCTGTCGCCGGATGATTTTTCATTTACCCTAATTGATGAGGCGACATTCGCAGAAATCAACGAAAGTTATCCACAAGTGTTCTCAATGAATGGCGCAAAATTTCGAGTTCAATATGAGCCACGAGAACGGCGAGTCACGCTGAAGTGGATGGGAGGAGTCCGGCAACCGCAACTCAGTTCATGGATGCTACCCCGTTGGGAAGATTGGAGTGTACAGGTAGACATTCGCGGACAACTCAGGACGCTACGTTAGTAAAATTTGCAGTGAAAACGGGAGAAAGATTATTTAAACTGTTGATAGCCTGTGATTGGATTGAAAATCGTGAAACGCTTTTTACATAAGTTTCGTTGAGGCGATTGCAGGATAATGCCTGCCGAACACATTGATGGGTTAGGTTTTATCGGGGTGAGATCTGAACTTTATAACCTTGGCGACTCTATAATAAATTATTAGGATCATAACTTAAAAAAAGACGAAAAAAACATCGAATAATACGCTTGCGTTACTTTGTTATCTGTGCTATACTATCATCATTCATACTATTATATAGTGCATTTATACTTCGAATTCTATGATGTGAACGGAGGGTTCATTGAAAGATACATATACGATTTTACTCATGTCATCTGGCCAAGACTCGGTACGGCAAATCTCGATTAGACGCTGGCTTGCACTGTCCCTGGGTCTTTTTCTATGCCTTACATTTGCTTTGATAATCAATTTTGCTGTTTCAGGGATGAAGCACAGTATCCGTTACAGGGCTGAATTACAAGGTGAAGTTGCAAGTAGAGAGGAACTTGAAAACGCAGTTAGACAGTACGAAGCGGAGAAACAGCAGATCCAAAAAGATCTCCAAGATGTTCATAGAATGAGCGAGATGGTACGTCGCGTTTTGGGTATTAAAGGGCAAGGGCTTCTCGGACAAGGCGGTGGTGGTTTCAGTGCTGAAGGGGAAAGTGAGGATGAATCTGCCGGTTCGGCGCTTGAAATGCAACCAACGCCAGCGCCAATCTCCACTGATTTAGTAGGTTCCCTAATAGATCAGATTATACAGGTAAAAAGGGAGATTACACCGATTTACGAACATGTAAAAATCAACGAGAAAGTGGAACGTGGAAAGCCTTGGATTTTGCCACTGCTGGTGCCAACAGACGAGGACGTCCCATCTTATTGGTTCTCTTCCGGGTTTGGGTACCGCTCACACCCGTTGACAGGAAAACCTCAATTTCATAACGGATTGGATATCGCAGCGGCTTCGGGGACACCAGTGATTGCTGCCGCTGATGGCGTTATCACTGAAATGACGAAAGATTCATTTTTTGGTAATATGATTGTGATCGAACATCAAGCTTCGCAGATGAAGACGTTATACGGACATCTAAAAAAACACGCTGATGGACTCCAAGTCGGTCACGAGGTCGAGCGCGATGATATTATCGGTTATGTAGGGAATAGTGGTAGAAGCACCGGCACCCATTTGCACTATGGTGTCTACGCCAAGGGTAGATGGCAAAATCCCAAAAACCATATTATTGTTAGTAATCCTCCGAACTAAGCGTGTACGACCACTAAACACCCAACCATGACAGTAATCGTGAGAGATTCGCTTGATACGCTAATTTGACGGATTTATCAATCAGGTGAATCGCGAAACTCACACTCCTCACTCCTGCCTCCCCACACTCGACACCCGTTTCCATATTCATAACAGGGTAATAACCTCCAAATTATGTGCAAATACTGAAGTGCAGTTTCAGGATTTACGCTTTCTCGGAAGGAAAAGACGGATGCAAGAATGGAAGAGAACGCAGAAATGCTGTTTCTTCGTTTGCTCTTTTCTCCTAATCGCTTTGTGTCTCCAGCGTCTTCCTGCCGAATGGATAAAAGATGCTAGTCAAAATCTGCCGGTCTGCACTGTGGCGGAGGATCAGCACTTCCCCGACCTGATTTCCGATAACCACCGCGGCGTCATTGTTGCTTGGCGTGATGTTAGGAATGGCAATCGGGACGTGTTTGCACAACGGATCAACACAAATGGCGAGATGCTGTGGGAGAACAATGGAATTCCAATCTGCGTACAGCCCAATGCACAAAGCTGGCCCCTCCTCATTCCTGATGCGGAGGAAGGCGCAATCCTTGTTTTTGGGGATTCTCGTCACCGTAACAGGGACATCTACGCTCAACGCATTAACGCAAGTGGCGAGTTGCTTTGGGGTGAGGATGGCGTTCCCGTCAGCGTTGCTCCCTTCCTGAAAGAGGATGTCAAAGCAATTTCTGACGGTAAGGGCGGTGCGATTATTGTGTGGGAAGATTCTCGGCACGGCAATTTGGATATCTATGCCCAACGGATCGATGACAGTGGCAAACCTGTCTGGAAACTTAACGGGGTGCCCGTCTATAAAGGGGAGGGCGATCAGTATGATCCGTTTCTGGCGACAGACGATGCCGGTGGCGCAATCATCGCGTGGTGGGACATCAGTACACCGGATTGGAATGTCTTTGCGCAACGGCTGGGTGCTACAGGTGAGCCTGTTTGGGAAGATGGGGGTGTTCCGGTATGTATAGCCCCCGGCAATCAGGGAGGCCCGTTTGTGGTCGCCGATGGTTCGAGCGGAGCGTTTATTGTCTGGTCAGACTATCGCAACGATCCGAATATTTTCAGCAGCGCGGATCTCTACGCCCAACGTATTGATGCAAATGGACAGGCACTCTGGAAAAAGGATGGCATTAATTTCTGTAATGATCCGTCAAACCAACAGCAACCTGAGGGGATCAGCGACGGTATGGGTGGATTGATTGTTACTTGGTGGGATGACCGTGACATTTTCGCTGATATTTATGCACAGCGAATCGGGACCGATGGGGTGCCGATGTGGCAGGAAAACGGGGTTCCTATCTGTGTAGCAGCGGGGGTGCAGCGCGAACCGCACCTCGTTTCTGACGGCTCACAAGGTGCAATTATCTACTGGAAAGATTTTCGGGAGGACTATGGGAACGTCACCGCAGATGCAATCTATGCCCAACGGATTGATGCGGACGGAAAATCTATCTGGACATTCAACGGGATGCCGGTCTCTACAGCTGACGGTGATCAGATTGCGCCGCGTGCAATCCCGAACGGCAAGGGCGGTGCGTTTATCGTGTGGAGTGACTACCGGGGCAAAGACGCTGATATATACATCCATCAAATTCCTTAAGTGCCTGCGTCGGATTTCGCCAACTGCTCAACCTCGCTGAAGAATTTGCCGATCATCATCTTAGATGCGCTACCCATGACCCGCTGCCCTACACGGGCAAGCCTTCCACCAACCGTTAATTCTCCAGCCAAACTGACCGATGTCTGATTCTCCCCGGCTTCTTCTAGCGTGAAATCACACGCCCCGTTGACAAATCCAATCTTGCTTTCACCCTGGACACCTAAACGATAAGCTGAAGGGGGTTCTTTATTTTCTATCTGAACTGAGCCTTGATATACCCCTTTGATCATAGCAACGCCTACCTTGATTGTTGCCTCAAAGCTATCATCGCCAAGTGGTTTCAACTCTTCGCAGCCGGGGATACATTGCTGTAAAAGTTCAGGGTTCGTGAAATATTCCCAGACCCTTTCACGCGGGGCGGAAACTGTGTAATCGCCTTTGATTTGCACTGTCAAATTTCCTCACATGGTTATGTTAAGTCAGGTGTTCCTCAAATATAGCACACGTGCTATCATTATAAATACGTCTCTGCTGCTAATCCTGTTGGGAGTCACTATCATCTGATTCGGACGTGCTTTCGGTGATTCTGCCGAACAGATGTCCTCCGTATCTGCCACCGCTCCAAGTGCCGGCGTATTGTCCGCGATAGATTACCACCCTCGCAGTGTAGGTTCCCAAGTTTGGAAGTTCCAGATCGGTCAACGTGATGATAGGGGTGTCATCTGCCCATTTGACCTCAAGTTTCAACGGGACAGTTACGTCCCGTCCACCGTACTGGACGCGCGCGAAGAAGAGCCAGTAATCACCGCTCAATTTACTAACTTTTGCGATGGTGTACTTCTCTTCTCTTAGATTGCCCGAGTCTGTTTCCCCTGTGATTGTAAAGTGACCACTGAGGGTAACGCCTGAAAGCATCTCTTGAAATCGCTGTTCGTTGGGACTGAGGGTGTTTAGCGGTGATATAGGAGAATCCTGTTGTTCATCACTGGTTGGCGCGTCCGGCTGCATCGATTGCTCGGAATGGAGTCGACTGATAATACGGGTAACGAGCGCTGCGGAATTGCGCGCAGCGATTTTGTGGTATTTCTTAAAATCTTCCGAAGCGCTTGTGCCAGCATTATCGCTGAGGCTGCGTATGACCAAGCAGGGAACACTGTGTTGCCAGCAGATTTGGGCGACTGCCGCGCCTTCCATCTCTACTGCATCTGCGCCCAATTTTTTGTGCAGGGCGGTTCGTTTGGCATCAAAAGCGACAAACATATCTCCAGTTACGACTGTCCCTTTGACGATTCGTGGATGCCGTTCACCTTGAGGGGTTTGAAGTGGGTTGAGTTCAAGATTCTCTCGGGCGGCTTCTGCTGTCTGCAAGAGTTCGGAATCAGCGGGAAAGAAAACAGGATTTCGTCGTCCATCAATAGGATTCTTGACACCTGTGTTTTCAATCTCGGCTGATTCCAATCTACCCAAATCGTGTTGTGCCGTCTTTTCTGCGATAACAATATCGCCGAGCTGCAGATCTGGATTTAGTCCACCAGCTACCCCTGTGAAGATGACCTGATTGGGGTGAAAATGTTCAATAATCAGTGTGGCTGTCATCGCTGCATTGACTTTGCCAACGCCTGTTCTCGCGATAACTACGTTCTGTTCGTTGAGCGTCCCTGTGAGGAATTGTATTCCCTCGATTGTGTGCGCTTTCGGATTTACAAGCTGCTTCTCGAGAAGTGTGACTTCCTCATCAAATGCACCGAGTATTGCGACAGGTGAGGTGTGTCCTGCATCGGCTCCCAAAATGAGTAAAACGAAAACCACACTCCAGATGAGTGCAATATGTAGAACTGTTTTCATAATAATGTCTCCCGAATTTGAAACCATTCTATTATAAGCGGATGAACTTCCATTACTCGTATTTACCGAAATTCGACATCTGTGTCCAATGGATAAATGGGGCGGCGGATCTTCTGATAGTCGTAGCTAAAGAGGTCCGGGCTATGCACGCCGGGGGTATCCACCTCCAAGATCTCATGGGCGATTGGCGTGTAGTCCGCACGGAAATGAACAGCCGATTTTAGCACAATCAGCTTCCGGTCTCTCGGCTCGATCCCGACACTGCGGAGCACTTCCGCGTCAATGGGTTGGAAGCGACGTTCCGTCAAGATGATTTCGATGCCCCCAACCTTGACAACAGCTGTCCGTCCCAGATTGCTTCTCACGCCGCGTGCCATCGGACCTTTGTGAACAAAATTTCCGTCGAAGATTGTCTTCACGTAGCCTGTTAGTTGTACCGGATCCCCGTGCAGCGGAATTGTCTTTCCGCCGACGTTGAGTGCTACCGTATTGCCGACACCTGCTTCGATAGCAAGCGCTACGGACTCCGGATCAGCAATTATAGCGATAACCGCATCTTGGACATCGGCTTCGATAAATTTCCGAAGAATAATTGTGCCATCGCAGGGACCGCCACCACCGGGATTATCCGAACCTTCCGCGAGGACAATGGGTTGGCCTTCCGACCGATTCGCAATTTCGATCGCTTCCTCAACGGAAACGAGGTTCAGGTTAAATGCGTCCCGTATATCCCAGATGTACTGTGCAAACTCGTCTGCATGCTTTTCAGCGAGCTGCTGATCGTCATTGGTCGTTACGAGCACTGAGACCCCAGCATCGTGTATATCTGCAAAGGGAAACCCCATGGATAGGGTTGCCGTTACCACCTCCGGCTCTGCTTCGAGAGCATACAAGCGTTCGATTATCCCACTCATCAAGGGTTTCATCGTACATTGCGCTGGCGGTGAAGTCAGCAGCGGCAGTTGACGATACGCCATTGTCGGACGGATATCTCCCTGAACTATATCAAATATCACCTGTCCAGCCTCAACGCCTCGGTCATAGCAATCGACATGCGGATAGGTGTCGAACCCGATAATCGTGTCACTGTATTCCGCCATTTCAGTGCTGATGTTCGCGTGAAGATCTAACGTTACAACAATTGGGAGAGAGCCGACAATCTCACGCACAGATCGAATGAGGTCGCCTTCGGCATCTTCAATCTCTTCCGTTGCCATTGCCCCGTGCAAATCTAGGAAAACACCATCAATTTGCTCTGCATTCCGCAAGAGGTCGAGGAATTCTCCTTTAAGGGTATCATACGCCTCTTGCTCGATGTTACCAGAAGGTGTTGCGAATGTCCATAGAAGAGGGACAATCTGAATCCCCAACTTCTCCGAACTCTCGATAAACCCGCCGGTGATAGTACTCGTCTGTCTGAAAGTCGAGATTATCTCATCGTCGATATGGTAACTTCTCTGAAACTTAAAGTCATTGAGTGAAGTTGGCACAGATGAAAATGTGTTTGTTTCATGACCGATGCAACCTGTTGCAATACGCATAAGTATGTCTCCGTTTGTATAGCCCGCTGCGTAAGATGATTTCTCTGGGTATATTTTCCGCATAATATCACAAAAATTCAGAAATTGAAAGGAAATTTATGATGACACAGATCCAATGGCAATCGAATCAGATTGAAGCAGCTGATGACACAGATCTCATCGAACTCTGTTACCAAAACGGTTGGACCGACGGCTTGCCGGTTGTGCCGCCGACGCCGGACCGGGTGGAAAAAATGTTAGCCGGTACGGACAGACAGCCGAACGAATTACTCGCAGCAATCCCACCCAAGTGGGGGCACGCAACAATTGAACGCATCGCTATTAATGCAGTCATGGCTGGTTGCAAGCCGGAATATATGCCAGTCGTCATCGCAGCCCTTGAAGCGGTTACCGAAGAAGCGTTCAATCTACACGGTGTTCAAGTAACAACCGCCGACTCCACACCGTTGTTGATCATCAATGGTCCTATCCGAAAGCAGTTGGATGTCAACGATAGTTTTAACGTTTTTGGACAGGGATGGCGTGCCAATGCGACGATCGGACGGACAATCCGTCTAATTGGCACGAATATCGGTGGCGCATTGCCCGGCGAATTGGACCGTTCCACTTTAGGTCATGCTGGCAAGTACACCTTCTGTATCGCAGAGCGAGAGGAAGATAGTTTGTGGCAGCCGCTGCACGTTGAACGTGGATTCCAACCTTCTGACAGCACGGTGACAGTCCATGCCGGTTCCTCTCCATATCACATCGGGTCCAGTGGAAATACAGCGGAAAGCGTCCTCGACACAATCTGCCAGGGCATTTCGGCACTAGGACCCCCATCTGCTGAAATTGTCCTTGTGTTTAGCCTCGAACACATGAAGACAATTGCCAGAGACGGCTTTAGCAAGAGTGACATACAGGCGTATATACACGAACAGACGCAGCGCCCTCCTGAAAATGTGATCAGCATCGTCGCCGGAGGTCCCGCGGGGCAATGGACAGTTGCGATTCCTAGATGGGGTGGTCCCACCCACTCAGTGACGACACGTATCGCAGTGTGAAGCGGAAGAACAGGGTTTGCCCTGAAAGGAGCAAAGATTATTGTTTCTATGAACAGAAGTGTTCAAAAAATGAACAATATATAGCTCCTATTTCGCCATAAATGGTGAAACATGCGCTTACGACCGCCAAATCCAACCTTTAGTGAGTTTGGCACACTATGTGCATCCTCCTCTGAGATCCTGCATTAACCGCGTAACATCAGCGATTGTGAGGCTTCGCAGTTTCAATCTATATTGGCAGCTTAAATCACATGGGAGGACAGTCATGAAAGCGCCGAAACCGCAGGTTTGGAAATGTCTAATTGTGTTGACGATATTGGTCGGTTGGAGTTGTCTTGATAGCATGGCAACTGTTCCAACATCAGAAGTACAGTCGCTCCGCCATAAAAAGGCGAAACCAGTCGTTGATGTTGGTGAAAGCCTTGTCGAAATTGCAGAGCGTGCAAGTCGCGATAGCATAAATCAGGCAGTCGATCTGGTATTTGTTATTGATGGAAGTTTGACCATGAAGGATCTGGGCAAAAAGGTTGAAGAACGGATTGCTGATATGGCAAGAGTCTTTGACGAATCAGTGGTTGATTATCAGTTTGCGCTTATCTGGTATCAAAATTTCAGCGGTAGTCCACAAATTACGGTCAAACCGCTGCAGAGAGGACTGCTTCCGATCCAAGAAAACTTTCGTAGACCTTCGATGGCAAAATTTATGGGTCCGGTTGCCGGATATGGGCTCGATGCGATTATGAAGGGCCTTACAGAACTCAGTTTCCGCTGGGATGCCGAAAAACACTTCGTCGTTGTGACAAACTCGGCGTTGAAAACAACTGGGGAGACCGGACGTGCAAAAAATGAGGTCGTCAACAAAATCTTGGATTGGTGTGAGCTAGATGAGATTCGGATCAATGTCATTGGGATCAGCGAAAGGATACAAATTCAGTTAGCCGACCAGACCGGCGGCAAATGGTACGGGATCAACAAAAATTGAGGCTCATTTAAAAAGAAAGTGTAAAGCAGGAGGAGAAACCGAGTTTTTTCTTGAAAACTCGGTTTCTTTGCACTAAATCTTAACATGAGCGAATCTGTCAATACGGAGGTCTCTCATGAAAAAACGGTTGATACTTTCCCTATACCTCATATTGCTGATTTCCCCCACCGCTGGCGCAGTCGAACCGATCGGTTCGCTGGGACAAGGATTTCTGCACCAAGCCCACTTCCTACCGGATGGCTCGGTTCTACGGGTGATGGCAGACCACATAGAAATCGTCGATCCGGAAACAAATGAAGTCATTGACAAGTTTGCGGAGGGGTTAAACTGGGGAAGGGTGACCCTAAGTCCAGACGGCGCATGGCTGGCAATTATTACCGATTTGGATAGCACGAGGAAACCCTTCATTGAAATATGGGAAATAGCAACGCACAGACTGATTCGCCGGTTCAAACCAATATTGGATTCCGTAGGACTCGTTGCATTCAGTACCGCCGCGCCTTTGCTTGCTGTAACGTCTCGCGACCAAATCCATCTGTGGAATTGGGAGGACAATGATCTTCTCGGCGAGATGACAGGAGAACGCCGCCCATCGAGGAATTGCTACAGTTATAGTGATCCTGGGGGATCTGGACAGCATTGCTCTTCCCCTTCGAGCGTTCACTCACTTGCTTTCAGTCCGGATGGTCACTTTCTCGTTGTTGGATCTCAACGGCCGGACGCAGAAATCTGGGATGTGTCTACACGCAAACTAGTTGGACATCTCGAAGGACATGTCGATTGGGTTACCCATGTCGCCTATAGTCCGAATAGTCGCTATATTGCCACAGCGAGACCACACTCTACGCAAGTATATCTTTGGGACGCCCAAACACGTCAGGTGGTTTGGACTTGGCGGAATGGCGACGAAGGTGAAATCCAGAAACTGCTTTTTAGCTCAGACAGTCAACGGCTATATGTCGCAACACAGACATGGAATTTGGCGGTAGACCCTAACAAACGAAACGACCGTGTTCGTGTTTTTGATGTGCACACCGGCGCACAACTCAATGAATTTGGAGATGAACTCTTCGTTTTGGAGAATTTCTCTCTGTCGCCTGATGAGAAGGCTGTTCTTCTCCGTTACTATATTAACGAAATTGTGCTCTGGGATGTCGAGGATAACCGCCGTGTGGCATTTTGGGCGGACTATCTTTCGGGATATGATTGGAAATTGAGCCCGGATGGACGCTCTTTGGTAATGGTGAATGCCGCGATAATGAAGATTTGGGATGTCCCCTCCCGGTCCCTCCGAAAAGTTATCGTCCCCCACAACGAGACGTTTCGTGAGTTTGCCATTTCCCCGGATAGCCAAACTATTGCAGTGGGACAAGACCCATGGATTGAGCTACGGGATATTCAACACCGCACAGACGTTGGGCATCGTGAGTTTGCCATTTCCCCGGATAGCCAAACTATTGCAGTGGGACAAGACCCATGGATTGAGCTACGCATATTCATACAGGCGAAATCACCGCACAGTTTAATCAATCTGGGCATACTACGCATACTTTCAGTCAAACTGGGCAGCGCACTACTGAACGTCTCATTTTTGACGTAAATCGACAATCGACAAGTGTTAGAGCTACGAGGGGATTATTGGTATTATTCCTACATTGCCTTTAGTGCTGGCGATACCTATTTAGCTGCTAGGAGTAGGAAAGATAACCTTATTCATCTATGGGAGCAACAGGATGACAAATACGCCTATCGCTATGCGTTACATTCACCGGTGGACGGTGCGCCGACATTTATCCCATCACCTGATGGCGTTCCTGTTCTTGCCGTCATCAATTCTAGCCGAATGGCGGTATGGGAACTCCGAGAACAGCCGCGGCGCCTGCTAATACTTGAACCACATGTAACGTGGCCCATCCACTTTAGCAGTGATGGACGATACCTCTTCGGTAACAGTGCAGAAGGCCTGCAAATTTGGGATTGGCGCGAACAAAAACGGACACAACACCCTCCCTTCCCTGAATATCTTGCCGTCAGTCAGGATAGTTCAGTATTGCTTACCCTTAATTACGAAACCGGTCAAATGCTGATATGGGAGGGCAGATCACTGCTCCCGCCAAAGCCAACTGTCTCTTATGACATCAATCAGGATGGAACGGTCAATATCTTGGATTTGGTAGAAGCTGCTTCACAGTTCGGACAGGGTGGCCCCCATCTCAGCGGAGATGCCAACTGCGATGGAACGGTAAATGTGTCCGACCTGGAACGTATTGGCTCACATTTGGGCGAAAATGCAGCCGCACCATCATTAAATTTTAACCGTTCAGACCCACCTATCAGTTATCAGGCATCAAGCGTCAAGCGTCAATTCCAAGCCATCGCAGCGTTAGAATCGCTGAACCCCTTCTCACGCGGTGCACACATTGCCCACAACCTGCTCAAAGCATGGTTATCTCACCTCGAATTGCCAATCGCAGAAACGAAATTGCTGCCCAACTACCCCAACCCTTTCAACCCCGAAACGTGGATCCCCTACCAACTATCAGAGGCTGCCCACGTGCGGATTCGTATTTATGATGTCGCTGGGCATATGATGCGGACGTTAGATCTGGGCACCAAACCGGCGCGCAGTTATCTTTCACGAGAGAGTGCCGCGTATTGGGATGGGCGGAATGATTTCGGTGAAACGGTCTCCAGTGGCATTTACTGGTATGAACTTGACACCGGCAGTTTTAGCGCAACACGGAAGATGGTTGTCCAAAAGTAGGTTTTGTTGGGCTGGGTTACTCCACAGGATAATCCGAAAGGAGTGAAACGATGAAACAAGAAAGGGTACAGACGAACTGGAGTGCCGCTTATATCCAATGGTTCGGTTTTATGATCTCACTCTTGTTGTTGTCCGGTTACATAACCGTAGAAGCAGACAAGCTATATTGGACGGACATCAGGGGGATTCACCGCGTGGACCTTGACGGTGGGAACATGGAAACCCCTGTTCCGGTTCCGCTGGTATCTCCCATAGGGATTGCTGTCGACGAAAAGAACCAAAAAATTTACTGGGCGGACAGTAGGACGCGGAAGATTCAACGAGCAAACCTTGACGGGACAAACATAGAGGACATTATCACAGTAGAATCTGGCTATCCTTACTACGTTGCTGTGGATCCAAGTGCAAGCAAGCTATACTGGACAGACACGCAAGTCATCCAACGTTCCAATCTTGATGGCACGGAGGTTGAAGACGTTGCTACGCGGCAAGACAGGGTACGGTGGCCGCGAGGCATCGCTGTAGACTTAAGCGGCAAGAAAATCTACTGGGCAGATTCTGATACGCGAAAGATTCAGCGCTCAAACCTCGACGGCACAGAGATTGAAGATCTCGTCACAGAAGGATTGCAGAACCCACTAAAGGTTGCAGTCGATTCAATTGGGGGAAAAATCTACTGGACCGATATAGGAACTATCTTTCGGGCGGACCTTGATGGGAAAAATGTCGAGGAAACGGTAATTGGTTTGGTTTTTCCATCAGCCATAGTTGTCGATTCAGTGGCTGAAAAACTATACTGGACAGAGTGGAAGACAGGAAAAATCCACCGATCAAATCTTGATGGCACAGATATCGAAGATGTCTTTGCAACCGGGGTAAGACGAATACTGGGGATGGCCGTAGGTGCAGATGGGCGAAAACTATATTGGACGGACTATAAATTTCCTCCTAAAATCCAACGCTCAAACGTTGACGGGACAAACATCGAAATGCTGATCACAACAGAACTGAGTCCAAGCGGCATTGCTCTGGATACAGATGAGCAAAAAATATACTGGACGAATTCCGAAGCAGGCAAAATCCAGCGATCGAACTTCGATGGCACCAATATTGAGAATCTCGTCATTGATGGATTGTGTTGGCCCTCCGGTATTGCCTTGGACACGGATGGGGGAAAGATGTACTGGGCTGATGGGTGTGCGGGCGTCCACCGATCCAATCTTGATGGTACAGATGTCGAAATGCTTGTCGTAAAGGAAGCAGCCTATCCGAACGATGTTGCTGTGGATGTAAATAACGGTAAGATATACTGGACGAATAATCAAGCAGAAACAATCCAGCGCGCAAACCTTGATGGGACCAATGTTGAAGATGTCGTCGAGTGGCGCAGGGTACCACAAGGTATCGCTTTGGATGTCAGAGGGGGTAAAATCTACGCAACAGAGATAAACTTTACTACGGGTGCGGGAATAATCCGCCGTCTGAACTTTGATGGCACAGAACCCCAAACTGTGCTAAAGCCAGCAAATATAGATCTCAGAAAGACAAGATTGAGTTATCCGTGGGGTATTGCGGTCGATCCATATAGGGGAAAGATATACTGGACAGACTTAAATCCGGGCAGGATCCACCGTGCTAATCTTAACGGGACAGACGCTGAAGATTTCGTCACGGGGGTCAACGGTGGACGTTTTATCGCCCTTGACCTAACACAGGCTATAGAGTCTTGGAATGTAGTAAATCATCAGGGAAATCAAGCGACTCTATGGGGACGGATACGAAGTAATGCGCTCTTACCGAATTTTCCCAACCCCTTCAACCCCGAAACATGGATTCCTTATCAGCTTGCGATGAAATCCGATGTGACCATTACCATCTACAACATTCAAGGACAAAAGGTCCGCACCTTGGCTTTAGGGGCTCAACCGGTGGGTTCATACCTCACAAAAGAGAAAGCTGCCTATTGGAATGGACGGAATGCAGCCGGTGAGCGGGTAGCAACCGGCGTTTATTTTTACACTTTACAGGTTGAAGGTTTTTCAGACACTCGGAAGATGTTAATTCAGAAATAGGGAATCAACAAATTCACCAATTTTTTGGATTGTTTTTACGCATCACAGTTTATGGGGGGCATCATGAAGGTAGTATTAACGTTGCTTCTTTATTTGATGATCGCTTCAACAGTTTTTGCTGACATCCAGCCCATCGGTGCGTTGGGAAAGGGTGAACTCAAGGAAATTTCCTTCTTGCCAGATGGTAGGATTTTGCGCGTCCTTGCCAACCGTATTGAGTTTGCCAATCCAGACACGGGTGCAACCTTGGAGCGGTTTGCCGACAGAACGGAATATATGGGAAGAGTTACAGTCAGCAGAGATAGTTCCCATCTCGCCATTGTGAAGGTAGACCGTTCCTCTGTACAAACTGTAATTGAAATCTGGAAATTGGCTTCGTTGAGGAAAACTCTCCAATACACGATTCCACTGTCCTTCTATAACACTGCGCTGAATCCAGATCTAACGGTGCTTGCTGGATACGATGAAGGTATCATTCGACTTTGGAATATTGAAACAGATGAATCTCTCGGTGAAATTGAGTGGATGGAGCGGTCCGGTTTCGTACAGTTGGCGTTCAGTCCAGATGGACAACAGTTGCTCTCTATCAGTTCTTATATTGTTCGGGATCTTCCCGGCGGCGCAGATCTCTGGGAAACGACTATCAACACTTGGGATACCACTTCTCATCAACCTATGTGGAGCCACAAGGAACCCTTCAGGATAACAGGTGCTGTCTATAGCCCTGACGGTCATTGGATTGTGATGGCTGATGTCAATCGTCGGATTCGGTTATGGGATGCGAAGCTAGGTATGGAACAGCAGGTTTGGCGCGTTACAGGTGATGTGCAACAGATGCGATTCAGCTCCGACAGTCAGCAGATTTATATTGCATCCGGCACAGGCGGTTATCCAAGACAACCCAACCGGGTGGGCATCTGGGATATCGAAACCGGCGAGCAACTCAAGGAATTGGGTGACAAGACGCTTGGTCTGAAAGGATTTTCTATTTCAGCCGATGAAAGGCAGGCACTGCTCTGGTACTACGACGGGTTTGTTGCGCTGTGGGACATCGAACAACGCCGTCGCCTCGCTTTCCGGACCGATTACGTTTACCCTCGGTGGGGAGCTGCTAGCCCCGACGGGCGTTACTTCGTCAGTGTTGTGGGGTCAGCCCTCACAATTTGGAATCTTCGCTCACAATCGCTCCAGAAAGTAATCTTCCCCGACGAGCGTTTTTTTCGTCAAATTGTGATGTCGCCGCACGGACAGACTTTTGCTGTGGATCAGGATCCATGGATTGAGATACGGGAAACCCGAAGTGGTCGAATCGTCTCAAAGATTCCAAATGATGATGGATTGACTCCCTTTGTTTTCAGTAATGCTGGGAGACGGCTTGCCTTAGGCCAAGGCAGCAGCGTTGTTATTTACGATCTCCACAACCCGGAAAAACGGGAAGATCTGTTGCCAAGGGAACGAGATCGCATCTCAGAACGTCATATCGTTTTTAGCACCGATGATCGTTATTTAGCAGTAGCGGATTGGGCTGATGAAGTGCATCTGTGGAAAAAGAATAAAGATAAATATATTTATCACTATTCATGGAAAATTCCGGGAACTCAGATTGATGACATCGTATTTGAGCCGGATCGAACAAATCCCGCGCTAGTTGTTATCAGTAATCTGGATCGGTTACAGGTGTGGGAGCTTGGCACAACCGCGCCAGAGCAATCAATCCATTTTGAAGCCTCTGCTCCGATCCAGTTTCTGCGTGGCGGTTCTGTGTCTTCTCATTTCCTATCCCCTCGCTTACCGGAGCAACGGGATTACCTATTTGTCAATCAGAAGGGTAAATTACAGATTTGGGATTGGGCAACTAAAACACCTCTCACAATGCCTGACATCCCCCGATACTTTGCTGCCAATCGACATGGTTCAGCCGTGATAACTCGGGATAATGTATCCTACCAAACGCGAATCTGGAACGTTCGATCACTGCTCTTTCCCAAGCCTGTTCTCTTGGGTGAAGTCAAACGGACCGCACTCTTGGCAAATTTTCCCAATCCTCTCAATCCCGAAACGTGGATCCCCTACCAACTAACAGAGGCTGCCCATGTGCGGATTCGTATTTATGATGTCGCTGGGCAGCTAGTGAGGACGTTGGATCTCGGCGAACAATCAGCGGGAGCTTATCTCTCTCGGCAGCGTGCGGCGTATTGGGATGGACGCAATCACATAGGAGAGGAGGTCAGCAGTGGGATATATTTCTACACGCTGGATGCGGGGAATTATCGGAGAACACGCCGGATGACCGTTGTGCGATGAAACTATCTTCCAAATCGCTATTTCCAGACGTATCGAACACCAGTGGAAGGGGGTGCACATCATGTTTCGACAACTGTGGAAATTGACATTTTTGATCTACGTATTCGCAGGCTGTGCAATGTTTAGCAATTCACCACCGAGCGGCAACTATGTCCCGATTGCCGGGCTTGTGTGTAGTTCCCCGGAGATGGTAGACGGGGACATGGACACCAGCGACCTTGTCTACATTGAAGGGACTATAGGTGTTGGAAAAAGAAATCAAGGAAGCGCCACGATGCGATTGGATTCTCCGGTAGCACATCTGGTCACGCCAACGACTGTCCAATTGCCCAAGCAGTCCGAAGTGGGGATGATTGTCCTTTACGCAGAAGATTTGGTAGACTTTGATGTCTTGGCAAAGGTTGGTGAAGAGTGGAAAGAATTACAGCGATTCCGAAACAACCGCCGGAAACGTATCGTGGTGACTACACCGGTTGTAACAGACACGATACGTGTCATTGCGATTAGGGGACATATCGGTTCCAAAAACCCACGCCCAAGCATCCAAGAAATTCAGGTCTATGCAAAACCCTGAATCCCTTTGAGAATTGTTCGTTACCACTCAATTCCCACTGAATTGCTACCTTTCAAACAACAATCCGAAAATTAACAGGTATCATTGGGAGCGGATTGGTATATTTTTATTTAGTAACTGTTACCTTCGCTTCAATTTGCACGTTGGAATAGTTGAGATTCCAGTTATAAAACTGTATAATTTAAGCAGCATGTGTAATTCAAACAGCATGAATGAGAATTTTTTCAGGGACATAAAAAGCTGTCTTAAACGGGATAGCACATCAAACGTCTTAATATTATATTATTTTGGATTCAAGAAAGCTGGCAGAATAATTGCAACCGTAGGAGGCATCAAATGAAATTATTGCCCCGAATCCTTACCTTGATCTGCATTTGTACTCTATTTGTTGGTGTGCTTGCCTATGCCGACACTATTAAAATCGATAAAGCAGTTCCCAATTTCACGCTCAAAGATGTAAAGGACAAAGAGCATTCGCTCAAGGATTTGAGCCGCGACAAAAAGGCGACTGTTATGATGTTCATTTCGACCGAATGTCCTGTTTCTAATGATTACAACGAAAGAATTGTTGCACTACATAACGATTACAAGGATCAGGGAGTACAGTTCATCGGGATCAATTCCAACAAGAATGAATCCGTCAAGGAGATAGCTGAACATAACAAGGCAAACAAATTCGGTTTCTTCGTCCTGAAAGATCTGAAAAATAAAATCGCCGATAAGTTTAGGGCAAGGCGTACGCCTGAGGTCTACCTGTTGGACGAGAACCGGATACTTCGGTATCGTGGTGCCATTGATAATAGCCATCAAAATCCCGAAACGCACTACTTACGCCAAGTACTGGATTTCATAGTGGCTGGGAAAGAAATTCCCGAAGACCTCAAAACGACAAAAGCGTTTGGCTGTACTATCAAGCGGGTCAAGAAAGAACAGAGCCGGGACCGTACGCCGTAAGTACCAATCTCTGAATGTTTCAGGGAAATCGATAAAATTAAAGTATGGACTGAGGAAAATTAGATGATTAAAAAAATTCTTCGAGGTGTGCTCACACTGTTTTTGATTGGTATTGTCTGTATGATGATGCTGGTCTTTGTTGGCGTTGGATTTGTTGGAGGCGTCGTCATTAAATCATGGGATTCCATCGATCATATTGACCTGGGCCAACTCGAATACCGCGAGGTCGACACGTGGAAACAACATCTGGAGGTCTATTCTTCCCTTTGTACCGTTCAACAGGGAGATTCAATTGATTTCCTACTGGATAAATTGGAACGGTTGGAGTATCAAGAAAGTGAGGAGTTCATCAAACCGAGCATCGTCGGACAATATTCGGTCGGACGTGATGAACAAGGGCAACCTGAACGACTATGGATTTATCTCCAAGGCTTCCATTTTCCAGATGAAGATCGGGAACCATATCAGGTTGAGTTTTCTGTGGTCGATGGAAAAATTCAGACAATCCAAAATGAGGATGGTGAAAAAATAGATAGTTTTGACCTTCGACCAGAGTTGCTCAACGCGCTCTATGATAGAGAGGGTGAAGCTGAAGCACGAGAGATTGTCGAACTTGTGCAGATGCCGGACAGCCTGCTTCAAGCATTCCTCGCGGTTGAAGATCAACGATTTTATAGACACTGGGGTGTCGACTTTTTCGGCATTCTTCGTGCATCCATTCACAATGCCCAGCTATTTTTAGGGCAGATAGAGGGAACACTTCAGGGGGCAAGCACGGTTACTCAGCAGCTCACGCGGAATATCTATCTGACCCGTGAGAAACGACTTTTGCGAAAGGTGAAAGAGGCGCTGCTCGCTGTCCGCATTGAGCGTCAATTTTCTAAGGACGAAATCCTCGAAAGGTATCTGAACTTAATTAACTTGGGACGATACGGTTCCCAAGAGGTACTCGGCGTCCAAGAGGCAGCCCAAAACTATTTTGGAAAGAATGTGTGGGAATTAGAAGTTCACGAGTGTGCGACGCTGGCAGGCATTCCGAAATCGCCGACGCGCTATTCGCCGGTACGGTATCCCGATCGTTCAAAAGAACGACGTAATCTGGTACTCGGATTGATGCTGAAGGCAGGCTTTATTAATGCAGAAGAGTATGAAGCAAATGTAATAAAACCTGTCGTCATTGAGGTCCCCAAAACTGCACAGGGCAAAGGTGGTTCGCATTTTTTGGAATATGTTCATGAACAACTAATAGAGATACCTGAATTAGAAGGACATCTGTACAACCAAGGACTAAGGGTGTACACAACAATTGATCTGTCCATGCAAGAGATCGCCGAAAGAGCTGTTGCTGACCACTTACGGGAATTGGATACAAAGTTAAGGACCGGCTATCGGAAATACAGAAATTTGCCCGATTACGACGAAAACAAAAATAATCCAAATGGGATTAACCCGATTGCCAATTACTTACAAGCAGGGCTAATCGCACTTGAACCGCAAACGGGACACATCAAGGCGATGGTTGGAGGACGTGACTTTTATATCACCCAGCAGAAGATTAACTTTTTTAATCGATCTGTCCATGCATATCGCCAACCCGGTTCAGCCTTCAAGCCAATAGTCTTTGCAGCGCTACTGGAGGATCTCCCGCCTTTGATAACACCGGCGACAATTGTCCGTGACGAAGCGTGGTCTATCGACGTTGGCACAAGGAGAAGATGGAGACCGCGGAACTATGGACAGCGCTACTACGGAGATCTTACCGCGCGAACGGTATTGGAGAGATCTATCAACATTGCCACGGCAAGAATGATGTGGGAGACACCGATAGAGGAAAACGAAAAACCTGCCGGACTTAACCGAACGCTGGCAATCGCCAAACGTCTCGGTATCGACGCCAATTTACCCGCAGTTCCATCAGTTGCATTAGGTGCAGGTGGATTGCCGGTACTCCAAATGACTGCTGCCTACTCTGTTTTTGCCAATGGTGGGGTACGCAGGAAGCCAATAGCCATTCATTATGTTGAAGATCAGTATGGGGACGTCTTGATTGAAAATCAATCGCTGCCGCAACAGGTGCTTGACGAAGGAGTTGCTTATCTCATGACACATCTCCTAAAAGGCGTGATTGATGGTCCCAACGGCACCGGTAGGCGAGCACGTGTGATGGGATTAACCCGTCCCGCAGCCGGTAAAACCGGTACGACAGACAATTATACAGATGCGTGGTTTGTCGGCTACATTCAAAATCTTGCCGCCGGTGTTTGGGTCGGATTTAACGACCCAAAACAGAAAACAACGTTCCCAGGATCCCGGGGTGCCTTACCTATTTGGGCTCGATTTATGGTTGAAGGAGCACGCGGTCCCGTCAAAGATTTTGAGAAACCGTCCAACATTGTTTTGCGGTCTGTTGATAGAAACACCGGCCTGCTAAAATACGAGGGAAAATGTCCGGAGGAAGATATTATTAAGGAAGCCTTCCTCGCTGGATATGAACCGAAGCTGCTGTGTAACGCACATGAATAATTCGCGAATCTGAAACATGAAGTGTGAAGAAAGAGATAGGAACGGGGTTTTATGAAGAAATAACATCCGTTATTCCCTACGATCATGCCTGATGCTGCTAGAAAGCAATAAATATGGAAAAGTTTGAGTTAATTTCGGACTATACGCCGCAGGGAGATCAGCCGCAAGCGATCCGGACGCTTACAGATGGTTTTCTGCGAAAAGAGAACGACCTTCAAACGTTATTGGGCGTTACAGGTTCGGGAAAGACCTTCACGATGGCGCACGTCATCGCAAATTTGCAGCGTCCTACGTTGGTCGTCTCGCACAATAAAACCCTCGCCGCACAATTATATAGTGAGTTCCGAGAATTTTTCCCGAACAACGCTGTCCATTATTTTGTCAGCTATTACGATTACTACCAGCCCGAAGCATATCTGCCGACTACCGACACCTACATCGAAAAAGATATACAGATTAACGAGGAAATTGATCGACTGCGTCTCGCCTCGACTGCATCCTTGCTTACACAACGTGACGTTATCATCGTTGCGAGTGTTTCCTGTATCTACGGCATCGGATCCCCCGAAGAGTACGATTTCCAACGAGTTGAGGTGAACCGTGGGGAAATTATCAAAAGAAATAAACTCCTACGCGCGTTTGTAGATATCCGATATGAGCGGAATGACATCGATTTTTCGCGTGGCAGTTTCCGTGCACGTGGCGACGTAATCGAGGTTTTTCCTGCGTATGCAAATACCGCCTACCGGATCGAACTTTTCGGCGACGAAGTCGAGCGGATTACCGAGATTGATACGCTAACCGGCGAGATTCTGACGGAACATGAGGCTATCACACTCTTCCCTGCTAGGCACTTCATGACAGATGCGGAGCGATTTGAACAGGCGTTGCTGGACATTGAAACCGAGCTGCAGGATCGGATTGACTACTTCATTGCCAACAACAAACTGCTGGAAGCCCAAAGAATTGAACAACGAACCCGGTTTGATCTTGAAATGATGCGAGAAGTTGGCTACTGCCAGGGCATTGAAAACTATTCGCGTCATTTCTCGGGGCTCGCTCCCGGAGAACCACCTCACTGTCTACTCAACTATTTTCCTGATGACTATCTCATAATCGTTGACGAATCTCATGTAACCTTGCCCCAAATTCGTGGGATGTATCGAGGGGACCGCGCTCGAAAGCAGACATTAGTGGACTACGGTTTCCGCCTGCCATCGGCTTTGGATAATCGTCCGCTCCAGTTTGAGGAGTTTGAATCGTATCTTCATGGAGCGGTGTTTGTTTCCGCGACACCGGGACCTTACGAACTAGATCGCTGTACACAAGTAGTCGAACAGATTATTCGTCCTACCGGCTTAATTGATCCAAAGATCTCCGTCTACCCAGTCGATGGACAGATCGATCATCTCATCGGGGTTATTAATGAGCGTGTCGCTCAGAGGCAGCGTGTCCTTGTAACAACGCTCACTAAGCGTATGGCTGAAGATTTGACCGATTATTTCACCGAGGCTGGTATCAAAGCCGAATATCTCCATTCGGATATCGATACCTTAGATCGAGCGCGAATCTTAAAAGAACTCCGGCAGGGGAGTTTTGATGTTTTGGTTGGGATCAATCTGCTCCGTGAAGGTTTAGATTTGCCAGAGGTGTCGTTGGTCGCGATTCTTGATGCGGACCGGGCAGGTTTCCTCCGATCCGAAACGTCGCTAATCCAGACCGCAGGTCGCGCCGCTCGAAACCTTGATGGTGAGGTCATCTTGTATGCCGATGCAGTTACCGATGCTATCCAAAACGCTATCAACGAGACGGAACGACGCCGCAAAATTCAGATGGCTTATAACGAAGCGCACGGCATCACGCCAGCCACAATTGACAAGGAAATTCGCGATCTTATCAGTGCACTTGTCGACGATGATGACAAACCTACCGATCCGTTGGCGGTCGAAATCTCTGAAGCAACATCCGAGGAAGAAGTCCATGCCTTGATTGCTGATCTTACAAAGCAGATGCAGGAAGCAGCGGCGAATCTGGAGTTTGAAAAAGCCGCGACTTTGCGGGATGGGATTGAGGAACTGAAGCGGGAACTTTGAACGGTATTTAGGGGCGGTTGAGTGGGGTATAAAAGCTATCCGTCATTTTATTCAGCAGACCTATCAATCTAAACCATACCATCGTCAACAGCTAGGGTCCGTCCTATCATATTCATTTATAGACTACCATTTTCTTTGTCGCACAGTAGGTGCCGGCGGACATTTGGTAGATATAGATACCGCTGCTCACCGATTCACCCATATCATTTTTCCCGTCCCAGTAGGCTGCCTTATCTTTGGTCACGTAAGATCCCTTAGACTGAACCCCTAAATCCAGTACACGAACCTGCCTACCTGACGCATCATATATTGCAATCGATACCTTTGAATCTGATGCAAGTTGGTAGGGTATCCACGTCTCTGGATTGAATGGATTCGGATAGTTGTGCAGCAGTCTTGTCCGATCTGGCGAGTATTGCAGGATTAGCCGTTTCAACAGGTTTTTGGTGAGTTCTAGCCTACCGTCTGGATAAGGGATTTCTTCTATTAGCGCGTAAAGGTTGGTCAACACCGAAAGATTTTCGGAAGTGTCAGCGGCGGGTGCTGCACCCATACCAAGATTCTGACCGACCAGAAGGAGATCCGCAACATCTATCACCCCATCGCGGTTAAGGTCAGCGGCTGCATTATAGTTTGCGCTTCCTATTTGGCTTCCAAAGTGTATGGCGACCAAAACCAGATCGAGGATGCTGATGCGCCCATCATTATTTATGTCGGCTTTGGTGGGAGTGTAAGGTGTCATATCCCATAACAGGATAACGCCGTCTCCGTCTCCGCTGGCAAGCAGGTGTCCGTCTTGTGAAAACGCAATCGACCAAACCCAATCTGTGTGCCCTGTGAGGGACGTAATTTCTTCCCAGTTCTTCGTGTTCCAGAGTTTGATGCTGTTGCTACCTCCACTACTGACAAATAGGCCGCCGTCCGGTGAAAACGCAACTGACCAGACTAGCTCACTATGTTCCATAAGCGTAGCAACTTTTTGCCAGCTATTCGTATCCCAGAATTTAATCCCACCAGTCCCGCCACTACTGGCAAGTAAACTTCCGTCCGGCGAAAACGCAACCAATCGATTTGAAAGCGGCGCCCCTTCGAGGGTAACGATGTGCTGCTTGGCTTTTACATCCCAAATTTTAATACTCCCGCCTATGCCACTAGTACTCGCAAGCAGACTGCCATCCGACGAAAACGCAACTGAATAGCTTCCGTCCTCGTGATCAAAGGCGGCATATTCTTGCAAGTTGTCCATGTTCCAAAGTTTAATGATGCGGTCATCGCCTCCACTGGCGAGCAGGCGACCATCCGGCGAGAAGGTAACCGTTCGGACCCAATCCGCGTGTCCTGTCAGGGTGGCAACTTCAGTCCAGTTGTCGGTATCCCACAATCTGACGAGACGGTCATCACCTCCCCTAGCGAGCAGGCGACCATCCGGCGAAAACGTAATGGACCGGACCCAATCAGAGGATTCTTGAATGTTAGCAACTTCAGCCCAAGTGGTTGTATCCCAAATCTTGATAGGGTATTCACGAGCCGCACTGCTAGCCAGCCATTGACCCTTCGGTGAAAACGCTACAGACCATGCGTTATTCGTGTGACCAACAAACGTCGAGATCTCCTTCCAGTCAGTTGTATCCCAGATTCTGATGGTGCGATCATCACCTCCACTGACGAGCCGACGGCCATCCGGCGAAAATACCACTGACCGAATCCTATCGGTGTGTTCCGCCAGTGAACTGATCTCTTTCCAGTCAATTGTATCCCAAATTTTGATGGTGCGATCACGGCTCCCACTGCTGGCGAATAAACGACCATCCGGCGAAAATGCAACCGACCAAATCCAACCGCTATGTCCAACACGGGTGGTGATTTCTTTTCCGTCCGTTGCACTCCAGATTTTGAAAGTGCGGTCATCACTGCCACTGACAAGCCGACGGCTGTCGGGTGAAAATGTAACGGATCTGACCCAATCCGCGTGTCCTGTCAAGGCGGCAATTTCAGTCCAGTTACTAGTATCCCAAAGTATGGCTGTACGGTCGTCGCTGCCGCTGGCAATTCGCCGTCCGTCTAAGGAAAAACTGACTGAATTTACCGGTTCTGTGTGACCTGTAAGGGTGGCAATCTCAGCCCAGTTGTTTGTATCCCAAACCTTGATTCTATTGTCCCAACTTCCACTTGTCAGCCAGCGACCGTCCGCTGAAAATGCTACGGAACTGACCAAATCTGTATGTCCTACAAGCGAAGTAGTTTCCTTCCAGTTACTTGCATCCCAGATTTTGACGGTATGGTTGTCACCTCCACTTGCCAGCCAACGGCCGTCCGGCGAAAGTGCGACCGATAAAACCGCTTGCGTATATCCGGTCAAGAGAGCAACACGCCTATAGGATACTGTCTCAATCAGGTCAATCGTCAATCCATTGGCGACCGCTAGTAAATCTCCATCTGAGCTCCAGGCGATGGACGCTACATTGGCATAGCCCAGTTTATTTGTCGGGAAAATTTGGTTTTGGGCCGCAGTTGGTTGGACGGAGATAGAAAGGAAAATTATGAACAGGACTACAAGGCGGATGGTAACCTGCTGATTCATCAGTAACCCTTCCTCTCCCTCAATTTATTTCCATGCAACCGCAAAATCTGTCAGTCTATCTATGTGAGATTAAAACCTGCGGAGACTATACTATTGCCATTCGTCATCGGGGGGCCAGATATTGTAACTTCCGCCGCCTGCCCCTGTGGGAGCCTCAGCAAACCAGTCCTTTACCGTATCCCGCCACTTTATGAAATGAGGGGCTTGCAGATGGGCTTGGAAAGCTGCCTCATCAACGTAAATCTCGTAGAGCCAGATCCGGTTGGGGTCGGCACCGTCCTGAATTACATCAAATCTGAGACAACCAGGCTCATCCTTCACTGAGCCTTTGGCATCGTCGAGCATAGCTTCGATAAACGCCTCCCTGTGTCCTTCCTTAATCTGAATTGGTGCGACTATGACGTACATATTTTCTCCTCCTTGTATGGCTAAATCACTTTAATTTGCGTAACCGTCACGATTATTTTGACGCCAGTCCGGCAGGTATCCCCCACCTACCGCAAATCCATAAGATGGTCCAATTTGGTTTTCGGTTCGCCAGGGCCAGCCCTGTCCGCCGATAACCCTAAATTCATTGCCTTTTCCGCATAGCCAATAAAGCATATGAGCAACATATCTGGCGACGCGATGACCGCCGTAATAGGCGCGATGGAAATCGAAGTCAGGCTCAACAATCCAATCTCTCTCTGGTGGCACTGTCCGCCAGTAATTGTATTTCAGCATGTGGCGCAGCCCTTCACCAGTCGATTCACCTCTCCGATGTAGAATGCTTTGAGAGTGGAGGGCAAACGTGCCAGCGGGTCCACTGGTGGGGATCCCTTCATGTTCTGCGTCACGTTGGGCAGGACTGAAATGTGTTCCGGGTACAATCTCAGTGGGTCCCATCTCCAATGGCGTGTCTTGGGGAAAGTAAAAGACCTCAATAAAATTGACTTCCGGTCCAAAGATATGGTCCGCATCCTGATGCCAGCCTTGGGCGGGCGCTGGGCATTCAATACTGTGATCGCTGACTAACACTGGAAGTCCTACGTTCTTACCAAGCAATGACCGCAGAGCACCGCCGAGCTGTCTATTGAGAAGCACATGTTCGATAAACCAATCCTCCAGAAGAATTGTGCTCGGTTCATGGGAGTTACGGATTCGCTCTAAATCTGCTGCTGTAAGCCCCTCAGGAATAAAACACGGGTTAGCCGGTGTTTTTCCTCTCAAATAATCGCATGCGCGTTGGTTGATTTCATCAGGAACAACACCTTCCAAGTTCAGGAAACCATCTCGACAAAATTGCAACACCTGTGTGTCGGTGAGGGTGGGTTCACAATCAAAAGTCCGATTCTCCGCATCATAATTCATGGTGAATTACCTCGATCTTTCTAATACAAATTTTTGAGCGTGTGGTGCTGAACGCAAACGAGGAGTGACTGAAGTTGCCACTACGAAACCATTTTTAGTCAAATTTGCTATTTCTGTTTTGACTTTATTTTCGCAGAATTTCGTTTCAACGTCAAGGGAAGAATCTCCTGCCCTCACTTTCTAGTGACACAGTAGACCTAAGGTGTTATGCTGTTATGTAATCATTTAAGATCTGTTATCGGTGATCAAGACGTGCCGCCCCTTGAAAGGAGAACGATATGAAAGTTACTGAAATTGAAGTTCATCAGATTACCCCCGAATACGACGATTGGATTGCCTACCAACTCAACCACTACTCAGGTCCCGCCAGTCGCACTGTGTATGTAGTGCATACAGACGACGGACGGGTAGGGCTTGGAGAGGGAGGCAGACCCGAACCACAGGAGGTCATCGAGCAGTACATCGGCACCAATCCCTTCAAATGGATTGGAGACGAAAACTCCTTGGCTTTGGGCACAGCCATGTATGATTTAATGGGGCAAGCAGCCGGTGTGCCGGTCTACCAGCTTTTTGGTCAGAAAACCCGTTCATGGGTGCCGGTGAGCAGTTGGACAGTATCGACGCACCCCCAGCGTATGGCAGAGGCTGTCGAGCGGTACGCAGCACAGGGCTACACTTGGATGAAATTCCATCTTTCGCCCTTTGAGAATGTCTTTGACCAGACCGAGGCTATGGAAGCAGTGGCACCCAAAGGTTTCAGGATCCACTACGACTTTACCGGGGGCGGGACGGACGACTACGTACCAGAACTATTGGGCAAATTAGCGCGGTCTCCCATTGCGGGCTGCTTTGAGGATTGCATTGATGCTGGAGATACGCTGGCTTCGATCGATCTATGCAGACGGATACCGTTGCCCATCGTGCGTCATCAAGCACCACTGGAAGCTACCTACGAAGTACTGATGGGCGCTGGAGATGTGTATATGCGTGGTCACCAGAAGATTGGTGCAGCCATGCGCTGCGCCGGACTCTTCGCTGCGGGCAATATCCCCTTCATGCTGCAGAACGTTGGCGGCACTATCACCCGCGCTATGACGGCGCACATGATGTCGGTTTTTCCGACCGCTACCTTCCACTTTGTTACTACCACGGAGATTTATAAGAGTGATGTTGTAAAGGAAAGATTGGATCCTATCAACGGATTTGTGCGAGTTCCAGAAGCACCCGGGCTGGGACTTACACTGGATCGGGACGCACTGGAGCGGCTAAAGCATCTAGAGTTACCAGCGCAGGCACCGTGGATTATCAAATCTCGTTTTGCCAACGGTTCAATGATGTATAATCGCTATGATCCAGCCAACACGCGGCACTTCATGATAAGACCAGATTGGCGAGGTGGGCTAGTTCCAATGAGTTACGATGCACCCATTGAGACTGAGTATTGGGATAACGATGGCACTCCAGCGTTTAGAGAGATGTTTGAGCGGATTGAGGAGGAAGGCATGGTACTAGAGAGATAGGATAATCTTATAGGCTAATTTTTGAACGCCGGCATGACCTCTTTGGCGAACCGGTCTAACTGCTCCAAAATTACACGCTCCGGTGTGCCGACCGCGTTGTTGACAGTAACTTGATTAAGCCCAGGATATCGTTCCTGAACATCCATCAGCTTTTCAATAATAAGCTCCGGCGGTCCACACAACCATGAACCCGCTTCCACAGCGTCCCGCAGCGTTGGTAAGCCAGCAGTACGTGCTTTCTGCGGATCTGCGGTCGCCGCAATCTGTTCGTCCGTCAATCCACGCACGAAACCCAGGGGCGCGAACATCTTCATATGTTCTTCAAAGTATCTACTCGCTTCCTCAATCGCCTTTTCCTCTGTATCGGCGATATGGTAGGAGAACCCGATAATAAGGTCACCGCCAAGTTCCATCTGCCTGCCATGCTTTGCTTGCACCTGCTGCCAAGCATGTATCACTTGCTCCGCAGCGCCGCCTGCAGCGGCACCGCCGCCAATCATGCCCTTGATGCCATGCTTCGCCATAAGGTTTAGCCCACGCTCACTTGCGCTGACGATAGGCTGCCAGCACTCCACAGGTAGGTTGAGCGGACGCGGTACTAAGGTAACCTCCTCCAATTCATAACCACGATAGGGAACCTTGGGCGGGATGTCATAATACTTGCCGTGATGGGAGAAGGAGGACTCATTGAACGACTTGAAGATGATGTCAATCTGTTCCTCGAACATCTCGCGATTGGCGTCTCCATCAAGCAGAGGTGCACCGAAGACCTCGACTTCTCGTGTATGATAACCGCGTCCCACGCCAAAGACAATCCGTCCACCTGTGAGGAGATCCGCGGTTGCGTAATCCTCTGCCAACCGCAGCGGGTGCCACATCGGTGTAACGTTAAAAGCACAGCCGATCTTGAGGGTCTGCGTTAGATGCGCGAGATGAACACCAAGCATCAGGATGTTGGGGATGCACTCATATCCCTCGCGCTGAAAGTGGTGTTCAGCCAACCAGAGGGTCTCGTAACCAGTGCTATCCATCAGTTGAGCAATGGCTTGGGTCTTGTCGAATACGGTCGCTATATGTTCATCAGAGAGCCAGCGCTCGTTGACAGGGGGACCATCAAGCCCTACATCTTCCAGATCAACATGTCCTGCGAATAGTGAACCAAATTTCGTAATCATTTTTTCTTGTCCAATTGATCTCACCCAAACACTCACTAATCCCCTTTATGGTGGATCCTAAAAATAAATAAACCCTTTCGCCTCCCGGTAGGTGCGGTTTCTAACCGTACCGGTTTGGCGTGTCTCATTAATTCTAAGATTCACTATATATGTGAGGTCTGCTGACACTTCTATACTTCTGGCGCGGAAACACCATAGGACGCAGCCGCTTCAACCAACCGATCCCATGTTTTTTCTTCGATTGGGATGCCTTCTCTCATCCGTTGCTCGCGGCTCCGTTCCTCAAACTCACCGGGGGCAAACACCTCATCGACACCGGGCAGCTTATCGGAGGACTTGATCCACTCTGTTAGGTGTTCGATCTCCTCTTGATATACATCAAGATCAATGAAGTCCTGAATCTTGATCGCGATCATCACAATCCCGCTTGCCCCGCGGGTGGGTTCTTGACGGCTACAACCTGCCCACGAAAGCCCGCCGGCAATGGCGTCAATCATAAACCCTAAGCCGAAACCCTTGTGTCCGAACTGAAAACCGCCCACCGGCATCACCGCTGTATCGTCGTGACGGTCTATGAAAGCGTTCGGATCGGTGACCGGATTCCCTTCCGAATCGATCATCCAGCCCTCCGGCATATCTTCGTCGCGGGCGCGTTTGACCAATATCTTCCCGCCTGCAACAACACTCAGGGTCATATCGAGCATCAACGGTTCGCCGTTTTTGCGTGGGACTGCGATTGCAATCGGGTTGGGTGGAAGCCTTCGAGATGTACCGCCAAAGGGGTGCATAAATCGTAAAACATCATGATTAACTGTAGGCACCGCCATTCAGGAACACAAGCCCGATCATCCCCTCTTTTGCGGCGATTGTGGGATAAGTTCCCATCCGTCCGGCGTGGCCACAACGGTGTAGTCCAACCCCACCGAATGTACCGTTTTTCGCTTTTTCGACTGCCATCTCCATCGCCTTCTGAGCGATAACCATGCCCAGTCCGCCGTTAGCGTTTATCACCGCTGTTGCAGGCGTCTCACGGACAATTTCCATCTTATCCGTCGAAGCACCGCCGCCCATACCGCCTGCGTAGTTGGGTGCGTTAATCACGCCGTGCGAATCGTGCCCCATCAAATTGGAATCTACTACATGATTGCTGACAATACGGGCATCTTCCTCGACACCGCCAGCGCCGATATACATATCGTAAACAAATTTCCTTAAAACATCATGATTAACTGTAGGCATAAAAGCCCTCCCTATTCACCTTTTTTTATGATTCTCTAATAATTGCAACTGTCTCGGCATTATAGCATTGCACTACGAGAAACTCAAGGACATTATCCAGTTGATCAAGGATATCTTATTGAGACATATGCATAAGTCCCTTGTCTCTCTACTTGAACCTCGGTTGCCGTGGGGCACGGTCTCTCTCCAACCGCAGCTTGGAACCCTTCAACGGTAGCTGAACTCTTGCCCCGTTCTGCAAGTGCGACTCCATAAATGCAAAGATTAATTCCGTGCTCGCGTGTGCCACGCGCACGCCGCAACGTGATGGCTCGCCGGTATCAAGTGAATGAACCAAATCCTTGATGAGATTCGCTGTGCTGCTCGTGTGTTCAAATTCGGGGAAAGTCTCCGGCACAAAACAGTTGCGCCATCCCGGAACGTCGGCTTCACGTCGGATGTGCCACTGCCAACCATTATTCCAGCAAGTCACAATCCCCTTTTCACATATTGCCTCCCACTCGCTACCGCGTGGAGACAGGAGTGCATGTGCCGTTACGCCATTTTCAAACTGAATCATACCCTGACCATCCGGATCCTCCTGAACAATATCACCATCGAAGATACTGTCGTCATTGGTGATATGTGCGGAGGCCCACAGGGCACGCCGATCACTATTCAGACGTAAAATTAGGTCGAACTGATGGCTGGAACCGTTAAAAAGTGAGTGATTTCCGTAGATGATTAGCGTCTTGAGTGCCCCCAGTTCACCGCTGTCAATAACCTCTTTCATCTTGTCGAAGCCGGTGTGCCAACGGCGGTTTGTCCCCAAGTTGAAGAAAGCGCCGTTACGTTCTACCGCTTCCACCATTGCGTCCGCTTCCTCCATAGAAGCCGCCATCGCTTTTTCTGCGTAAATCGCTTTGACCCCGTGCTCTACGGCGTGGATGACAACTTCCGCGCGGTGCTCTGGCTGTGTTGCCACACTCACGATGTCTAAATTCTCGTTCCCAATAAGCTCCCGGTAGTCAGTGTATTGTTGTTCTTTTGGAACATCGTACCGTTCTCCAAAAACCTCCATTACGTCTGGACGCAAATCCGAGCAAGCGACAAGGTCTACCCGTTCTTCCTCATAAAAGCCCGCTGCGTGTGAATATGGCAACGGAATCGCCTGATAATCCGGGATCTCATTGTCAATAAATGCGCCCATTCGGCTACAGCCGATGACAGCAGCACGGTAAGTTTTCATCCTTGTTCCTCCATTGTTGAAGTATAAAACCTATTCTCTTACAGCAAGCCTTATCAAAAATCTATCTTGCGAAAAATCCCGAGAGTTGCCATGCCTGGCTGTTCAGCCAATCCCGTATTCCTTCCACCGCTGCTCTACCAGGTCGATGATTTCCTGAGACATTGTAATCTCATCGGGCCACTCCCGCTGATAACCCTCCTCACGCCATTTGGTAGTCGCATCTATTCCCATCTTTGATCCCGCGCCCATCAGGGGCGCAGCGTGATCCAACACATCAACAGGGCCCTCAACGATAGTGACATCTCGCTTCGGATCAACGTTACTGCCAACTCGGAAAAGTACTTCATCGACATTCTGTACATCAACATCTTTGTCAACAACAATGATAATCTTGCTGAACATCAGTTGACCGAGCCCCCACAGGCTGTGCATAATCTTCTTGGCATGATAGGGGTAACGTTTGTCGATAGAGATCAGAGCAAAGTTATGGAATACACCGAAAAGCGGCAAGTTCATATCAACTAACTCTGGCAGCTGTGTTTTGATCAAAGGCATAAAGATTCGCTCTGTTGCCTTGCCCATGTAGCAGTCTTCCATCGGTGGTTTGCCAACAATGATGGTCTGATAGATGGGACGTTTGCGATGTGTGATAGCAGTGATATGCAAGACGGGATATTCGTCCGCAAGGGAGTAATAGCCAGTGTGGTCGCCGAAGGGACCTTCAATACAGGTTTCGTCCGGTTCTATGTATCCTTCAATTACGATGTCGGCATCTGCGGGAACCGACATATCGATTGTTTTACACGGGACCATCGGTACATTGTCTTTACGGAGAAACCCTGCAAAGAGAAGCTCATCAATACCACTTGGAAGCGGCGCAGTTCCGATGTAGGACATAACCGGGTCGCCGCCGATAGCAACAGCGACCGGCATCCGTTCACCCGCCTCGCGATATTCACGGTGGTGTCCGGCACCATCATGGTGAATCTGCCAGTGCATTGCCAGCGTGCGTTCATCGAGTTTCTGTAGCCGATATGTGCCGACATTGCGTTGACCGGTCTTCAGACTATGCGTGAAAACCTGTGGCAGGGTGATGTATTTATCCGCATCGAGGGGCCAACATTTAATGAGCGGGAGACGATCTAACGAAATCTGTGCATCAGTCAAAACCACGTCCTGACATGCACCACGCTTGACCGTTTTCGGGGGGAATTTCGTCAGTTTGCTCAGAATGCCGAGAAGTTTCACCTTGTCCAGCAGCGATTCTGGAGGACCGAGTTGGATCATGCCTTCAATTTCACCGGCGATTTCGTTCATGTTTTCAACACCAAGTGCCATCGCCATACGCTTGTTGGAACCAAATGCGTTAATCAGCAGTGGCATGTCGCTGCCCTTGACTTTTTCAAACAACAGCGCTGGTCCTTCTGCCTTGCTCACCCGATCCGTGATCTGTGTAATTTCAAGATCTGGGGATACTTCGGCTTTGATTCGCTTTAATTCGCCACCTTTTTCTAACGCTTTTACAAAATTTCTCAGACTGGAATATGCCATATTATTTCTACTTTCGTTGTGTCTATTATCACAGGTTCTTGGGCAGTTTTGTAAATACTGTTGAACCCGGTGTTCTATGGTGCTATTGGATCAAACTGAAATGGGTTGACGATCCGCGTTGTAGGCAGCGGCTTGCCCTTCAAGAACTGGGCAATCGCATCGAGCAATTGCTGTGTTTGTTCCTCACCAAGTTCCCCATGGCTATGAGATATATTTTCAATGATTAGCTGTTGCCCATTTACTAAACCCTTCAATACCTCTTCAGCATTGCTCACCGGAGTTCTTACGTCCAATGTACCACTGATCAGTAGCGTTGGAACTTCGGAATAAAGGTCCGCCCGAAATTCGTCTGTCAGATCGATTCCTCCCAAATCATCGCAGTAATCGAATAGTGCGCCGTTGATAATGCCGCCCAACAAGGTTTGATTCTCCTCTCTCTCGATCTGTGCGTGTCGTTCTGCCGTCGCTCCAGATGCACAATCAACCAGTGCTGGCATTAAACCCCCTCGACGATTTCGCCGATGCCTTAAAGCAAGTTCAGCTAACCAAGAGAAATCCCCTTGAGCCATCGCATGGTAACGCGCGGGAAGTGCTTGAAAAAATGGAATGCTACGCAACCCACCGGCGGTTGCCGCCTTCAAGTCGAGTGCCCCAACCGTTACTGGAACTGTCTCGCCAGTTTCCGGGTCCCCGACTTCGACCGTCACAGGTTCCTGTTCCAGCCGTTTAAGTACCGTCTCAATCAATTTAAGAAAATTAGGGATATCCCGGCTCAACCGTGGATCGGCTTTTACCATGGATGCTAACTGTTCGAGATCGCGTTGGATATTACTTGGCAGTTTGATTGTATGGTTCGGACCTTCTATGCTGGACAGTATCGCTCGTTCAACATGTTCCTCGTGGTATCTGAGCACTGCCAATCCATGATGGGATCCAAAACTCCCACCAAACAGGTTGATTTTGTCGTATCCCAAAGCCTGCCGTATGGCATCAATATCCGCTGCCATCTCGTGAACATTATAGCCTGAGAAGTCTATCCCTTGTTCTCTCCAAAACTTAGCACAGTTAATCATATATTCCCGCTCTACCTGGACCAGCGTATCATAATCTAACGGTTTATCAAGCGGGACGTGGTAAGATCCAGGACAAGTGAGACACGGACGAGAAAAACCGACGCCACGCGGCTCTGGAATAATAAAATCGCCAAGGGCTTGAAATGTTGGAGCATAACGCAACAGGTATGTCAAGTGGCTAAGGGGTTGATCGCCGGGACCGCCTGCCAAAGAGAAGATTGGCGTGCCTTTTTCCGTGGTGGCTTTAATGCGAACAAATGGGAGTTCGATCAGGTTGCCTCCGGATTGCGTTCGATTTTCGGGGACAAGAAGGCGTCCCCATTCTGCTACAACCGGCTTGCCATCTTCCGTTTCAATAAGGAAAGGAGTCAGTGTTAGATCCCCCGGTTTGGAGTTTGTCGACCCCATTGTTGGCACCTTGCCCCCTTAACTTGCTCTTTGCCGGTATACCTGGCCACCCTTGACAACGGTAATCGGTACAAAGTTCTGTCTGCTGACACGAGTTTCTCCACGCGAATCTACCAATTGGAATTCGCCTTCGCGTAATTCGGAGATAATCGCGTCTCCCCAAGCACCGGGCGCCAATGTGCCGATTTTGTCCGACATCAGAATCACCTCTGCTGGCACTGAGGTAACTTTCGCAATAGCATCGTCGAGCGGCATACCGAGATGGAGGAATTTGGTTACGACGTTCGCTAAGTCATAAACAGGACCGTTGACGTTGTAGATGTGCAGATCTGATGAAATTGTTTGTGGGGCAACACCTTGTCCCATCGCAGTTTCAACGGTATCCCACGAGAAAGACCCGGCACCGTGTCCCACATCAAAGACAACGCCGCGCTCCATCGCCTCGTGTACCGACTTGCGAACCTTCCCGGCATCGTCCAAGATACCACATCTGCTTCCATGGAAGCAGTGTGTTACAATGTCACGCTCGCCCATAACCGCCAAGATGTCATCTATCGAATCGCACCAAGCATCTTGCGGATGCACCATAATGGGTAGGCCTGCTGCATCTGCGGCTTCACGTGCATGGTGCAGCGGAATCATCCCCGATCGTTCACTGACGATGCTGTGCTTTGTTAATCGTACCTTCACGCCCAGAATAATATCACGGTGTTTTTCAATCATTGCACAGGCTTTGTCCACATCCGCATACTCAGGAATCTCGAACTCACCAATTTCTTGGGTCAGCATCCCCTGCGACGAGATGTTGATTTGCGCCAAGATGCGTGTTTCACTCACATCGATCACATACTTGCGAAAGCCAGGAAAAATATCCGCACCCGCCGAACCGGCATCAACAACCGTCGTTGCCCCTTTTGCCAAGCAGGTCGGGTCGGGTTCTATACCAAAATGACTGACGCCGTAGAACACATGAACGTGCAAATCAATCATACCCGGTGTCACAAGACAGCCACTGGCATCCAATACCTCAAGAGCACCTGTTTTTGATAGATCATCACCGACGTCGGCGACAACGCCATTTGAAAATGCGACATCTTTGTTTGCGTGAATATTCTGTGTAGGATCAATCAGGGTCCCACCCTTGATTAGCAAATCGTAAGCCATGTTGTAACCTCCAAAATATTTTCAATCGTTTAGTATCACGTTAAGTTAATCCGTAAAAAGATGGACACCCCGTGCTCTTAATCCATGAATATGATGGTTGGTAGAGGTTTCATTCAACGGATTGGATTCCACGGCGATAATGTCACCTTCTCCGAGACCAGGGTTATTGACCAAAGGGAGAATATCGTGAATTTGATTCCCACTCAGGCGGAGTTCATATAAATTTACCAATTGTGTGAGCGGGCTTACATTGCTGATCTGATTCTTTGCTATATAAAACCACTTCAGATTTTTTAGTCCAGCAAGGGGAGTTATATCGTGGATTTGGTTGTCTGTTAGTTCAAGCCGTTCAAGCCTTTCCAATTCTGTAAATGGACGAACATCGTCAATCTGATTTTCATTCAGATTGAGCCGGAACAGCTTTTTCAGTCCGGCAAGCGGACCCACATCGCGAATTTGATTTCCTTCAAGGTACAGTCTCTCTAGATTTTCTAATTTTGCAATGGGACTTATGTCATGAATCCGATTTTCATCCAGATAAAGCCATTTCAGGTCTTTTAACTCTCCTAGTGGCTGAATGTCACGAATCTGATTCTTCGGTAGATCCAGACTTTCCAAGTTTGCCAACCCTGCCAGCGGACGTATATCGCGTATTTGGTTATTGTTCAGGTAAAGTCGTTCCAGATTTATCAACCCAGCGAGCGGTTGAATATCGCGTATTTGATTATTGTTTAGATCGAGTCGTTCTAGACTTGCCAACCCTGCAAGTGGCTGAATATTACGAATCTCATTATTGTTCAAGTCGAGCCATCGCAGGTTCTCTAGCTCCGCGAGTGGATTAATATCACTGACTTGGTTGTTGCCAAGATCGAGCCACTTCAGACTTTTTAACTTTGCTACTGGGCGAATATTTGTGACCTTTATGCCAATTAGGCTAAGATGCACCAAACCCTTACAATGCTCCAATCCAGACAGATTGGTGATTTCTGTGTGTATTGCTGAGAGATGTGTAAGTGTTGCTAAGTTGGTATCAGTAAGCGGACTGGAAGGGATACCTAGCTGTGCTCGAAGCACACCTTCCAAATTTGCATCGGGGATATTTACTACTATCCCGCCTACGCTAGGATTCAAAGCCGCTTGTGAACCAAGTGTTAAAATCAATAAGAATGCACGGAGTACAGACATTTCATCTGGATTATGCAGGAAGTAGAGACAGTATAAAACCGCAAGCAACCTGTTGAGCAGATAAGATATTATACCTCAACTCAGGTTTGAAAACAAACCTTTGGATTTAGACCTTCAATGTTGGTTGGAAGAGAAACTGTAACTGCTCTGTTTTTCGTTTGCAAGGTTTTGTAAGGTGTGCTATAATGTGCAAAATAGTGGTTAGTCAAATCATTGGTGACTTAAAACGGTACAACTTGAATCTTTTTGTTTAAAGTTTGCCGAATTTTTCAGGATTGAATTGATGAATTATTTAGGATTTGTCCTGTTTAATTAGAATTGAGGAACGGGTTGGTTCATTCCCTTCCTCATCAGGTATGGAGGGGCTGCATTACCTCCTTTGAATTTTTGGCCTGATAAGGTTACCGGACATCGTTAACCTTTCCCCATTTTGATGGGGACATAGTCAAAGGTAGGGAACAAAATGAACTTGCGTGATATTTCTCTGGGACGCCATGCACCCTCAATCATCAATGTTGTTATCGAAGCACCGAAGGGGAGCCGAAAAAAATATCGTTATCATGCAAAAAGTCGAAAATTTCGATTAGCATATGAATTTAGTATGCCGGTGCCAACAGAATATGGTTGGATACCGGAAACAGTTGCTGAAGATGGGCACTTCCTGAATGCGATGGTAATTGCCACCAACGCGAGCCACCCCGGCTACGTCTGTGAAGCGCGCCCCATCGGTATACTAAAACGTAAAGACCGAGACCATCACGTGATCTGTGTGATGTTGGGCGATGAGCGCTATGCTTCGGTCACGGATATTTCTGATTTAGATGTTAACTTACTCAAAAAAATCGTGCAATTTTTTGAACCCTACTTTGAATTATCCGGTTGGATCAATCATGCCGAGACGGTCGAGGTAATTAAAGAAGCGCACGAAGCATACATTGCGGGCCCGAAGTCCCGAAACTCCGAAGCGGAAATAGACAGCGATCCTGGAGACGACAAGGAGACCGAAGACTTCGACGAAAACCTTGAAGAAATCAGCTCGGCGGAAGAGAACACCGAGCAGGCAGACCGCGACGACCAAGGAGAGGCAGAAGATGCCAATTCCGACAATTGAATGGGTTGATGGTAGAATCCACCTGATCGATCAAACCCTACTGCCGAATGAATTCAAGCAGGTTTATTGCGATGATGTCGAAAGTGTTTGGGAGGCGATTAAATCTCTCCGAGTCCGTGGGGCACCTGCCATCGGTATTGCAGGTGCGTTGGGTGCAGTGCTTGGGATCTGGAAGTCGAAGGCGGTCAGCTACTCCGATTTTGCGGCCGAACTCAAAAAAGTAACGAGTTATCTGGCAACCTCGCGCCCAACAGCGGTAAATCTCTTTTGGGCGCTGGAGCGTATCGAGGGTACAGCGGAAAAGCACAAAGACCTTGAGATTTCGCAGCTCAAGGGTGTTCTGCTTGATGAGGCACAATGCATTATTGAAGAGGATCGAGAAAAATGTCGCGCTATCGGTCAACACGGGTTAAAACTCATCCATAACGGTGACAGCATTTTGACGCATTGTAATGCAGGAGGGCTCGCAACCTCTGATTACGGCACGGCACTGGCAGTTATGTTCTCCGCACACGAATCAGGAAAGAATATCACTGTTTTTGCCGATGAGACCCGCCCACTGTTGCAAGGTGCCCGACTAACAGCGTGGGAACTAATGCAAGCTGGGATTGATGTAACGCTGATTTGTGACAACATGGCGGCACAGGTCATGAAGGAAGGAAAGATCCAGTGCGTCATTGTTGGGGCTGATCGGATCGCTGCAAACGGGGACACCGCCAATAAGATTGGAACATACAACGTTGCAATCTTGGCAAACGCACACGATATCCCTTTCTATGTTGCCGCGCCAACTTCGACGCTTGACCTCTCCCTAAAAACAGGCGATCTGATTCCGATTGAGCAGCGCGCTGCCGAGGAAGTGACCGAAGGCTTCGGCAGCAGAACCGCACCCGAAGGGGTCAAAGTCTATAGTCCCGCTTTTGATGTCACTCCCGCCCACCTCGTAACCGCAATCATCACGGAGAAAGGTATTGCCCACCCTCCCTATGAGGAGAGCCTGGCCAGCCAAACCGATTAGCGAAATACAACCTCATATCTATCCATGTGCGCTGTGGAGTAGCTGAATTGCCGTTGCTGCAATTCGGTCCCCAGCATCTGGACACAGCTTGCTAGACCGGGCGGTTCGCGGTTCGTAACCCCCACCGACAAATGCCTGTGGTGTCGGAACGTACCCGACACAACCGTTAGCAAGAGAGACAATAAACGTCGAATCAAAGGGGGAACACTCCTGAATATCCAAACCGTACTGACAGAAATACTCCGCAGGTACGGCAACCAGTCCCGTCGTCCCGATCCGCATCATTTGCACCTCTGCCGTAACGCTCGGTTCAGTTTCCTTGATTTCTCTGAGCAGTTCAAGTTCCCTTCCCCAAACCGCTGGATCTCCCCAAGATTGTGCTTGGTTGAGCGACACATCGTCGAGGTCACGTAAGGGAAGTTCAAGCGTTTCAGTCGCGCACGCCAACGTAACCTCATCCGTATACTCCATTCGTGCCAACACCTTGATGACTTCCGCGCCGACCGTCGTGCCGACATGCCAGCCCCAGCAATCACCAGACTGCTTCCCTCTATCTCTGAGATTATCGACTTGTGTGACATCACCTGATGCCCCGTTTCCAAAGACAATGATCGCATGGTCGGCTTTCATCGCCTGCTGGACGGTTTTTCTCAAATAGTAGATGTAGTCGGCAGAAAAGCCATCCCCACCGACACCCAATGTGGCATGGCAACAGTAGTTGACCCAGCATCCAAGGAATCTGCACGATCGGTTTATCGCACCAATAACCCCGACCATTGGGTCAATAGGTCCTGCAACTTGAACGATATCGGGATTGCCCACTCCCGGATGCGTCCGTTCCGAGCCATCTTTCATACGAAAGCGTCGGTTGAAAGCAACGCTGCCCTCATGCCCCGCGCCAATGACCAATGTAGCAGGTTCACGTTTCTCATATGCCTCAATAGCCGCCTGTGCAATTTGTCCAGCAACGAAGTCGCAGTAAGCCGCAGCCGATTCGCTCATAAAGACATCGGCGATGGGCCCGCCGTTATGCGTGTGACTTGCCGCAATCAGCACATTGTCAGCGGGAATATCGGTGGCATCTGCGATTTGTCTCCGTGCATCGAGTGTGGTCGAGTGTTTGATTGATAGTCCATCAACCCCTGCGAGGACCAGTTGTGTATTGCCATCGTCCATTACCATTGCATTTGCAAGAAGGTCATCATGCACACTTTGAGACAAGCGTTTGCTAATACTTCCGGGCATTTCTGCACCAATTTCTGGCGTAATTACACGTTGACCAAATCCAACTTGAATCATTGTGAACTGTCCTCTGCTTTGAATATTGTGGAGTTAGGTGTTTACGGTTTTGCAAATTGAGTGGAAGCCGGAACGAAATTATCGGTGGCTTACCAAGATATGCTGAAGAAACCGGATGCTCTCGGAGTTTCATCCGGAAAACTGATAATAGAAATTCACAAATGTTACTTTACTCCGCTTGAAGGCTTTATCTACCTGTGGTATAATTCTAAGTTTGATAAACATTAAATCATTTTATCATGAATTTAAGTAAAGCGTTTCTGAAAAGATCCGCTTTGAGACGAGAAAAATGTGCGGAGCCTTGTAAACTTCACGGGCTTGAGGTGTAAAAAATGACGTTACGCTGTCGATGGTTTATTGTTGTTTTGTTATCGTTTATTGGATGTACCTTTACCACGCCTGACAAGACGACAGAAACAACAGATCGCTCCATACCCTGGAGATCCACCGCACTTTTAAGCGATCAGGTCAACGCTATCGCAGCAGATGCCAAACATATCTGGGTTGCAACAGACAAAGGGATCAACCGTTTCAACAAACACGAAAATTTGTGGATAAGTTATACTGTCGAAGATGGACTGGCGAATAACAAGGTCTCTAGCGTAGCGGTAGATGGGGGTACTATCTGGTTTGGGACAGAGTCCGGCGTTTCAAAATATCAACCCAAAATCGATAAATGGACAACCTACACCCGCGACGATGGTCTGCCGAGCAATCGTGTTATGGCTATCGGTGTAGATGGAAACTACATCTGGTTTGGCACGGATAAAGGCTTAAGCCGTTATAATAAAGTGATCGATGTTTGGGCACTTCGCACCACCGACGACGGGGGGTTGACAAGTAATGAGATTTTCGCTATTGCTGTCGAGGATGAGTATGTCTGGTTTGCAACGAACAAAGGTGTATCCAGATACGATAAGAAAATCGATTCGTGGACCCAGTTGACCAAAAGTGCGGGTTTAGCGGATGACAACGTTACAACGATCGCTGTTGATGAGGATTTTATCTGGTTCGGCACGCAAAATGCCGGTGTGAGTTTATACAGTAACACAGAGCAAACATTTGTAAAAACCTACACTCGTACCGATCTACTCGAAACGGATAAGATCAATTACATTTTGGTTGACGGCCTATATGTCTGGATTGGCACTGCCAATGAGGGCGTTCAAAGATACATTAAACCGGTTGATACGTGGGTCCACTACAAAATGGAAGATGGACTTCCATCATCAAATATCACAGCGATGGTGGTTGATGGTCAGTATGTCTGGTTTGGCACTTACGAGGACGGGTTGGCACGATATGATAAAATTCACGGGCTTTGGAGTATCGTCAAGAAAGCGGAAGGATTGGTGAGTGATAACATCAAATCGATTGCCGAACAGGACGGCGTCCTTTGGATCGGCACGACAATGGGGCTCAGTCGGTTTGACTTGCAATCCGGGGAGTGGAAAACCTACACCAAAGCGCAGGGATTGACGACCAACTATATCACCCGCGTTGTCGCTGATGGCGGCGCCCTCTGGGTTGGAACGTCAAAGGGGATAGGACGATATCAGAACAATCAGTGGAAATTCTGGAACCGTCAACATGGACTGCCCAGCGATTTTGTCCTTGATATAGTGGTGGCAGATCAGACAGTTTGGGTCGGCACACGCGACGGACTTTGGCAATATGATAAGGAAAGCGATAAATGGCAGACCTTTGAAGACCTGAAAGAAATGTGCATAAATGCTATTGCTATTGACAATAGTTCGCTTTGGTTCGGAACCGATCGAGGACTAGCCCAACTCACCGATCAACGTTTCGCCTTTCACACATCACACCTTACCTCCCACATCAACGCCATAGAAAATGAAAGTGACATACTCTGGGTTGGGACCCGAGACGGGCTTTCCATGTTCAATAAACAGGAGAGAAGATGGCATCATTTCACAGCGGAGGATGGACTGCCGAATAACAACGTCAGAACACTTGCCATCACTGAAGATGCACTGTGGGTGGGTACACCGAGCGGTTTGGGTGTACTTCCTCGCAACAGGTGGGTTCCCTCAACGATAAAATCGGAAGACTGGCGACAGTTCGACTTAACCCAGCCAGGGGTGGCGATGGGGCATGAAAATGTCCGAGATATTTGTGTCACGGATAATCAAGTTTGGCTGGGGACAATCGGCGGCTTGGGTGTATATTCTCAGCAGGATAACGCTTGGCGATCGATTCGCGCAAAAGAGCGGACGGTTGTCCTGCGTCACAGCGGCATACAACATACAGAGCTAGATGGCGATTGGGTGTGGTTTTTGGCATGGCAGAACACCTCCAACGGCGAAATCATTCGGTATGACAAGCGGACAGGAACATGGACGCACTACATGAAGGAAGAGGTAACAGAAAATCACCGAGAGGATTCACACCAATCAGTCCGAGATTCAAGGCATGTCGGTAAGAAGAATCTACACCCATCCGCTCCGAACGGTAAAACTCCATACATCGCTCAAATTGATTGGATGGAGATAACTAATGACAGCGTATGGTTCGCCACGGACGGCGGAGTGCTCGCTTATTATAAAGAATCGGATACATGGCGACATTACACCACCAAGGACGGACTGGCAGCGAATAAAACAACAACATTGATGGTTGACGGAAATGATGTATGGGTCGTTTTGAGGGATAATCGCATCTGTCGCTATCGACGGGATACGGATGAATGGGAAACCCATCAAGTGGTTTTTAAGGAAATCTCTCCTGATATGGAATCAACCCGCACGCGTCTCGCAGCAGACAGACGTTATGTCTGGATGCCAGCACAGAGGGAAGGCGTGGCACGTTACGACAAACAGAATGAAGCATGGAGGCGCTACACTTCAGCAGATGGTCTACAAGCTGATCGCGTCGGCTTTGTTGTTGTGGATAACAATGATGTGTGGGCTTACGGCGGCTGGGATGAAGGCTTGAGCAAGTACAACGCGAACACGGATAGCTGGGGCATCATTGATTCCAGTAAAGGGTTAGTTGCCGACCAGATCCGGGAAGTTATCTCCGGGGTAGACTATATGTGGGTGTTGTATAACCAAAGTTGGTGGGAAGGAGACGACACCGTTCCTGCCAGCGGATTCCACAGAGCCAATCACACTTGGCAGGTCTTCCGAGGGCATCCAGAGAGTGTGGGAAACAATTTCAGCGATGTCCAAGAGACGACTGAATTCGTGTGGTTCGGAAGCGAAGAACACGGGATCAGTCGATACGATAAAGCATCCTCATCTTGGACGGTTTTTACGGAAGAGGATGGACTGCTGAATAATCGCATCAACTATCCAACTTTGAAAGCCGATGGCAACTTCCTCTGGATGGGCAGCCGCAGCGGTCTCAGTCGTTATGACATGCGTAAAGATAGCTGGACGGTATATACAGGAAGACGCGCCCTACCCGCTGAAGTGGTACATGCGGTCGCTGTCGATTCGCGCTATGTTTATTGCGGAACAGAACAGGGGGCAAGACGCTACGATAAGCAGAATGACTTTTGGCTAGAGAAGCGCATCGTAGAGGAGCCCGTGAACGATCTGGCCGCCGATGATAAATACTTGTGGATAGCAACCTCCAAAGGCGTTACCCGATTCGATAAATCCGCGCATTGGGCAGACCTGCACGAGGCTGAAAACGGCTTGGCTGATACATTCGTCAAAGTCGCCGATGTAGAGGGCCACACCTTATGGGTCGGTACGGATAAAGGGGTGAGCAGATACAATACGCTTTCGGACGACCCAAATGCATGGGAGACCTTTAGACGTGCAGATGATGTAGATACAATGCTATTATCCCAAGAATACGCCAACAGCCTCGTCGATAACCGAGTAACCAGTGTAGCAGTGGGAAATCGCTACGTCTGGGTGGGGACAGAGAGAGGTATCAGTCGTTATGACATGAAGAAAGAGGTCTGGGTGACTTACACGGAGCGGGATGGATTGCACCGCAACAAAGTCAGTAGTATCTGCATTGATGGCGATTGGGTATGGTTTGGTTCGGAAGGTGGTGTCAGCAGATTAGACACAAAAACAGAAAAATGGAGCGTCTTCACAGCGTCTGACGGTTTAGCGGGCAACCAAATTACCAGTATCGTTGCAAATGGCGATTTCGGCTGGTTCGGCAGTTTCGATGCTGGCGTGTCCCGCTACAATAAGGCGACAACGGAGTGGAAACACTTTACACAAAAAGATGGGCTCAGTCATAATCGGGTGTTTGCGCTTGCCGCAGATGGTAATTTCCTTTGGGTAGGAACTGAGCGCGGACTGAGTCGCTATGACACAATGACAGATACGTGGACAATCTTTACCCCACATTTCGATGAAGAAGAAGACCGAAGGTGAATTTAAAAAAGATGTACCAAATTCGTTTAGTCTTGGGGTTCATAATACTCCTGTCTTTGGCAAATTGTGCCACACGTGATCCACAGCAGATGCCCCCTGATTTTTACCTCAATGAGGAGGGAGGAGTAACCAGCCAACTCCTCAGTGATCGCGTCCTATCCCTCGCCGTCGATTCACGTTATTTGTGGGTCGGGACCGACCGGGGTTTGAGCCGATACGATAAAGCGGGTGGTCGGTGGGATAATTTCACGATGAAAGACGGTTTGGCTCACAATCACGTTTTATCCATCGCTTTAGACGACCTTCAGATCTGGATCGGTACACGTGATGGTGTAAGTCGTTATGAGATAGACACAAATACATGGCGGCGCTACATGCCGCGCGATGGCTTGGCGGGTCGTGAGGTTTCTTCCATCGCTGTCGATTCAAGATTTATCTGGTTTGGCACGCCAAACGGACTTTCCCGATACGACAAAGAGACGAACAGTTGGGCACGGAAGCGCGAGGAAGATGGGCTCGCGGGCGACAATGTCACACAGATTGTGATTGATGATGGCTACATCTGGGTCGGTACCGAGAACGGGGTTTCCAGATATGACAAACTCACCGATTCATGGAACAACTATGACAAAGACAGCGGGCTTATTGATAACAGGGTGACCGCGATTGCTGCCGATGAAGATTCCGTTTGGTTCGGTACGGAGAATAAGGGACTCAGTCGCTATGACCAACGGAATTCGGAATTCGTCAGAGCATATACCAAAAGGGATCGACTGACAAGCGACCAGCTAAACGCATTGGCAGTGGATGGAACGTCGTTATGGTTAGGCACTGCCGACAGCGGGGCACAGCGGTATATCTTATCTGTCAATACATGGCGGGAGTACACAGCAGAAGCAGGGTTACCTTCCAATCATGTCACGGCAATTGCCGCAGATGGCAATGTGGTGTGGTTCGGCACATACGAGAACGGACTGGTGCGATATGATTTACGGCGTGAACAATGGAGGACCTATGGCGAAGTTAAAGCCTTGAGCGACAATGATATAAAGGACATTTTAGTGACGGATGAGTCTATTTGGGTAGCAACACGATCCGGATTGAACCGGGCAATCTATCTTGAAAACTCGGACTTTTCAGCGGGACTTAATTGGAGGACGTTGAGCAAGGCCGAAGGTTTGGCGGATAACTACATTACCACTGTTGTAAAAGTGGGAAAAGATCTCTGGGTTGGCACACCTCGCGGTTTAGGAGTGCGACGTGAAGGCGAGGACAAGTGGACATTTTTTACAGAGAAAGATGGATTGCCGCATGACTTCGTGACCTGCATTGCGTCGGAAACGGTGAATAGAGGCACGGAGAGGGCGTTTTCACGCCTATGGATTGGAACGCGAGCCGGGCTTTCGACCTACGAACCACAAAACCGAAAATGGAATACCCATCCGTCCACCTTGCAAATCTCCGTTTGGATCAACGATATCAGATTAGACGGGAATTCTGCCTGGATTGCCACAACGGAGGGGCTTGTCTACTATGATCCGTCTGCCCGCGCTTTAGGCACACTGACTGAAGCAGATGGGTTGCCTTCGGAAGTGATTAACACCGTTGCAATAAAGGATAATTCTATCTGGATCGGCACAACGTCCGGTTTAGCACAGATAGGCAAATCGTTCATCACTTCTCACGTCCCGATTCATCAAGGATCCACGTCCCGTTCCGAGGATTCCGATGCAATCGGAACAAGTGGGATTTCACTTCTCACGCCTCACAACAACGTCAGAACGATTACTATTGATCAAAGTATTATCTGGATAGGTGGACCATCAGGATTGGCAAAGTACGATACTACAAAAGATCTGTGGACACGTTACACCCGCGAGGATACCGACGGAGGACTCGTCTCCGATAATGTTAAGGTCATTTCAAAGAACAGCGACAAGGTTTGGGTGGGAACGATTGCTGGCGTCAGTTGTTTGGACGAAAGGACAGGGAAATGGTCGAAACACGTTGCGGCGACAACGACAGAAGTGCTGCACTCGAATTGGGTAAGCAAGCTGGCGGAAGATGGGGATGGACTTTGGTTCGGGAATTGGAAGGACTCTACAGAAGGCGCCATTGTAAGGTATAACAGACGAACAGATACATTCCGCTTCTTCAGCAAAGAAGACCTTCCCTTGAAATCCATTGAGAGACCAATCACACGCATACACGCGTTGACTGTGGCTGAAAATGAGGTGTGGGTTGGCACCAACGGAGGATTGTTACGCTACGATAAAGCGATGGATACGTGGCGTCATTATACGGTGGCGGACGGTCTGCCAAACCATGAAGTTTGGAGTATTGTGCTTGATACCCAACACCTGTGGACAGCGCATATTGGTGGAGTGATAAGTCGTTATTCTCTGGGAACAGATACGTGGAAATCGTATGAAATTGTGCCGAGTGTAGAATGGAGTAATATTGGGACCATTGCCGTTGACCCACAATATGTTTGGGTAACAACGGTTTGGGAAGGAATTAAGCGATACGATAAATTGGCAGATCAGTGGACCGCTATCACGGAAGCGCACGGTTTGGGTAACAACGAAACCAATGACCTACTCATCGACGGCGATTATATCTGGGTCACGGGATGGGGAGATGCTAGCCGTTATAATCGGCGGACCGAAGAATGGGAGATATTCTCAAGTCGGCGGGTGCTCTCAGATGTGAATTTCGGGATCGATAAGGGGCAGGATGGCGTTTGGCTCACATACTCAGGGTGGAGCGGTGCGCTTGCGTCGAAGTATAATAATAAAACCGATTCGTGGACAACATTGAACCTCCCGGAGATTGAAGGGCTTGATTTCGGCCGCACAAAACAGATTGTCGAGACCTCTGATACTGTTTGGTTTGCCGTAGATCGTCAGGGGTTGGCTCGATATAACAAAGCCGCAAAGGATTGGATATTCTTCGGTGAGAAGAACGGTCTGCCAAGCAGTAAGATCATCGAACATTCCTTGGTGGTAGACGATGATTATGTTTGGATAGGGACCGCTGGAGGATTGAGCCGATATAATCCTAAAGAAGAGGTCTGGACCACTTTCACGCAATCTCCACTGACACGAACACTCCGCGAATCAAAAGTGTACGCAATCGCCGCCGAAGCGCGTTATGTGTGGTTGGGGACGACCAACGGCTTACATCGCTACGACAAACAGACAGACCGCTGGTTTGCTCCTCCTCTGAAGGGGTTGGAAGATATGGAGGACGACACACCAAGTGTCACTTGCCTAACGATTGACGAGAAATATGCGTGGCTCGGTACTAACAATGGTGTCCTGCGCTACGATAAAGCTGGCGATCGTTGGGAAAGATACACTGTTGAAAACGGTTTGCCCTCCAATACCATCCGAGATCTGGATGTAAAAGGCTACGACTTATGGGTTTCTACAAACCGCGGCGTTGCGACCTTCAATCGCCTGTCTGATGATCCAAATGCTTGGGAGTCGCACACACAGGCACTAGAAGTCGAAAGCATGGGGACCGATAAGAAATATGCACAAACACTTTTGAGCGACGATGTCCGTTGCGTTGCGATCAGTGAGAAGTTGGTCTGGTTCGGCACAGACAAAGGGACTTGCCGATATGATAAAGACAAAAAGACATGGGAAACTCTTGCTACAGATATTTCCGCCCTGGATAAGGTGGGGAGCCAGAACAACCTGACGGACACTAGCGTCATTCTCATTGATGAAGAAGACATCTGGTTCGGTACGGGTAAGGGGGCGACAAAATACAACGTCGAGTCTGGGGATTTCGTTACCTACACCCAATCGGACGGTTTAGCAAGTGATATTATAACCTGCATCGCTTTGAATGGGGCGGAAATCTGGTTCGGTTCGGCGGATGCGGGCGTCACACGACTGGATAGAAACACAGGCGACTGGCGTGTCTTCAATATAGAAGACGGCTTGTCTCATAATCGAGTGGAGGCAATCGCATCTGACGGTGATCAACTCTGGTTTGGTACGGAACGAGGATTGTGTCGGTACAATCAGAAAACTGGGACATGGACAAGCTATGCTGAAGATTAACAAAAACGTGAAGAAGAGAAGACGAGAGAACGCAAAAACGAGACGATTCACTCCTGTTTTAGGGAAGCGTGGAAGCGTGGAAGCGTGGAGGCGAGAAACACACTCGCTTCCTCAAAAACTCGCTTCCTTAAAAACTCGTTTTCACGTTTTCTTCTTGCTCTTTCACCTTGGATGTGGTCTCACTCAAATCGATCCGTCGGAGAAAAAATCGACTGTTCCAGAAGAAGCCGCGATTACCCAAACAGCGACGAAACAAGCGTTAGTAAGTGATAATGTCCGTTGTATATCAACCTCCGCTGACCAGGTTTGGGTAGGCACAGATCGGGGTGTCAGCATCTATCATAAAGCGGACAACCGTTGGACGAAGTTAGACCGGTCCGATGGATTGCTCTCTGATGACATTACTGCGATCGCCGCCGACGGAGAATCTGTCTGGATAGGTACGACACTCGGTATCAGTCTTTATAATCCCAATTCAGCGGAACGTTGGACAAAGTTCCAACAACGGGACGGCTTAGCAAGCAACAGAGTTACTGCCATTGCCGTAGATGGGAATCATATCTGGGTGGCGACCGAGGCGGGTATCTCGCGTTATGATAAGACGACGGGGGCGTGGGCGTTACAACAAGAGAAGGATAAAGATTCGTTTAACGTAATCACCGCAATTGCTGTCGAATCCGAATATGTTTGGTTCGGTACAGAAGACGGTCTCCGTCGATACGATAAACCCAAGGACGCATGGAACACTTACACAAAAGAGGAAGGGTTGGTAGAAAACCATATCCGCTGGATCGCTTTAAGTCCTGACGCTGTCTGGGTGGGTACGGAGAAATCAGGTGTAAGTAAGTTCAGTACAATCAATCAGACCTTTACTGAAAGCCATACCCGAACGGATCTCATAGAGAGCGATTTCATCAGAGCGATTGCGGTTGATGGCGACAACGTCTGGTTCGGTTCGGCAGACCGTGGAATTCGACGATACATCACCACCGTGGATACCTGGTTCAAGTACACGACAGCACAAGGTTTGATTAGTGATCACATTACCGCGTTGGTTGTTGATGGTAGGAGTATTTGGATTGGCACATACGAGCAAGGTCTGGGCCAATACGATAAGGTGACAGATGGGTGGATATGGTATTCTAAGCGCGACACGCTGGTGTCGAATCAGATTCAATCACTAGTTGTAGCTGAAAATGCACTCTGGGCAGGTACAAATAAAGGTCTGAGTCGCTACGCGCTTCACGAAAACACCTGGAGAACCTACACCAAAGCAGATGGTTTAATGACCAACTATATTACCGCTTTGGCAGGTGACGCCGACGACGGGACTCTCTGGGTTGGGACGTCCTTAGGGCTAGGAGAACTCGAAGGAGAACGGTGGCGTTTCTATACCGAGCGGAATGGATTGGTGGACAATTTTGTTACCTGTATTGACCTGTCCGATAAAATCTGGGTCGGGACGAAAGGTGGACTGAATGTCTTAATGGGGACATCGCAGGTGCCCAATCCATCACGTTTCACGTTTCACGTTTCACGCCAACCCTATCTCACCGGCAAGTGGATAACAGCAGTGCTGGCAATCGGTGAGGCGGTTTGGGCGGGGACGACTGAAGGGTTATATCGGAGAGATGCTTCGACAGATGAATTTAAACCGTTTCCCCCGGTAACAGATTATGTCAACACATTTACGTTCAGCCCAGATGGAAGATTGCTAGTCGGCACTCGAAATGGATTATGGATTATTCAAAGCGGAACGTCAACCCACATCACCGATGATCTGCCAAACCTGAATGTCAGGGCTATTGCGGTAGACAAAGAAACCATCTGGATCGGAACACCGACTGGAATTGCACGCTTCGACGGAGCCAGAATTCAACGGGTTTTTACGATGCAGCCGGAGGGTTTACTGCACAATAATGTGCAGAGTATTGCTGCTGTGGATAAGCAGGTCTTTTTCGGTACGGTTGCAGGCGTTGCTGTCTATGACGTAGAGAAAGATTTGTGGGATAGGCATACCCCATATCATGATACAGAAATTCTGAGAGAAGATCCGGCACGTTGGATGGAGTTAGATGGGCATTACCTGTGGGTGCTTAACTGGGCGGCTTCCCCGAATGGCGCGATTCTAAAATTCGATCGTCGCACCGATACGTGGATAGAGTACACAAAGGACGCCCTACCAATCTCAGCCGAAGTGCCGTTCATCACCGCAATTCGACGGTTGGCGGTAGGTACAGAACATGTCTGGTGCGCTACCGGGGATGGCGGCGTGCTACGATACAACAAAGCCTCTGATACATGGACGCACTTCACAAGGTCATCAGGCTTACCGGGACATCATGCTACACTCATTGAACTTGATGAACCAAATGGCGTTTGGGTTGCCTTCCAAGGCGGCGTGGCAGCGCATTATGATACACGAACCGAACGATGGGAGACCGTGAAAGTAACGGAAGCAGGCCCCGGAACGTACATCGAAGACATTGCCTGCACAAAAAATCACGTCTGGTTTTCTACAAACGGCGTTGGGGTAAAAAGGTATGAACGGGCGACGAAAACTTGGCTGTCATATACAGAGGCACAAGGTATGGCTTCGCGCTCCGGTGAGTGGATTGCCGCCGACGGAGAGGGGGTGTGGACTAGCGGCGGAAGTTCTTATTCGTGGATCAGTGACCGGGAAACGAGCGGTGTGAGTTACTATTCGCTCACCGACGATACTTGGACTATTTATGATAGACGCAAGGGACTACGGGTTAATTGGACTAGATATGGACAGGTCAGTGATGATTACGTCTGGTGCTTCGGGCGGGACGGTATCAACAGATATGATAAAACCGGCAGGTCGTGGACTTCCTTCACGCAAAGCGATGGACTCCCTGAATCATGGGTTGAGGCTATTTCGGAGGATAGCGATGGCTTCTGGGTCGGCACGGGCGATGCGGGTGTGCTAAAATACTCGCAAGCGTCTGGGGCGTGGACAGCCTTCACGGTCGAAGATGGACTCGTTCACGATAGCGTCTGGAGATACCAGCTTAAAGTCGATTCAAAATACGTCTGGGTTGGTACATCGAAAGGCGTGAGTCGCTATGATAAAGAAAAAGAAACATGGATATCCTTCACCAAACCGACCACCTTAGCGGACCGACGAGCGGTTGCTGTTGCTACCGACTCCCGATACGTCTGGGTTGGTACGCACCGAGGCTTGAGTCGATACGACAAGCGGTACGATAGATGGAAGCACTTTGAAAAATCGGAAGAAGAATCAGAGGGAGATGAAGAGGACGATGAGGAAGAACAGGAGCCAGAGATAACAAATGAACTTGTAGATAACAATGTCATTGACTTGTCCGTTGGGAAGCGGTATATTTGGATTGCGACTGAAGGTGGGGTTGGTCGGTACGATAAAATCGCGGATCGGTTTGAATCGTACACTAAAGAAAATCAACTGCCCAGTCTTGATATTCGAGCGGTTGTCGAAAATCGAAGCGATGTGTGGATTGGAACAAAAAACGGTATTAGTAAGCACAGTATTCTCTCCGATGATCGGAATGCTTGGGAAACATATAACGCTGCTATTGAGATTCTACCAACGGTGGAAGGGAAATACGCCAAGAGTCTGAAAAATGACGATGTTCGATGTTTGGCGGCCAATGACAGCCACGTTTGGGCAGGGACAAAAACAGGCGTCTCGCTCTACGCAATCAAACAGGGAACGTGGACCACTTTTACCCAAAAGGATGGGCTAGCCAGCAACGAAGTCAGTTGCATTACCATCGACAATGGGCAGGTCTGGTTCGGAAGCGGTCGCGGCGTAACGATTTACGACACAGTGAATGAAACGTGGAAAAAACTTACGGAAGCGGATGGCTTGGGTTCAAACCTGATTACATCGATGGCAATTCGTGGGAATCAGGTCTGGTTTGGTACGTTCGACAAGGGAGTTACCATGTTGGACAAAACCACAGGGGAGTTTACGAACTTCACCAGATCAGATGGGCTTCCCCATAATGGCATTCTATCGATTGCGACCGATGGTGACTACCTCTGGTTCGGCACACACGGCGGGTTGACCCGATATGATTCTCTGACGGGCACATGGACGGTTTATACTGAGCGGTTTGATCATGACGGAATATAAGGGGTGAAGTACAAAATGCAAAACCTAAAAGGATTTTCAGCTAATGAATAAATGGCAGCTAAAGGCGAAGTTTTCGATCTTCGGCTTTGTGGTTTACTTCCTTTTCAGCTTTCTGATCTTTCCGGCAGAGGCGGAGGATGTCTACAGTCTATTCGGCAAACTCTTTCTATCAGGGCGTGTGGAATATGATTTCACCAATAAACGAGATTTTCTCGCAGATACAGAGGAGGACTCAGTCCGGCAGAACGAATTTGACTTTGACCGCGTGTTTCGGCGCGGTTTCCACAGTGTCATGATTATTGAGGAAACCGCCGGGAATGTCAAAAATATCTTGAGTTTAGGAGAGGTCCCCACCACCTTTACAAAATTCACCTTCGACCAGATTGATCTCACAGGTGTGCGCTGGGATGTGCGTTCCGAACGTACCGATTGGATGATTTTAATGGTTCCCGGCTTGCTCAATCCGGTGATTGGTCAAGGGGATGTCGAAGGCTCTGGAATTGGTATACGTGAAGTAACGAAATTCGGCAAGTCAAAATTAGGGGCTTCTTGGTATTTTCGTGACACGCCGGTGTGGGCTTTGGACATGGAAACCAATTTTGCGAACTACGGTCTGAAAGCGGAGTTCGCAACGACGCCAAAAAGCGCATTGAATAAGGATCTCAGTTCACGCTTTGAGGCGACGACGACAGTGTTTAAGGCATTCCGAACTGTAGGAGACACCATCTTTCAAGGGGAAGCCTTCCGCGTCGGTCCCCGTTTCGATGCCTCTCGATCGGTCGGAGATAACGATGATCAGGACCGGTACACTGATAACACATGGCTAGACCCGCCTTCTCTAATTATTCCCGGTGATCTTGATAAGAACAACAACGGCACGTTCGATTATGAAGATGATATTCTGCTCTTTGATGTTGATGAGGATTTCCTTGACGAAAGAGATCAAAATAACAACGGCCTCCGAGATGAGGAAGAGAACGATAAAGACCCCAACTATGAATTCGATGTTGGGTTACGTGGACTGCGGCTGCTAATGAAACGGAAGACAAATCGTGACGGCAGTTCCACAGACCTTGATGTCGGTTTGCAATTTGAAAAAGATCTCAGGGATGCAGCAATTCGTCGGGCTTCATCAACAGCGACAAAGGCGTTCACCAATTTGGTTTACAAGAAGGACCTCTCTCAGGATGCAGCCCTGATCGTCGAGAACGAGTTGAAGTGGGTTAAAGATCGTATTCCCGATGAGACTTGGTACTTTGCCGGTTTCTTGAGCAGAGAAGAAGGACAACTCTACCGGGCTCAACCCAGCGTCCAGCAGATGGAAAGACGCGGGGATGTGACCTTTTTTGATATAGATGGCGGCGTCGAGGTCGAGAAGCGACGAAAAGATCCACTGTTGATGCAGGATGACCTAATCAACACCGCCAAGGTCACGTGGGAATATTCGGGGATTAGGCAGATGGTCACAACAGGACGCCTCAAATTGCGATATAATCTCGACTTCGCACAGGATAATAAACATTACGAGGTTGGTATCCTAAAAACAAATTATCGCATACGCCCATCCAAATCGCTCGAAATTACGCCTATGTTTAAGTACACGATTCGCAACGGATTTCAGATGGCGGAAGATCGTTTGGAACATCTCACCTTAATTGAGGAAATCGATGGTGAAGAAACCTTACGCAATATCCGACTTCGCGTAATTGAAGCGGCGGATGTGCGCGACACGGCGGCCGCACTTATCCTCAAAGTTGTTTATCAATTCACCAAGACAATCAAGATCACTGGGGGCGGGCAAGTTCTATTTTTTAACGATATGCTCGTGGATGGGAACGATTTTATTCGTCAAGCCCTTCTCGCTGAGATGGAAAAAAGCTTTGTCGCCTACGAAAAAGAGCTGTTTCTGCATATCGGTGCACAATACATCGATCAACGCGCCAACGCAGATGTGAACGATGATAACTTTATGGAAACCTTCGTGCGCGTTTTTGGAAAATTTTAATACTCAGCGAAAGTATGAAGGTCAGCAAGAAGCGGTATCTCCCTACCTCCACAGATAGGATTACGATAATAAAAAAATCTGTCCTTACTGTGTCGCGGGCGCGTCGTCAGGTGAGCAATGCCCCCAGTAGTGTGCTTTGCTTCCGCGTGGGAGATCACCCTTTCAGGGCGGCTCCTCGTTCAAATCAATGTGTTGAATCGTGTTAATGTCCCTGTAGAAGGGACTGATACTCCTCCTCGCTTAACCCTAATAAGTAATGTGGGAGAGGCAACATCACATGCTTATGCATATATCGGTCAATCTCCAACTTCAACTCGGTTTGTTCACGAAGCAGTTTCAGATGGAGTTCCGCCATACGCTTCTCTGTCGCTATGGCATCACCTCTTTCCGCCGCGAACAGCGTGAGACGTCGTATGCGTTCCCTTATCGGCACACCGGCTCGCTTCAACTGCTCATTTCGGGCGATTACCTGATTCAGAGTCTCTTGATAAGACTCGACGGTTGCCTCGAGTGCAGGGACATTGGGGAACTGACTGAGGATCCCATCGCTCCATTCTCTCAGTCGTACCTGCATCTGCTCCAGGTCCACTGCTACTTTGTCAGGTACACCATCAAACGAATAGGGACTGCCTAGCTCCTCTCCTTCGCTTGTGGGGGCGGGATCACTCGGTGTTGGCACCATCTCTCCATCACTTATGTCAGCTAAGGGGGCTTTCACAGACGGAGACAATGATGGTGCTTTTACGGTATCGGCCGGCAAATCGCGGTAGACCCAACGTCCGCCGAAATATACCCCGATCACAAATGCCCCAATTACAAATGCTAACACAATCAATCCGATTACTAGTTTATTGGATAGGATATTCATAACAGAAACTCCTTTATTTATCGGAGAATTTGTAGATCACGAACGGACTTTCTTGCGTCGTCTTCCTGGATCGCAGCATCGGCCGCTGGAGGGTATGGCAAACGGTTCCCCCATCCCATTATTTCGGATTCCGCCTTCTCCGTGCGCTGCAATTCTTTTTCAAATTCATATTGATGGAATAATGAGCGCAATCGTATTTCCTTGTCCATCGGTACCGTTGATACCGTCTCTGTCTTAGAAGGGGGAAAATCATGGGCTTGTTCAAGGTAGTTCTCGAGCCCCGAAGTCCAATTGTCGTTCCCCGTGTGCCCCTTGCCAGAATTGAACGTTTCTTTAGGATGGTATTCTCTTTCTATTTCGGCGACAATCTCAGTAACAAGGTCTCCATAAGTAACAGGGTCAAATCCGTGTGATAGGATGAACTCCCAAAAATCCCCTGATGCGATGTAATCCCGGCTGGGATCTCCGTTCATATCAAGTTCAATAACCCGCACGCCCGCCGGGATAGGCCCATCAAGGGAGACCCCCGCAGTGCCAAAACGGCTTTCCCCCTCTATAAACCTTATCCCTTGCTCGTTCACCCCTTCAGTGCGTTTAACGTAGACCGTGTTTGGATATAAGGGGTAAACCCTTCCGGTGTCATTGTTTTGGCAGATACCAATCACTGATGAGTCTTTGTCAAGTTCCTCAAGAAGGAGTTTAGTAAGTCTTACTTCATCTTCTAGTGTTCTCTCCGGGGGCTGCGGTATAAGGGTGCCGTCTGGGAACCTGACTGGCACCTCAATGTCCCGCGAGGCGTGGATCTCGATCTTATCGGAGGAAGAAGAGGCGTTGAGCACGTTATCGCCAATGTTCGTTTGTGATTCGTTTGTCTGTGCTCCAACTCGACTACTCGACGGAGAACTTTTTTCCTTCATTCGATCGGGAGCTTTCGCTTTAGGTAACTGAGGGGTGTTGTCGATGAAATGGGATTCGTTGTTTTCACTTCCCCGAATGTTATTTGTTACTGAAAAAGGGTTACGTTTAGAGAGGACATACAAACACAAAACAACACAAATAGCGGTGGCACATAAACAGAGAAATCTTCGCCGGAATATCATCTATCAGTTCCTTTTCATTCTGTCATTCTGCTGCGCTCTGGGCTTCGTAAGGGAAACAGGGAGTCGGTGGAAATTCAATTCACCTACCCCCTGCTTTCGCTAATTTCTAATTATCGAATTGACTAGTTTGAGTCTGATGAGTGTTTAGTGCTTCCCCCTGAACGCACCCAACAGTATGTAAAAGCGGAGTCGCTCTCATGCCCCCTTCGACCGGCGGAAATATCCATTCTAGGCATCGCGCCGGGGTGTGAAGGGGAGTTCATGCTGGAAATGATCCACCTAAAACTGTCCGGATCCGAATCGGATACGTTTGCTATTCGTGCATAGGCGTAGCCATCTCCAGAATGAGAATGTATGTAGTGATCGGGCCCCCAAAACAGTCGCACGTGAGATGCGTGTCCAAAACTTTGTGCCATGATTTCGTCATCGGCCAGCCAAAATGCCCACCATGGATTGCCAACAATTGAAGATACGCTCTTTTGCACAGGTAACGCGTATATGGTAACTGGAGCAACAACGAGCACCGTTGCCAAAATACATTTCACTACTAAAAGAGGTAAACTACGTGCGCTTCTAAATTGCATTTTTCATCTCCTTCGTACCATCGTTTTGACCAAAAAAAGGGCTGCTTCAGCAACTGAGCAGCCCTTTTTTGGGTCGAAAATGATCGCAAAAATGAGTATACTATATACTATGGTTGTTAGGTATACGCCTAACAATCATGAAGTAACTGAGTCTGCTCTCGGTTGCTTCAGGGTGCATCGAGTTGCTGCTCGGTGCACCCAATCATATCCGTTATTTCACATCTTCCAAAACTTGTCAAGAAAAAATTAAGTTTTTTCTTGTTTTCCATCCCTGTATTGTGCAATCGCTTATAAGGCAAATCATAGTCGTCAAATCCCTTATCACCTTATGTTATCTGTGTCCCTTCCCGTCCCGATTTCATCGAGAATCCCGAGAATTGAGGTTTTCCCACTTTCATTTTTTTCCGTTTCACGTATTACGTTTTACGCTAATGCGTCAACGCATAGACCACCGCATTGATCCCCATACGATACGCCATATCAGAGAGCTCGCGCGGATAGAAACCCTCCGCTGCATGTTCCCACGCATCCCCTATGTCGGTATTGAAATTAATCATCATCATTAAGCGACCATTATCATCGTAAACACCACGGCAATAAGCAGGGTAGCCGTCACGCCGCTCGTAGGTGCGTCCGTTGTATAGAGATCTTATCCCGGGAATCTGAACCAGGCTGTCGATCTTAAAAAAACACTGGAATAAACGGTGGGTTATGGGGATGTCTTCAGGTTCGCGTTCGGGAAAAATCTTCTTCAATTGGCGGTAAAAATTATGCCATTCCGCCCCGCCGTGGAAGTCATCGACCATGATGAAGCCGCCGCGAAGTAGATACTCGCGGAGGTTTGCTGCTTCTGCACTGCTCAGGTTAAGCGAACCAACTTCCAAGATATAAGCAAAGGGGTAGTTGAAAAGTTCTGGAGAGCCAACCGAGATAATCTTTTCACGACTGTCAACGGGAATATTCGTTGCTTGTGCGAGCTTCCGGATAAAATTTCGGTCAGAAGCGGGCAAATCGACGTCCCAACCGCTACCCCACCACCTACCCTCCCCTGTGTATCTTAATCTCACAAAAGTGAAAAGGTCACTATCGTCTGCCTCAATGGATTGGCTTAGATAGGGAATGGTCATACTGAGGATAAGCGTGAGAAGGACGAGAAAAATGAGGGAATATTGATATGTTTTCATGCGTAGATTGAGCATGGCGAAATCCCAGTTTCAAAAATTATGGTGGGTGTTAAAAATATAAACACTTTCGCTAGGTGCTTTTCAACCGCACCAGATAGTCCCCGTAGTTGAACCGGCGCAGTTAGATACAAATGGCGAAATTTATCGGGATCCCGTGTACAACGTGAATACAAGACGAGAAACGGTAGTTTATTTTCCTAACCGCCCCGATTTGAAGATTAATTCTAAGATCTACTATAACTTAAAATCGTGTCATCAAAGAGATCCGGTTGCTATTTCCCAATTCACTGTTATTTAAGAAAGCGTAATCAACGGAGAAAGCCGCGCCGGTTAAGAAGGAAAGTCGCAACCCCGCACCGGCTGTCATCAAATGGATTGTATTGATACCTTTCCGCTCCTGAACACCAATTCTTAACGACAGAAGTTCCGCAAAAACATATTCTGCACCGTAGTGCTTCTCAAAAGCATACAAGCTGTCAGTATCGACTGTCAATAACAAATGGCTTTTCAACGGTTTGATCGATTGTCTATAAGAGAGACCAATTTTCAAATTGGGTTCGATCGTATCTGTATTAGAAGCTTCACCCGGGTTTGCGGGTGGGGTGTTCCAGTATAACTTCGTCCGAAAAAAATCTTGTGCAGCGATACCAATCGACAGTTGTGGAGATCTGTCGGGAGAAGTTGTCCAGAGGACTCCAAGGTCTCCACCCACGCCGAGCGCGTTTGTGTTGCCCAACGCAGTGATGTAGATTAACTTGGTGCTGCCACCAAGGAATAGATTCAGCCGCTTTGACCCCAAGTTAAATCCGACCTTCCTGCCATAGGATAAGAAGAAGGCATTGTCGGTACTGTTAAAAGTGCCGACCTGTCTCGGACGGTTGCCCGGACTGACCGGATTCGCAGGGCGTGGCAGTGCTGTGATCGGGATATCATCAATCCCTACCCGTAGCCAACTTAACCCAAGCGATGCAGCCCCACCAATCGGGTGAACATAGTTGACGAAATCATAACTATCCAAGTCGCCAAGACTTGAGTGCATGAACGCTGCTTCGGAATGGCGCAAACGTCCGAGGCCAGCCGGATTCCAATAAGCTGCTGTGGAATCGTCGGCGATGGCTGCGAAACTGCCACCCATACCCAATGGGCGTGCACCAACACCGAGGGTTAGAAAATCCCCCGCATACTTTTCCGCCGCATGGGAAACAGTATGGCAACAAAGGGCAATGAAGATAAAAATCGTACTGAATTTGATTATCATTTCGTTCCGTTCTACTTTAGCTTCATCATCTTGATGTATTCGGTTAAGTCCTTCTCCCCCGCCATCTTAACGCGAATCTTGCAGTAATACACGCCGTTGGCAACCTCTTCGCCATCTCTGTCACGCCCATCCCACGGTATCATCGTGAATCCTGCACGCGCTGGTTCAGCGAACTCGCGGACTAACCGCCCTGACAGACTATAAATTTTGACTGTCATTTCATCGGCGGCACCGGTCAGTTCACAAGTGATGACAGTATCCCCCGCGAATGGATTCGGATAGTTCATTGCTTCGAGCAACTGAAGGATTTTGTGGATACGGAATTCAATCTCTGCCTCCGATGTGTTCCCATCAAGATCGCTGGCACTCAAACGAGTTCGATACGTTCCCGGCTCCAGTTCAGGGGACTGATAGTTTAGACTAACCTGATTGGATCCTGAAATATTGGTCAGTCGATACTCTGTTTCTGAGATTGGCGTAAATGGCTGACTATCCCGGCTTATTTCGAGATGGACGGGGCGAGTAATATAGTCAATGCCATTGTCATCTGTGAGCGTCGCTTGGATGAAAGGTTCTGAAGATACCGGATCACCATCAATAAAATTCTGTTTGCCAATTGTTAACTGGAGATCAGGTGGGATACTATCGTTACTTTGCATCAGTGCCAACGTGCCAAGCATTGGCACTTCAGCGCGGATTCGTCCGGTCTCTCTTGTATTAAACCGGAAGCTATCTCCTGCTTCAAACTCTCGCTCACCGGCTGATATCTTGAGACGTAGACCGAACTCCGGATAAACGAATTCGCTACCAACTTTACCGCGTACGGGCTCGCCGTTCCGTGAGAGGAGACCATACTTTTCCCCTTCAATCTGGAAGTGTTCCGAATTGACAAAAAGAATAACCCATTGATCGAACGGTATTGATGAATTTTCCTCAAGATGAGCATATTGGATGCTACCTCGCCCTATATTTTGCTCGTTGAAGGCTGAAGGATAATATGTTGGGTCGGGACCGCTGGATGTAGTGTCATATACTCGAAAAGTAAGGACATCTCCAAACTGGAAATCGTCCTCGCCGAACTCTATTCCAATGGCAACCCCATCACTGAACACGCTCGGAGCTTGGGTAGATGGATCCACAAATCGATCTGGGTTAATAAGTTCAAGCGATTGTTCCTCTTCACTGATTAGTACGCGGTAAGTTTCGGACGACGTAAATAGCAACACCCACTTCCCTACCCGTCCAGCGGTTGGCTCAATTCTAACCGTGTGGATGTCACCATCGCCGTAATTCATTGCACTGATATTTGCAAGTGTCGATTGCGTTTGTGTGGATCCGTCAGACGATTTGACCAACTCTGAATCAAGACGAACCCAGTTTTTCAGCGTATCTATCCATAGATACATGCCAATATTCTTCGCGACTTCCTCCGCTCCTTCCTCAATAGCCTCAATCTGATCTGGAGCAGGATTTGAGATTTCTTCTAATCCTAACTCAGCCTTAATCGTTTCTTGCAATGCCAAAAGATCGAATCGCAGTTCCGCTGTTATTGGCTGTTGTAGCGACGTCTGATTCATCGACACTATATCTACTGCTGCATTATAAGCTGCTGTGTCAGTCCCGTTTGGCAATGTGACCGGAATGAGGTCTGATGGATTCACCGGTTTAGGCTGCTGTTGACTATTAAGTGGTGTGATTGTCAAAACAGCGAGTTGCGGAACGGCATGAGCGGCTATACGGAAATCGAGCACTCCGTCTTGGCTAAAAATACGCTGAGCCCTCTTACCGATGAGACTGCTCTGAACCGGAATCAAGCGCGATTTAATATTGTCCTTCTCATCGCCTTCACGGAGTTTTCCGTAAGACATTTCCGCGGAGTCGAAAGCAGGATCAACAAAGACAAAAATCTCGTGATTGCCAATCGATAATTCATGCTTAAGGGTTGCTGTTGCGATCCAATAGGTGTTAAGAGGTCTCTCCCTGAAGGCACGGGGGCGAAGCAGGCTATCGGTCTCACCTTCAGTCTTGAGTGCGTTTTTGTGAGGTTCTATCGGATCCCTCCGCTGCCACGCACTCGGCGGAATCTGCGTTCGCCCAAGCAGCTTCGCACCAGTATCGACAACACCATCTCCATCGCGATCGGGGTTGCCTATAAAAAAAGCGATCTCAAGACTCTCTGTTAGTTCAATATCTTCAATCTGTTCAATATCCGCATTGATTGTCCAAGCACTATCTTCGCGGGAGTAACCGTAGTAGATTAACGGACCTGAAAATCCCAGCCCGGGCGTAACTCGAACGTCAGGAAATACAAGCGGCTGGTATGTCCGGCGTCCAGAACTGACATATCGATTATCAACATCGACAACTGTAATCTCATACTGAATGCGTGCGCGGTTCGCCGGTAGAGGCAACGGTTTAGAAGTTGTATACCAACCACGACCGCGTGATACGTCCCGGACCATCGTTTCGCTGAACGATTCTCGCTTCACCGTGTCTCGCCACCCCAAGGTCACTGATTTGATGCCCTGTTCGTTCAATTCGTCGGAAACCTGTACGGAGATCCGAAATTGAGACGGCTCAACCCCCGGACTGCCAACAACAAGTTCTGGCTGTATATCAAGAATCTTCGGTACGAGTACGGTAAATGAATGGCCACTGGCAGCAATATGGGTCGGACTCTCAGCATAAAATTCAACATGCGCTTCGCCTGCGCTAATTCCTTTGGGAATGGGAAGGGAAAGTCCGGGAAATTTGCCGTTCACGACAATTGCCTCTTGCGTCACAGGAACATTACCTGAGTAGACTTGCAGGAGTTCCTCTTCCCCCTCAAGAGTTGAATAAGTGCCGGGAAATACTGCTTTGACATAGATTCTTCCGTTGAAATTTGAGATGGGTGTAAACCGCTTCTTCTTGGTTGTCGGGTCGTAGGTAACTTCCGCAATCTGCCCCGGAGCGATTTTGAGAAGTTGTCCGGCTGCAACTGTCCTCGTTTCAATATCCGCCTGAACCTCATAATCCGCCATAGCGAGGTTCAGCGCCGGATCACCAAAGAGAGTGTACTCCAGCATCACATTGAGTTGTCCGCGGCCATCCTGTATCATCTGTTCGATCTTAGAGTCAAAACTGAGTGGCCCCAGTTGCCGTATATTTCGCTCAAAAATCATGTCAAAGATAATGGTGTTCAGAGAGTCATTCCCGCTACCATAAGTGAGGCGTGTCGCACTCAACATGGCGATAATGCCGCTCTTATCTTTTCGGAGCAGCTTCTCCGCCATGCTCGGTTCACCGGGCGCATCAAAATAGCCGTTATAACAACTCAATACCAACATGAACGGGAGATGATCTGTTTCGCTCACTTGATCTATTGCCCGATTGTCAAAAATTGCCTCATGTGCCCAAACAATACGACCGCCATGACCTGCATATTGGGCGATAACCGCGCCATCACCCATTGCATCAATGATCATATCCTTCGCCACCCGTTGTGGAAGGTCGGGGTAAGCCGCTTTATTCGCTTCAACCATGTCAACGACATCTTCGAGATAAATCGGCACGGTTTCGTAACCGAGCAGTGCCTGATTTTTTGAAAGCGCGGTCAGACTCTTTTCGAAGATATCTTCGCTGGCGTTATTGATTTCATCATCTGCAACGGAGATAATGCGGCGGCGCCAAGCCCCGTTGGGCCTTTTATCATCATAGTTGATGAGTTTATCAACGACGATTTTGGCTTGCTCGAGTGTTTCCACGCTCAGTCTTCCGATGTAGAAATCTGGTAGTTCGTCAATGCCGTTCACTGTTGTGTACCAGTGATCAACTGAGGTTTTCCCAAAGGAGGTAGTCCAGATATAGTGGGTTGGGATGTATCCCGTCAATTCGGGAGGCTCTGGATAGATCTCCTTATCGATTCCGCGGTGATCGTACGTCCCATCTCCCATAATTGTGACGTAAGAGAGGGCAGGCGCTTGCCAGTTTGTGTAGGCATAGGTAAGGAAGTCCTTGATCGCCTGTGGATTAACCATACCATTACTGAAGATGTCATAAATCTGTGTAACATCAACAACTTTCGTTCGGTGTCCGCCACCCTTTCGTGTGGATCTCCATCGCGCCAACCTTTTTGACGGTTCAAGGAATGCTGGATGACTGATGATCAGGTAATCCACACCATTGGTAGGAGAGAGCAGATCGCTCGGCTTCACTGCTTCAACTCGGACCGGCTGACGTACACTCGCCGAAGAAACCGCAATATACTTCGCATCGTGTGCATCGCGCACTTGAAACGTTGCGTCGTAAGCAACGCGCGGGATGTCCTGTAGCAAAGGTTGACTTGTGCCTTCGGATTCGGCGTTGATACGGTAGATTTCGCGCAGGCGGTTCCGGTCCGCTCGGTCCAAATCTACGCGTTCAATCTTGAGGTTTTGAAACTTTGAGACCAACACCTCACCGTCATGTTCAAAGATTGCCACATCTGGGGAGAGGAAGGTCTGGATAGTATATTCCAACCGACGCTGTCTTCGGGCATTGTATGGATCGATGGTAGGAGGGGTGGTGAATTCAAGAGAGTCGTTGAGCGCTTTTAGCAGCCGCGTATACTCAATCTCGAAAGAATTAATGTACACGTGATAAGGAAAGGCTGTAGTATTTTCTTCTTCCGTGGTATCAATGCGAGCGAGGGTAAGCACATTCTTTTCACCCTTGGCTGCATCCCGCAAATTGTTCCAAACCCGGAGCGTCTTACCGGCTGTGGCAACGTCATGGCTTGACCACTTTACCTCATCAATCCGAATATTATTAATTGAAACCAAAGCCTCGTGATCAGTTGGTGTTCCACCTTGCAAGGTTACGCTTATACTCGGTTGATCGAAGCTCTGCGTTAGATCATAAAGCGGAAATTCAAGATCCACTTCATTCGCATCAGCCAAGTTTTTAACGCCAGTCCAATACCAGAAATCGAGTGCTTCAAACCAAGCGTGCTTGTCATCTGGCGAAATACGTCTGGGCTCAGCATGTCGCAAGTTATTGTGGAGATGGTCCTCTTCAAAATAAAGTTTCGAGCGAAAACTGGGAACAAGCTTTGCCGTTGAATCATCAGGGCTGGCATGAATTTCGGATACGCGCGCCCCCAGCGTACGTTCAACACCAAGCCAATAGACATTCCACTTTGTGTACCGATTCTTTGCATCTATGCCGAGAAATTCGATGAAATCGCCTCGATCGAAACGTCCATCTTCTTCACCATAAACGTATATTGGGACCTCCCTGTTGTTCGTTCTAAGATGTAAACGCCGCGGATCGATTCTCCTCAAATCAATCCCCCATTTCCGCCGTAGATCCTCACTCTCCAAGCGGTAGACGCCGGTCTTCTCAACGAGAATCTTATACCGTTCTCCAGTTGCTTGTTGCTGCACTGCTGAACCTGCCGGTGCAGCAGCCACGCTCGCGCTTGGAACGCGCCAACGTTTAGCGGCATCGTAGTTTAACAGGAAGTTCTGATACATCCGCTCAAATGAAGCCGGTTCTGTAGTTGTGAATTGAGAAGATGAAGTGCTGGTACTCTGAAATCTGTTATCCGAACCTTGATGCACAAAGTGAACGCGAACAGTCATACGAGAGTGAATCCGCAAGGTTCTCGATTTCGGTTGATACTGGACCGGGCGGAGTTCTAGATAAACCACCCTTTGCGAACGGATGTAACCGTCATAAACAACTTGTGCTCCGGTTTTCGGGTAATTCCTATTCGAAGCGTAAGCGGGACCATCTTCACGCCATTCTTCTTCAAGTGTCTGGAAGTCTTCAGTCTGGGAAAGGGAGACAGCATTTGTACTGCTGGATTTGGGAACGCTGTGTGGTACAGGTGGGAGGCGATAACCGGACCGTGTCTCTGTAGGAGCATGAAGAATTTCGAGGTTAAACTTGACGTTTGACGGTACACCAAGCATAACGCGCGACACAGGAAGTCGTGGATTTCCCACTTCGTTGGTAAACCCACTTCCTTCAAAGCTGACTGCCTGATACCGAATCCCGTTTCTTTTAACTGTCGATACCTCAAGTTCTGGAAGAATGAACTCGACAGTGATTCCGTTCCGATCGGTTCTGGCGTTTGTGTTTGCGTGAGAGTCTAAGGTCCAAGCATCAAACAACGAGAGGCAGCATAATGCGTAAAGCGTAAAACGGAAAAGGTAATCAGTCCATAGCTTCAGTACCGTGAGACCTTGAGTAAAATAAACACCCGTTCCTGTGGAATCGCTGATATGTTGACGCGGACGGTTCATGCGGGTGTTGCCTCCTCGTTACAGTTGCGGATAGTCGTGGCAGATCGTGTGCTACACATCACCATCTTTAGTAGATTGTTAAGATTTGATTCTTCACGTTGTTTAGATGGTACAAATCCTCGTTCGACAATTCCGTAACTTAGCTCACAAACCCTTTGTCCACTATCGAAAATCAGATCTCGAAGCAGGTGAGTCTTTCCTGTGCATAGGCGGATAAATCACACGTTGGAGATTGATGCAAGTAGCCAATTGGAGAGCAGATTGCAGTGACGTTGCCAATTTGCTGATAGACTGGCGTGTGCGTATGGCCAAAGAGAGCATGCGTGACGAGCGCTTCTTCGAGGCACGCCTTGCCGAGTCCTTGACTCCCCATATAGGCACTGAAGAAGTCCCACGGCAATGTTCCGCGAGACTGGACACACTCTTGGAAGGGGACGTGGTGGGTTGTCACAATGATCTGCGAGACAGAATCTTTTAGCGAACTGATCTGTTCCCGCAAATTATTCTCAAATCGGTGAGCAATTTCCGGGTCTGTTCCATCCCATTTGGCGTAGTTGGAATCGTTCCAAATGGATCCCGATAACTGTTTCGACGCGTATTCTTGCCTTGAAAAATTATACTCCTTGTGCCGGAATGAATAATCGTACCACCCGATTGTACCACAGAACCCCACTCCGTTCTTAACGAAGGGCATAGCATCCAGTGGATGGAAATCGCACTCTCCGCAGACTACTGTGATGGCTTCGTACTTCTGCTCGCTCGTAATATCGGGGTGTTCGCTAATCCAGATATCGTGATTTCCAGGAACAAATAATTTTGGGCAGTTCAGGTTGGATTCAGTGAATGCAGTCAGAATTCCAGCGAGTTCGAGCAGGTTCGGCGAAAGGTCGCCAGCTAAGATAAAAATATCTAAGCCTGCTTGCTCAACCGCTTCGACGATATGCGGAAGAATCTTTTTGTTCAGCGGGGTGACATCGGTGTGCAGATCGGAGGTAACGCCAATTTTCATCTGGGTTGGGAGTTAATTTGCAGGTCCCGATTGAACCGGGATCCTCGCTTCGCGGGACTAGTATTTATCTTCTTAAAGGGCAAATCCGTCGTCCGCCTTCACTGAACCTCAAGGCGCGCCCGAATCCGCCGCATGCGTTAAACTACTATTTCCTCAAATTTGGTAATACTGTCTGAATTTCAGCTTATCAGTTTGTGACCGAATACGATATTGATTCTGCATCAAGTGGTTCATAGATGTTAAGCCGACCCTCTTCTTTGCGGGCTTCTTTACGGACAATGTACATCCGTTTATTATCTTTATCATCTATCCACCATTCGCTATCTTTCTTTTGAATCGAAAGGACAGCATTTTGAGAAAGCGGAATTTGATTATTTTTGAACTCTTGTCGTAATTCTGCTGAAATATTTTCACTGTTCAGATGGCTCTGATACTTTAATTCGATATTAAACAGGGATACCTGAAGCTCGTTGAGGAATGTCCTTAAACCACTTCCCTCTGGAAGTTCCGCTCTCTGATGACGAAGTGCCTCAATTGAAGAAGAACGACCGATCTTAGCAACCGCATCGGCTACGGTCAACTTGATTGTAGGATTGTCTGTGGTTTTGAGAGCATTGATTAACGTGTTCCGTGCTTTATTCCCACCGATGTTTCCGAGCGCCGAAGCAGCAATATCTTTGACACTTGCATCACCTTGGTGGAAGGCAGCAATGAGTGCATCAACGGAATCCTCGCCAATTTGACTTAACGCAAGTCCTGCCTTAAAGCGGATACCCGGAACCTCCAGGCCATCTTCCATCACAGCAATCAGGTCTTCAATCGCGGAGATGGGTTTGAGATGTCCCAGAATGGAGATGCAAGCACGTCGAATCTCCTGATTGGGCTCGATCTCACGTTTGAGGTATTTCCGACCCAATTCTACCATCTGTCCATCGGTTATTTTCTGATATAAAGCTGCGGATCGATGACGAAATTGTGTGCCGAATGGGTCGTTGAGTGTGGCGCGGTTGTTCTCAAGATCGCTCGTGAGCAGCCCCAAGATTTCTGCGGATTCGCGCTGCTGTGGACTCAGCTGATCGGCGGGTAACTCGTCAACATTGGCTTGCTGAAATTGCTGGAAGAGGGTGTTCAATTGACTCAACGCAACGAGGCGTTCTAAGGCCTCCGCAGCCGGTTGACGCAAGGTACTGCCTTCGATTGCTAAAAGTTCCGTTAGTGGCTGAACAGCGCGCACATCCCCCAAGTTACCGAGCGCATTGACGGTGCCAATCTTAATACCAATTAACTCGATTGTGCGAAATGTAACCTTAGAATCATGCTTTGCAAATTCGCTGAGTGCTTTCTTGTAGTCTTTGATGGTTTGAATGTTCCGCTCATCAACTACGCTTTGTACCATGTCACCTACTTTGATATTACCAGTGTCAGCGGGACTTCCCGAAGTCACTTCGCTAACGCGCGACCCATCTACCTCTAAACCTACTTTATCACCGCTTCTTCGAACCGCCAACCGGATTGCTCGACCATCCGTTAGCTTGAGGATAAAGTTATTGTCCTCTTTCATTGCATTCTTAACCGCTTGTTTAAAGTCTCCGGTACTGCGGATTGTTCGCTCGCCAATCGCATAGGAGATCAGTTCGCCTTTCTCTAGATCGGCTCGGCTGGCTGGCCCGTTCGCGTTTACGTTAATTATAACCACACCGGTCGTTGACCAACGATTATCGAGATCACTGTCTAACTGCTGAATTTCCATCTGAAGTTGATCGTCGTAATAACGGTTGTCACTGCATCCAGCAACACATAGAATTGTGACGATTAAGAGAAAACTAAGTTGTATTTTCCAAATCATAAGATCCCTTTCGTACGGATTTTTGAGTAAAAGGTCCGAATACGTAAAAAAATTGATTCGAGATGATCTTCAAGATCTATATTGGACCGAACAAATTCACAGTCAAATCGGCAGTCGCAGAGACTGCATCTTCCGACGGTTCTCGCGGAGAATTCTAATTCTCGGATTAGAAGTTGACAACGACCTCTCGGTTGCCTTGTTCGCTTAAAACTTCTAACAACGGTTTAACCGCCCTTTCGTCACCGAGCTGTTCTAATGCCTGGATTGCATCAACACGCATTGAGGAACCCTTGTTCTGAACAATCTCGACTAGTTTTTCTACGGCGGTGCCCCCGATCTTGCCCAATGCTTCGACGGCAAGACCACGTATCTCTGGGTCTTCCCTATCTTTTTCGCGTTTGGCTGAACCGGAGTTGACTACTTCTACTAATACCGGAATTGCGCTTTCATCCCCAATTGCGCCAAGTGCCTTGACCGCGTTCAAACGGGTTTCCCTGCGTTTATAATCTAACAGTTCTATGAGAATCGGCACAATCTCTTCAGGATGATCTTTCCCAAGGGAGGCTAACACCCACTGCGCGTCGTGTCTATCACGGTTATCCTTGGACTTGATCGCTTTTTTCAAGGCGTTGAGTAACTTCTTGCGGTCGGCTTGTTGGTAGATACGCTTGAGTGCATCTAACGCCGCATTCTGAACGTCAGGTTCACGATTTCTTAGCGTCTCAAAGACAAGGATTTCAAGATATTTGCGTTTGTCGTTTTGGTAAGCTTGAAACATATGCTTACCCCGCTCTTCGATCGATGCGCTCGCCTTTTCTGGGGTCCCATCGGCGTAAAACGTCGCAGAATCGTAGTAACCAAGAAGATAGTGTGCTTCCGCATTATCTTGCTCATGTTGAATTGCCAACTTGAACTGTTGAGCGGCTCGTTCTTCTTTCCGTCTTTTGTCGGATTTGATTAGTTCCTTACCCTTCGAAAGGTATGGGTTTTGGCTGCCACAACTGATGAGAAAAGCTGCCATGCTAATTGCAATAATAGTCAACTTGAGATATTTGTGCATTGTTCACTCCAATCGGTGAAGTCTGTGTAAGACGCGATATTGTGTACCTTTTACACATGCCTATAACAGTTCTTGCTGTCCTCCCTCGTCATCCTCAGAATCGTCAGAGGAATCTGCAGAGTCTTCTTCCAGTTCAAGGACTTCTTCTGAAGCTTCTTCCGATGAAGAGGTCTCGTCTGTAGATGTTTCTTCGTCGGGGTCGCTCGCTGCGCTAGAATCACCGACCGGCTTTTGCAGCGTGACAACAGGCCGTTCATCAAATCCCCAGGCTTTGTAAGCGTTTATGACTGCTTCCTCGGACCGGGAGAGTTCAATCTGAAGCGTCGTAATGCCATTCTCTTGCGCGATCTGTTCAGTGAACTCGATTAATCTATCTGCGACCGCAAACTGCCGGAAAAGCGCAGACACCGCCAACTGACCGACCTCACCGATTTCAGAGTTCAGCGGGTGACGCTCAAGCCGAATGTTTCCAATCGCATGGCCGTTCGCTTCAGCGACAATTCGATAGACCTCTCCTTTCTGGGCGCGTGAGAGATCTTCCTGTAGTTCTCGATCAATTTCTTCTGCAGCTTTGCCAGTAAAGCAGTACTGCTCTAAATCTTTCGCATCGTTTGCTGCAGCATCCCTAATTCGTAGTTTTGTAGTGAGTTCAAATTCTTGGTCTGCCATGTTCTTTCTCCATCGGTTAAGGGTGTACAAGTTATTAGTTTAACACAATGATAAAATTATATTAACTATTGTAGCATAAAATGAGCTTAAGGGCAAGGAAAAAGTCCACTGGTGATCCTCATAGCGTGTCCTGTCCGGCGCGTAGCTGACGTTCGGCGTCTACTACGTCGCGATTGATTTTGTCAAGGCACCGATCCACCTTATCCAATAACGTATCATGCCCAACCGCTGCCCTGCGGACCTGTCTGAGGAGATCTATCACAAGTCGAAACGCTCGCACAAAATCGCCATCGGCTAAATTCACATACTGCGGCAGCGTCTCAAACTCACATCCTTGACTCCACGCAAGCATCGCTGTGCTCATCTTTGTTACTAACTTAGGGGTCACCGAATCCACATGATGTTGTTCCTCATATACCCGGATTGATTCAATCTCTCTGTCCGCCCTTCGAAGTAGACGTCTGATTTTTTTATCTTCCAGCTTCCTGTAATATCCCCAGTCCTTCCTGTCTTCGCAAACAATTGCCATTACAAGTACATTGAGTTCATCTTCACTCAAGTTTTCAAAGAAACCTCTGAAGAGGAGTTGAGTCACCTGTATTTCATAGCCGTAAATTTGTGATGCAATCTTCCCACGTGCGAGTAATCCGGAGTCATCAATGTATCCAAGTTTTTCGAGAATCTTCAAACGTGAGGCAATCTGTTGTTGCTGATAGCTTTTAAGGACGGTTTTCCTATTTTGAAGGTTCTGAATCCGATTCTCAGATTGATTAATTTTGCGGTAGCTATGATCGCAGGTTTTGAACTGTGCACAGTTATGGCATAGATTCTTATTTTTCGATGCCTCCATATGCCGCAACTGGCGTTGGGACCTGATAAACTTCTGCCGTAAATCCCGCCTATGTTTCCGTTTGTTCCCTTTGCGCTTGAGTGCACGACGCTCTATTTTCAGGGCTTTGCGCTGTTCAGTGATTCTGTCTCGGAGATTGTTGTATCCGCCAATCTGATCAAATCCATCAATGCCCTTATGAATGCAAGTAGGCTTGGATAGTCTGTCCAGTGTTGCGGAGGTATGTTGAATCTGTGTTTCTGTCTTCCGCACCCGTTCTAGATTTTGAAAGTTGCTCAAGCTTTGGGTGCATACATCATAGATGTCATCCCCATAATTATCATAAAGATTCAGGATACTTGAATAGGAGAGATTGAACTGACTTTCAATTGCCTCAATTTTGCCAGACGCGATTCGTTGCACACTCCCAACGTGTGCAAATTTTGGAAAAACTCGGGCGTAAACATAACCAATTGGATCAATTCCACGCCGTCCCGCCCGACCAGACATCTGATGATACTCGCGTGCTTTCAGATACCGAAAATTGATGCCATCGTATTTCTCTAAACTCTCGAAAATAACTGTGCATGCCGGCATGTTAATGCCAACTGCAAAAGTCTCCGTTGTGAAAAGCAGTTGGATCAGTCCAGAACTAAATAAACGCTCGACTACCTCTTTCAATGTTGGCAGCATACCCGCGTGGTGGTAGGCAACACCTTTAGAAACAAGGCGTCGAAACGCTTGGATATTGCGCTCGTCTCGGATGCTAAATTGAGTGCACAGCAGGTCAAACAGATGAAGAATTTCTTTCCGTTGTTCGCGGGTCAGCAGAGTCTGTTTGGCATAATACGCTGCATTTTTCTCGCACACCTTGCGACTAAAACAGAAGTAGAGACACGGGAGTTGGTTCTGATCCTGAACGTAGGAGATTAGATCGACGTTGATGAGACCATCCAATGCTTTCCCATCGACTTTATCCGGTTCAGTGTCCGCGCGGTTATCCTCGGGACCGTCGTAAATTATTGACTCTTGGATCCGTTGTAAACACTCAAGATCGCCAATCCCGTATCCTTCTAAATAGAGATGATGCTCCAGAGGAACGGGGCGCTCCAGCTCCTCGATTACATCAATCTCAACCTCTCGAACTGACCGCATCCATTCGGCGAATTGATTGATATTCGGGATTGTCGCACTCAAACAGACAAACTTGATATTTTGGGGAGCAAAAATGATACTCTCTTCCCAGACCGTTCCGCGCTCAATATCGTTGATATAGTGAATTTCATCGAAAATAACGTATTCTACGTCGTCCAAGCGGGTAATATCATCAAAGATTGTGTTGCGGAAAATCTCCGTTGTCATCAACAGCACTGGTGCAAACTGGTTTAGAACCACATCGCCAGTCACAATTCCTACCCGATCTCCATAAACCTGATAGAAATCACGATATTTTTGATTGCTTAGGGCTTTGATCGGTGCCGTATAAATGACACGACGCTCCATCTCCACACATTTTTCAATAGCATATTCGGCGAGTACTGTTTTGCCTGCGCCTGTTGGTGCGGTGACTAGCACGGAATGATTCCGATCTATTGCATGAATCGCCTCCTCCTGAAACGGATCTAGCTGCAGCCCCTTATAAAGCATTCAAATCTCCTGAGAAATCACTGATAAATTGATTATAACCCTTTCCTTTTTTTTTGTCAATTGCGAAATGAGTTGTGATACACGATTAAAGCGTTTATCACCTCTATAAATTCCGCTTGCAAACCATTCCAATGCGTGCTATGCTTGTGCCTCTATTGTAATAGGGGATGATCGCGGTCATCCCACACTTAGAAAGGGATAGGATAAACATGGCAGAAAAAAAACGGGTGCTTATTACCGGCGCGGCAGGTAAAGTCGGCAGTACGTTGTGGGGTGCATGGGAAAAGGAAAACAAATACACCCTGACGTTGGTGGACCTCAAGGAGGCTGCCAGCACGAAATCCCGCGTTGAGTTGGGCGATGTTCGCGACTATCAGCGAATGCGGGAGCTTTGTAAGAATCAGGATGTCGTCGTTCACCTCGCGCTTGTGCGTCAGGACCAGTTTGGCAAAGTGCCGGGTGAAGTGACTGACATCGGGGCATCAATGCTGTTATTTGAAGCTGCCCGCGAAGAGGGTGTCCAAAAAATTGTGTTTGCGTCCACAAACCACGTCACCGGTTGGAATGAACGTGTGAGTTCGCCGCCACGATTTTCCACGGCGGAGCAGATAAGTCCCGATGGTTGGTACGGGGCGATGAAAGGGATGGCAGAGGTTGCCGGACGCTACCTCGTCAATGAGTTCGACATGCGTTTTATCAGCATCCGTATCGGTACGTTCACAGGTGGATACGAAGCGGAGCATTTACGCACCTGTAGTACACTCCTGACGCCGCGTGATTGTGCCCAACTTTTTGGACGCGCTGTTGATTATGAAGGTCCCGTGAAATGTCTCATCACCTACGGCAGATCTGCTAATTCGACCGCTTACCAACAGAGCTATCTTGATATTAGTGGTGCCGTTGAGATTCTCGGTTATCAACCTCAAGATAATCTGATGAAAACGCATCTTACTCAGCTGCTTGCCGATGATGCATGAAATGTGAAAGGAGTATATCATCATGGGAGACAAAATCAAAATTGGGGTAATCGGGTGCAGAGTCGGTCGGACGTGGGTAGCGGGTGCAAGAGTGGGCGAGGACACCACCGCTTGGGCGGTTGCTGACCTGAATCAGGAGCTCGCGCAGCAAGTCGCCGCCGATAACGGGGTCTCCAGAGTGTATGGCGACTATCGGGAATTGCTCGCAGACGATGAGGTGGAGGCCGTTGGGGTTGCTACATCCCCTGATGTGCGGAAGCCGATGGTAATTGATGCGTTAAATGCAGGTAAGCATGTGTTGGTGCAGAAACCGCACGGTTGCAACGCCGCCGATGTGGAAGAGATTAATGCCGTGGCGGCATCCACCGGGAAAACCCTCGTGTACTCCTACTTCATGCGACATGAGCCGAAGAATAAGGAGACCCGTCAAATCATCGCAGCCGATAAAATTGGACGGGTCTACCATGCGCGCGTACATTATCATTTTCGGGAACGTGGAGTCAACCATGACCCAGGACCGGGCAGAGATTGGCTATATCGGTGGGGATTAAAGGGTGGTGCGCTAGGTCAACACGGCTCACACTATCTCGATCAAGCGTGGTTTTTAATGGGCTGCCCTCAACCCGAATGGGCATTTGCTATTAGTCATAGCGCTTTTCCAACGACTCTACAGGTAGACCATCATTCTGAGGATTACCTCAGCTTTTTGGTGGGGTGCGCCAACGGTATCACAATCCAGATGGATACATCTTCCGTCATTGCTACATGGACAGACCGTGCGTGGGATCTCCGTATACGAATTTTGGGCACGGCTGGCACAATCGAACAGGAATCTACATCCCAACCTTCCGGTGTGAAGCGTTCCGGGACACGCCGACTACTGGGGGCAATCTATACCGAAGGCGATGATTTCATCGACGAATATGTGGAACACAGTGACGGCGATTTCGACACAGAGATACAGGATTTTGCTGGTGCGATTCGTGGCATCAACCCGCCCGATGTGTCACCGGCAGAGGCGCTGACATTCATGAAATTGTTGGACGCGATCTATCTGAGCGCGGAGACCGGAGAGAAGGTGCAGATCTCTTAGTCTTTCTCACAACTGATTCACAGAGGGGTTTGAGATGGCTACATTTCAAGTGCCTTGGGTAAATGGCGAAATGTCTCTGGACATCCCTGACAAAAACATCGAGGCAGTTGTGCGCCCTCGCGAGTTGACGCAATTGGGCAATCCTATTGATTGTGTCAAAGCTGCCCTCGAAAAACCTATCGGTTGTCCGCCCCTCAAAGATGCCGTTACCTCCTCAGAACGTATCGCTTTACTAATCACGGATACCATGGATAGCCTCATGGGTCCACCGCACAATATTGGTCCCTACCTGCTTGATCAATTCAACGCCGTCGGTGTATCCGATGAACATATTACCGTCCTCCACGCAGCAGGTATGCACGGTCATGCTGGGGCGAGAGAGAAACTTGGACCGGGATGGCTGCATCGTGTGCGTTATGTTGAGCACCATCCTCACAAAACGGAAGATTTGGCTTATGTCGGCACCACACGAATGGGAACCCCAGTGTGGGTCAACCAGCGAGTCGCGGAGGCGGATTACGTGTTAGGGGTTGGAGGTTGTGCACCTTCGCTTTTCGGATGGCACGGCGGGGCGGGCATCGTGCTGCCTGGGGCGTCCGGACGTGATACCATTCGGCATAACCATACCTATATCCTGATGGATCGTCCGATTAGTGGCTGGGGACCGGGCAATCCCCAGCGGGAAGATGTGCAAGATGCAGGCGATCTCGCGGGCTTCAATATGAAGATCGATTTCACAGCGAATACTGTTTTTGCAGGCTATCACCGAGAAGCATGGCCCATCGCCGTGGAATATTACCAAGAACATGCCATGACGCCGGTTGAGCCGGCAGACATCTATATTATGGGGGTCGGTGCGAGCGAAAACCTGGCGTGCCTCTATATGAAAATTGAAGCCGCCGAACAGGTGATTCGTGAAAATGGAATTGTCGTTCTCGTCTGTTCCGCCCACGAGCAGCCCGACGTTTCAGATTGGTCAGAGGAACGTGCCCTGCAACAAACTATTGATTCAACTAATGTTTGGATGGATGGAGGTGAACCATTGAAACCACGTGAAGATCCATTCAAGCTCGATCTCTTGGCTCGTTTCCGGCTAATGCAGCTGCCACTGAGTCGTCTCGCGCAAATTCTGACTCGACGGGAGGGAGAACCGCGTAGCACCTGTATGTCGTGGAGTCATCGCCGCGCGATCGAGCGAGGGCGGACGTTCATCGTGACCGAGATGGATGAAGCGCAGGCATATTCTTACAGCTTTACTTATGCGACCCGTTCCTTTGACGATGCGCTCCAAAAAGCATTTGATGAACTTGGAAAAGATGCCCGGATTGTTGTGAATGCGCCGTTGTTGGGAACGCCTCTGCCACCGCAAAATCGGGTCAGTCTAAAGGCTGGAGAGCTCGTTGCTTAATATCGTAGGTTGGGTTGAACGGCTAAAACTGAGTCCCTATCAACGACAGTGAATGTGCTGTACTTCAACAACATTGTTTTGTAGATAGAGAGTGTGGAACCCAACATCTCAATCCGCTGCCGATCAAATGTTGGGTTCCACTTTACTTGTGAGTTTGCAATCAGAGTCCTCCCCACCGCGCCCAATTATAATGTGTGTCATTTTTCATTCCGTTCAAACCAATCTGCAGGCTGTCAAATCTCAACAGAACCTAATTTCTTAGCCTAGCATGAGAACAGAAAAATTATGGAAAGAGGGATAAATCATGGCGCTTCCGGCATTAAAATCCCTTGACAATAGGACAAGTCAATAAGTATAATTTAGCAATTTTCCGGGCGGGTGTAGCTCAGTGGTAGAGCATCAGCTTCCCAAGCTGAGGGCCGCGGGTTCAAGTCCCGTCACCCGCTTTATCCGTGCTGGATGCCTGAAATACCCGCATTGGGGCTTTGTTTTTACGAGGAGAGCGAAATGCCAATTTACGAATTTCGTTGCAAACAGTGCGATGGCACGTTTGAGAAACTTTTCACTTCAAGCCAACAAAAACCATCATTCTCCTGCCCGGAATGCGAAAGCGGCGACATCACACAGTTGTTTTCTGTCTTTGGTGTTGGGACAGTGGATACTGTGAGCGCGCCAACAGCGGATATGCCGATGTGTGGCACTTGTGGGAATCATACACCAGAACCCTGTGCGTAAGAGGACCAAGAAAAAGTAGATGAATCAAGATAGACGTTTGACAAAAGAAGAAATAAAAAGCGATCAATTTGTTGACAGCACGCTACAGGTGTATGAATTCCTCAAGGAAAACTTAAAATCGATTATTATTGGTGCAACAATAGTGATTTTGGTTGTCGGGGGATTTGCTTTTTATCAGCACCAACAGCAGACTGCACGGGCAGAAGCCTTTTTAAAATATACCGAAGCCGTTGAAAAATATACCGAAGCCGAGAGTGATTGGCTAGATGCAGACGAAACAGAACAGCCATTTGAAACTGCTGCCACTCAACTTCAAGCCATTTTCCAGAAATATCCTGGGACTCCCGTTGCGGATAAGGCACGATACAATTATGCAAAAGCCCGTTATTATGAAGGAGATTATGACGGTGCAATCTCCCATTTTCAAACAGTTGTGAACGAACATCAACCGGAAAATCAGATTCTTGCCTTATATGCTCAAAAAGCAATTGGCAACTGCTACGAGCAGCAAGGCGAATACCAGAAGGCACTTGAGGCATATATCCCCGCAGAGGATAAATTGCCTAAGATTGCCATGCGCGATTATGCCTTTTCGGATTTTCGATTGAGTCAGGCGCGTTGCTATGAAAAACTCGGTGATTTTGATGATGCGCTAGCAATCTATAAAGATATCACAGATCTCTTTGAAACCAATCTGGAAAAAGCAATTGAGCAAAAAAGCCGTGACCTAATTCCCGGCGCAAAAACGCTGATTGCGAACCTGCCGCAGCTGCCAAAAGTAACAATCGCTGAAGGGTTGGAAAATCAAGGCAACTATCACGATGCCTTCGCTGCTTACGCCAAAGCGATTCGCGACTATAAAGTTGATAAAGATATTCATGGAGGTCTCACCGACGAACGACGCAAGGCTATCAATCGTTTTGAAAAAACTGCGAACGATTTTCTCATTAATCTGCGTGATGCTCGACGTGCTGAATCTGAAGGACGGGATCCCTTGTACCTCTACGCTCAAGCGGTCGGCCTCGGGGGCCGTAGTTTTTATGAGAAAGTTTTTGGATTTGCACCGCACCGCTCGCTCTATGAAAAAGCACGCTTTCGCCGCGATAAGCTTCAACACGTGCAGGAGTGAAGTTATTGGGGCAGGCTGCTCTGCCCATCGTATAAAAGCTCGGTCAATTCAGCGAATGAGGTCAGTTTTATGATATCTCCTCACACTGAAAAAGTCTTAGAATATGATAAGCTGAAGGCATTGCTTAGGCAGTATGTGCATTCCCAATTGGGAGCGTCACGGGCAACGAAGCTAAAACCCTTCCGACAGCTTGATACGATCCGTTATCAGCAGCAGTTATGCAGCGAAGCAAAAGCGTTCTACCAGACCTCCAACGGCTTTCCCCTGCAAGGTTTGAAGGATATCGCCCCAACGCTCCATAAGGTGGACAAGCCCGGGGCGATTCTGGACCCGGAGCAGTTGCTCGGTGTCGGTCGTGTGGCGGACGCTGCTCAAAATGTCCAGCGAGCCGTCAAAAAGCAAAATCCGAAAGATTTTCCAAAGCTCTTCTCGATTATCCGTAATCTCCCAACCTTCCCTGAACTTATCCGATCCATTAACAGATGTCTCAGTCCAGACGGTGACATCCTTGATCACGCTAGCCCCACGCTACGCTCCATCCGCCGTAAATTGGTCCACACACGGACAAACATTCAATCGAAATTAGAGGGTTTCCTCCACGCTCCCAATCATCAGCGGTCTATCCAGGAACATGTCATCACCTCCCGCAACGATCGCTATGTCATTCCCATCAAACAAGATTCAAAGCACAATTTCCCCGGTGTCGTTCAAGGCCAATCCTCGAGCGGGGCGACCGCTTTCATCGAGCCTTTTGGGGTTGTCGATCTCAATAACGAATTGCACCAACTGGCAGATGAAGAACGCCAAGAGATACGGCGCATCCTTCTCGAACTCAGTGATTTGGTCCGCGAGCATTTGACGTCGCTGGAACTTGCCTTGGATATCTTGGGAGGACTGGACTTTCTGGGAGCAAAGGCGCGATTAAGCATAGAACTCAACAGCGTTGAACCAACCCTTAACGAACGGGGTACTATCAAACTGATAGAAGCGAGACATCCGCTCCTTGAGATGAATCTTCGTGCGAGTGCAAAATTGAAGAAAGAGGAGCGCGATCCCAGCCTGCCAGAACGGATCGTGCCAACTGATGCAACACTGGGCGACACATTTCACACTATGGTTATTACGGGACCGAACACTGGCGGAAAAACTGTCGTCCTCAAAACGGTTGGCTTACTCACGCTCATGGCGCAATCAGGGCTGCACATCCCCGCGAAAATGGGCAGTGAAGTTGGCGTCTTCGACCAAATGTTCGCCGACATTGGGGATGAACAAAGTATCGAGCAGAATCTCAGCACCTTCTCGTCCCATATTACCAAAATTATCTCGGTTCTGAAAAAAGCGGACGAAAATTCATTGGTGCTGTTGGATGAAATTGGGGCGGGCACCGATCCAACGGAAGGCGCGGCACTCGGTATGGCAATCTTAGACTGGTTGGCAACACGTCAAGTTCGCACAGTTGCGACAACCCACTACGGCGCGCTGAAAGCATACGCACATGCACAAGACTTTATGGAAAACGCCTCAATGGAATTTGATTGGCAAACACTGAGACCTACCTATCGCCTTCAGATTGGCGTACCTGGTAGCAGTAACGCCTTCAAAATTGCACAGAGATTGGGCATGCCTGACGCAATCACCGATGCTGCTAAAGCGTATATGGGCAACCAGACCGTCGCTGTGGAAGATCTTATCGTCAGTATGCAAGCGTCCCAGAATGAGCTTGATGTTGAACGTGAAAGAGTGCAGGAGAAACTCCAGGTGGCGGATACCGCTGCCAGAAAGCACGAGACACTAATCAACCAGATCGAAGCGGAGCGGGAAGAACTGCGCGACCAAGCTGAGCAGGAAGCCGCTGCAATCATCAAAGCTGCTCGCAAACTTGTTGAACAGACGATAGCGGAAGTGCGGCGAGAGAATGCTTCGAAAGATAGTGTCAGCAACGCCTTTATGCGTATTGAAGCCACGCAGCAAAAACTGAACGAGAGACGCCAAGAACAAAAACAATCGGCGAAACCGCATCCCGATGCAATTCGGGTGCAGGTCGGCGATAAAGTCCGTGTGAAAAGCCTGAACCAATTTGGCGAGGTCTTCTCGGTTTCAAACGGGAAAAATCCTTTGCTCGTCAAGGTTGGTAACATGCAGATGCGCGTGTCATACGGAGAAATTGAGCCTGTGCGTCCAGAAGACAACAAGCGCGAACTGTCTACCTCAATCTTAGATGTCCAATATAACAAGACAGGGAACGTTAAAACAGAATTGAACCTGCGAGGAAAAACGGTCCATGAGGCTTGGGCAGAAACTGATAAATATATAGACGATGCGTTTCTTGCGGGGTTACCGAGAGTGCGAATTATTCACGGCAAAGGTACCGGAGCGTTACGGACTGCAATCCATGACCTCTTGCGGGATCACGCGCAAGTGAGTGATTTTCAGGCCGCGGCACTCAACGAGGGTGGGGCAGGCGCAACGATTGTCGCATTGAAGGAATAGTAACAGAGATTTGGACTAATGTTTTAGAATTATCGGCTCGTATTGAAAAAATCTACTTGCCCTGCGAGCAGCGTTAGAAAATTGCGAAGGACCACTATTCAATTCACAGGACGATCGAAGAAGATGGTTTCTAACAGGGTACGGTTATATTATCTTGACAATGTTAAAAGCTGACAATCCATTGATACCAGTGCCCGATGTTAGGATTACTAAATCCAAAGTCGATTAAGCCATCAAATTTCGTAGTACGTTTCACGTTTCATACTGATTTCGGTTTGAAATTTTCCATCTCGACTCTTCAGAATTGCTGGATTGAAAACTAAGCGCAATTCGGCATAGGAAAAGCAAACCTAAACCCGTATCGGACGAAGGTGAGTTGTGATGAGACAAGCTTCTAACCACATTCCACGCGAGATACTTGATAATATTTGTGCACTGAACGATATTGTCGAGGTGATATCGGAGTCTGGAGTTTTGTTGAAGCCTGTTGGCAATGCCTATAAAGGACTTTGCCCCTTCCACGACGAGAAAACCCCCTCCTTTAATGTCTCCCCCGAAAAACAGGCGTTTTACTGTTTTGGATGTAATGCCGGTGGCAATGTCATTAGCTTCCTCAGGAAATATGACGGTAAGTCTTTCATGGAAGCGATGGAATGGCTATCAGAACGCGCAGGCATTCCGCTGCCAGCCCAAGATGGAAGAGCACGCCAGATTAGCCAAAAACGCTTGGAGCTGCAAGACCTGAATCGTTTTGCGATGGAGCATTTTCACCAGCAACTCCTGAACCCGCGAATTGGTGGTCATGCACTCGCATACTTGAAAAACCGATCCATCAGAGATCAAACGATCAAAGAATTCCAACTTGGGTACGCAACACCGGGACGGCAAGATATCGTTAAAGCTGCCACACAAGCCGGTTTCTCAGTCCAACAACTCATTGATGTTGGACTCATTAGGAGCGATGACCAAGGAACCACGGATCGATTTCGGGGACGCGTTATCTTTCCAATCCGAGATGAACGGGGCAATCCTGTTGGATTTGGTGGGCGCGCTCTGTCCGAAGGGCAGCTCCCCAAATATCTAAATTCTCCTACCACTACCCTTTACGATAAGAGTAAAACCCTCTACAACTTATACGAGGCGCGTCAGGCAATTCAAAAAGAAGAGAAAGCTATCCTTGTTGAGGGTTATTTTGACGCGCTTATGCCGTATCAAGCGGGAACACAGAATGTTGTCGCATCGCTAGGGACTTCGTTTAGCACCTCGCACGCCGATTTATTAAAGCGGTTTGCCGAAGAAACTATCCTTCTCTATGATGGAGATCCGGCCGGTTTTCAGGCTGCATTGCGTGGGTTGCATATCCTTCTAGCAGCCGGATTGCGTGTGCGGGTGGCGAGCCTACCCGCCGACACAGATCCAGATCAATTCATCCGCACGCAAGGTTTTGATAAATTCAATCAGCTGATCGGTTCTGCGATGAACCTAATCGAGTTTCAAATCCAGCGCGCAACGCAACAACATGCAATTCATCGCATTGATGTAAAGACACAAGCTATCAAAGAGATTGCTCTTACCTTATCCAACCTCAAAAATCAGGTTGAACTCAGTGAATATACGAGGTACGCAGCACAAGAACTCGATATCGAAAGATCGGTGCTGTTGAGGGAGTTACAACGTCTAGGCGTCAAGACCTCTCGCCCAGTTGCGCCGCCACGACACACACACGCTGCGCCAACAGCAAGGATGAGCCCGCGTGAATCAATTGAGTGGCAGCTGATTGAAGCACTGGTACAAGGTCCCGACCTCATCCCGCTTGCCAAAGCGAATTTCCACTATCAAGATTTTACCCATCCTGACTTTGCAACTATCGGCAGGATGCTTTGGGAAGCAACTGATAACGACGGTATCATTGACATGCAGAATCTCATAAACGCTTGTGCCAATGAAAAAATTACAGGCATAATCTCCAAGGCTCTTCTAAAGAAGACAATCCCTCCAAATTTAAGCACACGGGTAGAGGGGTGTCTGAAGAAACTCAAAGATTTTCTGTTGTGGGATGTTGAACGTGTGAGGCGTTCTGAGGCCCTTGCACAAGGAAATAACAGCAAAAGCATTCTGGCAGAGCTCGTTGAACTCTCAAATCGAAGAAGGCAATTAGCCCGTTAACCCCTGTTATGACTTCGGGAAGGGCGCTAGGAGAATAAACCACAATGGCTTCAACAACTAAAGGAGAGGATCGCTCCATAGATATCGGCAAGGAGAAACAAATCCTTGACTACGATGGGCAACAGAATTCTTCACCACCTGACGATCTTGATGACCTACTTCAAATTGATTTAGAAGAAATTAACCTTTCAGAAAATCCAGCAGATCTTGATGAGGGAGATTTAACAATGAATTTCAAAGTTATCAATCAAACAGCCGATTTCGATACACCTGATTACTCCGATGGGGAAGATTTTGACGATAGCGATGCTGATGAATTATCACTGGATCCGGGGAAACTCGATAAGGTGGACGATCCGGTGAAGGTGTATCTACGGGAAATGGGAAGTATAGCTTTGTTGACTAAGCAGCAAGAGGTCTCCTTATCAAAGCAGATTGAAGAAGGGCATCGTAAAATCGAAGAAGCAATATTTGAAACGCCAGTCGCAATTGCAGAGGTTCGGAAACTCCTCAATCAGATCTTGATCGGTAAAAGAAAGGCTGCTGATGTGATTGCCATGGAGGTTTCAACTACATCTGCTAATGATAAAGAAGAGAAATACCTAAAAGTAGCGCAGAAACTAATGGCAGATCTGAAGGAAGTAGATTTAGAAATGCGCCTTAATGAACGCAAACTAGACTATGAAAAGCTGCCTGCTAAAGAAGAGAAAGCTCTGCGTAAAAAGATCGAATCCAGGCGGTTAAAATTGGTGGAAACCCTCAAGGAACTCAAGATCGATCGTGAAGAAATTAGTAAAATTGCAGGTAAGATTAAAGATATTGAGACCCGCATGGCAAATTTGGAAAAGCAGGTAGTGCGGATTGAAAAGCGGAGCAACCTGTCTGCAGCTGAAATCTGTCAGCAAGTACAGGATTACACGCTGGGTAAGGTGAAATCGAAGGCCGCTGATGATATTGACGAACTCAAAGAATATAATCGAGAGATCGTCAAAGCAAGGCGGACCATCAAAAGGTTAGAGCGCGAAATTGGTGCCTCACGCGAACAACTCGACCATGCGACCCGGCGAATCCGCGCAGGAGAAACGGCAGCGCAAGAAGCGAAGATGACCATTGTTGAAGCCAATCTGCGGCTTGTTGTCAGCATTGCCAAAAAATATAGGAATCGAACGCCGGGATTGACGTTTCTTGACCTCATTCAGGAAGGAAATATCGGCCTGATGAAAGCCGTGGACAAATTTGAGTACAAGCGAGGTTATAAATTCAGCACTTATGCGACATGGTGGATTCGTCAAGGGATTACCCGTGCCATTGCTGATCAAGCCCGTACTATCCGTATTCCCGTCCACATGATCGAAACCATCAATAAACTGATCCGCACTTCCCGTTATTTGGTTCAGGAGAAAGGTAGAGAACCCCTGCCAGAAGAAATCGCCAGCGAGATGGACATACCCATTGACAAAGTGCGACAGGTATTCCGGATTGCACAGGAGCCCATCTCCTTAGAAACCTCGGTTGGGGAAGACGAAGATAGCCAGCTCCGAGATTTTATTGAGGACAAGACCTCAAAGTCCCCTGTTGCTGAAGCTACGTTTACCATGCTCAAAGAACGTATCGAAGAGGTGCTCCGGACGTTGACAGAACGCGAGGCGAAGGTCATCCGCTTGAGATTTGGAATTGGGGATGGGTATCCGCGGACGCTAGAAGAGGTTGGTACAGAGTTTCAAGTCACCCGTGAACGGATCCGCCAGATTGAAGCAAAGGCGCTGCGGAAGTTGCGTCACCCAACCCGAAGCCAGCAGCTGCGTGGCTTCCTTGACGGTTAAGCGGTTTTTCTGTCAATGGCGACTATCTTAAGATTTCCGTTGACAAACCTACGGTAAACTCTTATAATACTCGCGCAATTCAAGGGGGGCCTGTAGCTCAGGGGTTAGAGCAGCCGGCTCATAACCGGCCGGTCCTAGGTTCGAATCCTAGTGGGCCCACCACCCTCTTCCCATCTCGTTTTTTCTCTCCAGCCAATCCAACTTATGGGGCGTTAGCTCAGGGGTACGAGCGCTACCTTCACACGGTAGAAGTCACTGGTTCAAATCCAGTACGCCCCATCGTTTTTCCAACTATCCCAGTTCCTGCCCTTTGTACTGAAGTTGATACAACCGATAGTAGATACCCCGTTGCTGGAGGAGCTCGTTGTGCGTGCCCATTTCCCCAATCTCGCCGCGGTGCATGACGATAATCTTATCCGCATTCTGGATCGTCGAAAGCCGGTGTGCAATCACGATTGAGGTCCGATTCGCCATTAGGCGATTCAGAGCGTCCTGTATGAGCAGCTCGGTTTCGGTGTCCACACTGGAGGTTGCCTCATCGAGAATCAGAATATCGGGATCGGAAGCCAGCGCACGGGCAAAGGCAACAAGCTGCTTCTGTCCAACGGATAACCCCGCGCCACCCTCTCTGATTTCAGTTGCGTAGCCAGCCGGCATGTTCTGAACATACCTATCCAGATGTACCTCCTTTGCAGCGGCGATCGTATTCTCTTTTGAGATCCCCGGATTGTCCAGATTAATATTCTTCTCGATTGTACCGGAAAATAGGAAGATATTCTGCTGCACGATGTTGACAGCACGCCGGAGGTCTGGCAACTCCATCTCCCGAAGATCTGTACCATCAATGAGAATCTGCCCCCTGTTCACTTCGTAAAATCGACATAGTAGATTGATGATCGACGTTTTGCCCGATCCGGTGTGACCCACAAATGCGACCTTTTCACCCGCCTTCACCGTGAAGGAGACATCGCGAAGCACATAATCCTCCGCGTTGTAAGCGAACCAAACGTTGCGGAACTCAATTTCGCCCTTTAATGCTTCTAACTCTTTGGCTGGAGTCGGAGTGACAATTGATGGTTCCGTGTCCATCAGGTCAAAGATCCGTTCAGACGACGCCATCGCGTTTTGGAAGATCGTGTATTTCTCACTGAGCTCGCGAATGGGCCAGAAAAATCGCTGGCTGTATTGGATAAAAGCGAACAGTGTGCCGAGGGTCAACGCATCTTGCAGAACCTGGCCACCGCCATACCAGATGATAACCGTCAGTGCGAGCGAACCGCAGACCTCGATCATCGGAGAGAAGAGGGAGAAGTAGAAAATGCTACGCAGGTTTGCGCCGAGGTATTGCTGATTCTTCTCGTCAAACCGCACCATGCTGCGCGGCTCCTGCGTGAACAGCTGCATCGTTGTCATGCCAACGATGCTTTCGTTCAGGTAAGCGTTAATCTGGGCGAGATACCTGCGCTGATCGCGGAACGCGCGACGCGAGTAGATCTGATAAACGGTTGTCGCCGCAAAGATGATCGGTAATACAGTAAAAGTTACCAACGCCAACTTCCAATTCAGGTACAGCATCATTACCATAATACCGAAAATGGTAAGCAAATCGCCAAAAACCGTAATGACTCCGGAGGTGAATAGTTCCTTTAGTACCTCCACATCGCCCATGACGCGAGTCATTAGCCTGCCCACCGGATTTCGGTCAAAAAAACGAACATCCAGCCGCTGCAAATGCGAGAAGAGCGACATACGCATGTCATACATCGCTTTCTGTCCCACCATCTGCATTCGGTACTCTTCAAAATAGGTAAATATGAATCTTGCCACGAGGAGGAGGATATAATAGATCGCAATCGTTTTCAGACCCTGCAGATTCCCCTGCCCAATGTATTCATCGATCCCATGCTTCATCAGTAACGGCATCAACCATTCAGCGCCCCTGCTGCCAACCATCAAAAACCCGATGAGCATAACTTCAAGCCGATACGGTTTCAGGTAGCCGATCAGTCGCTTCATCAACACGCGATCATATACTTTACCGAGCTGATCTTCTTCTTCGCTATAGTCGTAGAGTTGACCGCCGCTACCACTACCACCGCCAAACATAGCTGAATCCTCCTTCTACCATTGATTGATTGCTCCTCCTGTGGGAGGGGCTTCCTAGCCCCGATATGGATCCCATAGCAGCTTGCGATATTTTATCACCTGATGACCTTACCGAATGCGCTTGATCTTTCCCCATAAGATCGCCAATTTCTTGTTTGGGGTAACACTTAAACTGGGAGCAGATCCCCACGATGGATTTGTATCCCATTCACGGTGTTGGGTAAGGTTAACGGGGTTGGTGCCGTCAGCATTCATCACATAGATTTCCCCATTACCATCGCGGAGAGATGTGAATGCAATCTGTGTTCCGTCCGGGGACCAAGCAGGCCGACGGTCTTTGGCTGCGGCATTGGTCAGCCTGATGGGGTTAGCCCCATCAGCATCCATCACATAGATATCTACGTTTTCGTCGCGGTCTGAAGTGAATACAATCTGTTTCCCGTCCGGTGACCATGAGGGATTCCAGTCATTATGAAAATTATCGGTGAGTTTTTGTTGATTCTTCCCACTGGTGTTCATCACGTAGATTTGCCAGTGACCGTCGCGGTCAGAAGAGAATACAATCTGTTCCCCGTCCGGCGACCAATCCGGGCCCGCGTTTTGGCCCTGTTCCCTGGTCAGTCTACGAAGTTTGCCCCCTTCTGCAGCCATCACCCAAATCTGCCACTCGAAAACGGGAGCTGCTGTAAAGACAATCTGCTTTCCGTCTGGCGACCAAGAGGGACCGCTATCCGGTCTGTCTAACGATTGGGTCAGATTAATGGGATTGGTCCCGTCGGCATTCATCACATAAATCTCTCCTTTCGCGAGCGGATCCTTGAAGGACGTAAAAGTAATCTGCTGTCCATCAGGAGACCAGGCGGGATGATCAGCACCGTGAGGGTCTTGGGTGAGCTGGCGGATTTGTGTTCCATCAGGGTTCATCCGGTAAATTTCGTGCCTCCCACTGCGACTGGACGTAAAGACAATGCTTGTGTCAGCGTTTTCTGCCAGACTTGTCAATGCCGGAAGTAGGCTCGTAGCAAGCGCCAAAAGTACGCTGCGAAAAAAATAGACCATCTGCATATTCCGTTTTCGCAATACAGGTTTCATCGTTTTCTTCCTTTATCATACTTTGGAGATTGGATAAGGTGTTAGCCGCAATCTATCTCCGTCCCCTAATTCCATGCGAACTAGTGCACTGTCAGGCAAATTATGGTTGTGTATATGGATTGAATGCAAATGATAACATATACAGGATTTACGCACTTTAGCCTGTAGTTGCCCGTTTCTTATCCCGATTTATCGGGGATCATCGGGCGTTGGAAATAGTGTCATGCGGCGATAAATCGCCGAACTACAGGGCTTTGCCCCTTCAGCGGCGTAAGTCCTAATATATAATAATTACAAAACTTATCTGACTGAGTACTAGGTATTCCTAACATTTCAACGGAGCCAGATAAGATCTGACGTGAATGTTGCCAAACGAAATTCATTTGGCGTATTGACCATACAGGCAATTTAGATACCACAACTATTTTGAATCACCTGTGAAGATATTGTCAAAGGACCGAGTTTTGCGGAAAACGCTCTCTCCGGGCAACGTTGCCTTTACTTTTGAGGTATGCTGCGATTTCAAAGGTCATGTCGTCTCTACAAGGAGAATGTCGAAACTGTGCTACGCTCTCGTTGCAGAAGTGCTACACGGGCACTTAAAGAAACATCTGAACCAATGTTCTGCAACGGTTTAGCTACTTCCCACTCGCATAATGAAGCATTATAGGCAATTGGATAAAAATTGTCAAGAAACTCGATTATACCACTGGGGCTATTTATGGTGAATACCAAAAACAGATAGACCCTTTCGCCCCTCGGTTTCGATCCCCCCGATAAATCGGGGTAAACTAATTATCGGGACCGGTAGGTGCGGTTTCCAACTGCATTCAATCCACCCCGGTAGGTTCGGTTTCCAACCGCACCGGATAGTCACCGTAGTTGAAGCGGCACTGTTAGAAACAGTATCTACCAAATGGGAGAACGGTAGGTACGGTTTGTAACCGCCCCGGGTTGGCGTGTCTCATTAATTCTAAGGTCCACTATAGTTTTCCGTTTGGGCTCGTGTCCCACTATCTGGAGTAGCATGTTCTATCCCCACCCTGTCGGGATTGGTAAGAGGGATATAGGGAGTTACGTCCCAGGTCCCCCTGATAAGGGGGATTTAGGGGGTTGGCTGTACGTTGGAAGTACCTAAGCCATTTTAAAATCTACCATAAATACCCCCTCGCCCTCCTCGCTTAAATCCCTTGACAAATTTGTAGTTTAATGCCATAATCTCTGAACTGTAGGAGATAGGCTAAATAACGGGTGGGACACCGTCCCGCTCATATTTCCAAAGATTTGGTCAATCCCCGATTGATCAAATACCATTTCAAAATTGACCCTTAAAGGTTTGGGTGGGTCGAAAGGAATGAAAATGAGCACCGATCAATCACCGGCCGCGGAACCTTACCGCGCCCCTGCCTTTGCTGATATGAAACCCGAACTTTCGGCTCCCGGAGCCACGCCAGAGCGATTAGAACACCTCAGGGAGCACGGTTTTGTCATCATCAACGACTTTGTCAACAACCCCTGGATCCCGATTCTGCGTGAAGCAGGTCGCCGGGTCACCGAAGCCAGTGCGCCCGAGCACATCTACAGCAAAATCGACTGCTCGAAGGGCTACGTGCACCGCACAGGACAGGATCAGCCGTGGGCGATTCGGGGACTTATCCATCCGGCTTTCAACGAGCCCACCTTTGCTGAGTTCCACGGCTCTTCAGATTTCCTAGATTTTGTCTCCTCTTGGTGTGATGGACTCCAGCCTGAGGATCTGGTCCTAAGCGGACTGCTATTGTGGTGCAATCCCCGGACGCACGAGAATAAGCTCGGTTGGCACCGAGACACAACATGGTGGGGCACCGGGAAGAGATACTTTGCACAGGAAGAGAACCGAGGTGAAGGACCTGATGCATATTCTGAGGAGACCGAAAGAATCCGCTGGAAAGAGATCGTTGAAGGGAACGCGAAGTCCATCACAGAACGAAATGGCGTGAGCATGTTCCTTGCGCTGACCGACGACGAATGCCACGAATTAGTAGTGGGCAGCCACAATCGATGGCGTACACCGTTGGAGCATGATGTACTTCTGCCGAGAGGGATGAAGGATCAGGGGGTCCCGCACACACCGAGTTGGAACGGCGTAGATCCCTTACCGGATCAGGTGGCAATTCGGCTAAAAGCAGGAGAAGCGCTCATCCGTAACGGCGTAACTATCCATACCGGACACACCGTCCCCGAGCGCGAGCGGAACACGTTGTCAATCGGTTGGTCAAAATGGTCAGGCGAGTTCACCGACGAACCACCGGTAGCAGACGTGCGACACGCGTGGCAACTCGATCCCGCAGTTCGCGAAGCCTTGCCACATAAGTGGATGAAGACCGCTTGGGACCGTTGGGCGGAAACCCAGAAACTCGGAGATTCGCTTGAGGACCGGTACACCCCGTTTGACATCAAGCGCGTTAAGGCGGGTGATGTCATCGGTTGGCGTGGTGAATTAGAACGGCAAGCCGCAGCAGCCGGGGAAGCGTGGGAACGCTTCCAGACCATAGCCTAACTGGGTGCAAGGCAAATCAGTCCAGTATGCAGGAAGTCAACGTCAGAAGGGTGTCTAAAGCGCTTCAAGTTCTTCCTGCAACAACTGTTTCTCATGGATACCGGCATAAATACCGTTAAGCGCCAATAACTCCTCATGCGTGCCGCGTTCGACAATCTCCCCTTCGTCCAAGACGACGATTAGATCCGCCGCCCTGACCGTCGAAATGCGGTGCGATATGAGGAGCGTCGTGCGATCTTCCATAATCTCGTGTAGACGTGTGAGAATGGTGTCCTCGGTATTTGTATCTACACTGGCAAAGGCATCATCCAAAATTAAAATCTTCGGCTTAATCATAATTGCACGTGCGAGTGCAGTCCGTTGTTTCTGACCGCCTGAGATGGTGATGCCGCGTTCGCCCAAGAAAGTGTCTAATCCCTCCGGAAACTCCTCAATCTGCTCGAGCAGATCAGCGGTATGAGCCACTTCCTTGATTTGGATTTCATTCGCATCGCTAACGCCATAGGCGATGTTGTTTTGCAGAAAATCGGAAAAGAGGAAAGGTTCCTGTTCAACAAAACCGATATTAGATCTCAACAGTTGCAGCGGAATATCCTGAATATCAACACCGTCAATAAAAACCATACCCCGCTCCGCTTGGCGGATACGAGGAATGAGGTTGACCAAGGTGGTCTTACCGCTACCAGTCGTACCGACAATGGCAGCCGTTGAGCCGCGTGGAATCTTCAGGTTGATATTATTAAGTATCGGCTCCCCGCGGGGATAGGCGAAGTTCAGATTTCTAAATTCGATTTCACCATGAATGGTTTCGATGTCTTGGCGTACCGTTCTTCCATCAGCGATTTCGGGCTGGACATCAAGAATCCTACGGATTCGATCCATCGATGCTGCACCCCGTTGAAAGGTGTTGACAACAAAGCCAAACGTAATCATCGGACGAATGAACATCATCAAATAGGCGTTGAAAGATACAAAGTCCCCCAACGTGATTACGCCCTCGATTACGCGGATGCCACCGAGCCAGAGGAGCGCAGCGACGCCAAGGCCGGGTAAGAATCGGAACAACGGAAAGAAGAAAGTTGTCAGCCGAATCTGATCACGATTGCGCTCCACAAAGTGCTGATTAAGTACTTCAAATTCGCTCACCTCGCTCTGTTCGAGCGTATACGCTTTAACAACACGCACACCGGACAAGTTCTCCTGCACTTTCGTGTTCATGGTGGAAAAGGCTTCTTGGATGCGCTCATAGTGCTTGTAAACTCGCTTCCCCAATTCCTTAATCAAGATGGCGAGGATCGGATACGGCAGCAACGCCAACAACGTCAGCTGTACATCAATATCCAGCATAATCACGAACGCCAACACAAAGAATAGAATGGCGTCCGATGTATATGAGATTGCACTGCTGAGCACCATCCGGACGGCGTTCATGTCACTCGTCGCTCGCGCCATCAGGTCGCCTGTGCGGACATCTTGGTAGTAGGAGGCGGGCAGTTTTTGAAGATGCGTGAAGAAGCTGTTCCGAAGATGATATTCTATCCGTCGCGCCGCGGCTTGGATAACCTGACGTTGGCCAAATCGAAGCACACCGCCAAGCAGAGCAGCTCCAAGAATGAGTAGCGCGTAAAAAAAGATCTTTCGAGCGGTAACCGCCCTTTCCAAATCGTCAAAAACCCATTTCAGCAACTTTGGCTGCACCACAATCACGCCATTCGTCGCGAGCACAAAGAAAAAACTCATGATAACAGCGAAACGGTAGCGAACGACGTAGGGCTTGAGATTTAACAATAAGCTACGGATATAGCATCACTCCTCTCTTTTGCAGCGTAAACAGATTCAACCGATTTCGGTTGAATCTGTGTTATGCGACTTACCCACCAATTGTCTCAATCTGAATTCCGGGGGCGTCCAGCACTTGCGGCTTGAGATCAACGCCAAGCCCAGGACCTTCAGGCGCAGTCAGATGTCCCTCCTCGACCGGGACCAGGCCCGTCACCAGATTATCGTAATGAACAAGATAGTGGCGGCGAACGCTTTCGAGTATGAATAGATTTGTGAGATGTGTTGTCAGATGGATTGAGGCGACATGCAGGACGGGCCCCCCGCAGTTGTGTGGTGCGATTGGGAGATAATAGGTATCAGCGAGTACCGCGATCTTTCGCGCCTCGGTTATGCCCCCACACCAACAGATGTCTGGCATAATGAACTGTGGAATCCCAAGTTCAATCAGTTCTCGGAATTGATAGCGCGTCATCAGCCGTTCACTGATGCAGAGCGGTTGGAGAACATTGTTGGCAAGCGTGGCATAAGCTTTCATGTTGTCTTGCGGCATCATCTCTTCTAGCCACATTATGTTATACGGTTCAAGCGCGTGGGCAATCTTGATTGCCGATGGTACATTCCACAAACCGTGAAACTCCAGTGCAATCTCAATATCGTCGCCAACTGCCTCGCGAATCTGTTGGACAGGTTTCAGCCCAATTTCTATATCTGCATTGGTGATAAACTGTCCACGATTTTTGTTGGCTACTCCGTCAAAGGGCCACACCTTCATCGCTTGGATACCGCTATCGAGCAGTTCCTTAGCCAGCTTCCCCGCTTCGTTGTTTTCGACGTTGTTGAAATCGTAGCGATGGTCGTAGCAGGTGTTATATGTCCGTACCCTGTCGCGAGATTTTCCACCGAGAAGTTGATAGATAGGCTGCCCGGTGGCTTTCCCACAGATATCCCACAGGGCAATATCAATCGCGCTGATTGCCCGCAACTCCGCGCCCGCCCAACCGTGCCATCTAATCTGATTGAACATCTCCTGCCACAGACGTTCAGTCTCCAGCGGATTTTGTCCAATCAGTGTTGACGCAAACCTGCCACGGATAACACCGCGTTCTGCCTCGCCAAGCGGATAGGTTTCACCGAGCCCCGTAATGCCTTCATCGGTGTGAATCCGCACCCAGATGCACGGGACCTGTTCACCTTCAATGAGGGCACCCACCTTTGCATAAATCATCTCAATCTTCGTAATCTTCACCTTGTCTCCGATTCAAATCTAAGAGAGCGACCGCTCACCGCGCAATTAGCTTTTCTATCCGGTCGTCCAATTCCTGCTGATCACTCTCAAACGATGCGAGTCCGGCAAGGTTCAAAAGCGTGTCAATAGCGAGTTCACCCGATTTTATCCGATCTCCCCAGATCTCGTGCTTCGGTATTTTACCATCGTCTGCGATTTGTGCGAGTTCTTCATCGGAGAGTTTGGGAAACAAATCGCCGGCACCCATATCATGCGCTCGATCCACTATTTCGTCCGCTGTTCGGGGGACCTCCGTTACTAAACTGTCGGTCAATCGACGATCGGACTCCGCAATCTCCCAAAGTGTATCTATCCGAAGATTCAAGTCATTGATACCTTCGTTAAGGTGAACCGTATAGTCATTTTCGACGCTCGATTCCCATTCTCCCGAGAGCTCCTGCTTGGCAACGGCAGCAACGTTCACAGGCATGGTAAAGACATCAATTCCAGCCAAATACGGTAGTTGATCTGCCGTTCTCAAACTTGCCGCAATCTGAAGTGTCGGTTCCCGATTTCCTTGAGAGAGGTCTTTCACCACACGTTGGCTCGCAAGGACTGCCTTTTCACCGACCAATTTGCCGTCACCTAATTGCTGGTCAGCGATGTAGGAATTGAGCCGTCCGAGGAACACGTTGACATAGGAGGGAGCACCAAAAGCGGTTGCGACGAAATTATGCCGTGCACTAAATCCCAACGTGAAATTGACCGGTATTCCATCTTCCCGCAACCGGCGCATAGCAATCAAGCCGGAGGGTGTCAAAGGTACTTTAATTATAAAATGTTCAGGACAAATCTCATAATAGCGTTGACCGTAAGAGACACTCCGCTCAATATCGTGTGCCAAGATTGTATGAAGTTCAACACTCACCCTGCCGCCAAAACGTTGCGCCAAGCGAAGACCGTGACGGGCGTTTAAGATAAAGGCAATCTCAATAATTTGTGTCTGAATATCTAACCCGGTAAGTACACTGACCGCCTTCTGGATTAAATCGTCGTAAATTCCCTTTTGTACCTCGGCATTGAGCAATGTGTTATTAGTTGTCAGGGCAGTAAACTCATCAGTCCATAATCCTGCGGCAGCATCAATATCACCGGTATCTAGCCAAAGTTCGGAGCCAGCCTGACATAGCGCTTTCCAGAACGGATCCGATTCCACCTCGATACGCTCACATTGTAGATCAATTCCTTCTTGCACAAAATTGTGGATCAGGTCAACGCGATCTGATGATAAAGCCATACAGAACCTCCTTCCAGCAAAATAGGACTTACGCATTTCCCCTTAAAGTCCCCCTGACAAGTGGTACATCGCGCCTGTTCCGTTCCAGCCAGCCCCGATTCATCGGGGATTTATCGGGGGCGGGATTTAAGGGGTTAAAAACGCCGAAAACAACTATTTTTTGTGTAAAATATGTCCCTTTTCTGCTCAGTTTGCGTAAGTCCTAAAAATATAATTCTCGTAGTTTTTACTATGCATCTAAAATCTGGGAATCTCAAGGCTGCCGCTGCTTAACGCTTCAAACAGTTCGTCATACTCCTCTCGATCTACCGGCACGTCAACCGTTTTCTTCCGCATCGCCGAAAGCACGATGGCGTTGATTAACTCAACAGCAGGACGTGCACTCACACCATTGACCAACGCCTCACCACCGTTGAGAATGGCATCGATAAAGCTATCCATCAATACCTCGTGTCCGCTGGGTTCATCCCGCAACTCAACCGGCTGCCATGAGATCTCCGGTTGTCCAGCAATGCCCGCCGTCTGCGTCACCAGGTCTGTCAGCGAATCTCTATAAGTGCCAAGTAGGATATGGTCTTCCTGATTACTCGCTAAGCTCTGCACATCCGGGATCGCTATCGTCCCTTTGTCGCCAGCAATCTGACGGATACTGTAACCTCTCGGTTGGTTAATTGTAAGTTGGATCGAACCGAAGGCGCCGCTTGAAAACAACACATTTGCACAAACCACATCTTCCACCTCGATCCGATGGAACTGATTACCGATCATTGCAGAGACCTCGACAGGTTCGCCAACCAACCAGCAGATCAGGTCCAGATCATGGCTCGTTTGATTCATCAACACACCGCCGCCTGCATGTCGCCACGTCTGACGCCAGATGTCGCGCGCATAGTAACTTTCCGGACGGAACTCAATCCATGTCCAGAGCACGCGCATGATATTCCCAATCGCCCCGGTATTAATCAGATGCTTCATGGTTTGAGGGGTGCGGTAGGTTCGATATTGGTGTCCAACACAGATTTTCAGATCGCGCGCTTTCGCCGTTTCGATCATCGCGTCCGCGTCCGATACGCGGTTGGCAAGGGGTTTCTCAGTGAAAACGTGCACTCCGGCCTTCAAACACTCTAAGCCGATGACAGCGTGCAAGTGATGGGGTGTCGCAATCGATACCGCATCAACAATCCCCGCGGCCAACAGTTCACGATAATCGGTAAACGCACGTACTCCCAGTTCTTGGGATCGCGCCTTGACAGCTGCTTCATCAAGGTCCACTAACGCTGTCAGTTCTACATTTTCATGGTCTTGAGCCAAGTTTACATGTGTGCCACCGACTCCCTTAATCCCGATGACTCCGTAGCGTACGCTGTTCATTATTTCCTCACCAAAACGGACAAATCTGCGTCGCGAATAATCCAACTTGAACCATTTTTTCGCATTATAGCAAAGTTGAATTCACTTGTCAATTCTGTTTCCAATCAAATCATGGAAATTTGCCCTGCACAAACCATCTGCAAGACACGCATCGACGAACCATTTAGAAATTGACACAAATCTGCATTCGTGATAAAATCTGTTTATTCAGTGCTCAATCGTTCAGTGAACCTCCGGCTGTGCCTATTCAGATCGAAGCGTGAGGGCTCAGCCGTAGCAAAGAATCTACGATGAACAATTATACGGAGGTTATAATGGCTACAGCGACAGATAATATTTATACAAGGTTCGGTGTACGTCCGTTGATCAATGCTGTGGGTAACCAAACCGTACGCGGTGGCTCTACGCCTTCCGCAGCGGTAAAAGCAGCAATAGATGGCGCAGACGTGAATTTCGTCGACATGGAGACGTTTCTCAGGAAGTCCGGGGATTTTATTGCTTCATTTTTAGATGTCGAAGCCGCTTACGTCACAGCCGGATGTTATGCTGCGATGGTGTTGAGCTCTGCGGCTGCCATGACCTATCAACATCCAGAGAAACGGGATCAGCTCCCGGATACCACGGGATTAAAGGACGAACTGGTGTTCCAGCAGAGTCAGCGATACGGCTATGACAGAGCATACAGCGTGCCCGGAAGCAAGTTGGTACTTGTAGGAAATGACGAAGGATGCACACCAGAAGAATTTGAGAACGCGATCGGTCCTAACACCGCCGCGATTATCTACCTCGTTCAGGCTGAAAGCAACAGCGGTGTTTCTCTTGAGGAAGCGATCGAGATAGCCCACCGAAATAACGTCCTTGCTATCGCTGATAGCGCCGCACAAATCTATCCGCTCGATTATTTCAAGCGGAATGCCCAATGTGCGGATCTCGTATGCTTCGGTGGTAAATACTTCAATGCACCACACTCCACCGGGTTTGTGTGTGGCAGGAAGGATTTAATCGAAGAAGTGACAGCCCACGGCTTTATTGCGCCGCGTCCACTCGGTCGAGGGATGAAGGTGGACCGGCAGGAAATTGTTGGGCTTTTGACGGCAATCGAGAACTGGTTCTCAACCGACCATGAGCAACGCTCAAAGGATCAAGATGCTCGATACAACGCGATTTCGCAGGTGCTTGAGGGCATTCCCGGCGTGTCAACAGAAATCATTTATGCTGAGAAAAGTCACACGCTATCCAGTCTCCACATCACTGTTGACGAAGCAACTGTCGGTCAGAACGCAGAGCAAGTGAATGATGCTCTGGACGCCGGCATACCTCGCATCAGGGCAAATGCTAGCGCCGATGCTGTTGTTATTAATGCTTATACCCTCCGTGAAGGCGAGGAGTTGATTGTCGCTAATCGTCTGAAAGAGGTATTGGCAGGTTAGAGATTTACATCGGAAATTCGATGAGGGGTTTGGGAAAAGGATCCTTGTGAAGGCGTCAGAACCTTTGCAAGGATCCTTTTTTGTTTCTAATCCGGTGGAAAATCTGGATGGCAGTAGTGCATAAACAGCGCACTAAATCGCGCGTTCGTAGGTGAGATAACAGTATTCGGGGGCGTCAACGATACAGATGCCATCCAACTGCACAGGAGACTGGAAAAACGGCGCATCCAATACCCATGTGTGATATTCGCCCTGCTCGCCGCAGGGATCAATCGGCAGCTGCTTCAGTTGCGAGGTTAGTTCCAAATCCAAATACCTTCCAGTGATAGTCGTCTTGAAGTGCTTCTTGTACGAGAGGGAGCAAACTACTTCAAATTGGTTGGAGGCAAGGGTATCCAATATTACGCCCCGATCCAACTCCCACAACGGCTTATCGACACCCACCAAGCCCGCAGCAACCTCGTCAATCCAGTTGGGCATCCCACCGACAGTAGAAATATCTCCCGTAATTAGCACCTCAATCCCGTGATCTCTAATTTTCTTAATTTGTTCCCTATAGCTCAGTTTATAGGGTTCAGAAATCGGCACGAATTCAATTGGAATACCAATCTTCTGCGCCTGTAGTGCTATGAGCTGCCGTGGATGCGCGTAGAATTGCCTGTTGTCTGCTGGAACAAAGCAGATCAAACTGCTTATATCATAAAGATTTAAAGAGAGGTGAAGCGCGAGGGCAGAATCTTTCCCGCCTGTCCATAATACCGCCGCTTTTGTCATCGTAGTTACCATACAGCCGCTTCATCTATACTAAATCGGTTCTGTTGTGAATCGAGAGAGGCTTGAATACCAATAGGAAGCGTCAGTTGAGGTGCGGTATGACCGAAATCTACCCCTGTCAAGATGGGGAATTGGGAACCCGCTGTGTATTCAAGGACTAACGATTCAAAGAGTTTTTCTTCTTCTTCCGAGAGTTCATTAACCTTGCCGATAACTAAGCCTGCAATCTGATCGAACAGTCCCATCTGTTGACATTGGGCGAGCGATTCATCAACTTTGCGTAGTAAACCGTTACCGAAGTTGACCTCCTCAAGACACAAGATTGCGCCGCCCAACGGAGCCCAGTATGGCGTGCCGACCAGCGTCAACATAACGCTTAAATTCCCGCCAATTAATGGTCCGCTTGCTTTTCCACCTTTCAACCAGCGCCAGCCCGGATTCGTTTTCATGGCGCGTGGCTGGTCCTCGCGCGTATAGGCATCCGTCCATTGTGCGGGCGGTTTTAGCGTGCCGACCGGTTCCGTCTTGAACAATACCTGTTCGAGGCTCTGCCATGTGTAAGCGAAGGGCTGCGGATATTCGCTGAAACCGTTGAGAATCATAGGACCATGAAATGTAACTAAACCTATCTTTGCATATAGACCAATCAACAGCGCGGTAATCGCACTATATCCCATCACAACTTTGGGGAATCTTTCAATCTGTTCCCAGTCCAGCAGCGGTAGAATTGCATTGACACCCGAGCCACCGGATAAACAAAAAATAGCTTTTATCTTTGGGTCGGCGAACATCTGATTCAAATCTTCAACCCGGTGCTGAGCTGGTGGATTCAGATGTTGCCGTTGGTCAAGTGTGTGGGGTGCGAGTTGAACCTGTAGTCCTGCCTTCTCTAAATGTGCAACCGCCCGTTGCAGGGCGGACTCATGAATCATGAAAAATGCCGATGCCGGCGATACAACCCCTACGGTATCTTGGGGTGCCAATTTGGGTGGTTTAATTAGCTTACGCATCGCGTTGAGTGAAGTTGAGCCATCAGCACTTTCCGCTTCCGAGGAGCAATTCGCAGAGATTCCAGTGCCCGCAAGGAGTGCACCAGCGGTGGCCTTCAGTGCTTGGCGTCTGTTGATTTTATTCACAATGACAGTCCTTGTCAGGCATCAACTCTATCTTGTAAGGCGTGGATAAAAAATGGAAGCTAGAAATTCGTATTCGCTGGGTTCGTCGATCTCAGTTGTTCCGTTGCCCCGGCGTTCCTCCTAATGACTTAAAGTCGCCGGTTCCATTGGGCACTCGACCGAGTGCGATATCTTCCCCCTGCTTCTCAAATTTGATAACGTCAAGTACCTGATTCCCTCGCTGATCTGTGTCAACGAGCATAACTGTTTCCCCGTTCCTAGAGAGTTTGAAATTGGCATGGAGTCCCTGTTCGGCGTTGCCATCTTCGTCTGCCCAAACAATCAGATAATCGCCAGGCCCAATCTGAGTGCCATCGGGGAACTGCCACTTCCGCGGATTGTTCTGGTTATCGCTGAGATACATCCCCGAAAGATTGACCGCATAATCGCTTACATTGTGGAGTTCGATCCAGTCATCGTTCTCACCCTGCGGGTCAGCAAGACTCTTTGTATTGCTCGCCATCAACTCATTGATCACTATCGGAGAACTATCGGCGATAGATGCATCGACGCGATAGGCGAACGGCTCAAATTCGGCTTGAGTCGGGAAAAACGTTGTTGTGCCGTGCGATTCAACGGATGAAGCTTCGACATAGTAACGAATTTTCTGTCCAGCGGGAAAGGCGGGAATTTTGCCTACGTAGACTGCACCCTCTTTAGACATCTGCACGCTCTGGAAAGATGCCAATCGCCCGTCCGCGTAATACAGGATGACCGCATCGACATCAACATCTCCACCGATCTCGGCTGTGATTTGTACGGGTTGGTTTGCCATCGGCTCTTTGGGTTTGGAGACAGATGTGATGGTTGGTGTCGACTTGTTAATTTCCGGGTGGCTGAGCAGATATTCCCCGCGTTCCTCGACAAAACGCTTGAAACTTGGTGTCATTCTCCCGCCTCTACCGCCGGAACCGCCGCCCCCACTGCCTTGATCTTTGATATGGCTTGTAGCGAATGCGTCATAAGCATAGAGTTTCTTATCGTCCGCCCTTACTTCTGCATCGGCGAGCGATTGATACTCTGCAATAATCGGCTGCAATCGATCCCAATCGAGCCATTCGTTGGTAATAGTGCGAACATGAGCGAGATAACGTGCGCGCAAGTGTGGGATGGCCAATAGCCGCTTGACGATGGGACGCATCGTATCATTTTCTGAGGCAACAGGGGATAGCATCTGCCCGTCGGTTTGCCAAGAGTTCGGCCCGCCGCCACCGGCAAATCGGAACGTCTCGTTGCTGTCGTGCGGCAGCAGGTGGAAGCGCCCATTCGGGTCCTGATAAAAAGCGTAATCGCTGGCGCGACTGAAATAGCCATCGTTATCTATCAATACATTGTCCAACGCAAGGAACCAAAGCGCACGGTCAATGTTAAAAATCGAGGAAAGTTCAGATTCAATTTGATCATCGGGGGTTATCTCAAGAACTTCGCACAGTCTAATCAAATCTTGCCAAGCGTTTGGTGCCTCATCCGCTCTCGTTTTGAGTTGATAGGATTGTTGATAGGCGGAGGGCTGATCTCCATTATAAACCAATCCGCTACTGCGCCCGGGTGGCACCTTCCAACGAACCCCTGCTCTCGTCCCGAACCATTCGTCGAGGAAATCTTTGTTGAACTGTTGGCTGTTGACGTAAATCCCCCAGCTTTCCCCGTTGATGACCAGTTTAACAAGGTTTGCTTTCGGGGCGGGAATGTAGTTGGTAGCAATTCTCGAATAGAGGATTTCGCGGAGAAACGAAGGATCGGAATGACCGTTTAGTAGGTTCAGCGTTTTGTAGCCGTAGAGCCGCTGTCTGTCATCACCGTAGTCAACTGCGATGTTGAACGACTTTTTCTCGTTCTGAACCGTGAAATAGGAGGAACTGCCGCGGAACCTGATGCCGACAGACTGATATACTTTGCCATCGACAATTAGATCCGCTGGTACATCGACATCAGTTCGATAGAAGGTGCCGAGCTGTTCGTACCAATCCGCGTCATGAAATCGAAGGTAGAGTGTTCGGAGCGTCTTTGCGTCGTAGAGATCTGGGTCACCGTCAGGTTGAGCAGCAAGGCTCGCTTTTAAATCAGCTTGGTGCGTTGTATGAGGCGATGTGCTCCCGGATGGACGCGACGCACCTTCCTCACCCCGGCTCTCACGGATGTATTTACGAGCTGCTTCCCGCTCCGCATAGTCTAATTTGCCGTCTCCGTCTGTGTCGAAGCGGCTGACAATTTTTTCAGCCGGGCGCGGTCCACGCCTTCTGCCACCGCGGCGGCGTGACTCACTTTCACCCTGTCTCTCTCGAATCTCTTGGGCGGTGAACTGCACCCCTGTGAAGGCTTCAAGAGCGATTATCTCAATCATAATCTCTTTTTCATCTTCACTCAATCGATCGTTACCGTTGAGGTCAAATCGTTGCTCTTCTGTTGAGAGCGTATTTTCTGCAAAAACATTTACGGCGATTAGTATTAAACAGGCGAGCAGTACTCCGAAAAGGTTGGTGATGCTGTGTTGGGGATTCATTGATTTCTCCTCGCAAGACGTTTTCAGTTGAAGTTTTCATTATAGTTGCTTTTGTTGGTATTAGGCAAATAGCAATAACGTTTGTTCGGAAAAAAACACTTTTGGTGAATTAGGAAAATAAGTAGACTTCTACCAAAGCCCCCCTGACAAGGGGGATTTAGGGGGTTTGTGGGTTAGGAGTGTCTAAGTAATTCTGAAATCTACCATATAAGGAAAGCTGCAATGAAAATTTGACCATCCGCACTGTTTGGCAATAAAAATGCCCCTATATCAATCTAAGCCGAATTGACATAGGGGCTAAAGCCAAGCTCACAATGAACATGACCTTCCCTGATTTCCTACTAGGGGCGCGGTGCGGATATACATTCTGAGTGATTTTGGCTATTTCCGGTTAATAACCTAAGTGACTATGCAATCGCCTCTGGAGCTGCCTGACTGCTGCATTTTTCCGTGAAGCAACAGTACCAACAGGGCATCGAGCAATCTCAGCAACTTCTTGATATGATAGCCCTTGCAACTCTGTTAAAACGAATACTAACCGATGCTCATCGGAGAGGGCACCAATCGCCGATCGGATGGCTGCATCTGCCTCCCTAGCAATGGTTGCCGCCTCCGGTAAATATCGGTTGTCTGCAATCTCTTCTGATAGGTTGTAATTGTTGCCGCTATCATTGGGGACGGGCGCCTCCAGCGAGGCTATGTAAGGGGTGCGTTGATCTTTAGCAATCTGCTTCAAACAGACATTCTTTGCAATGTGATAAAGGAAAGTGGTAAATTTCGCAAGCGGTTGATAAGTTGGTGAGCTCCGCCAGAGGCGTAAAAACGTCTCTTGACATAAATCCTCCGCGAGCATGCGATTGTTTACGAAACGATAAATAAAGTTCAATGTATTTGTGTAATGACGTTTGGTTATGGTTTCAAATGCTGCGCTATTTCCTTCTTTGATGGAAAACATTAGATCTTCATCGGATCGTCTCACGCTCGTCTCCTCTGGATTTCTCCTTGTTGCAAGGCAGGTCGAGCCCAACGAAGCGTCCGATCTGATTGAGTCAGTACAATCAGAATCCTCTGCTTCGGAGCCACCTGCCAATTCAGCCGGAATCTTGTCGTAGCCTATGCCTTTCTCGTAATCGTTCTCTTGTCCAAAATCGGGTATTGCAATACCTGTCACTTGTCGCCTCCTTTGGCGATAAAAACGTTAGGGCTGCTTTCCTGAACCCCAAAGCTGTGTTTCTCTGCGTGACTGAGAGTTGAGCCATACTAAATCCCTTCAAGAGATCAGGGATAACCCTGCGACCGGCGGGATTATGTGGTATCTCCTGCTGTTCCTCGGATCTGGTGCCTGTGTGAGGGCGCTCAGTATCTCGTGTGGAGGATGTACGGGAGTTTCCCGGTGTTGTCTCAGTCGCTCTCTCTGTCAGTGAATTCAACGCTGATGTGCGTTTCGGTCCTGTATGCCTAAACATTTTTCATGCTCTCCTTTCTGAGTAATCGATTAATAGGGTGAAAACAAGAATCTGGAAAAGAATTTATAGTTCTACCGGTTCTTCTGTTTCAGAACTTCATCATTAACAACTACAATATAACCCCAATGTCCCTGAAAACTTCATCAAAAATTAAGGAGATCTGTTTTTTTTAGAGTCATTTGGCTCTCAAAAATTTTCGTCTGTCACTCCCCGATACTGTTGCGTGGAAGTGCGCTACGCAAAAAGATTATTATACATTACCACCCATCGAGTTTTCAATGCCTAGTTTTACTTCTCACAACTTCTGAATTAGTCAATGGAAATTGTTATTGACGGAAGAATAAGGAAGGAGTAAAATGGCTCATCAATAAAGTGAGAAGTAACAATCGGGTTGAATGATTGTTACCCGGTCGCACAGGACCTTGGAAGGACCACGGGGCAATTTGAATATGAAATGACAGAGTTGGAGAAATAGGTCATAACCCCACCTTTAAGAGGCTGGGGCTTGTAATCCCGTGCCAGCGGGCACTTGCAAGTTAAACCGTTGACTAGACGATTATATCGCGGGTCTAAGACATGGCAGCCTAAAAGATGGTATGGGTGCTCCCCAAGCCTATATCCGCTCTGACACCGTGATGTCGATGGGGAAATACATATCCTGAGAAGGAACTTACAAACAATGTTTGTACCCGTAGTAAACAAAGACCAAAGCCCACTTATGCCGCCAAAGCCTTCACGTGCAAAGAAGTGGATTAAATCAGGGAAGGCAACGCCATTTTGGAACAATGGTGTGTTTTGTATCAGACTCAACGTTAATCCATCTGCGCAATACAAACAAGAGATTTGCGTTGGAGTGGATCCCGGCAGTAAGAAAGAAGGATTCACCGTCAAATCTGAGGATAGCACCTATCTGAACGTGCAGGCTGATGCACATAACAAAGTGAGTAAGAAAATTGAGAAACGCCGTGAATTGAGGCGTGGCAGACGTTCCCGTAAATGTCCAAACCGCAAGAATCGAACCAATCGATTAGCTAATACAGCACGCATTCCCGCAGGGACACGCGCACGTTGGGACTATAAGTTGCGTATTCTGTATTGGCTAGCGAAAATGTTCCCTATCACTCATGTGTGCGTTGAGGATATTCAAGCAGTCACGCGCAAAGGCAGTCGTCAATGGAATAGTAGTTTTTCTCCGCTTGAGGTGGGAAAACAGTGGTTCTATGCCGAAATAAAGAAGCGTTGGCATTTGTTCACGTTGCGCGGTTGGCAAACACAGGAAGTCCGTGATAGCCTTGGTCTGAAGAAGTCAAAGCAGAAGCTATCCAGTGAATTCACTACACACTGCGTTGATTCGTGGTGCTTGGCGGCTCACGTGGTTGGCGACAACGGCGTACCTAATAACATGGACGTATTCACGGTAGCACCTATTCCAATACGACGGCGTGAGTTGCACCGTCAGAATCCACAAAGGGGTGGAAAACGACCACGCTATGGAGGGACAAGGTGTTTAGGATATGCAAAGGGAACGTTGGTTAAGCACGTTAAGCATGGTATAACCGTGATTTGTGGATTTCAAAACAATGGCTTGTCATTGCAACCTATTGATGGCGGAAAACGGATATGCTTGTCTGCTAAGATAGAGGATTGCAAGATATTAACAAGATTAAATTTTAGGTATGGGATCCGTTAAAGGAGGCGCACTTTCCTCCCGCCCTGATAAATCGGGATTAAGAAGCCTAAAGAATGGGGGTTCCAGTGCGAGGATTTTGATGATAACCAAATTTGACTACTTCTACGGGGGGCATGTGGAAATGGATAACATGGGCTTCCAGGGCCTCCGTGTCGATGATAGGATAGAATCAGACGCGCATCTAGCCTCTGTATTCGATGAAGCACGATCGCTCGCTCAGTTAATGGACAAATTGAATTTTGACACGCTGTGGCTTGCCGAGCACCACTTTCAACGCGAAGGGTACGGCGGCATCCCGAACATACCGATGCTTAGCCTCTATCTCGCGCAGAATACCGAGCGGCTCAAGTTTGGTGGCTTTTTTAATACTATTCCTGCATGGCACCCGCTCCGACTGGCCGAAGACTTTGCTATGGCAGACATTCTTACAAAGGGGCGTGTTAGATTCGGTATCGGACGAGGTTATATCCCACGGGAGGTCGAGACACTGGGATCGCCGCTTGAGGATGACGCAGCAAACCGGGAACTGTTTGAGGAGCAGGTCGAGATTATTTTTAAGGCGTGGAACGAGCAGGCTTTCTCCCATCGTGGGGTGCACTATGATCTGCCGGCAAGGGTGCTCAACAGAGGGCAAGAGCTGGAGGAGATAACGCTTGTGCCTCGTCCCTTTAATCTGCCCGTGGAGTGTTGGCAACCCATCTTCAGTGCGAGTCCACGAGGTATCGACTTCATGGTCAAACACGGTATCAAAGGCGTTGTCCCCGGAGGTCCACGAGTTGATGAAATTGCTGCAAGCTGGAAGGAAGCACACTTACGCGCTGGACGCGACACAGAACTCGGTGAGGATCTGGCGCTCGTTCTACAAGTGCATATCGCTGATACCGAAGAACAGGCAATTCAGGAGGCCTCCGTCTGGTTTGAAGAACAACTCAAAGTGCTTGCGCCATTGGGAAGGATGCCAACGCTTACCGAGGAACAGATTCGAGCGACTTTTGATCCAGAAGAAGCACCGCTCGCTGGGCTTCCAACCGTCCACGATTTGGTTGAAGGCGGTGGATGGATTTGTGGGTCACCAGCACACGTTTTCGAAAAGATTTCAGCAATTCAAGAAAGATTGCCCGGACTGGAACGCGTGACAATAGGTGCCGGTGCATTGGCAATTCCTCCCAGCGCAATCCGACGAGATATTGAACGCTTCGGGGTCGAGGTCCTACCACAGTTTCCAGAAGCGATTGCGGTCCCCTAAGCTGAAGGCACACTCAGTGCAGAATCTTGCTCTAGACTTGAGTCCCGATTTTATCGGGGTGGAGTGCTATGTGGATAGCACTGAACAAATGAACCAAGATAGCCCCAGCGGGGCGGCATGTTTATAGAACGTCGACAAACCAATTCCCTCAAGCCCCAGCGGGGCGACATGTGTGCTAGTTGGGGGAGGCACTAGAAATCGAGTAACTCGATCTACAGGTCGCTTATGAACTTGTGGTATGCGAATACCGTTGATATCGTAACCATTAAAAATGGGAAATCCAGATGATCAATCAATATAAAGTTAATCATACGAAAGCCGCACTTCTCAGGGGCGAAACCATCACCGTTCCAGAGATTAATCGGGTCGCCAACCCAGTCGTCGTGGAGGTGATTGCGCTCACGGGATACACCTGTGTGTGGATAGATATGGAACATAGCCATCTCAATTTAGATGGTCTCTCCAATATGATTTTGGCTGCGCGAGCGGTTGATCTTGATGTCATTGTTCGTATCCCGCACGGTCCCTACAATCAGGTCATGAAAACGCTGGAGCTGGGAGCCGGTGGTTTGGTTTGGCCCCATTGCAGAAGTGCAGATGAAGCGCGCCGGTTTGTCCGCATGGCAAAATTTCGACCCCTCGGTCTGCGCGGTATGGGGGGCGGCAGGGATTCCCAATTCGGAACACTTGAACGCAACAAGTTCTTGGACCAAGCCAACGAAAACACGCTGCTCGGTGTGATGATCGAAGATAAAGAAGGGGTGGACGATGTTGACGCCATCGCCGCAGTTGAGGGAATTAATCTGCTGTTTGTTGGACCCGGCGATCTCGCGCACAGTTACGGCGTCGAACGCGAACCGGGACACCCGATTACTCAGGAGATTGTTCTTGAAGCCTTCGATAGAGTGGGTGAGGCATGTCGCGCTCACGGGATCGCAATGGGTACAGCCGTCGATCCGGGCGAGCCGATGCACACTGTTGTCGAGAAAGGGGTCCGCTGGCTTAACTGCTGCCACGATGTGACCGCCCTTATCAACGGTTATAGCAATGCCAGAAATGCCACCAATGAAATCGTAAAGACAGCGAAAAGTTAAAGGTTCATGTGTAAGGAAAATGTAGGACACAGATACGTGAAATGTGAAAACAATTTGGTCATCGGTGTCCAGTCTACGGGAATTATGCAGAAAAGGTGTAAAATCCTTAGAGAAACCAAATTTTTTCTTGAAAACTCGGTTTCTGTTGCAATTTCTTAGCATGAACCAAGATAGAATGAGAGGGAAGTTTAATGCAAATTGAAAAGATCACGCCGTTTCTGGTGGATGGGTTCCTTCTGGTTCGGGTCTACACCGACGAAGGGATTGTCGGCACCGGAGAAGCCGGATTGTGGGCACATCACAAAACGGTGTATCAAACCATACTTGAACTAAGCGAATACTATATCGGCAAAGACCCCACCCGTATTGAACATCATTTTCAGGTGGTGTCGAGAAATTCCCACTTTATGGGGGCTGCTATCAGCGCCGCGATGAGTGCTATCGATGTCGCGCTATGGGACATCTTAGGGAAGTCAGTCAACCTGCCGGTGTATCAGTTGATTGGTGGTAAGTGTCGAGATAAGGTCAAGGTCTTCAACAATGTCGGTGGAGACACATTGGCTGAACGGGCGGAGAGTGCGATTCAAAATGTCGAGGCAGGTTACATATCACTCCGAACAACCCCATTTTTCTCAAATTGGGAGAAGGGCACTTCAACCCAAGCGATTACAACAGCGGTAGAGATTGTTCGAACTATCCGTGAAGCAGTCGGAGACGATATCGATTTGGGGCTTGAGATCCATCGAAACCTAACGCCAGATGAAGCAATCATTCTGGCCGGTGAGCTTGCACCTTTCCACGTTCTCTACTATGAGGACCCAATAGCACCGCAGAGCATCGAAGCATTGGAATACGTCGCACAGCACGTTCACATTCCCATAGCGACTGGCGAACGTTTCTACAACATTCAGCAATTCAAAGAACTTATCGACAAAAAAACGGTCAGCCTGATCCGTCCCGATGTTTCACTGGCAGGCGGCATCACACACTGCAAAAAAATCGCAGCACTTGCCGAAGCATCCTTTGTCGGCATTTTTCCACACCTGATGGGCAGCCCAGTCAACCTTGCTGCGTTTGTGCAACTCGATGCAGCCATCCCCAACTTCTTCGCACACGAGTGTCATACGGGCGCTGATGCCTTCAACGAAATTGTCGACCATCCCCTTGAGCGTGATGGCGGGTATGTAATCGTACCGAATCGACCAGGCATTGGATTGGACATCAACGAGGAAAAGCTGGCGAAATTCCCTTACCAATCGAGACAAATTACCGGTAGCTTCCATGCCGATGGCTCTGTAGCCCACTAAGACGGCTATAATCTAAGTATTGAAAGTCCATTAGTTTACCATTTCGGTAATTTGTAGTCGGGCTTCCTACCCCGATCCTCAAAGCCCCAGCGGGGCGGTATGTATATAGTATTCCAGTGATCAAAGTCCTAAGCCTCAGCGGGGCGACATGTGTGATATTCGTTTGATAGGAGACAAGTTCAAGTTATATTTCCAGCATTAGGAAATATAGTGAGTCACGTTTGTCAAAGGTATTTACAGCATGAAGGAGAACTATGAAAATCACTGAACTTGAAATTCTGCGAGTCCCACCGAGTTGGGTTTGGTTGCGGATTCATACCGATACTGAACTGACCGGGTTGGGCGAACCCCACCTTGAGAATCATTCAGAGACCGTCATCGCCGAAGTCAAGCGACTTGAGCCACTGCTGATTGGAAAAGATCCGTGTCGTGTCGAAGAACTCTGGCATCTGATGTACGGCGAAGGCTATGTGGGCGGACCTATCAAAATGAGCGCAATCAGCGGAATTGATATTGCGCTGTGGGACTTGGCGGGCAAAGCAGCGGGCCTGCCCATCCACAAGATGCTCGGTGGTGCGTGCCACGACCGAATTCGTATGTATCATGCGACCGGAGGAGGGCTCCCTTGGTGCGTGGAACCCGGAGACCCCTACCGCGCCGGTAGACCGCCGGAAAACTCGCTGATACCCGACTCAACGGAGGCCTATAAGGAAGCCGCGCGGGTGCTGACCGAAGAGTGGGGCTTCCGATGCCTGAAAGTCCACTTCGGTCCCGGAGCTGAATTGCCAATTACCTCACAGGTGGAGCAGTTTGGGGAAAAATTCGGTGCCGTGTGTGAAGGGGCGGGTCCAGACGCTGATGTAGCCGTAGACATCCATAACCCGCACCCAGCAATCGCCAAGCAACTCATCGAAGTACTTGAACCACATCGACCACTTTTTATCGAAGAACCCATGCCTGTTGAGCGGGTGGACGTGCTCGCCCAAATCGTCGAACATACCAACGCGCCAATCGCTGCCGGTGAACGATGGATGGGCAAATGGATCTTCTTCGACGCGCTATCACGTGGTCTGTTGTCCGTATTACAACCCGACATCTGCCACGCAGGCGGTATCACGGAGTGCCGTAAAATTGCGACGATGGGCGAAGCTGCCTACGCCAAGCTAGCGTTGCACTGCCCCCTGAGTCCACTTGCGCTGGCAGCATCAATCCAACTGGACGCCTGCACGCCTAACTTCCTGGTACAAGAACACAACGAAGTGAACGACACGCGCGACGGCTCCCGTACTTTAATCGGTAAAGGGTACTTCAAAGAACCTTTTGTGCTCGATGATGAGGGCTGTGTGCCAGTGCCGGATGGACCGGGGTTGGGGATTACGTTAGACGAAGAGGGAATGGAGCAAATCATGGCGAAACCGTGGAGCCTCCAACGTGGGTAGACAGCATAGAAGTTTTCTCCTTGACGATGTAGCAGAACTATGTCACGATGAAATGGGAGTGCGTTATAGAGAACTATACAGATATAAGTAACCCAAGTTGCTAGCGGTATACCACGCTATAAAATTGATCCCTGTACCCGTAGTGTGTGGCTTGGATCATAGGTAACTAACATCGTGGTTCAACGGAGGTTGGCATGAAAACAATAGACGCAATCGCGAAAACGCTGAAAGCACAAGGAATCAACTACTTGAGTTGTTTTCCCACAACATCAATGATCGAAGCCGCTGCCCAAGCAGGCATCCGACCAATTATCTGCCGGCAGGAACGCGTCGGCGTGCATATTGCGGACGGATATTCAAGGGTAACAAACGGAGCCACCCCCGGAGTCTTCGCTATGCAGTACGGTCCGGGGACCGAAAACAGTTTTGCGGGTGTAGCCACCGCTTATTCTGACTCGGTGCCAATGCTTTTATTGCCGCTTGGACATCCAGTCGATCGCCAAGGGGTTTCCCCGCTGTTTCGGTCAGAGATCAGCTATGCCGCCATCACCAAGCGAGTGGAAGTGGTAACCTCAACGGAACGTGTGCACGGTGTGATGCGTCGTTCTCTGGCGGCGTTGCGACAAGGTCGACCGGGACCCGTGATGGTCGAAATTCCGGCGGACGTTGCGATGCAGGACATGGGTGATTTCAATGGAGATATCTCCCATGTGAAGCCTGTCAAATCCCAAGGCGATTCAAGCGATATTGAGGCGGCTGCCAAAGCACTTTGTGGTGCTGAACGTCCTGTTATTCTTTCTGGTCAAGGAGTCCTGTACGCAGAAGCCACAGAAGAACTGTGCGAACTTTCTGAATTCTTGGCTGCGCCGGTCCTGACAACGTTGATGGGGAAAAGTGCGTTTCCAGAATCACACCCACTCGCGTTGGGGTGTGCAACAGGTTCAATGCCCAAGGTCCTTCATCATTTCCTGCACGCAGCGGATCTGATATGCGGGATAGGTTGCAGCTTTACTGACCACGTCATGGCGATGCGCCTACCAGAAGGTAAGACAATGATCCACGCGACAAATGATCCGGTTGACGTTCAGAAAGACCTTGATGTAGATTACCCCATCGTCGGAGATGCCAAGCTGGTCCTCCGCCAACTGTTGGACGCTTGCAAGGATATTACCGGGAATCAGGCGCGGTCAACGGACGACGTGGCTTCAAAAATCGCCGCCATCAACGCAGAGTGGTTCAGCGACTGGATGCCCAAACTCACGAGCGATGAGATCCCCATCACCCCGTATCGGATTATTTGGGATATGATGCAAGCGATTCCTCCTGAAGACGCAATTGTAACCCATGATGCCGGCAGCCCCCGTGAACGGATGATCAGCTTCTATCGCTCCGCCGGACCGCGTAGCTTTATCGGTTGGGGTAGATCTCACGCGCTCGGTACCGGTTTGGGGCTCATCATCGGAGCCAAACTCGCAAAGCCGGAAAAAGTCTGCACCTACGTTACAGGCGATACAGCGTTTGGCATGGTAGGATTGGACTTTGAAACCGCCGTTCGGGAACGGATTCCTGTTATCGTAGTGCTGTTTAACAACGGTGGTATGGCAGGTGAAGCGAGGGGTGTCGCCGAGGCAGAGTATCAGATCAGTAATCTCGGCAGCGATTATGCGGATCTCGCACGGGCGATGGGCGGTCGTGGCGAGCGAATTGAGAATCCCGCTGAGATTATTCCAGCGTTCCAACGCGCTCGACGTGTGACCGAAGAGGAAGGGCTTCCGGTGTTACTTGAGTTTATGACGAACCGCGAGAAAGGTTCATCTGGTCCCGGCAGCGATTTTAAGCCTGCGTAGATTGACTGTGGTTGATAGAACCGGGAGACAGGAACAAGTGAAAAACAGAAACAGGGAGAAACATGTATGGTACTCACACCTCAAGAGGTGCAGCTTTTTCGACATAACGGTTTCGTCAAACTACCGACACGGTTGGACGACCACCTTGTCGAGGATCTGAAAGCAACGGCATTAAAGGATATTCGGGAGGAGGTCGAACCGGTTGCGCGTAATAAAGATGGAAGCGTGACTCGCATCTCCGACCTGTGGGGGCGTGGCGGGGTCTTTCGCGAGACAATCGTGTGCGACGAAATTCTCAACCCGTTGGAGTCGATATTAGGTCCCAATATTGAGTTCGTGCGGAATCGACACAACCACGTATATCTGCGCGACCGCGATTCAACCGCTTCGTTAGAACTCCATCGTGACGTGAGACACTGGTCACGCACCATTGTAACGGTATTGGCTTACCTTGAGGATACCAATCTGGAAAACGGATGCACCCATGTGGTACCGGGATCTCACATATTGCCGGACTTCGTGAATCTGAATGACGGGGAACTCGTGCATCAAATTGCTTTAGACCAAGTGGTTCCCGTTCCTATGACTGCTGGTGCATTGCTCGCCATCGACAGCATGATGATTCACTCCGCTGGCACGAATAAGACAGAGGGCACCCGCATGAGTATGACACTGGGATATCATACCCTTGATGAACTTTCTCTTGAAAATCCGAAACGGATTCTGGTGCGCGGTGAGCGGATTTATAAAGGGAATGATACCAAACTATAACTTGAGAGATTTGACATACTCCCACACCCTAAAGGGAGGGGATTCTCGCCCGTTCCCGATAGGCTGTCGAATTGCTCTATCAACGAAGCTAGCCCGACGAATCAGGACTTACGACTTCTCCTAAGAGGGTAGACGCCCCTACCCTATGGATATTGATTGCCGCATTGCGGTCTCTATCCAACTCTGTGTGGCAATTTGGACACTGCCATGTTCTATCACGAAGGTTCAATGCTTGATTAACGATGCCACAGACATGACAAGTCTTTGACGAAGGATACCACTTATCTATGAATCGGACCTCACGATTCTGTTTCTTAGAATCAATATACTTCAGTTTCTGTACGAAGTCATAGAAACCCAAATCGGAGACCTTACGACCCCAAAGGCTTTTCATGCCTTTAAGGTTGAGCGTCTCCAGTGAAATCCAATCATACCTATCTGTCAACTCATGGGCTAGCTGCCAATGGAAATTAGCTCTTTGATTGGCAATACGCTGGTGTTTCCGCGCAAGGTTGAGTCTCGCACGCTCCCGGTTGTTTGAACCTTGAACCTTTCGTGAGTGGTTGCGGTTTGCACGTTTGATAGCGTTGAGACTCCGTTTGAAAAACTGTGGAGAGTCGTAGTCATTATCGTCAGACCCGGTGAGATACCGCTTGAGTCCAAAATCGAACCCCGCGCTGTTACCCGTCGTCGGTCGATTCAAGGGTATCTCTATATAATCTGTCAAAATGATGAGCCATACCTCTCCAACGCTGTCACGCTTAATCGTGCAGCGTTTCGGATTGCCTAAAACTTCCCGACTCTTGAAATAGCGGTATATCCGCTTACCGATACGAATATAGTTGCTCTGTAGCAGTTTCCAACCGGCTTGTTTGAGTGTGTAGGATTTGTATCTGAAGCGTTTCTTAAAGCGTGGAATCCCCGAACGCTTACCGCTTTGGCGGTCAGCAAACATTTTATTATATGCTTTATCCAGTCGGTCTATTACGTCTTGCAACGATTGACTCGGCAATAGGGTCCAGTGAGCAAATCGGGATAACCGTTTCAACTTTGTCAGGTGCCGCATCAGGGATTTCTTGCCCGGATATTTACCGTAGATAGCATAGTACCGGCGACACAACACCACAAAGTGATTCCACACGTGAGCATGGCTATCAATCGTTTGATGCAATTCACGATTCCCGTGATTGCTATACAACTTGAACTTGTAGGTTTTCATTGTGGCTAGCTTTCTAGCTCTCATCTCCTATAGCATAGGAGGTGGGAGACACCGCCAAGCGACGGTGCGCTATTCTCCCACGAAAGCCAACACAAGTATACTACATTTTACTTGCAATTTCACAACAGTTTTTTGATGGATAACAGGCTTTGCCGGGCTCTATCAACACCCTAAAGGGAGGGGGCCTTAGATCGCAAGATTTCGGTAAAACAGTGACAAAACAACTTGAGGACAACAATAATAGATGAGGAAACTGGTTTTATTTGATATTGATGGTACCATACTGAGTACAGGAGGAATCGGAGGCAGATCCCTCTACCAAGCCATTGAAGAAGTTTGCCGCGAAAACGGGCTGTTCGGTGACAATCCCACCCCGGAACTTGGGCGGGTGCGGATGTCGGGAGGGATGGACACGCAGATTGTGTATGATATCCTGGAAGGCGTTCTGCCCGAAAGGGTCGTCCAACAGCTACTACCCGATATTTTCGACCGTATTGCTGAACTCTTGAGAGAAGGCTGCCAAGCGGAGGGCGCAAACGTAATATTGTTGGAGGGCGTACAGGAGCTGATTTCAGCTGTGGCAGATCACGATGCATGTTTGCCCGGACTGTTGACCGGCAATAATAAAGGCGGAGCGGCTGCGAAGTTGGACGTTTTTAACTTGAACCCCTTTTTCCAGTTAGGTGCATTTGGTGATGACGCGCGCTCTCGTAATGCGTTGCCCGCTATCGCTGCGTCCCGCGCTTTTGAGAAAACCGGTGTGAGGTTCACCGGAAGGGACATTGTCATTATTGGGGATACACCCCGTGATATTGAGTGTGCTCGTCACGCCGGCGCCTATGCCATCGCCGTGGCTACCGGTCAATATTCCCGTGCGGAGCTAACGCCACATCAACCGGATGTTCTCTTTGATGATCTGAGCGATACCCAAAACGTCATGGCAACAATTCTGTCTGCGAACGATGCTCAAGCATAATCTTCGGCGTTGTCTTCGGGGTCATAGCCGATCTCTTTCCGTGCATTCTCGGTTTCCCAATAGGCGCGCGTATTGTTCGAGATGCCGTAATAGATACCGAACTTCACCGACTCCGCCTCGATACTCTGTTTGGTCATGTGCACCATATCTCGGTGGCTTAGCCAAGTAGACAGGATGCGATCGCTTGTCCGGTTCTGCACGGACTCCACCGGTTGAAAGGTGCCAATCCGCAGACAAATCACCCGCAGCCCGAACTCATCGACATAGTATCTACCCAACGCTTCCCCATACGCTTTGCTGGCACCATAGTGGCTATCCGGTCGCACCGGCATTTCAGGTTTTGTATAGATGCCGTCTATTTCATAGAATCCGGTCACATGGTTGGTACTGGCAAAAATAACTTGAGGCACGCCGGTTCGGCGGGCTGCCTCGTAGATGCAATAGGTGCCTAAGATATTATTCTCGTAGACCGATTCAAACGATGCGCCAACCTCAGGGTCCCCTGCCATGTGAACGACAGAATCCACGCCACCTACAACCTCCTCCATTTTGTCAAGATCCTTGATGCTCGCCACATAGACCTCTTCTCCCGACGCTGCCGGTAGAACAGTCCTATGGTAGAGGAGCCGCAGATCGTAATCGTCTTTCAGTCCATCGCGTAACACTCTTCCGATTTTGCCGGCTGCCCCTGTAATAAGTATTTTCTTTCGTGCCATATCTGTTTCCCTTTCTAATTACTCATTGAATTAAAAATAGATTTATGGTGAATTCTAAAAATAAATAGACACTTCCGCTCCCCATGTTTGGTAGGCGCTGTTTTCAACTGCGCCTATGCGGTGCGGTTTCCAACCGCACCGGTGCCGATTCATCGGCAGCCTCGACAAGTCGGGATTTGGCGTATCTCATTAATTCTAAGGTCCTATAGTACGGTACATACTACCTATTTTGTCATCTGTGCTGCGTAAAGTCAAGCGTATATCCGGTAGAAATATACAGATGAATGGCTAGGACGTGTTGACGTTTATGTGGAGCCGGTTCAAATCGTAGGGGCGAGGTTCCCTCGCCCAAATCCAACGCAGGTTAGGAGAATCATACCATACGGATTAAGCAGATTGTAGATTGTCCCGATTCATCCCGATGTATCGGGATAGATCGGGACAGGCGGAACGGCATAGGTCGAGATTCATATCTTGACACAAAAGAACTGAATCTTCGCAGCTGACTATTTTTCGTTGACATTCCTGTGCCAGTCTATATAATGTCAGACAGATTCCATTTGTCATTATATCCTATTGTATGATTGGCGTAGGTCGAGCATTAATGAACCAATGGTTGTCACGTTTCACATGCTTATATTACACGTTCTCTTGACATCAACCAATATCTTTATGAACTTATCTACGGGGGTAATAAACGATGGCACTTCTTGATACTGAAACACAGGTCTCTGTTTTGATTGGCGGCTTTACCGGTGGACTGGATCACCCCGAATGCATCAGTTGGGGCTGCGACGGCTTTGCGTATGCCGGCGGCGAGCTCGGTCAGATATACCGCATCAACGTGGAGCAGCGGGAATTTGAAGAATTTGCCAATACCGGCGGATTCGTCGGAGGCATCGCCCAAGATGCGAAACACCGCCTCTATGTGTGTAGCGGGGGCGTTAAGCGCGTTGAACCGGATGGAACGGTCAGCGTCTACTGCGACGGTTCAGATGAGCAGTCCTTCGAAGGAGCCAATTACCCCGTATTCGATCGCTACGGCAATCTTTATGTCTCCCACTCCGGTGGCTGGAAAGAGGATAACGGTTGCATCTTTCGCGTCGCCCCGGAGGGCAAGGGCGAGGTCTGGTGTCGCAGTCTAGCGCAGTTTCCTAACGGTGTGGCGTTGGATGCAGCGGGTGCCTACCTCTATGTTGCCATGAGTCTCAATCCACCACGCGTTGACCGGGTTGAAATCAAGACAGATGGTACTGCCGGTGATGTTGAAACGTTGGTTCATCTGCCGGAGACCGTGCCGGACGGATTGGCATTTGACACCGAAGGAAACCTGTACATCTCCTGCTACCGTCCCGATCGAATCTACCGACTAACACCGGGAGGACAGCTCGACATACTGGCGGAAGACTACGAAGGCACAGTGATCGCTGCCCCGACAAACATCGCCTTCTGCGGTCAGAACCGCGATCTCTTTCTCAGCGCGAATTTGGGACGCTGGCATATCACACACTACGATTTGGGAAAAACAGGGATGCCGCTAAACTATCCGGATATCTAAAACGGAGAACCATCAAAATGAGAACAAACTGGGTCCGAGAAAAAATCCGCTCCGGTCAACCGACTATCGGTTGTTTCATGGGGCTGGGCAGTCCAAACCTTGCCGAACTCTTGGCGCACGCTGGGTATGATTGGCTGGTCATCGAAACCGAACACAATGCACTCGATACCGCCCAGATTGAGCACATGCTTATGGCGATCAACGGGACCGAAACAATTCCTATCGTCCGCATCCCCTCTGCCAATCCAGTCTTCATCCAAAGGGCATTGGACATAGGTGGGATGGGGATTCTTGTGCCGATGGTAAAGACTGTTGATGAGGCACAGGCTATCGTCGACGCCACACGCTACCCACCGCAGGGCAAACGCGGCTGGGGACCATTGCGCGCCTCACAATACACGGTTGACAATGAGGATTATTTCAACCGGGCGAATGACAATATACTTGTCTTCTTGCTCATTGAGACCAAAGAGGTTGTGGAGGACTTGGAGAAGATTGGGGCTGTGCCTGGGGTCGATGTGTTATATATCGGTATGTGGGATCTATGCCTGTCGATGGGATTGAACCCGCTTCACATGCCCCATCCAGAGACCGACGCTGTCATTGAGCGCGCCTTAGAGGTAGGTGGCAAAGGCAATGTTGCCATTGGATTCGGTGAGAGCACACCGGAGGGATTGCAGAGGCGACAAGCGCAAGGTTTCACTGTTCTGGGCTACGGTCCGGATTACTTCCTACTTCTGCAGGCAGCCCGTGCGGGCTTGGATGCATTCAAGCGATCATAGAGGCAGGTGGATGAAATCCGATAAATCGGAATCTACGCAAGAAGATCAGTCCCGATACTATTTGTCAGCCGCACTGCGTTGCGCCCTGCGGGAAGCGCTACGCAAAAATGCCAACCCTGAGAAGGCGCCCGGAATGCAGGCTTACATGAAGTCAGAAATGCCGTATCTCGGAATCCAGACACCGGCACTAAAAGCGATAGGTCGAAAAGTTTTCACGGCTCACCCACTTGAAACCCAAGAATGCTGGCTGAACGCCATACTCACTATCTGGCGAAATGCGGATTACCGAGAGGAGCGTTACGCCGCCATCAAACTCGCGGAACATCGTGCCTACCGTGGCTTCCAAACGCTTGAGGCGCTTCCTTGCTACGAGGAAATGATCACCGATGGCGCGTGGTGGGACTATGTCGACGCTATCGCCTCCCGGCTTATCGGCAATCTCCTGAAACAATATCCAAAGAAAATGAAAACTCGAATGCTTGAATGGGCACACTCAACCGACATCTGGAAACGTCGCACATCGATTATCTGCCAATTGAAATTTAAGGGGGCTACAGACTTTGAATTGCTTCGAGCGTGTATTGAACCGTCCATTCAGGGTCGGGAGTTCTTCCTTCGCAAAGCGATCGGTTGGGCGCTGCGCGAATACACCAAAACCAATCCGGACGAGGTTGTCGCCTACATCAATGACAACGCACACCGGCTAAGCACACTCAGCAAACGTGAGGCTTTACGCATCCTCTTCCGGGCAGGCGATATGGCCGCCGTGCCGTAAGATCGATGAGGGGTGGGACATACGCCGTATGCCTACTGCTAACAACTTGAGCTATTATAGGTGAGTATCATATCATCACGGAAGCCAATACCATCCTGCCAATACGAAAACGTCTTTGCAATCAACGCTTCAAGTGCTGCCCCGCGTGGCGGCGACAGTTAAATTGTCCGCCGTAATGGACTTCGTAGATGTACTCGTAAACAGCTTCCGATACGCGCCGTAACGTATCCGATCGGCGTCCCACCCATGACCAAAAAGCCTCAGACCGGTTACGATTATTGGTTTTGGTCTGGTCCTCAATCAAACCCGTAAAGACATAAGCCCGCTGTTTCCCCTGCGAATCGATGATTGCCAAAATACCACTGTCACCAACCAAGCCATAGACCGTCCCGGTTTTGTGGTATACACGGACATTTGACGGAATACAGGTTTTATCGTGCATACGATCGCCGTTCGGAAGTCCCAGATAATATTTCATCTTGTTTGAATACGGTAGGTTCCCAAGCCACAACTGGTTGTAGAACTTATTCAAATCGCGTGCCGAAGTCATGTTTCGGTAGGTTCTGCCATTAGTGGGAATATATTCAACGATACGAGTCTTCTCGAAAAAAGGATAGTTCCATTTTAAAATTCGCTCCACACCGCTCGGACCACCAAGCAGTCTGATGAAATAGTTAGTCGATGTATTCGCGCTTCTTTGAATCATCTGACGGAGCTTGAGGCGATTCGCATTGGTATGCTCAAGCCGTTTATATTTTACTTCGTGAAAGTAGGCGAGCATAATAAAGTTCTTGATTAGAGACGCAGCCATCATTGTTTGGTCTTCGTTGATGGAGACTACTTTTTTCTGCTTAGTTACATCGTAGACAACAAAACTGGTTTTATCTGTGTTTGCAAGAACGCCTCTAAACCGCAGCCCCTTGATATATCGATCAATGTCTGCCTCAAGATTGGAATCCACAGTGATGTCGAATTGCAGCGGGTTAGGGCTTTGCTGGTTTGGCCTCTGTTGTTTAGGTCTCTGGGGTGTAGGATTTTGCTTCTTGGGTGTGGTCCTCTGCCGAGCCGAGTAATCCTGATCCGGAATTGGGAAGGCAGCATCGCTCCCTTTCGCTTGCGTTACCCCTGCTTGGCGAAGTAACTTTGCGTGATTCGCTGCCACCCGACGGGTCGTCTCGTAATTGCCATCCCGATCATAGATGACGCCGTATAGACCTTTCCGGTTTTGTACCACCTTGATCTGTTTGGCGATAGTTGGTCCCAATGCCTGCTTTACTTTACTGGCATATGCGCTGGCAGACCGCTGCTTTTTTCCCCAGAAATAACTCACATCATAAGTTCTAATTGCTAACGACGCAGACACCGGTAATAGGAAACTGATTAGACTACAAATGAATAAACGCGTATATGTTTTCGTCATAAATAAAAAACTAACGTGGATAGTACATTAACGTTTCACCATTTCGTTGACAGGTCCGCCATTTATGACTATGCTATCCCCGAAAATAGTTTGAAACGTCACCGGAGTGCCTCTGCTGTACAGCTGATTGCGTACAAAGGAGGATTGGTTGGTGATAGAGGTGAGGTGATGTCCCCCGCAGCCTAACCGAATTGAACTGGGGGATATTTCCTGCAATTCTGTTGGATCTGTGCGTCCAATTATGCTATGATAGCGTAAAGACGTATCGAATTCTTAAAAGTTTAACCAATATGTGGAACCGTGTAAGTCAAACGGATTTTTTGGTCGATACTAAGTCCAGATGGAAAGCAGACATCCCTCTTACAAACACAACTTTTTCTTCGCAACAGTGGTAGCTCTTCAACGTTCTTCCGTGGAAGATAGCGGAAAGTTGGTGAACCGCCTGTGATATTCAGGAGGAGTAGCGCACCCAACGTCGACCGATGAAGCGACAAGACTCCTTATTGCTAAGCCAACGCATTCTAGCACAATTCGGTTTCCAAGTAAATCAATAAAATCTCGCCAAATTTTCGTAAATTCGCATTTTTTTCGCATAGCGTACAGGCATACCTGCCTCAAGAGTGGTTGACCCCACAGGAGCCTCGGGTTGATGTCATGAAACAACCGTTAAAGCCAAACATCTTAATCATTGACGATGAAGCCAGTATTTGTGAATCGCTACAAGATATTCTACAGGATGAGGGATACAAAGCCGTAACGGCCTCTGATGGCGAAGCGGGTATTCGCTGTGTGGCGAGTGAGCAGATCGATTTGGTGTTTCTAGACATTTTGATGCCCGGCGGCTTTGATGGACTTGAGACGCTACGACGGATTAAGCAAATATCCCCCGACACCGAAGTCATCATGATCACCGGCCACGGCACATTTGAACTCGCATTGGAGGCTGGGAGCATGGGGGCACTCGACTTCTTGGGGAAGCCCCTTTCACTCGATACTGTTCTAAACAAAGTGAAAGAAGTTGCCCAGAAAATTGAGCGCAGACGCACACAAATAGCAGAGGAAGACAGCGATTTTGAACGCCCGATTATTGGTACGAGCCAACCAATCCAAGAAATTTTGACAAAAATTCGACAAGTTGCACCAACGAATGGACGGGTCCTCATTACCGGCGAAAGTGGAACTGGGAAGGAGTTGATCGCCTACGCCATCCACGAACTCAGTCCACGTCATAATGCCGCTTTTGTCAAAGTGAACTGTGCCGCTATCCCGCAAGATCTCATTGAATCCGAACTGTTCGGGCATGAACGTGGTGCGTTCACCGGCGCATCCACCCGGCGCATCGGGAAATTTGAACAGGCTGATGGTGGCACAATTTTTCTCGACGAAATTGGCGACATGAGCCAATCAACGCAGGCGAAGGTGCTTCGGGTCCTTGAGGAGCAAGAATTTGAACGGGTCGGCGGCGGGCAAACTGTTCATGTTGATGTCCGTGTCATATCCGCCACGAACAAGAACTTGCAGGACGAGATTCAGAGCGACAATTTTCGCGAGGATCTCTACTACCGATTGAATGTCGTGCCGCTGCATATCTTGCCTTTGCGCGAACGGGTAACAGACCTCCCATTACTCATAGATCACTTTCTGTCTCGATTTTGTCAAGAAAACCAGAAACCTCAAATGACAATGCACGAAAATGTGCAGGATATTCTCTGCGGATACAGCTGGCCCGGCAATGTCCGAGAACTTCGCAACATGATGGAACGGCTTGTCATCTTGTGTCCTCGCGAGATCATTGAAGCTAACGATTTACCTGTGGAACTCAATCGTAGCCGCGATCCATCTCAGATGAATATGGATACACCGCTCAGAGAGGCAAAAAACGAATTTGAACGTCACTTTATCCGAAACTGCTTGGAGACGAACGACTGGAATATCACCGAAACTGCTAGGCAGCTTGGCATTGAACGCACGAACCTACATCGCAAAATGCGGCAGTATGATATAAAACGCTAGGCTCATGTAAAAAGAAAGTGCCAAATATGAAACGAAACCTCGGTTCTGTTGCACGCTTTCTTAACATGAGCCAAACGCTAAAGGAGAAATTTTGATGAGCACAATGAAAGCCGCGATTTACACAGGCATTGAGCAGATCAGCATTCAAGAGGTTGAATACACGCCTCCCGCGCCGGGGTACGTTGGGATTGACACCAAGCAGACCGGAATCTGCGGTAGCGATCTGCATAACTATTTTGGTCATTGGGATCAATCACATACCAATGCCGCCGGTCACGAAACCTGCGGCACCGTCATCGAACTCGGCGAAGGCGTCACAGGACTTCAGCCGGGTGATAAAGTCGCCATCGAATTTTTCTCGCACTGTGGGCGCTGCCTCTACTGTCGAAAGGGCTATTACAATCACTGTGAGGAACGTAGATGGATTTCACATAATGCCCACGGTGGCTTTGCGGAGTACACAAATGCCCACATCTCAGGACTCTTTAAGCTGCCAGAAAGCATGAGTTTTGAGGAAGGGGCTTTGGTTGAGCCGCTGGCAGTCTCCTATCGCGCTGTGGGACAGGCGAACGCGACCTATCAGGATCGGGTAGCAGTCATCGGTGGTGGAACCATCGGACAGTTTGCCTTGGCGGCGGCGGTCGCAGCAGGTGTCAAAGAAACCTTAATCACCGTTAAGTACGATCAGCAAGCCCAACTGGCGAAGGAGTTAGGGGCTGACCATGTGGTTAACATCGGGGAAACGAATCTCAAAGAATATGTCGATGACCTGACGAGCGGTTTGGGAATGGACGTTGTAATTGAAAGCGTTGGGACTGGACAGAATTTTAATGACGCGATGAGCATCGTCCGACGACACGGGACAGTTGTGCTGGTGGGCGGATATTTTGAGCCGCTGGAAGTAGATCTGAGCCGTATCGTCTGGTCAGAGGCAATTGTCACCGGCTCAAGTTGTTACGGCTACACCGGCATGGACACCGATTTCGATGCAGCGATCGAGCTCATCTCGTCCGGTAAGGTCGATGCAACCAAGCTGGTAACCCATCGCTATCCATTGGAAGACGTTGTTGAAGCATTTAGAATTTCTGCTGACAAACGCTCCGGTGTGATCAAAGTGCATCTGTGTCAGTAAGTCTTTAACTACCTGATCCCAGTGCTATTACTTGACATCAAGGAGTAATTATGAAAAAAGGCGTAACAATCACCGTGGGCGTAGAAAACGCGGCGATTGTCGGTTCAGATAATTACGCACTGCAGGCAGCGGTGGACTATGTTTCAGGACTGGGTGGCGGGACTGTATGTATCGGCGCCGGGGTCTATGAGATGGAGGATTCACTGCACCTGCATAGTAATGTCACGGTGATTGGGGCAGGAAAAGACACGGTTTTGCGCAAAGGGAACGGACATATCTCCCAGTTGGCTACGGACGGCGATTACGGCGAAGAACAGATCACGGTTGAAGATAGTTCCGGCTTTGCAGTCGGGATGGGTATAACTGTGGGTGATGATCGTTCCGGTGGCTTTCATACCACGGTTGGAACGATTATCGCTCGTGTAGATGAGCATACCTTTGTCATCAACAGCCCACTTCAAGCCGATTGCATGGTGAACAATAACGCGATTGCCAAAAACACGTTCCCAATCCTCAGCAGCTATTACGCGGAAAACATACGCATCGAAGGTGTAACCGTTGACGGAAACCGGGCGAACAACCCGCACCTAAACGGCTGTCGGGGCGCAGGCATTTTCTTCTATCGCGTCAACAACTCACAAATCCACAATTGTACCGTTCACGACTATAACGGCGACGGGTTCAGTTTTCAACAAAGCAATCATATCTCGATCGAAAACTGCGTCTCGCATCATAACATGGGCTTAGGGTTCCACCCCGGCAGCGGCTCACAGCGCCCGACAATGCGAAACAACGTCGCTTACGAAAACAGAGACGATGGCTTATTCCTCTGCTGGCGGGTGCGTCATGGGACCTTTGAAGGAAATGAGCTTCGGGGCAATGGTCGGTATGGCATTTCTATTGGGCATAAGGATTCAGATAATCTCCTGCGGGGGAATACGGTGATTGGCAATGTGAATCATGGCGTCTACTTTCGGGATGAGCCGGAGTATACGGGTGGACATCGAAATCGGCTGGAGGAGAACAGAATCTACAACAACGGCACGAACGGAGAAGGCAGCGGCATCTACATCGATGGGGAGACCAACGACACTGTGATTGTCGACAATGAGATCGGCAATCAGTCAGAGGTCGGTAATTCAACGCAACGTTTCGGTGTCGTGATTGGGGCGAAGGCAAAGCGCGTGACACTGGAGGGGAATCGAATAAAAAGAAACCTGGATGGAGAGATTCAAAGAAAATAACAGCAAACGTGGAATCGGAGGACTTACATGGGAAAACTAGCATTGAATGGGGGAGAACCAGTCGTCAAAGGCGCGCTGGGAGAGCGATGGCCCATCTTTGGCGGGAGAGAAGAAAAGGCACTTCTGGAAGTCTTGCACAGCGGGGAATGGAATCGCCGTGATAAGGTTGACGAAGTGGGCGAAGCGTTCGCAGCTTACCAAGACGCCAAGTACGGGGTTCCCTTGGCAAATGGCACGGTTGCACTGCAATGCGCCTTAAAAGCCGCGGGCGTGGACGCGGGGGATGAGGTTATCGTACCGGCGTTGACTTTTGTCGCCACCGCCACGTCGGTGGTGCTGGTCAACGCAGTGCCGACTATGGTTGATGTTGACCCACTCACTTATAATATCAGTCCCGAAGCGATTGAAGCCGCCATAACGCCGCGCACGCGAGCCATCATTCCCGTCCACAACGGCGGATACCCAGCTGATATGGACGCGATCATGGAGATCGCCGACAGACACGGTCTTCGGGTCATTGAGGATTGTGCACACGCACACGGTTCACAGTGGCGAGGTCAGGGGGTTGGGTCCATCGGTCATTTGGGGACATTTAGCTTTCAAATTGGGAAGACCCTCACCTGTGGAGAGGGCGGTATGGTTCTCACAAATGACGAAACCCTTGCGGAAAACGCCGCTCGCTTCGCAAATCTTAACATGCGTATGACCAATCTCCAAGCCGCGTTGCTGCTATGCCAGTTAGAACGGTTCGATGCACAGGTCGAGACACGGGAGCGAAACACCGCCCACCTCGTTGCAGGGATGAAAGCGATCAAGGGGATTGACCCGATTCCGCGGGATGACCGGGTCACGCGGTGGTGCTTCTATTATTGGGATTTTCGATACATCCCGGACCAGTTCGATGGCGTTCCGAGAAGCCGATTTTTAGAGGCACTCAACGCGGAAGGCGTACCGGGTGGCGTGGGCGCGCATGGTCAGCCCATCTACCGGGAAGGTCCCTTCGCTGACATCGCCTTTTTTGACCAGCTGGGCTGTGCACGAAAGGGATCGCTTTATGAAGAGGAAATAGATTACGACAAGGTATATTGCCCTAATGCGGAACGGGTTTACGCAGAAGAGGTTTGCAGCTTCTCTCATGCGTTGTTTTTAGGGGGAGTGGATGATATGGAGCGCATCTTGGAGGCGTTTCACAAACTCCGCGAGAACACCGATGAATTGCACGGCTAAGGCGTGTTAAAATTATGTGAACCGTGTCCATGATTTGGTGATATTTACCCGATCGTAGGTGCTCCGTTCCGAGAGTTTCCAACTTGCATCTCTCGACTCGTCGGCGATTCACGGCGAAGTCGGAACCGACCTATCGGGCGATAAGGTCTGCCCCGCCCCTACATTGTAGTTGCCCGATTCATCGGACTCTTGTTCCTATTGTGGGAGGGACTTCCTAGCTCCGACATGGGCACCACGAGCTACCAGCAAAATCAATTCTGCATCTATCGCTAAATTATTACGCCTTTAACGCCTGTCGCAATTCGTGCGTGGATCCCGCGAGTGTCGGACGTAAGTAACGCACAGCGTGTTCCCCACTTCGACTCGGCGGAGGTTCATTAGCAAGGGCAAGTTTGAGGTTGATGAGGGTGGGTCCTGCCTCCGCTAAAATCGATGGTAGTGCAGTGTCGAGTGAATCGGCATCCTCGAATTCATAGAACTTCTCAAATCCTGCGCCACGTGCGATAGTTGTAAAACTAAAATTCTGCCCGCCCGGAATAGGTTGATTCCCCGTTACCTCATACGAGCCATTTTCGCATACAAAGAGATAGAAATTGTGTGCCGATTTCTGCAACGCAGTTACGGTGGCAAGTGTTCCCAAACACATCAACATGCTACCATCCCCGTTGAGAACGAGCACCTTTTTGTCCGGCCTGGCTAACGCAATGCCTAATCCAAAGTCCGCTGCATGACCCATCGCACTGCCGACAGATGCATAGTCGAGAGGATGATCTGAAATCTGCCCCCAAGGTACAGTAACCCCCATCGTTGCGACGACAACCTCGTCTGTCCGATGCTTCGCAATAACTTCTAAGCATTCCTCCTTATTGAACACAGTTTAATTCCTTTCAGTTTTATTTTTTTGGTTCTTGTGGTGTGAACTGAATCACCGGCGGTGTTCGGATTTCCGTCGCCATCGCCTGAACGTATTGCTCGAATGCTTCCTGTGTCGCTATTCCAACCTCTTTTTCGTCGGGCGGCGGTTCGTTTGGACGCTCTATGCTGTCAACCGTTTCTTGCGCCGCTATTCCCACCTCTTTTTCATCGAGTGGTGATTGGTCTGCACGCCCTGCGCTGTCAACCGTTTCCTGTATCGCTGTTTCAACCTCTTCTACACTTAAAGCGGAGGCAAATCGGTAGAAAACTTCATTATACCGATCAATTTTCATTAATATACTGTTTCCCGTCTCGGATTCTAAGAATGTCTCGACCCTATCTACCGGATAGATAAGGCCAAAACCCATCTCACGGTCAGTTTGCGCCTCCGTTTCCCAGTTCCTTACCCAACCATCTTTCTCATTTCTGGCTGGTGCGATTCCACGGTTCGGCAGGCGGATTGCAATGCGGTATCCGTCTTCTAACCCTTGAGCTTGGATACGATGTTCCGTCCATTGATGGCCCGCATAAATCGAAAAGGTTGACGTCAAAGAAACCGATTCGCCTGACGACAAGACCCAATCGGGTATAATCCGCTGCACAACGGATCTTATAGGTCCATCAGCTATAATACGTACATAATCCCTCCGGTCTTCAGGGGATAAGAACGTTTGCGTCTCCGTATCCCAAATCCCGAATCCAAGCCCGTTGCTCACCTCTTCTGTTGTGAACAGTGGCGTCAAAATCTCCTCATCGGAATCTGACGGGGCTGTAATCTGACGGACGGATTGGTCAAGGAATAACCCCTTCGTTTTCTTGCCGTAGGTGTCGATTGATCCATTGGGATGAAGAAGGTAGGCAGCCCACTCTGATTCCAACGCAGCGAATCCGCCCAACTCCGGGAATATCCCCGCCCGTGTCCGCCGAGCGAACCCAAGTGTGACCGCCACCTCGTTATCAGGAGCATAGCGGATCCTGACGCCCTTTGTCTCCTGCGGTTCGAGGTCTACAAAAAAGACCAACTCGTCTTTTGCCCCGTCGTAGTTTGTATCATCAGTTTGGCTTGGGATTTCGACTTCAGCAGGCGCCTGCCCTGAGACGACTAAATAGACGTTAAATGAAAAGTCGGGGGCAACCTTCTTCAGTTCGCTTAGCGACAGCACAATTGGCACATTAACGCGCTTGATTGGTAGGGTGTTCTGTATAGTCAGTTGAATTTGTGGGATGTCACGATTTTGGCTACCCGGGAAATTACAACCAACAAACCACAGCAATAGAAAGCCAAAACCGAAATAAAAATAAAAAGCCCTCTTTAAATAAAGAGGACTCCATTTGCAAAGCTGCCACTGTTTTTCTATATTGGTGAAAAAACCGGTCAAAATGTCTCCTCCCTGCTTCAAGAGAATAACCGATCTACTAGGAAAAGTCAAGGTTCATCTAACGACAAATTTCACGTAGCTGAGTATACCTGAAAAATTGTCCGAACTATCTGCACTCTTCCTATGTCACCTGAGATCTTCTGACTCTAATTTCTGATCTATCTGTGATTTTATCTCATCTAGCAGGGGTTGGACAACATCTGAATCTAATGTTTCGGTCGACTGAGATCTCTCCTCTGGCTCTTCCTTTGTCAGTAACTCTGTGAAGTCGTGTGCATCCAAGTCAACCGCGTCGTACCACTCAGTTTCAGGAAAAAGATCGGTCACCGGGTCTGCTGGCTCGGTGATTTCCTGTAAAAGCTGCAGGCTCCTAGCTGCTGACTCCTCTGTCGGAGAGGTTTGCTCTGTGTTGCTGAAATGTTCTCTTGAAAAATCCCACATCGAACCCTTCACACTGGTCTGTTCATTCCGTTGTGCATCTTCCTTATTCTGCTGTGAGGGTGTCGATTTTTGCACGTAGTTTGGAAAGTAATCTTGCACTGTATCAACATTGAGTAACTCCGGCTCGCCTCTCAAGATAATCGTGTTAGGCGAATATGCAGCCAATACCCAATCCACCATTTGACGGACCGATACGGCGATAGAGTGGAAGATCGGATTTAAGTTTCCGATCGCTTCAATTTGAAGCAATCCCAGGATCAACAGTAGGGCTAATAGGAAAATGCCGATAAACTTTATCTTCATCCATATCCCCCTTCAATTCTGGCGCGAAGGATTCTTATCCTTGAGTTCCGTATGTAGCTTCCTGAGTTCAATACAGCGCATCCGCGATTCCTTCTAATATATAATAACACACATCTGTTAAGAAAAGTATTAAGATTCTGTTAAAAGAATAAATCAAATTCTATACATTTGAGTCTAACATCTCTGCGTATTCACTCGATTGCTTCGATCTGTGCGATGAGTTCCGGCGGTAGATAGTGCCCGTCAGCTACTGAAATCGACGTTTCCAACTCCTCAATCGATGCCACCCCGGACAAGAGGATAGAAACGCGTGGATCCGACAGAAGATAGCGCAGCGCAATATGGGTAATATCTTCGGGTTGATCTGCCAGCAAGTCTTCCACCTGTTCCAGTGTGTTGTAAAGGTCAGCGAACCGCCCGTTCTGCATCCACAGCTGGCGCTTTGATCCCAAGAGTCCGGCGTGGAGTGGTGAGGCAGTAATTACGGCGACATCGCGCGTCGCTGCGGTGGGCACCAGAACCTCCTTGGCTTCCTGCGTGAGTAGATCATACTTGCAGAAGGTGATCACCGAAACAAAGGCATCCGACGCTTTCAGCACATCCCGCATCAGTCCCAAATCTGAACCGGTCAGGCCGATATGCTGCGTCAACCCCTGCTCTCGGATTTCTAAGAGAGTTTCCAACGTCCTACCAGTCCCGAAGATACCTTCCCTCCCCGCTTGTTCCGCTTCGTGGATCTGCAGCAGATCAACCTTGTCCCGTTGTAGACGCTTTAGGCTTGCCTCAAATCCGCGCCAAACCGTGTCTCGTGTATAATCAAACGGTTCGGGGTAATAGCCTACTTTGGTCGCGAGGTAGTACGGCTCAGTTACGCCTTTGAGGGCAGCGCCCAACACCTCCTCACTGCGACCTTGACCGTAAAGCGGTGCTGTGTCAAAGTAATTAATCCCCAGTTCCAAGGCCCGCTCCACAATACTGGCACCGTAGGAAAACGGCTTTAGCCCAAACTCCGGTCGTCCGTAAAACCAAGAACCTCCCAGACCAATCTCACTGACCTGCCAATCTGTTTTTCCGAATCGTCTGTACCGCATCTGTTCTCCTTAGGAATTACGTGGGAGGGGCATCCCTGCCCCGATACGTAAGTCCTACTCCTAAAACCCAACCGCTTTCAGCAACCCTTTTAGATATCCAACCGCATAGACAAAACCCTGCCCACCAATTTCGTTTTCGTAGACCGTGTGTGGACAGTGACCGGGAAGCAGCACACTATCAAACCCAACCGCTTTGAACGCTTCCAGCACAGAGAGAAAATCGCAATCTGCTTCATCTAAAAAGCATTCTTGGAATTTCGGCACTGTGCCTTGAACGCCCTGAGCGTGCCCATAGATGATTTGACCGCGTTCTCCAAAATGGCGGATCGCCGCAAGGATATCAGTGCCCATCGCCGTCCAGTTGCCAAGACAGAAGTTGAGACCGCTTGCCTGACTGTTATTGGCGATATCCATCCCACGTTTAAATCCATCGAAATCGTGGAACAGACGTGGGATACCGCCCAGCTTTTCTAACGGCGGATCGTCAGGATGCAGTGCCAGCCGTACACCCGCTGCTTCCGCCTCCGGGAGGACTGCCCTGATGAAATACTCGTAGTTCCCCCACATCTCTTCATCGGTGTACTCCCGCCCACGGAAAAGAGGGGAGTGCTTCGCAATTTCCATATCAAAACTGCTGACCTGCGAGCCACCCCGTCCAGCGGTCGTTAGCGACGTGCGCCAAGAATTCCGTGTCACGCCCGGTTGGTTGACCATCCAGTGATAGCCGTAGACCGGAATATCCGCCCTTCCCATATTCCGGATGGTGGTAATCACATTCTCAATCTGTTGATCGCGTCCCCGCAGCCCCAGCATCACTTGGTCATAACAGCGCGACGGAAGCGGATTCTCGATTCCAATGACCCTTAATCCCGCATCTTCGCAACGCTTGCGAACCATAACAAGGTCGAGAAAATCCCAATGTGCGCCCGGTTTATCGGCGTTCTCGATTGAGAAGCGTTGCTCGGCGTCCGGGTGGGAAGTGGAACTCAGCACCACATCGTCAACGCCATACTGCTTTAGGAACCGCAGGTAGTCATCCCGTTCATCCAACTGTGCATAAGAACAAATCCTCATATCTCCCTCCTATGTCCATTATAGTGAATTCTAAAAATAAGTAGGGCGTGTTGACATTTGTAAAGCTATTTGCAATCGTAGGGGCGAGGTTCCCTCGCCCATTAAACAACACGGGTTAGATCTCCTAAACCGTACAGGTTGAATTGATTGTAGATTGTCCCGATTCATCGGGATGCTCGGAACGGCATAGGTCGAGATTCACATCTCGACGCTGAAAGGTCGATTTTGGAAAATCGACCTACAGCAAGCCGGAAATCGTCTCTGACGTGTGAACAAAGGGTTGGGAGACCCAACCCCTACGGCGAATCATACGTCTGTACACCCTCTTGATTGTCTGGTTACAATGAATGTCAACAGAGCCTAGACATTTATCAATAACTCCGACCTTCGCGAATTTTCCCAAGTTCCCCTGACAAGTGGTACATCGCGCCTGTCCCGATGTATCGGGGATAAAATCGGGGGCGGGATTTAGGGGGTTGGTTGTGCATTGGAAGTGTTTCATTAATTCTAAGATCTACTATAGTTACAGATATTATAACCGATCTTCGATCTATTTTTGAATCTAATCCTATGAAGGGTGGATGCTTTCATGTCGATTTTCGGAGTTTGATCTTGACCACATTTTGACTTTCTGCTACAATTTGCCAACGGTGCGAGCAGCTGGTTAAGTAGATCTGTTTCGGTCTTTTCACGTTCGAGCGCAACCTGTCCGCGTTAGATAGGGATAAGAAATATATGAAGATTAGAGGTATGAAAACCTACAAATTTAACATTCCAATGGGCAAACCAGTTCGCGATCCACATACCGGTGAACTGTTGAGTAGCCTCTCCAAACCGTGGCTATTCCTGAAGATCGAAACTGATGCCGATATCGATGGTTGGGGTGAGGGCAGCGGTGAATGGTTGACACCGTCAGTCGAGGCAACACTGCACGAATGGTCAAGTCTCCTGATCGATCAGGATCCGCTGTCGGTCGTAGCACTGACTGAGGACATTACGAACCGCCTGCCGTGGAAGGGCGGGCCCGTGTTCGGTACAGCCATCGCGGCTATTAACGCCGCCCTGTACGACATCGCTGGTAAAGCGTGGGGTGTGCCGGTGCACACCATCCTCGGTGGCAGACGGCGAGACCGGGTTCGGGTCTACTGCGGTGGAAATCTATTCTCTACACCAGAGGAAGCGACAGTAGCAGCACAAGAGGTCAAGGCACAGGGATACGCTGGAGTCAAGAGCAACCCGCTGGAAACCCGCACTTGGCCCATGGATCAAGAAGCTGTGAACCACTCAACAGGGTGTGTGGCAGCGGCTCGTGAGGCGGTGGGAGCCGGTTTTGACATCCTGCTCGATACACATGGCAGCCCGACACCGGAGTTGAGCGTCGAGTTCGCTCGACGTGTTGCTCCATTTGAGCCGCTATTTTTGGAGGAACCGGTCAAGGTAGGCTCACTTGAAGCGCTGATGGAGGTCACGCGGAAAAGCCCGGTGCCAATTGCGACCGGCGAAAAACTGTTCACCATTGCCGATTTCAAGCCGCTAATTGACAATCGAGCGTGCGCGGTTCTGCAACCGGACGTCACACACTGTTTTGGGATTACTACACTGGTCGATATCGCTAAGTTGGCGGCGGCGGAACAGATGCTCATGGCACCACACAACGCCGGCGGTCCCCTCTGCTATGCTGCGACTCTCCACGCCGATGCTGTGATGAACAACTTTCTCATTCAGGAGAGCAGCAGCCAACTGTCACTGTTCGATTGCTGTGTCGAACACGATTGGAGGATAAAGGATGGGCACGTCAACGTTTCGGACCAACCGGGGTTAGGGATCTCGGTGAAGGAATCTGATCTAAATGACCTGCCGTATGAACCGCTGCCCTATCGACAATACCGACATGCAGATGGGAGTTGGAAGGGATGGTGAGCCATGCGGTAGAAATGCTGCTGGCAAACCAGTAGGCGGTGCTCATAATTGTTGCCTGAATCCGGATATTCAGGCTTCATCGTCCCGTTGCTTTATCAGGGATTTCAGGATTTTCAGTATGAATACCTGATGCCTGAAAATGGGGAAACGTTCATTGGTTGATTTAGCCCCGGAGGGGCGACATGTGTTATCTGTTTGAACCACTTTGAGCATCTCTCAGGTAGCTATGTAAATACTAAAAATAAATAGGGCGTGTTGACTTTTTGATGTTGCTAATTCGGCAAACGCTATAATCGTCGGGAAACCTGAGAAATGTAGCGCAAACTGTTAGTTTGCGTTCTCGGATCACAATCTAACAGATCGTGCTACAGACGACTATTCTTACGCCATAAGTTTTCCAAGAGGAAACCTTCCGATGAAAAGCTAAGTGTGGGTTTCACTCTATCTGTCTGTAAGCAGGTGTTGTTGAACGACCAAACCTCTATTGTCCTTGATAGGAATTCACGTTTTACCGTTCACCGCAACCTATGCTGTTCCGGCTGTTTCGATCCCATCGGGATGCATCCTTGCTACGCGGGACGGGCTGTCAAATGTCAACAGCACCTAGACACTTTTGTCCCTCGGTTTCGATCCCCCCGATAAATCGGGGTAAACTAATTATCGGGACCGGTAGGTGCGGTTTCATGAAGTTTAAGTATTTAAATCGGTAATCCCGATTTTCCTCGAAACATACGGTAGGCGTGGTTTTCAACCGCGCTGGTGTCGATAGCAAATTACCGAATTATTTTTTTAATGTTCATCTGACCGCACGGGTGCCGACTCAGCTTGCCCCGATGCAATCGGGGAGCATCCTCGATAAATCGGGATTTGGAGTGTCTCATTAATTCTAAGATCCACTATAAGGTCTCGATTTTGGTTTGCTGGCAGGAAGTGAGTAGAGGTTCAGAGGGAAGGAATCGCAACAATGATTAAACTTGGGGTGATGGCGCGTGCCACGGATGAGGCAGTGTTTCTCAGCCATATCCAGTTTGCACACGAATTAGAATTGGATGTCATCGATTTCCATCTATCGGGACTGCCCAGAGATCCCGATTTTCTCCGCCGGATAAAAATCCTATGCTTGAAACACGGCTTGCCCATCGGTTATCTGGGATCCGGTAGCTATGTCGGACCAGAGGACGAGATGGGTGATGCAATCGAGCGGGGAAAGGCAGATATCGATCTTGCATCCTTCCTCTCCGCACAAATGATTCGCGTGTTCGCAAGATACAAATGGCCAGATACTGTTGAGGAGCAAGAAGCGCTGTGGGGACCAATGATCGCTCGTTTCCAAGAACTCTCTGATTATGCGGCGGAAAAAGGGGTCTTCTTGGGCTTGCAGAACCATAACAACGGCAGTTTTGCGATGACGGCGGATCAGGTTTTGCGCATCCTGCGGGAGACTGATCGTGAGAACTTCACCTTTATTATGGATACCGGTCAGTGGTTGAACGCCATAGGATCTCACCCACGCGGTGAGTTCGATCCGAACGTAGACCTCTACAAGGACTACCTGGAGCCGACCGCCCCATATGCAACCTACGTCCGCGCTAAAATTTACAAAATTGACAGCGGTAAAGAAGAATGGCTCGATTACGCACAGATCCTAAAAATTCTGAAGACAGTGGGCTTTAACGGCAATATGTCCATCGTATTTGAAGGCGGTGACCGCAATAAATACGACACGGACGAATGCCTCAGACTAGCGACCAAACATCTGCGGGAATTACTCGCTGATTACTAATCGTCAACGGATCACAAGCATTCTATTTTAATGAAAGTTGCTAGCGCGTGTTGATATTTTGAGGATGCTAGTTCGGCAAACGCTGGCACCATCGGATAATCTGCCAAATGTAGCGCAAACTGTATGAGGTTTCAGAAAATAATTCGGTAATTCTCTATTTTCCCCAGACCCGGTAGGTGCGGTTTCTAACCGCACGAACTCAACCCAACCCGGTAGGTGCGGTTTCTAACTGCACCGGTTTAGAATGTCTCAGTAATTCTAAGATCTACTATAGTTTGCGTCTTCGGATCGCAATCTAACAGATTGTAGTACAAAAAGGGGAAACTTTCCGATGAAAAACTGAGTTGGGTTTTCAAATGTCACTAGACCCTGGCAACTTAGTTTATTTTACGGAGAAATCTATGATTATTGACACACATTTGCACGTTTGGAGTGACGATTTTTCGCGTTTTCCATTTGCTGACGGGAGGGAAACGGATGAAGGCGCGCCGGTTGAGTTGTTGAATGAGACGATGGCTGAAGCAGGGGTAGATAAAGCCGTTATCGTACAGCCAATCTATTATCGTTTTGACAACCGATATACAGCGGAATGCCTCCGGCGCTTCCCAGGGAAATTTGCGGCAATCGGATTGGTGGACCGGAGTGCGCCCGATGCTCCGGACCAACTTGAACGTCTGGTTCGAGAAAATAAATTCGGCGGCTTGCGGATACACTTGGCACGAGCAGACGATCCCGCAGAATGGGCGGCACCCAACCAAGACCCGATATGGCGGCGCGCTGAAGAGTTGGGAGTCTGCTTCATTGTGTATGGTCCGGCGACCCACTTGCCCGCGGTCGAACCGATCATCGCCCGTTTCCCAAATGTCCCCGTGGTGCTAGACCACATCGGCGGTGCACCGACGGACGAAGATCCACCGTATCCGCTTCTCAGCAACGTGCTGAATCTGGCACAGTATCCAAAGGTCTATGTGAAATTCACGCCCCAATCCCACAAATCAAAACTACCATATCCGCACCAAGATACGTTTCCTACGTTTCGCCGTCTATACGATGCCTTCGGACCGGAACGGCTGATGTGGGGCACCAACTTTCCGGGCGTGCTAAAAGGGGTTGGATATCTGCCTGCACTCGAAATGTTCAGGACGCATCTGGACTTTCTCACGGATTCAGATAAGGAATGGTTATTCAGCAAAGCAGCGTTGAAAGTGTGGAAGTTCGACGAGTAGCACACAAGGGACCGGACTATACCTTTAGGACTTACGCAGTTGGTTCATAAGTCCCCCTGCAATTTCTCTCATCAGAGAGGTTGGTGATTTAGGTGGAACACTCTCGCAACGGAGGGGTGAACTGGTCCCCCTGATAAGGGGATTTAGGGGGTTAAAATGAAAAAATATTCCGCGTGCTAAATTTGTGTAAATCCTGAACTTACTATTCCCCTGTATTCTACCGTCGGTAGATTATGTCTTACATGCTACACAATCTTGGGAGGTGTCGAAATGAACTTTGAACCTACTGATCAAGATATCGTCGTTAACGCCGATGAATTAAAAGGGTTAGCCAGTCAATTGTATCAAAAAGCGGGTGTGCCAAAAGCGGATGCCGATGCCGTCGCACATCTACAAGTTGAGACCGATCTGCACGGCATTCATTCCCACGGAACTCGTGCACTCGCCGGTTACGTCCGGGGCATTCTGGGGGGCAGAATTAATCCCACCCCGAATCTCACGATTGTCCGTGAAGGTCCCGCATTTGCGCGCGTCAACGGCGATCGTTGTTTAGGACATGTAGCGGGTAAGTTTTCAATGGAGTTAGCGATCGAAAAGGCGAAGGTCGCCGGCATCGCTGCAGTGGGTGCCTATGCCACCAATCACTTCGGAGCCGCAAGCGCTACCGCGATGCTTGCCCTCAAACACGGCATGATTGGATTCAGCACATCAACCAGCGGTCCAGGGGTCGCACCGTTTGGCGGCAAGACGCGAGTTGTCGGGAACAATCCGTTCGCTTATGCCATCCCCGCAAAGACAGAGCCTCCCATTCTCCTCGATATGGCGTGTGGCGTGTCGGCATGGGGCAGAGTCGGCACAAGACGGTTATACGGAGACAGGTTGACCTCCGGATGGGTATTAGATAAGGATGGCAAGGAGACCGACGATCCCAACGAAGCGCATGTTCTGTTACCGATGGGCGGCGCAAAGGGATATGCCCTCGCATTAGCGGTGGACGCCTTGGCAGGTCCCCTGTCAGGTATGATTGCAACTGTCAATCAGACCGGCGACGTTCCGCTTGACAAACAGGGATCAGGGTTGTTCTACTATGCAATCAACATTGATAGCTTTGTTCCGCTTGATGAATTCACAGAGGAGATTGATCGAGAAATCCATAAACTTCGGTCGAGTCCTCCTGCCGATGGCTTTGATCAGGTCTACTTCCCCGGCGAACTGGAGGCGATGAAGCATGCACAATGGAGTAAGAACGGACTTCCACTACATCGGGACCATCTGCAAGGACTGGCGGACTTGGCAGGTGAACTCGGTGTCCCCGTGTTCTGGAAAGCTTAATGTATTAGGACTTACGCATTTCCTCTTAAAGTCCCCCTGAACCCCTCTTATCTTCTCCCCTTGTCAGGGGAGTTGGGGGATTTAGGGGGTTAAACACAACCAAATAAGGACTTTTCAGCAAAATATCCCAATTTCCTGTTCAATTTGCGTAAGTCCTATGTATATATAGGTACAGTAACTCGCGTTGCCATTTATGGTGAATTCTAAAAACAGATAGACACTTTCGCTCCCGGTAGGTACGGTTTCCAACCGTACCGCATTCAGCCCAACCCGGTAGGTGCGGTTTCTAACCGCACTGGCTTGGAGTGTCTCATTAATTCTAAGGTCCACTATATATAAAACGTTGTGAACGGGGTAAATAGGAGCTAAATCGGCCTAACCCTGTTCGCAGTGGATTGAAATCCACTGCACAAGATCTTAGGTTCTGTCGACGTTTCATCTCAATTAAACAATCAAGGGGAACGCGCCGACGTATGACCTTTCGTAGGGGTTGGGGCTCCCAACCTAGTGTTTACGCATCAGAGATGATTTCGGTTGTAGGTCGGTTTTCCAAAATCGACATGTCGGTGTCGAGATATGAATCTTGACCTGCCTATCTTGCAACTTGTGCTACAATAAATATAAACTTAGGAGAAAATTAAAAAAATGAAGTCAAGGATACTGCTGTTTTCTGTCTTGCTGTTCTTTTTCGCGTTGATGGTGATACCGTTTGATTCGAACGGGCACAGTGCGGATATTTATGAGGTCCAACTCAGTGACGAGAACCCTATCATCCGCCGCGCTGCTGCCGAGGAATTGGTTCGAACGAGTAAAAGACACGTGGAAGAAGTATTACCGCTATTAATAAATGCGCTAAGGGACGAAGATAAACATGTGCGTCGCTATACGGCACTGGCATTGGACACAATGGGTAAACCGGCTGTAGGTGCCGTCCCTGCGTTGATTGAAGCACTGAAGGTTGAAAAAGATACTACAGTTCGGTCCAAGGTCGCTGAATTGTTGGGAAAACTCGGCAAGAGTCACGCGCAAGATGTCGTCCCTGTGCTGATAGCAGCACTAAAAGATGAGGATCCATGGGTCCGTTCTAAAGTCGCAACAGCGTTAGGTAAACTTGGCGAATCCGCGCACGAAGCTGTGCCTGCATTAATGGCCGCACTGCAAGACGAGGATAAGCGAGTACGCCGTCGGACTGCCGAAGCGCTTGGGGCGGTTGGTAAGCCGGCGCAAGCAGCTGTGCCAGCATTGATAACAGCACTGCAAGACAAAGATAAAGGGGTACGCCGCCACGCTATCGGCGCATTGGGCAAGATTGGTAAGCCAGCACAAGCAGCTGTGCCAGTATTGACGCAAGCACTGAAGGATGAAGATGAGAAAATTGCACTCTCCGCTGCCATTGCATTGGGGAAAATCGGTGAACCGGTTGAAGAGGCAATTGCGATGTTGATAGACGCAGTGCAAACGAAAGAATGGCATATTCGTGAAGAAGCCGCTACGGCGCTCGGCGGTGTGGCGGATTCCGCTCCAGATGTTGTGCCCGTGTTGGTGAAAGCATTGGAAGATGGGCATAAAGGTGTTCGTTACCATGCGCTCGAGGCGTTATTGGAAATAGACACGCCAGAGGCGATAAAAGCGGTCGAAGAATTTAGAAAAAAATAGTGAAAAAAATAGTTAGCAGTAGTTTGTAGTCTGGCTGCTTTCATTTTTTTTAGTCCAGGAGGATGGGATTTTTTTTGTTGACAGGGGACTTGATGTGTAATAAAATATTATATCTTTGTATTGTAAACTGACATTTTTTCCCTATAAATCGAAACTTGAAAGGAGGATTAGCCGTGAACAAAACTAACAGTTTGCCCAAATTATCTCTGTTGGTGGCAATTGCAGTCTTGGCGAGTTTCTCGCTCATTGCACCGAGTTTCGTTCAAGCCATAGAGATTCTATTTGAGGATAATTTCAGGGGCGGAAAATTAGACGGTTCAGGAAAGTGGCATGTCGCCCTCGGTAAATGGAACATCCAAGGCGGAGAATTAAGAAATACATCCGCTGATAAGAGTCTGATAATTGTGACCGATAAACACTGGGATCCAGAATGGGTTGATTATTGGTTCTACGCAAAGGTCTCCACTTCGGCCGGTTCTGAGCCAGCCATTTTTTGGCGGTTTCATAGTGACGGTTCACAGGGCGGCAACTTTTCTCCCGCCGGAAGTCTGCCTAAACAGATGCAAGAGAGTGGTCGCCGTCATGTGATCTATTGGTGGTTCAACCAGGGTGGTGCAGTCGTCCAACGTGATGTCCGGACTATTATCAAGCCATTTGAAATCACCGAAACCAAAACAAAGTTCAACGCTGGCACAGACTACTATCTCAAAATCGAAAATAGTGCAAAGTTTTATAAGTTGTACCTGACCGAGAATATAGGAGGGGTGCTTGCAGGGAATTTTGGTGAACCTATCGTTGACCTCGAAGCCTTAGGTAAAAAGGATCTCAACATCAAAGGTGAAGGACGTATCGGGTTTGGAACCGTTAATGGCAAGATAACGGTGGATGATGTGTTTGTCACAACACCCGAAGGTAATCCCTTTTCCGTTGAGGCAAAAGGTAAATTGGCAACGGTTTGGGGTGAACTGAAGGCTAAGTAGCCCATTTGCCCGACATACTATAGGGAGGGGCTTGAACCTGACTATCGCTGAATCAGGGTGATAGGCAGCTTTGAACAGTGTGAGCGCGCTATGAATATCTTTTCGACGGCGCGTCAACAGACGGGATACAGCATTAATTCAGTTGTATCACGTCTGAAAAATTAAAATCGAGTTGTTTAACCGCGCAATAAATTGCGCAAATTTAGATGGGACTAACCCATCGTTTTATCAATTTACTTAAAATTAATTGGAGGAGATAACACCATGTTAAGGTACGCTATTCTATGCACAATGGCGTTAGTAATGCTATTTTCTACAGTGCTTGTCTTTGCTCATTCAGGCGGTAAGGCGAAAGCCTTTTTTGCACAAAAGCCACCTGAACTCGATGGCAAGGTTGATGACGAATTTCAGGAACATTGGGCTGAATATCAGGCCGCCGACATGCACATGGATGTCGAGCGGGTTCCGGATTGGTTCCTATTTGACGAAACCTCACCACTCCGGGTGAGTCGAGGCACCATTGATGATGCCGAGGATCTGAGTAACGAATTTGGATTTCTCTTTGACGAGGAGCGTCTTTACTACGTTGGCGTAATCAAGGACGCGAATTTGCCGACCGACATCAATAGCGGCGAGGCAAAGAACAAAGGCGGACCCACCGCACCGAATACATCTGAACTGTGGCTGGAGTTTGACTTTGAACATGACGCTTGCCGGCAACCCAAAGGGAATGATGACCGGGATCTCGCACAAGTTGACTGCTGCAAACCGCAGCCCGGCGATCACTGGTGGCGGATTAAACCGTGGACCGGTGCTGGCACCTCCGAACCTGCATGCTGGTGGAATCATGGACAGAACGCAGTGCTCGGTGATGTACACGTCTTTGATGAAGATTGTACGGCAAATTCAGCGGCCACCCAAACCGGTGATGGCATGATCATGGAAGTTCACCTGGACTATAAAGAGGGAATGACTATATCGACCATCAAACCCCAGGAATTCACTGATGGCGTCGTAGTCGGATTTGACTCCACGATGAATGACCACGAAGAAGCGGGCGCGAGTCGAGAAGGTTCTATCTCTTGGGCATCGTCCTTTGAGAATGACAACTGTGTCTGCATCTACGGCGACCTCCAGATGGTCGGCGTGCGCGCTGTCAGTCCCAAGGACAAGCTCCCACAGACGTGGGGCAATATTAAACTGAATGCAAGACATGGACTATAATCGCGTAGTCTAAAGATGAAGCGTGATGCCCTGTTAAATTAGTGCATCACGCTTTATTTTTATCTCTTGTTGAATACAGACCAGATGTGATGTCGATGGCGATCGCGCCACGCACTTTAATCGTGATGCTTACACCGAAATATCACAAACTGTTACCCAAAAGCAAAAGTTTAAGCATCGGGTAAATTGAAAGACAGAACCCGATGCTTCTTACGATCGGTTCAAACTTGAGTGATTTAACGCTGCACTTCCGATGTCTTAAAATTCGGAACAAGTTATGTTTTAAAGAGATAAGGAGGGAGTTGAAATGAAAAAAAAATTATTATCACTATTCACCCTCGTATTCGCCAGCGTTATGATGTGTCTCCTTTTGTCCGCTACTGCTACGGCGAAAATCCTTTTTGAGGATAACTTCAAGAACGCAGAGAAATCGAAAAAGAACTGGGTGTTCGCCGTAGGCGATTGGAAAGTTCAGGGCGGTAAACTGACGCAAGGTGCGGTAGCGGACCGCGCAATGGCATACATGTCAGACGCCGCTTGGCCAGAAGAATATGATACCAAGGAGACCGCGCTGACGCAGTACATCGTTGAGGTGACCGTAAAGAAAATCAGGGGCGACAACGGGGCCCTGGTCTTCTGGCGTATCAGAGATGATATGAAAGTGCAGGTCGGCAGAGAGTGCGGCGGCGGTTTTAACAGTTCCTTCTGTTTAGGCGATGCCGGTGCAAAGGGACGGCTCGAAAAGATAGGAAAAGGTCGTATTAAACTCTGGTGGGATCTCGGTCGCGCTGCAGAGAAATCGGTTCTGGTGAGGGACATTAACGGAATTGCCAGAGACTTCGAAGCCTCAGAATCAAAACACAAACTCTCGAAAAACAAAGAGGTTCGGGTCAGAATTGAAAATGATGAAAAGTTTGTTAAGCTATTTCTTGATGGGGACATGGTCTGGGAAGGCAAGGTGGTCCAAGGTGCCACTACAGGAGGCAGGATTGCTCTCGGGACCCACGGCACCTCGGTTGAATTCTCTGACCTTGTTATCACTGACCTCAAGGGAGAGGCTGTTGAACCGGGTGGTAAGCTGACCACCACTTGGGGTTCGCTGAAAACTCGTCGATAAATCTGGTTTGTTGTAGATAGTCGTTTATCTCTAAAATGGAGGTCTATGAAAAACGCATTATCAGTTCCATGTAATTTTGTAGGAGCGTGCTTCGTTGCGCTGTTCCTACTTGCTTCTCCTGCTACGGCCCAGGTCCTGTTTGAGGATAATTTTTCAAAGCCGAACCGTACCGCGGAACAATGGTCATTTCTACAAGGCGCATGGGAAGTTCAGGGAGGCGCGCTCCAACAAGGTCAGGCCGATGGGCGCACCATCGCTGTCATCTCGGATGATTTCTGGGATGACACGTGGAACGAATACATCTTTGAACTGACCGCCAGAAAATTAAGGGGCAGTCACGGGGTACGTATCTTTTGGCGGATCAAAGATGATTTGCAGCCCGGTCCCGGCAGAGACGATGCCCGGTCATTTACGCTTGGTGCACCCGTTAAGGGACGGCTTGCTGATGAGAAATCCCGTATCAAGTTTTGGTGGGAGATTGGTTGGAAGAACGGCGAGTCGTTTGTTCTTCGAGATGTCAGAGGTATTACGGACATCAAAAAAGGGACCGAGACAAAACACAAGCTAGGAAGAGATGATCTGCATATCAAAATTTTGAACCAGGGCCTCTTTCTCCAACTGTTCCTTGATGATGAATTAATCTTTGAGGGAAAGGATGCAAACGGTAGTAAAGGAGGTCGTGTTGGCGTAGGCACAGAGGCTACCACCGCTGCATTTGACAATGTCTTTGTAACCGGCCTCAAGGGACGATCTGTTGAACCGGGTGGTAAACTAACGACCTCTTGGGGTTTAGTCAAAACCCGTTGATAAATCTGTTCTTTCGTATTCAGTTGTCGCTCATGTTGCGATTTAATGCAAAGCAACCGAGTTTTTTCTTGAAAACTCGGTTGCTCTTCGTGTTCTGCACGTTCCGCAAGTCCTGATGTATCGGAACTTGCACTTTCTTTTTACATGAGCCTCAGTCGTTTATATTCAAAATATTTATCGTAAAGCCCCCGCCTTTTGGTGTGGGGCTTTCTTCTTTCTGATTCTCTAAAAATCTTCGCCTGTTGCCTGCCATGACGGACACAAACCCGACAATCTCAATCAAAAAGCGTGCGGTGCTGATCGGTGTGTTGCTAATCATCGCCAACAGTTACTGGATCGCCTATGTCGAAATGATATGGCATACAGCGCATCTGACAACTGTTTCGCTGTCGGTCAACGTCATGTTCGCTGTACTGATGATAACATGGCTAAACATAATTGTCCGTCAGGTTTCACCAAAATCTGCACTCAATCAACAAGACTTACTCGTTATCTATGCGATGCTTGCGGTGGGAAGTTGCTTCTCCGGGCACGACGCTATGCCCCGCTTGATGGGACTAATGCCCTACGCCTTCCGCTTTGCGACGCCCGAAAACGATTGGGCGGCACTGCTGTTCCACCACCTGCCAGATTGGTTGGTCATCTCCGACCCGAAGACTGTCAACGATTTCTACGAGGGGAATGTAAATTTCTTTGCAGACGGCTACGTACGGTATTGGGTGACGCCCATCCTATCGTGGTCGGTTGTCATCTTCTCATTGATGCTTATTTTCCTCTGCCTCACATCGCTCATCAGAAGACAGTGGGTCGAGCGCGAAAAATTGGCGTACCCAATTATCCAAATCCCCCTCGAAATCACAGCCAATTCTGGACGTATCTTCAGGAATCGTGTCCTATGGATCGGTTTTGGGATCGCGTTCGGAATTGACCTGTGGAACGGAATTGCATTTTTTTTCCCAATCCTCCCCTCTCTGCCCATTAATGATCGTACCAGAAACGTCTTCAGTTTTTCCCAGAAACCTTGGAATGCGATGGGCAGTACATCCTTCTATTTCCACCCGTACCTGATTGGCCTCTCCTTTGTCCTTCCCTTAGATCTTTCCTTCTCATGTACCTTTTTTTACCTCTTGCGGAAGGCACAGCTTGTCTTCGGTAGCATGGCAGGCATCAGGAGTATTCCCGGCTACCCATTCTTGGGGGAACAGGGCACAGGTGCCCTGTTCGCTTTACTCGCCGTGACATGTTGGACCGGTAGAAGACACTTTCTACAAGTCCTCTCGCGCGTCATCCGTCCAGATCCAAATGATGAAGCAAACGAGCCAATCTCTTACCGAACTGCCGTCGCTACGCTGTTTATCTGTCTCTTGGTGTTGATGGTCTTCTGCATAAAGGGTGGGATGTCGTTCTGGGGGTACGCCGTTTTCATCGGTATTTACTTTGCAATTGTTGTTGGATTAGCGCGTATGCGGGCGGAGTTAGGACCGCCAATTCATTCCATCGGCTACATAAACCCACAATACATGATGGTTGCTATGTTCGGGACACGACGCCTAAAACCGGGGAATTTAACGATACTCTCGTTAATGAACTGGATGAGTGGGGCAGGGTTTCGCACCCACCCGCTACCCGATCAACTTGAGTCCTTCAAGCTTGCAGAGCGAACCAACATCAGAAATCGAACGATGTTCATTGCGTTGATCATCGCCAGCATTGTGGGTATCGAATCCAGCCTCATCCTTTACCCATATACAATTTACAAGACAGGGGTGGCGGCGGGGTCTGAACAGATTCATGCTGGCGGTGCGGGAACCTACAACTATCTCTCTGGGTGGTTGGTCAATCCCAAGCCAACCAACTGGCTGTCAATGAGCGTCCTCGGTGTCGCTTTTTTCGTGAACCTCGGCATAATGTTTCTGCGTGCACGCTTCGTTTGGTGCCCACTTCACCCGGCAGGCTATGTCATCGGTCTTGCACCCGGCACAACGGATATGATCTGGTTCCCTGTAGCGATCGCAATGACTACCAAGTGGCTGCTGATCAGGCACGGCGGTATCAAAGCATATCGTGCCGCAATTCCCTTTTTCGTGGGCTTGGTTCTCGGCGAAGCGGTAATGGGCTGCTTCTGGCCCATCTTGAGCCTCATCCTCACATCCTCCGTGTATAGCTGGTGGTAATCGCGCCCAAATATCGGAAGAGCGTATATAAATCCCGCTCTATCAGGGCAGATCTCTACACTCTGGAGGAGCCAATATGAATAGTCCGTTAATATCTTTTAGCCCCAGCGGGATGTTTATAGGACGCCGGGATTTTCCCAAGCCCCAGCGGGGCGACATGTGTGTCTCACAAAGTCGAAGCACGATAAATCGAAATATCTTAACTTTTTGGTCACGTTAATCAAGCGTGCGACAACAACCGTAGGGGCGGGGTTTCCCCGCCTCCGCTTTGCATTTTGCAGTTTCTTTTTATATGAACCAATTTTTTTAGCCCCAGCGGGGCGGCATGTTTATAGCACATCAAGCCATCAATTCCCCCAAGCCCCAGCGGGGCGACATGTGTGTCTCTGAAAGATCCGTGCCTTATGAAGCTGAGTGTTTTGATGCCAGTTTATAATGAGAGAAAAACGCTTGCAGAGATCGTCTCCCGTGTACTCAAACAGCGAATCAACGGCGTCGATTCCCTTGAACTCGTGATCGTAGATGATGCCTCAGCCGACGGCTCGACTGGAGTTATCGAACAATTAGCTGATACGTATCCACAGATTAAGCCTATATTTCAAAAGAAGAACCAGGGCAAAGGGGCTGCAATCCGCGAAGCAGTTCAAGTCGCTTCCGGAGACATAGCCATCATCCAAGATGCAGATCTTGAATACGATCCAAACGATTTCCAACGACTGTTGACTCCCATTCTACAGGGCGATGCGGACGTGGTTTATGGATCTCGCTTTATGATAAAGGAGGACAGACAGGACTTATACTCCAAACATGTTCTGGGCAACAGATTTCTGACATTTTTGAGCAACAGTTTTACAAACCTCAATTTGACGGATATGGAGACCTGCTATAAGGCATTTCGCCTACAAACCTTAAAAACAATTCCGTTACGGTCAAACCGTTTTGGGGTTGAGCCGGAAATCACAGCGAAAATTGCCAAGCGGAAGTTGCGCTTCCACGAAGTGCCCATCAGTTACCACGCCCGGACATATGCCGAAGGCAAAAAGATTAAATGGAAAGATGGGATCGTTGCAATTTACATCATTCTCAAATATTGGATTGTGAATGACAGCGTTAAGAAAGACTAATCAAAATTATGGTGAATTAGAGAAATAAGCAGACGTTACCAATAACTCCGTCCTTTGTGAAGTTGTTAAAGTCCCCCAGATAAGGGGGATTTAGGGGGTTGGCTTTTCATTAGGAATGTCTAAGTAATTCTAATAACCAATGGTGCTAGGTTGCAGCTAGCTGTTGATAACGTGAAACGTGAAAATCATTGGCTCATCGCTTCATTTAGCCCCAGAGGGGCGACATGTCTATAGTACACAGATAAACAAATACCCTAAAGCCCCAGAGGGGCGACATGTGTATCCGAAGGGTGAAACAGAATAAGAATGAATCAAATAAACTCTTGCACAATGTGAAAAAAAACCTTCTCACTAAACTAGCACCAAAGGTTAATAACTCCGTCCTTTGTGAAGTTGTTAAAGTCCCTCAGATAAGGGGGATTTAGGGGGTTGGCTTTTCATTGGGAATGTCCAAGTAATTCTAATATCTACCATAAATCCTAAGAATCCCGGAAATTGGATCGGGAGGGCAACATGTATGCCGTGATTATGGCAGGCGGAAAAGGGACTCGCTTTTGGCCCCTCAGCACTGCGGATAAACCCAAGCAACTGTTATCTCTGATAGGTAATACCAGCTTGCTTCAACAAACGGTGGCTCGCATCACACCGCTCATGCCGTTGGAGGATATCTACGTCGTGACTGGAGAATCCTTGGTATCAGCGACGAAGCACCAACTCCCCGACCTACCGATAGAAAACATCATTGCGGAACCAGTGGGACGGAACACCCTGCCATGTATCGGACTGGCAGCCCTCTATCTGAAAAAGCAAAAGGGCGACGATGCTGTCATGGCAGTGTTACCCGCTGACAACCTAATCCAAGATCAGCAGCGATTCCGTCAGTTGCTACAATATGCCGAAAAGATTGCGACAAACGATGACGTGTTAATCACCTTCGGGGTGCCACCCACCCGTGCTGAAACTGGATACGGCTACATCCATCTCGGAGCGGCAGCGCATACAGCGGGGGATCTTCAAGCCCTCCAAGTCCGTCGATTTATCGAAAAACCGGAGAGGGAAAATGCGGAGAAGTACCTTGAAAGTCGAGAGTACCTCTGGAATAGCGGTATGTTCGTGTGGCGGGTTGGTGTCATCCTTGATGCCATTAAGACCTATAACGCTCCCATTTACCAGAAACTGATGGAAATCGATACCGCTATCGGGACTCCAAGCGAAGCTGAGGTGATATCTTGCGCGTACTCCCTAATGGGTGGCATCTCCGTTGATTACGGAGTGATGGAGAGGGCGAAGGAGGTCCTCGTAATTCCTGCGGATATCGGTTGGAACGATATGGGAAGTTGGGAGGCAATGCGCGAACTGTTTGAACGAGATGCGTCCAGAAACGCTGTACGCGGCAAACACTTAGGCATAGATACCCAAAATTGTGTGATTTTCAATCAATCTTCTCTGAATCCCAGCGATGCTAAAGACAAATTGATTGCCACCATCGGTGTAAGTGATCTTGTCATCGTAGAGTCCGAGCGTGCAGTGTTAGTTTGTCCTATCGACCGCGTACAAGAAGTCAAAGACCTAGTTGAAAAACTGGAGAATTCATAGGCGTAAGCTGATATTATGGAAGGAGCAAATGATCGAATATATCTGTGAGGAATGCAACACAACATATCCTATTGAGGCACTCCGATAATAAATGTGATTGTGGTCAACCACTATCCTAATCTAAAAGAAACAGATACCGGATTTTCAATTGACCGGGTGTCCATGCAGGACAGCACGCTCTGGCGCTATCGGCACGCCCTTCCGATTTCCGATGAGAAGTCGATAATATCGCTCGGCGAGGGCATGACGCCGCTCGTATCCTCTGATCACCCCGCACATGACCATCGGCTGAAATTGGATTTTGTTTGTCCAACAGGTTCGTATAAGGATCGCGGAGCTGCTGTCCTGTTATCTAAAGTCAAGGAACTCGGCGTCGAAGAGGTTGTAGAGGATTCGTCGGGCAATGCGGGGGCAGCGATCGCGGCATATAGTGCGAAAGCGGGTATTGACTGTACAATCTACTGCCCGACGTCCACGTCGAAAGGCAAGCTCGCACAGATCTCGATGTACGGCGCAAAGTTAAAACTTATCGAGGGAAATCGCGCTGCAACGACACAGGCGGTCCTCGAAGCGGCGGAAACCACCTATTATGCGTCGCACAACTGGAACCCCTTCTTTCTGGAGGGCACCAAAACCATCGCCTTCGAGATCGCAGAGCAGCTCGGTTGGCAAGCACCAGACCAGATCATCTGTCCGATCGGGTTCGGAAGCGTTTATATGGGCTTACATATCGGATTTGGAGAGCTTCACGCGCAGGGCATTATCACCAAGATCCCCCGCCTACTTGGCGTTCAATCCGCTGCGTGCTGCCCAGTCTACAAGGCTTATTCCGAAAACAGGTCACAGGTCGAAAGGTCCCACCAAACTTATGAGACCCTCGCGGAAGGCATCACATCGGAAGCGCCTATCCGTGGGGATACAATTATGCGTGCGCTCCGCGAGACCAATGGCGCAGTCACAACTGTTGATGAGGGAGAAATTGAGTCCGGAATTAAAGCACTCGCTTCAGAAGGCATCTATGTCGAACCCACTTCCGCCGTTATCGTCAAAGCTTTTGATAAGTTCGTGGAGTCAGGAACTATCAGTGCAGGGGATGTTACCGTCTCCATCTTAACAGGTTCAGGCTTAAAGGCGACGGATAAACTGATGAAAATCGCGTGAGAGAATACGAGGAGATACACAATGGGACAATCCGAAGGGAGACTTCACAATCAGGTAGCGATTGTTACCGGTGCAGCGCAAGGGATGGGTGCCACGATTGCTGCCCGTCTGGCAGCGGAAGGTGCAAAGGTTGTTTTGAGCGACCTCAATGTCGAAAAGGTTGCGGGGGTTGCTGAGAGAATAAATGCCGCCGCTAACAGCAGCGCGTTGGCGATGAAGACAGATGTCACGAAAGAGGACGAGGTCGCCGAGATGGTAGAAGCGACTGTCGAATACTATGGAACCGTCCATATCTTGGTCAACAATGCGGGCATCCTCTATCCAACCCGAATCGACAACGTTACCAAAGCCGAGTGGGATGAGGTCCTTGACGTCAACCTGAACGGTAGCTTCCTCTGTTCAAAGGCGGTGCTGCCGATTATGAAGGCAAATAATTTTGGTCGCATCGTCAATATGTCTTCATCCGCGGGACGAAGCGTCAGTACGCTCGGCGGTGTGCATTACACCGCTGCCAAAGCCGGCGTCCTCGGCTTGACGCGAGGGATGGCGAAAGAGGTCGCGCCCTCTGGTATCACCGTCAATGCGATCTGTCCCGGCTTAATCGACACGGAGATGGCGCGGGAAAACTGTTCCCCTGAACAATTACGCGCTTATGAAGAAAGTTTTCCGATTCCCAGATTGGGGACACCCGACGAAGTCGCACAACTCATAGTCTTCCTAGCGACGGACGCGGCGTATATCACAGGTGCATCAATCGATATCAACGGCGGTGATTTGATGATGTAGGCGATTGGATCGTCTATACGAAACGGAGGGATACGGAATGATTGGTGGAATGAAATCTCATTTGAAGATGTTGCTCGAGGAAATCGAGGAGAGCGGATTGTATAAAAGAGAGCGGATCATCACCAGCCCACAGCAGGCACGCATCAATGTTCAGACCGGCGAAACGGTTCTCAATATGTGCGCCAATAACTACCTTGGACTGGCGAATCACCCAGCGATTGTCGAGGCGGCGAAGGAGGGCATAGATCAGTGGGGGCATGGGTTGTCATCCGTGCGTTTTATCTGCGGTACACAGGCCATCCACACGACGCTTGAAAAGAAAATCTCCGAATTCCTCGAAACGGAGGACACCATCCTATACACCTCCTGTTTCGACGCAAACGCGGGATTGTTTGAGACGCTCCTGACTGAGGAGGATGCAATCCTCAGCGATGAGTTGAATCACGCCAGCATCATTGACGGGGTCAGGCTGTGCAAAGCGAAGCGCTTCCGTTTCAAGAACGCTGACATGGGTGACTTGGAAGCCAGGCTCAAGGACGCGCAGGACTCGCGCTTTCGCCTGATCGCAACGGACGGTGTGTTCTCTATGGACGGCACCATTGCTAACTTGGGAGACCTCTGCGACCTTGCGGACAGATACGACGCGCTGGTCATGATCGACGATTCTCACTCAACGGGGTTCATGGGCAAAACAGGGAAAGGCACACACGAATACCGCGACGTCATGGGCAGGATCGACATCATCACCAGTACACTCGGAAAAGCCCTTGGCGGTGCCAGCGGCGGGTTCACAACCGGCAGGAGCGAAATTATTGATCTGCTACGCCAACGCTCACGGCCCTACCTCTTTTCCAATACTGTCGCTCCCAGTATCGTCAGCGCGTCCCTGAAGGCACTTGAGATGATAACAGCGTCCACCGCCCTACGAGACAAGTTGGAGGAAAATACCCGCTACTTCCGAGCAAAAATGGCAGAGGTGGGGTTTGACATTCCGTCCGGGGACCATCCCATCGTGCCGATTATGCTTGGCGATGCAAGACTGGCGCAACAGATGGCAGCACGACTCCTTGAGAAAGGTGTGTACGTAATCGGCTTCTTCTATCCTGTCGTCCCGCAAGGCACAGCGCGAATCCGGACCCAAATCTCCGCCGCACATTCGATCGAAGACCTCGATTTCGCTGTTAAGATGTTCGCCGAAGTCAAGGGGGAGTTTGGTGTGTAAATCCTTCTCTTTGATTACTCAAAGTCAATTTTACGTCGGAGGTATCATCAACTGCGGATAAATGAGCCAACTAGGGCTATTTAGTTTTCCGTTTTTTGACCGATTTCGGCTCAACCCGAACCCGTACTTTACTACTGGATGATCTCGCGAATCTGGTCAAGTCGCGTCGGTTTGAGAGTGTATTCCAATCGAGTAGGGTCCCCCGCTAAATCTAAGCGGATGATAAAATACATGCCACCCCGTGCAGTGACCTCCTTGGGGTCAAGCAGAACTGTGTAAAGTCTTTCTGGGATTAAGGGCACAGCAGGGATTTTCTCAATATACCCCGGCGGTACTTTGCCATAGGTGATGCAAGAAAACGGTCTCGGTGAGGGCTCCGCTTCGGGATCAGGCGCGTATTCCATCACCCATGCGACTTGGTCAGTGTATCGGTTCAATTTCGCCTCTGTCGCTGGATCCCCGTATTCCCACTCCCATGCGACTTCGTTAACGGGACCTCTGCGTCCATCACGTCCTCGCCAGAAACTCCAATTGCGCCAGTCTAAGCGTCGATTACGTTCTGTTGGCATATCCCGAAGAACGGTAATCCGGTAGATTGGAACGGGCGGTGCGTTTTTGTCCTTTGCATCCCCCTCGTGAAGACAGAAGGTCGGTGTCGTCACGTCTGAATGGGGATGTGCGAAGCCGTGCAGCTTGCTGGCGCATCCACTTGCAAACAAACAACCGATGCAGATAAACAGAACAGCAATGGCTCGCAGCACTTGTGTTTTCGCTTTATACATTTCATTTACTCCTGAGTTATGATGCGAATGTCACCACGTCCGCGGCGACCCTCATGATTAACTTCCAATTGAGTGGGGTGCCCCGTTGAATCTGCACGGATAATGAAGTACACCCTTGACATCGGGGCAGGGTACTTCGTCGGTCGAATCGAGACGGCATACATTCTTTCAGGGATCAGGGGCAATGGAGGGATTGGCTCGTCATACCCCGGCGGCGCTTTGGCGTAGGTAATACAAGACAACGGTTTCGCCAGAGGCTGGGCTGCGTCATCAGGCAGATATTGGATTTGCCATATCACTAGGTCCTCGCGCCACGATTCCCAATTGCGCCACTCGAATCGTTTATCATCGCTGAATGCCTCGTATCTAACAACGGTAATCCCGTAGATTCGAATCGGCTGTGAATGTTCATCCCTCCCCTCGTAGAGACAAAAAGTCGGTGCCGTCACTGCGGAATGGGGGTGCGTATAGCCATGCTGCAGAATAATCGCCGGACATCCACTCGAAACCAAACAGCTGATACAGATGAGAAAAATGACAATTGCTTGCCTCATTGGTACTTTCACCTTATCATAATAGAATTCTTCTTTTTAGAAGGATGACTCCATTAGCGTATAGTCGTATCCAAGTACCATAATCCACACGGCTTGTTGCTGTGGATTCAAGAGAATATATTCATCGAAATTATTTATCACTATATAAACCCTGAAAGCATGAATCAATTCTACCATAATCATTTCACCTTTACCCGATAAAATCTACGAGTAGAGTTTCTCCTTGACAACTTGCCCTGAATTCCGATAAAATCGGACGGAACGCAAAATTATAGTGAATTCAACAAATAAATAGACACTTTCGCCCGCCCCCGGTAGGTGCGGTTTGCAACCGCACCGGTTTGGCGTGTCTCATTAATTCTGAGATCCGCTATAAGTAGGATTTATTCAAACCGTTTAAACCAAGATTGTCCGGAAATCCTGACTCAGAAAGGAAAACAAAATTGAGAATTATTGACCCACACGTTCATGTGTGGAAAAACGACCCACAATTCCCGTGGGCACCCGAAACAACGAGCCCACCGACAGACGATGCCACACCGGAGATGTTACTGGACCTGATGAATGCCAACGGTGTCGAGAAAACGGTCCTGGTGCAGGTTATCCACTATCGCTGGGACAACAGTTATGCCGCTAAGGCGATAAAAGACTATCCTGATAAGTTCATGGCGGTCTGTCGGATTAACCCAGAGGATCCCGACGCGCCAGACCATCTGAGTTATTGGACAGAGGAGCACGGCTTCCACGGTGTCCGCCTCAGTCCATCAGGCAGTGCCACCGACGATTGGTTCACAGGTCCCTTGATGGAGCCGATATTCAGCCGCGCAGAGGCGCTTGGCGTCCCAATGCTAATATTAACCGGCGTCGACCGAATGCCTGACCTTGCGGCAATCTTAGATCGGCACGGTGACCTTGATGTCTCTATCGACCACATGGCAAGCGCACCGCCGGATGATCCCGAAAAGCAGCAATTACTACTGGACATGGCGCGATACCCACGGGTCTACGTTAAAATTAGCCACACTTGGTCGTCTTCCGATAGCGCATATCCTTGGACGGATACACACGACTTGGTCAAGAAAGTCTATCAGACATTTGGAGGGAATCGCATCATGTGGGGAACGGATTGGCCCGTCTGCTTGAGCAACGCGACATACGCACAAACCCTATCCGTCGTACGAGACGAGATGGACTTCTTCGCGCCCGAAGATCGGGAGTGGGTCTTGGGTAAAACCGCACTCCAGCTCTGGAATTTTGGTGAATAAGATCGGTTTGCAACAGTTCATTGTGTCATGACGAGGGTACGAGATCATTCCGTTTGCCAATTTCACTTTTGACCTTTGACCGGGGCGCATATTACCGGCGGCAAAATAGCACCATCGGTATTAAGCGAAGGGAGGTATCTACCATGTCATTTTGTCCAGAATGCAGCGCTGAATATACCTCAGATGTTTTAATCTGTGCCGATTGTCAAGTTGAATTAGAGCCGGAACGACTACCAGAGGACACCGTTGAGTACATTGATTGGGAGGTTATCCAAGAAATTCCCAACGAATTTGTCGGTAACCTGATTAAGGGAGTGCTGGAGGGGGAAGGAATTGATGCGGTGGTCCGTCCGCACGAGATCTCCGCGCTCGGCGGGATCCGGCTCGAATCTGAATGGGGTGAGCTTCTTGTCCATTCCGATCAGGTGCAAAATGCGAAAGGCATCATTGAAGATTATCTTGCGAGTCTACCCGAAGATGCCCTCGAAGACCGTGACGCAGATCCGGAAGCGGTCTAACGTTACACAGATTAAATCACTCCTCCGCGTCGCTTGCGTTAGGGTCCAAGATTTGTATTGACAAACCCACTCCGATTCGCTATAATTCCCCAAGTTTTTTGGGGTATAATCGGTCATTCTATATGCTTCAATCAGGAGAATCGTTTGCCAAGATTCAATAAATATCTAAGCCTTCTTATATTCTGCGGAATCGCGCTCTGCCCATGGACGGTCGCCGATGGTGCGGAGATCCATGAAAACGTCGGAACACGGGCGATGACATTCCTAAAGATCGGTGTGGGTGCGAAAGCCATCAGCATGGGCGAATCCCAAGTTGCCGATGCTGATGATCTCTATGCTACACACTGGAATCCCGCCGGACTTGCTCAACTACAACGTCCGCAACTCGGGCTCATGCACAACGAATGGTTTGAGGGGATTAACCACCAGTTCATCGGCTTTGCACAGCCCATCGGAAACGCAGGGACACTCGGCGGGAGTCTCATCTACCTCTCCTATGGTGAACTTGAAGGATACGACATTAATGAGAGTGGTGAGCCAGTTAAAACGGAGAATTTCCATCCCTATGATCTTGCCCTAATCGCCTCCTATGCTCGCCGATTTGGAGGTGCGCTCTCTTTGGGTGCCAACGCCAAATGGGTTCGAGAAAAGATTGACACAGAAAGTGCTCAAGTCATCGCATTTGATATAGGAGGTCTGTACGCTATCCTCAACAATTCACTCTCTTTTGGATTCAACGTCCAACATCTCGGCGCCAAAGTCAAATTCGTTGAGGAATCCTTTAGTCTGCCTCTCAATATCAAAGTCGGTGCGGCGTACAGATTGTTGGACGAGGCGTTCACCCTCACCGCCGATATGAACCGTCCCAGCGACAATGACCCCACCGTTGGCGTGGGAGCAGCGTTCACAGCCTACGAACTCATCCACCTGCGTGCGGGTTATAAATATAAAATCGGCGGCAACGATTTGGGAACAGCCTCCGGCATCACCAGCGGAGTCGGATTCAGCATCGAAGGATTTCAACTTGATTACGCCTTTGTCTCCTACGGCAAACTCGGCGCCGCCCACCGATTTTCACTCATTTCAAATTTTTAGTGCCCATTTATCGTGAATTCTAAAAATAAACAAACACTTTCACCCCCCGGTAGGTGCCGTGGTAGGTTAAACCGGCTTGTCCCGATTATCGGGATCCCGATAATTAGTTTACCCCGATTTATCGGGGGGATTGGAAACAGCGCCTACCAGACAGTAGACCGGTAGGTGCGGTTTTTAACCGCACCGGTGCCGATTTATCGGCACCCTCGACAAGTTCCGATATATCGGAATGTCCCGATCTTATCGGGATTCTCGGAACGGAACGCGAACGGCATCGGGATTTGGCGTGTCTCATTAATTCTAAGATCCACTATAGCTCTGACTTTCGTGATGTTTCCAGAGGCCATCCTGATCCTCGGAACTCCTAGCCTCCCCGATAAGATCAGGTCAGGTAGAACGGACTGATAGAGCAGATTTAGGCGGTTGCTTATCAAGTCCCCCTGATAAGGGGGATTTAGGGGGTTCGTTGTCGGTTGGGAACGCCTAAGTAATTCTAAAATCTACCATAGATAAAGGACGCAATTTATGGATTTCGTTCAACTCACCGAAACACAACGTCGTGACTTTGACGAAAACGGCTATCTGATCGTACCTCAAGCCCTAGATCAGACTACGGTTGATCGTCTAATCGAAGGCGGTGACCGATTGATGGAATCATTCGAGTACGAAGACTACTACGCACACCGGCGTCCCGGTCTGATTCAGGAAGACGATGCCTACGCATCACTCATTACGAACGCAAGCACAGTGCCGCTCATCGTTCAACTGCTCGGACCTAATATCCATATCACCAATACGGCGTTAATTTATAAGCATCCACAAACTCCCGAAACACCTGAGGTCCGCAACTGGCACCGCGATGTTGGGGTCCACCTCGACGTTGGACATCAGAAACTGCCACGTGTCGGGCTGAAAATCGGCTACTGCTTGACAGATTTCAACGGACCCAATTCTGGTGCGACCATGTTCGTCCGCAAAAGTAACAACTTCAGCGAGCCGTTGCCTATCCCCAAGGGCAAAGTCGATCCACTGGAGTACGACGAACCCATCTTACGTGCCGGAGACGCATACCTGTTCGAAAGTCGTCTCTACCACGCCGCCGCCCTCAACTTTACCGATCACGTCGCCAAGGTCGTAATCTACGGCTACCACTATTCTTGGGTCAAACCGGACTATTACCTTCGACATTACAACGGTAGATTGCAGCCAGATGCCGCACTTTTGGAAAAATTGGATGACGTCGGCAGACAGCTTTTGGACGCAGGGGAAGGAACCGATGGCAGATCCGCACCGAATGGGATTCAGTGGCCCCTTGTCGAATGGGCGGAACGGCACGGTGTTATGCCGGAACAACATACTCATGTCGTTGAAGTTTGAAAAAGCGTTAAACTCCCCTATAGGTTCCCCCGAAAGAAGTTGTCCGCTCCCATGAACAAGGAAATTTACGTCCGTAAAATTTTCTCATCAATTGCGAAACGGTACGACTTCCTCAATTCCCTGTTGAGCCTCCGCCGTGACCGGGCGTGGCGGAAATTCACAGTGCAGGTGAGCGACGTGACACAGGGAAGCAGGGTGCTTGATGTTTGCACAGGAACCGGTGAACTCGCGCTTGCCTATGCCAACAAAACCGGGGACACCGCTGTAATTGGCACAGACTTCGTTTATGACATGCTCGCCGTTGGCAAGGATAAGGTTGAAAAACAGGGACGAACTAACGCTTTCATCCCAATTGAAGCAGACACGCTTGAGCTGCCATTTGCAGATAGCACTTTTGATATTGTATCGGTAGGTTTCGGTATCCGCAACGTTGCAGATCTCCGGCTCGGTATCCGTGAGATGTGCCGAGTCGCCGTGGCAAACGGGCGGATCGCCATCCTTGAGTTCACGCAGCCGACGGCACCTCTGTTTCGCCACCTATATTACTTCTACTTCAAGGGCCTCCTGCCGTGTGTCGGAAATCTAATATCAAGGAATAGAGATGACGCCTACGGTTACTTGCCGGATTCCGTCATGCAGTTTCCAGATTGCGAACAACTCAAGGCGATTATGGAGGAGTGTGGCCTCACGGATGTTCGATTTTACCGGAAAACCCTTGGTATCGTCGCTATCCATGTTGGACGAAAAAAATGACTCGGCTCTGCTGGATTTTCCTTACTATCCCAATCGTGATGGCTCTTACCGGATGTGGCGATGATTCCGCAGCCATTAAAATTGGCGTCAGCATTCCAGAGACAACCGCTCCGACCTATACCCTTGCAAAGCAGGGGATGATTGAGGGCGAAAAAGAGTACGGTGTTAAAGTACTGTGGAATGGGGTCCGAGATGCCGGTGTGAAGCAGAATCTGGCGACGTTGGAAACACAACAGATCCGTGGGATGCTTGATGAAGGAATTCAGGCCCTGATATTCAAGGCGGTGGATCGGAAACGGGCATATCCTATTCTAAAAGAGGCGGATAGCAGGAACGTTCCTGTTATCACGCTGGATCAGTTGTTGGTCAGCATAAACGTTCGAGGACATATCGCTGTCAATGAAGCCGGGTTGGGGGAAGCGGCCGCCCAATATGCGATTGAACGGATCGGTTACAAAGGAAATGTGCTTGTTCTGGAGGAATCAACAGGGGCAGAATCCTTTCGCAATATCTCCGTGGGAATTTATACTGTTTTAGACCAGTATTCTGATAAAATTCGGGTGCATTCCCGCGCTTCTGCGCTTGATGCAGATGTTGCGTTAGATCTGACGGATCGCGTCCTGAAAAATTATGCAGGGAATATTCAAGCGGTCATCGCGGCAGATAGCACCCTGGCAGTCGGAGCGGTCCGGGGTGTGCAGCTGCACGAACTCACTGATCAGATTATTACAGTTGGGATCGGTGCCGGAGAGGAAGCGTGCCGTCAAATTATGTTCAAACAGCACGATGCCGAAGTGGACACAATGCCGTATCAGCGGGGACAAGAGATGCTCCAAGCTGCGCTAGATGCTGTGAACAGTCGCCCATTCTCTTTCGATGCCGAATTATCCAACGGAAGAGTTTTAACAAAGACAAAATTTGGCGCAATCCGTCTTATTACGCCCGCTAACTATACCGTCGTCAGACGGATGTGGCCCAATCTATTTGAGGGAAAAGAGTAGAGGACAGGGATGCGATATATTTCGTACTTCTTAATAATTGCACTGTTTGTCTTTGCGTCAGTTGCTTCAGATCAAGAGCAGGTGGAGGAACAGATCCAAGTGGGTGAGCAGGTTCCCGATTTCACCTTGCAAGACGCCGAAGATCAGGAACACGCACTTAAGAAGATGCGCGGTAAGGTTGTCTTTCTGATAATGGGGCATCGAAAAATCCGGAAGGAAGATGATAAGTGGGCACACGCCTTTCAGGAAGATTATGGGGAGAGCGATTGGGTTATCGCATATATTGTCGCTGATATGCGCAGTGTACCGGCATTCGTGCCCAAGGGCTTGATTAAAAGGCAACTCAAAAAAAATAAACCACCGGTAACGCTGCTACTCGATTGGAAAGGCAAAATACATCAGGCGTACCACACGCAAAAGGACAAGCCAAACCTCTACGTCATTGACCCCGAAGGTAAACTCGCCTTTCATACAGAATCCAACTTCGACAAGGACACCTATCAGAAACTGAAAGCAGTGATCGATGGGTTTAAGGGGCAACAAGCCGGTTAAACTTTTAACCGATCTGAATTAATAAACCGATGAACTCGCATAGCCGCAGTTGTTTTGAATCCTGATTTATTGGGACAGAGCATGGTGAGCGTAAATGAATATGTCCCCCTGAAATCTACAGCCCCATCGGGGCTCCAGCAAAGCGATGTGTGTAAAGTAGTAGACATACGCCGTATGCCGTAACTGTAGGGGCAACCCTTGTGGTTGCCCGTCTTTAGTCTCTTTTATGTGCTTTTTTATTATGATAAAATCTATGGCTCATATACAAAGATGGTGCAAAGCATGAAGAGAAACCGAGTTTTTTCTTGAAAACTCGGTTTCTGTTGCACGATTTCTTAACATGAAACAAATCTGTAAATAAGTAGATATTTACCAGTAAATGTAACATTCATCACACCGCTAATTCCTCCCTGATAAGGGGGATTAGGGGGTTAAGGGTGCATCTGTAACCTATAAGTAATTCTGAAATCTACCACAAAAACAAGGAACGAATCAATATGAACAGTATCTCTCCAGATAAACCTTTAGTCAGTATCGTTATGGGCAGTGACTCCGATCTAGAAAAGATGAGCGAAGCTGCCGAAGTCTTAGAAGAATTCGACATCCCTTTTGAAATCACAATCTCGTCCGCCCACCGCTCCCCAGAGCGAACAATGGAATACGCACACGGCGCGAATGATCGGGGTGTACATGTTATCATCGCCGGTGCTGGACGCGCAGCCCATCTCGCCGGCGTCATCGCCGCACATACCACCCTGCCCGTTATCGGCGTTCCCATTGACGGTGGACCGCTCAACGGCGTAGACGCACTTTATGCCACCGTACAGATGCCACCCGGTATCCCTGTTGGAACAATGGCAATCGGATCCGGTGGCGCACGTAACGCAGGGCTCTTCGCTGTCCAGATCCTCGCACTCAAATTCCCTGAACTCGGTGCGAAACTTGATGCCTACAAAGTCAAACTCAGTGATGGTGTAGCAGAGAAAGCCGAACGGCTAGCGGAGGTTGGCTACAAAGACTATTAATCATGACGCAAACTATAAAGGCAAATTGCTCCACAGATTTTTCGATAAGGGACAAGAAATCTGCCTTTACGACGCATAGCCCCGAGGAAACACAGGAAATCGGTGTGCAGATTGGGAGCCAACTTAGCTCCGGTGATGTTGTCGCACTCATCGGCGATTTGGGAGTAGGGAAAACCTGTCTGACGCAGGGCATTGCTCGTGGGGTCAGCGTCTATCAGGACCAGACCGTCAATAGCCCATCCTACATCCTCATCAACGAATATGCGGGGAAGATCCCAATCTACCATATTGATCTCTATCGGCTTGAACGACTCGAAGATATTGTCGCGCTTGGGTTGGAAGATTATCTGGAGGGAGATGGTATCTGCGTCATTGAATGGGCGGATCGGATGGATGAATTACTGCCCGAAAACCACATTCAAGTCATAATCACCGCAGAAGACGAGTTCACACGCACCATCGAACTGTTGCCCACCAGCCTCAAGTAGAGACACAAAAATTTATTTATTCTTCCCCTGTAGGAGAGGCTTCCTAGCCCCGATATGTAGGTGCTTGCAGCCCGCCTGTTCCGTTCCAGCCTGCCCCGATTCATCGGGGCGGGGCATCCCCGATAAATCGGGATCTAAAGTGACTTGCCCCGCGCCAACTGTACTGAAATGCGCGAGTCCTATTATGGTGAATACTAAAAACAGATAGACACTTTCGCCCCTCGATAGATGCGGTTTCCAACCGCACCGCATTCACTCCGACCCGGTAGGTGCTGTTTCATGAAGTTTAAGTATTTAAATCGGTAATCCCGATTTTCCTCGAAACGTACGGTAGGCGCGGTTTGCAACCGCGCCAGTGTCGATAGCAAATTACCGAATTATTTTTCGACTTACGCAGCTGGTTCATAAGTCCCCCTGATAAGGGGGATTTAGGGGGTTAAAAAGAAAAAAATCGTGCTGCGCGCTGCATTTGCGTAAGTCCTGTTTTTTTAATCTTCATCCAACCGCACCGGTGCCGATTCATCGGCATCTCCCGATACAGTTTACCCCGATTTATCGGGGGGATCCTCGGAACGGGACTCGACAAGTCGGGATTTAGAGCGTCTCATTAATTCTAAGATCTACCATAGTATTTCTTGGCGTCTTTGCACCATTGCGACCTTGCGTTAAATATTCTTAGGGTCTTTGGCTTAGCGGCATCCCCCTCCAAAGGATGGGCGACACTGTGCAATCCCAGCGGAACATCTTGTACCTTGATAGTGGGTCCGGCATTGGTGGTGGGCAGCGCAGCTTGCTATTGCTGCTCAAACATCTGGACGCAACACGATTTCGCTCGTATCTCGGCTGTTTGGGAGACAGTATGCTGGCAGCAGCAGCGCGGAAAGCAGGGCACCCGGTCATCCCGCTCAATCTGCCGAAGCAGCACGATAAAGGGGATAAGATCCGCCGCTTTACACTCCACGACATCGGGCGCGATCTGCAACATATCACTGTAATATTTCAGCTTTTGCGGGTGCTGGAAGAACAGCAAATTGATCTCATCCATGCGAATTCTCTGGCTGCGGGTTTAATCGGTGGAGTGACTGCGAAACTCTACGGCGTTCCAATCGTGATGCACAAGCGATATGCCACCGCGTACGGCGTGTTGGATCGGATCTGTGAGGCGCTGCTCGATCGCGTGATTCTGGTCTCCGAAGCCACCCGATGGAGGTTTGCCCCATCCTCAAAGCAGGCGTTAATCTATAACGGTGTCGAGCTTCCCGCATTTCAGCCCTCACTGCAAGTCGAAACCCTCCGGACGGATCTCAACCTCGACCCAGATGCCCTGTTAATTGGCATTGTAACACGCATCACGCCAGAGAAGGGGATTCATACCTTAATTGAGGCAACCGCTAAACTCAAAGCATCGCTCAACACCCAGCTGCTTGTTGTCGGCGGTCCCTACTTTCCCAAAGATGCGGAATATATCGATTCTCTTAAAGTACAGACGGAGAAATTAGGGATTGCCAATCGTGTTATCTTCACCGGCTTTCTGGAAGACACCGAAGCAATTCTATCCCTCCTTGATGTCGTTCTACTGGCTTCAACCATCCCGGAAGCCTGCCCACGCACCATCATCGAAGCGATGGCAGCCGGTGTGACGGTGATTGCCACGCCACTCGGCGGAAGCAAAGAGCTGGTCACGCCGGAAACAGGGATCCTCGTTCCCGCTGAAGATGCGGACGCCTTTGCTTCCGCAATTACCCAACTTGCCGAAGATGCCGAACGGCGGAAGCGGATGGGAGAGGCGTGCCGTTTGCGGGCGGAACAACTGTTCTGCGCAACGCAGAACGCACGGTTGACTGAAGACCTGTATTTGGACCTGTTGTGAATGGCGACAGACAGATTTATCCCAACACTATTCATCACTCTTGCCCCTCATTTATTCCTTGTGAAATTTTCCCCATTCTGCTATAATCACCCGCTAAATCTTTCAAATCATCAGCCCAATCAGGCTTTAACAAATACGTGAGAAAGGAAAAGACTATGAAGAAACTTGCTTGCTATTTTGCGATACTCATGTTCTCTGCATTAATCGTCGCAACCCCATCAACAGACGCTCAAGAAAAATTAACGATTGCCTGGGCACAGTGGGATCCCGCAAACTATCTTGATGAGCTCTCAAAGGATTTCACCGCGGAAACCGGCATTGAGGTCGATTTGGTTCAGATCTCTTGGTCCCATTTCCAAGACTCAGTTTTCACCGCATTTGTCGGAAAAAGTGACCGGTACGATATCGTTATCGGTGATAGCCAGTGGCTTGGGAGAAACTCTGTCGGGGGACACTATGTTGACTTGACAGACTGGATCAATGAAAACATTGATGTCGATTCGATTTATGGGACCGCTATGGAGGCGTTCGCAGAATATCCGAAAGGGAGCGGAAAATATTGGGCGCTCCCCGCAGAGGTCGACGCCAACGGCTTCCTCTATCGCACAGATCTCTTTGAAGATACGGACGAAAAAGCGAAATTCAAAGAAAAATATGGCTACGAACTCGACCCGCCCAAAACCTATGAAGAACTTCGTGACATTGCAGAGTTTTTCACACGTCCCCCAAACCTCTACGGGGTCGCGCCTTGGTACAGCAAAGAGTACGACGGAATCACCATGGGTTTTCAACAGGTGATGTGGTCGTTTGGTGGCTCCTACGGTGATCCCGAAACCTATAAGGTCGACGGCCATATCAACAGCGACGATGTTGTCAAAGCTTTGGAGTATTACAAATCTCTCAGGGAGTTCTCACCACCCGATGCGCCGAACTACTACTGGGCAGAAACGCTGGATGCGTTTAAAGCAGGAAAAGTTGCCATGGCAATGGACTATTTCGCCTTCTTCCCGGGTGTAGTTGATCCGAACCAGAACCCCAATTATTACGATAAAACCGGCTTCTTTGTCTCACCTGCGGGTCCCAAGGCACACGCCATCAGCATCGGCGGTCAAGGCATGTCAATCTCTACCTACTCCAAAAATCAAGAGACTGCCAAACAGTATCTGAAATGGTTTATGCAGAAACCGGTACAGGAAAAATGGGCACAGTTGGGTGGGTTCACGCCGCATGAAGAGGTCCTACAATCCGAAGTGTTCCTCAATGCAACGCCGTTTAACAGAGCCTTTGCCGCCAGTTTTCCTTACCTGCGCGACTTTTGGGCAGTTCCCGAATACGCCGAACTTCTTGAAGCGTGCCAGACGGGATGGAACCAGGTTATCATCGGATCCAAAGCTGCCAAGGAAGCATTGGATGAAATCGCGCGCAAGCACGAAGCAATCTTCGAGGACGCAGGCTACTACGACTAGGTTCTGTTGACATTTCACGGTTCGTAGGTTGGGTTGAGCGGTTAGACGTGAATCCCTATCAAGTCCAATAGAGCCTCGGTTGTCCAACAACACCCGCTTGTGGACGGATAGAGTGAAACCCAACTCAGTTTTTCACTGGGTCATCTCCTTGTTCAAAAGCTTACCTCATAAAAGTGATCTTCTGTACCACGATCTGTTAGATCGTAATCCATCACGCAAACTATGGTGAATTAGAGAAATAAGTAGACATTTACCAATATTCCGACCTTCGGGAAGTTTCCAAAGTCCCCCTGCAACTCCCCTGGCAAGGGTTTCCCCCTGATAAGGGGGACTAAGGGGGTTAGGGGATCTTCTCCCTTGTCTTTCCCCTCTTATCAGAGGGGTTGGGGATTTAGGGGGTTGGCTGCGGGTTGGGAGTGTCTAAGTAATTCTAAGATCTACCATAAATGAGTTTTCAGAAAATCCGTCGGTAATTCTATATTTTCCCCCAGGCCCCGGTAGGTGCGGTTTCCAACCGCACCGGATAGTCACCGTAGTAGAACCCGCGCAGTTAGAAACTCTGCTTGCGATCCCGATTTATCGGGGAGCGCCTACCAAATCCCGACGTTTCGTCCCGATTAATCGGGACAGAAACGACGAGGAGGCTCGGAACGGCACGGGAGAACAGTAGTTTCGTTTTCTTAACCCCTTCGGTTTGGGGTGTCTCATTAATTCTAAGATCCACTATAAGTTTGCTCTTCACGCTTCATTTACATAGAGGAGGCAATGCGATCCGCACGTTTTTCTCGCGGGTTCAGTGACTACCAGATCAAGATGGCGTTTATCATGCCCACCATGATTCTGCTCATCTTGATGAATATCTTCCCGCTGCTATGGTCATTGTACTTAAGCTTTCATCGTTATAAGGCTTCCATGCCGAACCGTCCGGCAAAGTTTATCGGTGTCCAGAACTACGCACGACTCCTGAATGATCCGGAGATCTGGGGCTATTTCCAAACCACTGCTTACTTTGTCGTACTCGCCGTCATCACTCAATTCATCATCGGTTTCGGATTGGCGCTGCTCCTCAATCGTGAGTTTCGGTATAAGGGACTTGTAACAACCCTAATCCTGTTACCGATGATGCTCTCACCGGTTGTCGTCGGTCTCTTCTGGCGCTTCATTTTTGCGTCCGACGCTTCAGGGTTGGTCAACTATCTACTGAGTCCGCTACTCGGAGGACCAATCGGCTGGACGACAGATCCAAAGATTGCCATGCTCGCTGTCGTGATTGTCGATACATGGATGTGGTCGCCATTCATGATGTTGATCTCTCTGGCTGGCTTGTCCGCTATCCCCAAGTATCTCTACGAAGCCGCAGACGTAGACCGTGCCTCTCGATGGTTTAAGTTTCGTTGGATTACCCTACCCTTAGTTTCTCCCCTGCTACTAATCGCACTGCTGTTCCGCACAATGGATGCCTTCAAGATGTTCGATATCGTCTACGTGCTGACCCGCGAAGGGGGACCGGGCATAGCGACGGAAACCGTTTCGATGAATCTGTACAAGCTGGCGTTTCGGAACTATAATACCGGCAAGGCGTGTGCGATGGCTTACATCCTCCTAATTATCATTGTCGCGCTGAGCAACATCTACGTGAAACATCTGAATAAGGTTCGCGGCGAGGCGTAAGATGGCACAGATAGAACGAAATAAATTTGGACACTACTTGGCACTCGCTGTAATTGCGGTGATAGTGCTGATCTACCTCACTCCCATCTACTGGATTGTTGCAACCTCCCTGAAATCGCCAGCCGATATTATTGCACAGGTCCCCCAATTCCTGTTTCAGGTCACCTTTGAGCACTACCAGAAGTTGATGCCCGATGAAGTGCCCGGACTCACATACCTCTTCATTGCAGAAGCGTTGATTGGTATACTCGCCTGCTTCTTACCCGTCCGAAACATAGGGTTTGCGCGTCGTTTTGCATTTCTGTGGAACGGTTTGCTGATTCTAACCTGTCTTTACGCGCTTGTCACAACTATCAACTACAATTTCCTGATGCTGTCGATTTATACAATCGTCGTCTTCTTGCTGATTTCTCCCCAAAAATCAACCGAAGCGAGACGGGTTCGCCTGTCCCTCGTCGGTGCAAGCGTATTGGCTATTGTTGCCATTTGCACACTGTTTGCACACGGAGGATCGAAATATTTCCACCAACTGCTGAACAGTATCATCATCGGGTTCGGCAGTACCCTGCTCGCTGTTGGATTTGGGACGCTGGCTGCCTACGCGTTCTCGCGGTTCAAGGTCGCAGGCAAGGAAGACCTCCTCTTCTTCATCCTCAGTACACGGATGCTTCCTCCTGTCGTCGTTGTCATCCCAATCTACCTGATGTACAGCGCGCTCGGACTGCGTGATACCCACCTCGGACTCATCCTGCTCTACACCACCTTCAATGTCTCCTTCGCAGTCTGGCTAATGAAAGGTTTTATCGACGAAATCCCCAAGGAGTATGAGGACGCTGCCCTTGTCGATGGGTATACCCGCTTCCAAACCTTCGTCAAAGTTGTCCTCCCCCAATCTGTGACAGGGATCGCGGCAACAGCCGTTTTCTGTCTAATCACCGCGTGGAACGAGTTTGCCTTTGCCCTTGTGTTGACTGAAGTTGGTGGCAGGGCGGTGACCGCCCCACCCTCAATCACCAGTGCCATCGGATCTAGCGGCGTCGATTGGGGAAAGATCGCCGCTGCAACCTTTGTCTTCCTTTTGCCCGTCGCGATTTTTACCTTCCTGATGCGAGGTCACCTGTTGCGCGGTGTCACGTTCGGCGCGGTAAAAAAATAGAGGCTCATATAAATGAAAGCTGCTCATTATTCAATGCATATCATCGCTCGATTCAGACAAAGTCAACTTCGCAACCGTAGGGGCAAGGTCTCCTCGCCCGATGCCTTGGCAGGACCAACCCCTATGTAGGGAACGCAGATCTGCGTTCCCTGCAAGCAGCTTAAGATTTCTGTAGTTGCCCGCCTGTCCCGATAAGTCGGGGATTCATCCGGCATCGAGGGCATGTTTAGACTCTACGCCCATTGTAGGCGAGGCATCTTGCCCCGCATTGGTGATGAACCATCGACTTACAACACCTCATCATTCAACTGCACCGGTCCTAACTGTTCGATTCTGTTAGATTTCAACAAGTTGAGATCTGGTGCGCCTCGATACGATTTCGGATAATCACCCCCGTCTTCAGTGAATCACTCGATAATTCTAGCGTTTCCCGAATTGGCAACGGCAAAAGTGTTAGCCTCCTTACAAAAAGCCGTTGAAGATTAACATGCAATATGGTATGGTTTTAATCAGCTTATTCTAGATTGCTAGCTGTGCCGCACGACACACGTCAACCCCTTACACCCGTAGGTTAGGCAGCCGCAATGAATCGGCACTTCGCGTAGTTTACCCCGATTTATCGGGGCTCAACTTGCCCAATCTACAAACCCTAGTTGCTTCGGATCTTGATGCTATCGGGACGGAGCAACATGTGTGTCGTAAATTTGGTTATTTCTGATGGGTATCGAGTATAAAAGCCCAACCTACAGGCTATCTAGCAACTTGGGTTAAGATAAGGAGGCATTAACAATGTTGAAATTTCAGATGGGTCTAATCGCCCTTTTAATCGGCTGCGTTGCCCTCATCTCCTGTGACCAGTTAGTGGGGATGTTAACACCAGCACCGCCGGAGGAGGATGTGCCTGACGACAGCATGATGCCTATGATGGTGGAGCTGCCAGACTACGCCGCGTGGCTGAGTGTTACCTATCCCGGTCCTTTGGGCACCGGTGGAGTACACGGCGAGGGTGCCCGTACCGTCTACATCAACGAAGTTGGGGCTATGGCAGCGCAGGATGATAGCGTGACCACTTTCCCCGCTGGAACTACGATTGTCAAAGAAATCATGGACGATGCAAACACGTTTGTCCAGAAGGTCGCGACAATGATGAAAACGGACGATTCGCGCCATAACGGATGGACATATAAAAAATATGCCCGCGCCGACGAAAACGCTGACTACATGCAAGTCAAGGGGGATGGACTTCCAGATGCAGCCGAAGGATGCCATGCCTGCCACGCTGCAGCCCCCAAAGACGGTGTCTTCGTCGATTTCTCGATGGACGATACAGCAACCGACGACGGCATGATGCCTGATGACGGCACAATGCCCGACGATGTGGCAACCGATGACACGATGCCGACGGATGCGTTGCCTCTGACGGTGGACCTATCAGGGTACACTTCGTGGATGAATAATCCCCTTCCCGGTCCTTTGGGCACCGGTGGAGCACACGGTCAAAATGCCCGTACGATTTACATCAATGACGTTGGGGCTATGGCACTGCAAGATGCGAGCGTAGCCGCTTATCCCGTCGGGACTACGGTTGTCAAGGATATCATGGACTCCACTAACACCGCTATCCAATCCCGCGCGATAATGGTGAAAACGGACAATGCGACCTTTACCGATCATAACGGGTGGATATATGCCTACGTCAATGTGAATGCCGAGTCGGTTGAAGTCGGGGGAAGTGGAGTCGACGGTCAAGGTCCGTGTCATGCTGCCACGCCGCAGCCGGCATGGATGGAGGTGTCTTCGCGTTCCAGCCCGCTGGCATGGAGGGCGAGGGACAGTAACATGAGACCTGAACCTGTAAGGGTGAAAAGCCTTTACAGCTACGGTTTCAGTGTTCCCCAAATTTGCAACCGCGAAATATCAACCTGCTTGCAAAAAAAAATTGTTGAACATTAATGCGAAGTATGTTATATTCATAGAGAAGTTATGTAGAATATGAATTTGGCAAGTGCCAATCTTTTGCCAGTTGTGCAATTCATTGTGACTATCTGCCAATAGATTAGCATCTTGTCATTACCGTTTGACGCAGCTTTCAGGTTTCCAAAGTTTGCTGCGGAACACATCTTAAAATAAGGAGTAATTAACAATGTTAAAGTTTCAGATGGCTCTGATGTTCCTTCTAATCGGTTGTGTTGCCGTTATGGGCTGTAGCGATTCCGCCATGCAGGATATGATGGGCGGTATGATGGACGATGACGACGACATGGACATGGATATGGACGGTGACATGGATATGGACGGTGACATGGATATGGACGGTGACATGGACGATGGACGGCGACATGGACATGGACGGCGACATGGATGATGGACGGCGACATGGATGGACGACGGGACATGGATGGACGACGGCGACATGGATATGGACGGCGACATGGATACTGACATGACATGGCATGGACGGCGACATGGACCGATGGACGGCGACATGGATATGGACCAATGGCATGGGGACGGCGACATGACATGGACATGGCGCATAATGATGGACGGCGACGACAGTCAGTAATACCAATCAATGCCTAATATCATGGCTTGGCTTAATGAGCCAAGAGTTGATAGACAATGCGCCGGATATTTTGGTTGACCTCGTTGATAGAAGAGTTTCATACGCAAGAACGTAGGAGTTGAGCTTTGAATCCGCACGCTCTCGCGTGTGGGAATGTTTCAACACCTATGCCAACCGTGAAACTTGAAAATCTCACCAAGCGCTTCGACGACATCGTTGCGCTTGATGGGGTCAACCTCGATATCCGCGATCAAGAATTCTTTGTCCTGCTCGGTCAAACTGGAGCGGGCAAAACAACCACCCTACGCTGTATCGCCGGGCTAGACCTACCCGAAGACGGCACAATCTACCTTGATAATCAACAGATAAACCACCTCACACCCGCCGAACGGGATGTCGCCTTTGTGTTTCAGGCGCATATCCTGTACCCCCACCTGACTGTCTACGAAAATATGGCATTTCCGCTACATCCCCGTGGCTTATCGGAGGACGAAATCCGTCGCCGCGTCACGGAAATTGCGTCAATGCTGCACATCGAGCACCTCCTGCAACGCAAACCGAACCAACTCAGCGGCGGCGAAACACAACGGGTTGGACTCGGTAGAGCAATGGTGCGGCGTCCCCAAATCTTCCTGATGGACGAACCGATCTCGAATCTGGACGCCAAACTCCGCACGGAGATGCGGGCAGAGATTAAGTGGCGACAACGTCAACTGGAAACCACCACCTTATACGTCACCCACGATCAGATCGAAGCGATGTCGATGGCAGATCGTGTTGCTGTGCTAGAGGAAGGACGAGTTCAACAGGTCGGTACACCGATGGAGATATACGACCGTCCAGCGAATCTGTTCGTCGCCAGTTTCATCGGCAATCCAAGCATGAACCTAATCCCTTGTCAACTTGTAACTTCCGGGGACACAGTCTATTTGGAATTGGTTGGAGGACATCGACTGGAGGTCAAAGACGGAAGGATTGCCCACACCTTAACTGCTTCTGGAAAAGATCGGAATCTAGTCCTCGGTGTGCATCCCGAAGATCTGCTCATCGGCGCCGAACATTCTTCAGAGGATATTCCCGTTGAGGTCTATAGCTTTGAACCCCTCGGTGCGGAGACCATTGTGGATGTAACGCTGGGCAGAGATGAGGCGGGTGACGATACTATCTTAAAATCCAGAGTTGGTACGGCCTTTGATGTGCGCATTGGGGAGACGCTGTGGATGACCTGTGTGCCTGAACGGCTCCACCTCTTTGATGGGGATACAGGTGAAGCACTTTGCTAGTGTGATACGCAATGTGTGATGTGTCAGAAGCATTTTTCGTACTTCAATCCGCTGGGACGACAGATGGTAACTGTCTGAATCACAGGCTACACACCAGATGAGAAGATGCGGAAATGGGAGAAGAAGCAAAAGAAGTTGAGAGGATTTAGCCCCAGAGGGGCGGCATGTTTATAGAAAGCACGACACCCCATACACAATAAAGCCCCAGCGGGGCGACATGTGCTTTCGCTCCAGATGAGTTTTAAGAAATAAAACGGGTAATTCTATATTTCCCCCAGATCCGGTAGGTGCGGTTTCCAACCGCACCGGACATCGCTCGGAAATTACCCAATTAATAAATTAATCTTCATGAGGAGCGATATGTCTATAGATGGGCCACACGTCTAAACCCTGTGCGCCAGCGGAGCACTATGTGGAAACAGTATTTGGCTCCGTAGGGGCGAGGTTTCTTCGCCCATTAGGCGCAAGAATGTATGCCTACAATTGGTAGGGGCAACCCTCACGATTTTCCAAAATCGACATTAGAACGTCGAGATATGAATATAGACTTAACTTAATCTTTCCTCAAGAAATCGACACAATCTCGCCTGTCCTGACCGACTCCGCTTCCTTATAACAAAGCAGCAGCGCATCCCTCGCTCCAACGCCTGATAGCACGGTGGGTTCGTGCCCGCTATTGATGGCATCAACGGCGTGCTGAATCTCACCCGTAAACGCATCAACAGGATCCACATCACCCAAATCGACTTCATGAACCGCTCTATCATCGGTCAGCAGCGTCAACGGAGTTGAGCTAACAGGTTCACCGCCAAGCGTCGCGAAGTCATACAACAGCGTCGCCTTTTCCAGATAAAGCTCGAAACCGTGCGAAAATGCCCGTCCCTGCTGAGACACCGCCCCCGCCGAACAACTAATTGAGACATCCTTGTCGTTGTAGATATACTGTGTCGTGAGATATTCGACAAAATTACCGGCAGCAAGTTTACCCTGTGAAAACACTGCATCCGGGACACCACAAAGCAGCTGAATAAAATGCGTATCGTGGATATGTAGGTCAATCCCCGGTCCCCCACTCTTTTCTATATCCGCGAAATCGCGCGTCCATGTCGGTTGAGAGATCACCCGCTTGAAATGCCCACCGAGTAGCTGCCCGTATTCCCCACTTTCAACCAACTGTCTCGCGTAAGCAAATTCTGCGAAAAACGGGAGTACGTGTGCCACCATGAAATGCTTGCCGCTTTCCACACCGACCTGCACTACCTCGTTTGCAGCGTCAAGCCGGATCTCAATCGGCTTCTCAACAAGGACATGCTTCCCCGCTTGGAGCGCAGCAATGCTGACCGATTGGTGCATAAACGTCGGGAGGCAGATGTTCACCATGTCGATATCAGGGTCCGCAAGAAACGCCTCGATCTGGTTATACTTCCGAAGATGCGAGAGATCTTCGTTCCCACCACGCGGACCAAAATTCCCCTGGATACCCGTCCAATCGCCGTCCAACTTTTTCTGATCGCGTGTGCAGATAGCGACCACCTCTCCGCCGGAGACCTTCTTCGCCCCGTAGTAGTGGATCATTCCCATGAAACCGATACCAATAATTCCAATTCTTACCATTACTTCCCTCCTAACTATATTTTTCATGGCTCATGTAAAAAGAAAGTGCAAAGCACGTTGAAAATCCCGATATATCGGGGAAGAGAAACCGAGTTTTTTCTTCAAAACTCGGTTTCTTTGCCTAAATCTTAACATGAGCGTTTTCCATAAGTAACAATTCAGATTGATTAACGCCTTGACAAAACTACCATAATATGATAGTCTATACAGACTATATTAGAGGATAAAATCATGACTCAAAAATATAAAGCCGTTTACTTTCCTGAACATCCGGCAGACACATCTCAAAAAAAATCACTGACCTTGGCATTTGGCAAGAAATCAGATGAATTATACAAGTATGTTAAAGATCTTTCTAGTGCTGAACTCCGTCAGTTGTTAGGAGATGACTATCAAACCCTTGTAGTGAACGCTGAAGCCGATGATTTGCCATTAAACACCTATTGTCTTCGTCAATTAAAGGGCGCTGTGAACCTTATTCGGGAACGAGCTATTCAGCTTCAGCTACCAGGCGTTGATGCAAAAACAGAGTTATTTGATCCGGTAACTGTGACCTTCAAGGGTGGCAAAAAAGAACCCTTTGCGCGATGGTATCCCTACTTAGAGGGGTATTCCACTCAATTTGTGGAATCTATCTTGGAAAAGTACGCCCCAAATGCCCGGACCATTCTAGACCCATTTGCTGGAACAGGCACCACCGCCTTCACTGCATCGCAATTCAACAAAACTGCTTATTTCTGCGAGATAAATCCCGTCTTGCAGTTTATGAGTTTAACAAAAATACGAGTCAGACGCTTAAAGTGGTCTCAACGATCTGCATTGGCTCGAGCACTCACTCAAGCGAAAGTCTCACTAAAGGAACTGGAAAGATTCCCGGGAAATTATATATTACACCAAACCTACATACAAACCTTTGGTGATAGCGTATTCTTCGATGCGTTTGTTTATGACCAAGTTTTACGAGTCAAATCATGGATTGATGAAGTCGCTCTCGAAAATCCAATATTGGCAGACTTAATTACGGTTGCAACCTTATCAGCACTTGTACCTGCCTCCCGAATGAAGCGAGCCGGAGATTTAAGGTATAAAACTGCTACAGAACTTGAGCGGCAAACAGTACCGCTTATTGAAGGTATCTGCCAAAATATAGATCAGATAGCTCATGATATCCGGGAGGATGTCGAAGGTCTGAGAACTGAACCGCTGCTAATATGTGAAAACGCCCGCTCGTTGGACAGCATATCTCCTCTCGGCATTGATGCCGTAGTAACAAGCCCTCCCTATGTCAACGGGACAAACTATTTTCGCAACACAAAGATAGAGTTATGGTTCTTGAGTTGCTTAAAACAAAAGAAGGATTTGAGAATATTTCGTGAGGCAGCCTTAACTGCTGGGATCAACGATGTCACTGTTTCCAAAACGCTTTTGCTATCTCAGCCAGATGTTCAAAAAATCGTTTCTAAACTTGAACAAAATGCCTACGATTCGCGCATTCCTCGCATGATTGCCAGTTATTTTACCGAGATAACGGATATATTCCAGGCAATGCGTCCTCACTTAACCCCTGATGCGACAGTTGCAATTGATATCGGTGACTCTTGCTATGCAGGCATTCATGTTCCGGTGGATAAATTGTTGTCAACCTGCTTGGGTGAACTCGGTTTTGTTCAAGAGGATTCTGTAACATTACGAAAACGCAAGTCCAGAGGCGGAATGTTGCTCAAACAGTCATTGCTTGTTTTCAGGCATGCTTCCAGAAAACAAAAATACAGTCCACCAAAACGGATTCTGGACTGGCACACCGAATGGAATAGCTTCAAGCAGAACCTACCTCACCAGGAGATACCATTTACAAAACGGAACTGGGGGCACGCTTGGCACTCTTTATGTTCTTATCCCGGCAAGCTCAAGCCTGCTATTGCACATCATTTGGTCCAGACATTTGTTCCAGAAGGTGGACGGGTTCTAGATACTTTTGCAGGTGTTGGTACAATTCCATTTGAGGCTTCACTAGCTGGCAAACATGCTTACGGTTTTGAGATAAGCCCTGCTGCTTTTGTTATTGCGAGCGCGAAAGTTCGCTACCCCACGGTCCTAGATTGTACGACAGTTATCAGAACATTAGAAGATTTCATTGAATCTCACTCAACGACGGAGATGGAGCTTGCTGAAGTGAATCGCTTGGGTTTCAATGGCAAAATAGCCGAATATTACGAATCCCAAACCTTGAGCGAAATCATCTTGGCGCGCCGCTTTTTTCAGGCTCATCCGCCAGAGACTCCTGAAGAGCAATTTGTATTTGCTTCACTGTTACATATTTTGCACGGCAACCGTCCCTACGCTCTTAGTCGCCGCTCTCATCCACTGACTCCCTACAAACCTACGGGTCCTTATGAATACCGCTCGCTGATTGATCGGCTACACGCGAAAGTTGAGCGAGGACTGGCTGAAGGTTTACCTGTGAATTTTCGCCTTGGCAAGATCTTCTTCCAAGACGCAACAAGCTGGTGGCCTCGAGAGGTCGATCAATTGGATGCCGTTATTACCTCTCCCCCTTTCTTTGATAGTACCCGATTTTACCTTGCAAACTGGTTACGGCTTTGGTTTTCGGGCTGGTCTGCCCGTGATTTTGAAGCCCGTCCATCAGTTTTTGTTGATGAGCAACAGAAAAGTAGTTTTGATGTATATATCCCGATTCTGCGCCAAGCAAGGGAACGGCTTAAATCGGATGGTGTGCTTGTGCTGCATCTAGGCAAAAGTGTCAAGTGTGATATGGCCGATCATTTACAGAAACTTGGCAAACGGTGGTTCCGTTCAGCAGATCTTTTTGATGAAAGTGTCGTCCACTGTGAATCTCACGGCATCCGGGACAAGGGAACGGTTACTTCTCATCAGTATCTTGTTTTGTATTAGCACCTGCTGTTTGATGAAGCACCCGCTGATATTCCTGATTGGCTTGACGAATCCAAGCGGGTGAAATGGTTGTTGAATATTGAAAAAAATCAATCCCTTCACGCTCCAAAACCCGATTGCGTAGTTTGATGATTTCTTCTATGTAGGCCGCGTATTTTGTTAGGAGTTGATCGACTTGTTCAGGAGTCTTAAGACGCTCAATCGCTTCAGGGTTGTAATGCGGCGGTCCAGCGAGCGTCTCGTATGGAATACCTGTCAGGACAGCAAGAGTTTTTAACTCGTTGTCTGAGTAGTATGCTGAGGGCCAGTTACCGGATTTCTCACCGTTATGTTCTCGACATAGCAGCGTCGCATTTTCGGTTGTCAGGGGCCACAAAAAGACAGCAGGCAGTGTGTGGTCAAGCGGACGTTCTTTGGCGTCAACTTTTCGTAGGTCTTTCCCACACTTAAAACAACAGTAGCCAAAGCGTTTGTAGATTTCTTCGCTGTTGATTTTGGTACTTGCAGATAGGTCGAGGTACATTCGCCGCTTTTGTGCAGCTTCACGGTGTTGATCCGTCAACCGAGTCTTATTTTTAATCGAGTTGTAAACCGCTTTGCACAGTCTACACTCTCCCTGACGACCCGACTTCCGAGAACCGTGCCGGTCAAACAAATGAAGCGGTTTAATTGTATTGCAAATGATGCAAAACTCTTGCGCTTCTTCGATATAATAATTGTGCAGAATGGTAAATGTGCCTTCTTCAGTTATGGAATTATCTCTCCGATCTACTAGTTCGTACTCATAGAATTGAGTCTCGTCCCCTGACCGCATCACCACCTCACAACTTGGACAGGTAAGCTCAAAGTCATCATCAATTTCATCTTTAAGGATAAAGATAAATTCCTGACACTCACTATTCAAACACTGGAAGCCTTTGAAAACTGTATCCCCCATTCCCCGGACATGATCAGCACGAATCTGATTGGTTTTAACAACCTTTGTATACGGTTTACGTCTTGGCATTTTAATTCCTGATATGCTATCTTCCTAAGTTGTTGAATGTTTAACGGAATTGCCTATTGACTGTATTCAGCATCTAACTCTTTAGCTGTTTCAAACAATCCCTGTATTTGCTGCTCCGCAAAGCATGCAAAAATATAGGCATCCCTTTTGTTTATGTGAGTTTCATCGGGGGTGGAGAAATATTTCTTGAGTTCTTGCAACGGATAATCCACTAATTCAAGATTGTACGTAATATCATATGCTTCAAGAATGTCCCGCTTTTCCAATTCATCCTTGAACTGCTCAACGGATTTTAGGATATGATCAACACTAATACCTCCAAGCGTTGCATCCCCAGATGTTCCAACAGCTTCAAACATTTTTTGGCAATGATAGTTTAATGTAGACGGAAAGGCATCAGCCAATTTTTGACCCACAAATTCTTTCCGATGTTTCATTTCCTCTCTCCTCAGAGTTTTTATTGCGTTGTCCAAAACACCCATAAGAATATTTCTTTGTATTGCAATCAAGTTGGGAATCTTTACATCCTTGGAGGAAGATGGCCTACCGTCCGAATAGTATGTTCCTAGGTTAAATCCTTGATTATTAATAGTTATACGCGAAATGAAGTTAAATGCGCTTCCTGTGCCCCCACCTCGCTTTGTAGTTAAATCCTTGATTATTAATAGTTATACGCGAAATGAAGTTAAATGCGCTTCCTGTGCCCCCACCTCGCTTTGTAGGATGTCCAACGCTGTCATTGCGAATATCTCGAATATCCTTTAATTTTTGATCGGGGGTATATGGGATTTTGAGAGACTCAGTAAGATTTTTAACAGCATCTTGCTGTACAATAAGTGCTTGTAAAGTCCCGTAGACATACATATATTTGTTGCCAGCGTCAAAACCATCAATGTTCGTCTCAAGAAAAGCCCTCCAAACAGTAATCCGCATCTTCAATAACGTCTAAAGAACTACACAACATATACCAACCAGCAGAATCTTTGAGTAACAGGTGTTGCTTTCGGGGTTTATTGATTAGATAGCGGATGTTGCTAACGAGTTGTGTTATATTTAGCATGATGCAAGCACCTGTGCAAATCGAGTATTGTTAATGCAAACCACGTTTACGCCCAAACAAACACCTCATCGTCATCTGGTGAATACCCGATAAAGATAGCCAGAACAGTCCGCGGGGATTTGCCCTTGATACCGGGGACCTCGTGAATACATCGGGTGTTGAAAAAGTAGAGATCCCCCACCTCTAAATCGACCTGGACGTTTTCGATGTTGTTTTCTGCTGCATACTGATGAAAGGTGTTGTCTGTGATGTGGTGAGCAATTTCTGGCTGCCAAAGGCAACGATGGAGGATGGACTGCGCCGTTTCGCCCTTAATCTCGGAGTTCTGGAAACAGAGGATCCCAGCCAACTGATGTTCAAAACGATAAACCTCATAATTGACACGATTCTCCCGCCATCTGACCGAATCGAAGTGGGGGCTGTAAGAGGCACCGCCATAGTGAATGCGGAAAATCGCGGGTCCGTAGCGCCGACCATCAGGCTCATAAGCGGTCACAACACGCTTGCCGGGTGCCAGACGGGCAAGGTTTTCATAGAGGGTCGTAACCGGATTATCGAATCCATCAAACAACGTTTCAAAGAGGGTGTGAGTTTCTTGGGCGTGTGAAAAGAAGTCCTCCGGCGAGTTACCACGATTGCCCAAACTGGTGCCGATGTCGATTCGCTCTGTTGGAACAACCGAAGGATTGTTATAGAGCGTGTCTTGATCATACATCAGATCTTTTTCGATGAACCGTTGGGCGAGTCCTTCACAGTGCGCGGGATTATACGCCTGACGGATGACCGGTGCTGGCGTGCGCATCTCTGCGAGTGCTTGGATCGGATTGGAATATTTTTCCAGAATTGTCTCCCAATCCGGTTCAATAGGAATCCACGGATCCCGTTGAGACATAGTTTACTCCCTGTTATGTGGTTAAAGCTATTCGTACCCCCTGATAGGAGGGACTTCCTAGTCCCGATAACACCTCTCCCCTGTAGGAGGGGCTTTCCAGCCCCGATAATATCTTTACGTCGAGATTTGAAAATCTCTCCTACAGGAAAATTGGATTGGGCCTATTTTTACAGATCTCGAATCTCAACCTCCAACGCGTCCAAATCTACAACCGCAATCGTGGATCTGCCAGTCGTCCAACCACCAGTCTCGCCGGGGTTCACGATGAGCGCGCCTTCGTTACGCACATCGATCTCATGGGTATGTCCATAGATGACAATGTCGTATTCACCGCTTTTCGCGATCGGCTCCGCAAGTTCCGGGTAGTGCATTGCGGCAATCTTACGTCCACCGACTTCCACACTCGCGAGGTTGGGATGAACCTCCCCGACCTCCTCAAACCTTGCGGAAAGACCGATACGCTCCCCATCGTTGTTGCCGAAGACACCGACGGCTCGACACTTCAGGTCCGCCATCGCCGCCACCACAAATGGCGCGATAAAATCGCCGGCATGTATCACCAATTCAACCCCTTCACTGTTAAATAGTTCGACCGCTTTCTTGACCATCGGGACGTTGTCGTGACTGTCTGAAAAAACACCAATTTTCATATGAACCTCCGAGAACGTAATACGTGAAAATCATTTGTTCATTAATGAACTAGTGAACTAATGTACTAATGAAATCTGGGTTGACGTAGCCCTTGTGAAGGACGACGCGATATTGGAACTCAAGTCGCTCATCCTGTGCGAGTTCAAATGGCTCATAATAAGCCGGGGACGGGTGGAGTAAGCCGTAATTCTCACGATTCCGCACCCACCACGTCGTTGGATGCCGTGGGTTGGAAGGATGATCAATAATCGTTGCGCCGTAGACGCCGCCATCTTCCGCATGGGTTCCAGCGAAACCGCACCACCGGCTCTGCTTTCCAAAGATGTCCATCGGCTCCATGCGTCCATTCCCATCTAACAACTGCCCCGGTGTGAGCGCGTTGTCAAACCGAATCGTCAAGCCGCTATAGAACAGTCCACCGCCTCCCGGCTCTCCGCGGTAGAGGTCTAACATCACCGGCCGTCTGTGCGCTTGAAATTGGAGATGCACATCAAGTACCAGATGATCCGCGCCCGGTGAAAACACGGTCGTCCGACGGGTCTCCTTGAGATGCGTCACATCCTGCCAGTCAACCCACGCATTCTCAACTGTGAATTGCGCTTTCTCCGCATCCGCAGACTGATCCACATTCCGTTGATGGACAATCCTTCCGAACCCTGTCGGATCTTCGCCCGGCTTCGGTTGCTCCCAGAAGTTCACGCCGTTCACCTGCTTCCACGCAACCCACATCCCCTGATGATGGACATGATCTTCAGGCTGATTCATCGTCAGCGGCGGTGAGTCCGGCAATCGAAGCGGCTGCCAGTAGGTTCGCTGTCCCCCCGTTTCGAAATGGTAGTTCAACAAAGTCTGACCGTCCCAACTTAAGCCCAATCCATCATTGATCGATTCAAGTGCGAACATCTATTTTTCCTTTCCGGGAAGAGATACAGGATATAGAGCGCAGCTGCATTGAACACCAAAGCTACCTGCTGCTGTTCTAACGTAAACTGCGAGCTGTTGCCAATCCAGAGACTTTTCCGTAGGGATCGGGTCTCTCCACCCAGCAAATGTTTGCCGCTCCAGCAGCGCTCTGTATGATATCAGGTGTTTTAGCCCCAGCGGAGCGACATGTATATAGAAAACGGTGTCCACATATCCCAAAGCCCCAGCGGGGCGACATGTGTGTCGCATCGGGCTGATATACGACATATCGAGAAAATTACCCAACCTATGAGTTGGCTTCAGCTTGCGCTATTCTCGTGCCGTCGTTTGTTTCCCAATCAAGCGTTGCGATAATCTATCACTGCCTGCCGATACGCCTCCGGGACGCCGATGTCGAAACGTCTGCCTTTGACAACGTAACCCGAGAAATTATCCTCTTTCCGCAATTTATCCAAGCAGGAGGTCAACTGAAATTCACCACGCTCGCGGAGGCTATGGACGATGTTTTCTTCAAGGTAGTCAAAAATCTCTGGCACCAATACATACATACCGAATACAGTCAGGAAGTTATCCTCACTCAACCCCTCCACACGAAGACGCTGTCGAGCATATTCGACAGCGGGTTTTTCGTAAAATTCTGTTATTGAAAGAATTACATCCGATTCTTGCCATGCGCCGGTCGCGCAACCAAAATTGTGAATCTCGTCTGCATGCGTTACTTTCAGCCCGACCACGCTATGTTCCACCCGATCATAGACATCCAAGATCTGTCGTGCACACGAAACCTCATTATCGGAAGCATAGAGATGATCGCCTAACATCAGCAAAAACGGCTCGCCATTTACCCATTCCCGCGCACAAAAAACTGCGTGTCCAAAGCCCTCCTGAACATCTTGGGTCACAAACGAGATCCGCTGTCCCAAGTCCATCAGATACTGGGAATACTCCTGATCCTCCTTCGATAGCTTGTTGAAATTCTCAATAAGCGGGGCGGTCTTAAAAAAACTTTCGAAGAGTTCCTGATCCCTGCTTTGCACAACAAGACAAACCTCCTCGATACCGGCATTAATTGCTTCCTCGACAATTGCCATGATCACCGGCTTCGGTCTGCCAGATCTGTCAATGATGGGGAAAAGCTCCTTCTTTATCGCCTTCGATGCGGGAAACAGACGGGTTCCAAAACCCGCAGCGGGAATCACCGCTTTTCGCACCCGCCGGCCCGCCTGAATAACCAATTTCAAACAGGACATCTTCAGATCTCGTTCGATGATTTTGATTGCCTGCTCTTGGCTATCTTGGTCCTTAACGATAAATTGTGCGGTTCCATCTCCTTGAGAACCGACACCTTTACCGCCCAGTATGTATGGCTGAATCGGACCGTAATCGAGAACTTTATGCAACGCAGGTGCCGTGAGCTGCTCCGGACAGGCGGGTTGAACGTGCTTGTCGAATTCTGTCTGCGCCCTTTTCATCAGTTCCCCAATGCTTAACGCATCACCGCGATGTAATGCCTCGTACGCTTCGTGCGTTATACCTGCGCTGATTGGACCGAGGTACTCTTGAACGTTCCTTTGCATCTCGTTTTCCGCAAAGGGATAACAGTGGTTGAGTTGGTTCAGTATCTGCCGTGTATCCTTGACCGCACCCAGGTCAACGATGATGAAGTATAAATCTTTTGACACGTTGATCTCTTTAACATCGATTCGATCGCCGTCAAAGGTCATCATAATCGGGCGATTGCCGTAAGCGCAGCCCTGATCCATCCGGCCACAGCGGGAAGGGGTGGTAATCTCACCGATGTAAGCGTATTCCATTTCACCGCGGACGGTCATCTTCAGGTCATAAATCCGATTGAATGCGCGAGCGACAAGGACACAGGTCGCAGCACTGGACGAAAGCCCCTTCTTTGAAGGAAGGTCTGTCAGATAATTGTTGATCTCAAGCCCATGCACCTGATAGTGTGTCAGAATCTGGTAGGCAACCCCGGCAGCGTAACTGAAAAACCCGCCCTTCTGTGCTTCGGCGAGAAGTGACTCGCTCTCCATCGGCACTTCAAACGGTTCCATGCGCGTGCCGTCACTTAGGGTTGTTCGCAGAATCAGCTTGGTCGGGTGAGGACTGACCTCAGCATGAAGCCCCTGATTGGTACTAGCGATGATTGCGTAACCCTTTTCTAAGTCAGCATTCACACGCCGGTAGCCACCCGCCCAATCGGTATGTTCACCGAAAAGGCAAATCCGACCTGGTACAAAAATCTTCATCCTTTAGACTCCAGCTTTTATAGTTTCCCGAAGCACAATTATGGTCGATGCCGGGGGATCACAGTGTGCACCTCCAAGCATCTTTGGCTCATGTTAAGAAATCGTGCAACAGAAACCGAGTTTTTGCCAAAAACTCGGTTTCTATTAGCATCTTGCGCTGTCTCTTTATTATTCCCGTAGGTTGAACTTTCTAACCCGATTGCACCAATGAACTGATGGACTAATGAACAAATAGTTTTTACGTTTTACGCATCACGTTTCACGCCTTTTGTGTTTTGCGCGTACTTTTGACATGGGCTGCATCTTTTGCGATCCACGCATCGCGCGTCTTACCATCCTACCGCATAACCATCCCGTCGCGGATCTGAGCCGCCGATAAGTGCACCCGAATCTGAGTCAATCCGAATCGCCTGTGCACTGCCGGGACCGTCCCAATCGCCCAAAATTCGGAGATCATGCCCTCGTTGAGCGAGTCCACTGCGGACCTCTTCAGGAAATCGTCCTTCCAACTGAAGCGCATCCTCGCAGGTGTGCGGTATGGTCGATTCCATCGGATTCTGAAGGTTGCGCCAACGCGGTGCTTCGACAGTTTCCTGCGGCGTCATTCCAAAATCGACGACGTGTGTAATCAACTGAAGGTTCGTTTGCACCTGTGTGTCTGCTCCCGGAGTCCCGCAGGCAAGGAAAGGTTTGCCATCCTTTGTCACGATCACTGGGTTCATCGTATGCCGCACACGCTTGCCGGGCATAAGGCAATTCGGATGGTCTGCCTCAAGATGCCAATACGTCATCCGGTTGTTGAGCAAGATCCCCGTATCTCCCGCGATGAGACTTGAACCAAATCCTGACTGTATACTCTGCAACACGCAGACCGCATTTCCTGCACCATCCGCCGTACAAAAGCAGGTGGTGTCCTCAAATTGTTCCGGACCGCCGGATGGAACATCTGTCGCCGCTCGGTCAGGATCGATGCGTGCCGCCTGCTTTTTCGCATATTCTTTCGATAACATGCCTTTGATGGGGACATCCACCCAATCCGGATCTGCCATATATTTCTCCCGATCCGCAAACGAGAGTTTTTTCGCTTCCACCATCAGATGAACGCTTTCAGCCGTATTACAGCCCATCGATTTTAGATCGAACTGCTCGACGATGTTCAACTCCTGCAATAAGATATGACCACTCGAATTGGGTGGCATCTCATACACGTCATATCCTCGATAGTTTGTGTGGATCGGCTCACTCCAACGGGCGTGGTAATCTGCCAGATCCTTTTCAGTCAACAATCCATCATACTGTTTGCTAAATTCCGCAATTGCTCTGGCAATTTCACCTTCGTAGAGAGTGCCACGTCCTTCTGCTGCGATTTTCCGCAAAGTTCCCGCAAGCGCCTTGTTATAGATAATCTCTCCCGGTTTAGGTGGGTCGCCATCATGGGTAAATATTGGGCGTGTATATGGATCTGCGGCGAAACGCGGATTCTCACCTTTCAGTCCCCCAGCAAGGTTGTGGCTGATTGGGAAACCGTTTTCACAGAGCGAGATTGCCGGTTCAAACGCCTGCTCCAGTTTAAGTGCACCGTAACGCTCGTGCGCTTTAAGCCAGCCATCGACAATCCCCGGCACCGAGACGCTGCGGATGCCTTTCATTGGAATCCCACCATCCCGGAGATACAGTTCGCGGGTCGCTGCGTAAGGTGCTGGACCCGTTGCGTTCACACCTGTTACTGTGCCTGTTTCTGCCCAGTAGATCAGGATAAATCCATCCCCACCAACGCCAGATCCCGCCGGTTCGACCACGCCTAACGCCGCTGCTGTTGCGACTGCAGCATCAACGGCATTTCCACCCGCCGAGATTGCTTGGATCCCAGCCTGTGATGCCAACATATGTCCCGATGTCACCATGCCGTTTCTACCCATCGCAGAGGGGCGAAATCCTGAAAATTTAATCCCATGTGGTGATTGCATATTTTTTCCTCCGAAATTGTCAGCCAATCCGTAAAAGGTTATAAATTCTTAAAAGATTTCTCTGCTACCATCCGGCACAACTTTAGCATCGTTCGCTCCGAAAAATCAAGTGCAAACTTGCCCACACTGACCGTACCAAACCTCCCCAACCTAACAACTGTTGCCGTCAAAGTTGGAACATATCGCGTTCTCCTGTGTGTAAACTTTCAAGCATCCTATCACAATCCTAAGCGGCACATCAATTTAATTTTCCGCCCCTCAATGGTCCAGAGAGAACAATCAACCGCTTGGACAGTCTGTTCCGTTCAGTGCTGCAGAAGCACACAATTTCGCGGTCTTAAACGATCAATATCAATCGGCGCTTGACACCTTCAAGCAAAGATGATAAAATGCGTTCACGCTTTTGCAAGAAAAATATATCAACAGGAGAAAAACACACCAACAGGAGTTTAGAAAATGAAAAGATTCATTATTGTAGAGATTATTGTTGTCGCAGCCTTAGTAATCGGCTTTTTTGTTGGTAGGGCATCAAATTCAACAAACAACCTAGCCGCCTACTACACAAACGCGGACGCTGCGTGGGAAAAGGCTCAGAAGGCAGATACTCCTCCCGTAACTCTTGAGGATGAAGATCAGAAGCGTGTAAGCAGGGTCAGAGCTTTATACCGACATGTATTCGAGAAATACCCCGACAGTCGTTGGGCAGATGATGCTATCTATCAGCTCGCATCGCGGCTTGGACGGACAGATGAGGAAGCCTTCGCCCTATTTCGACGACTCGTTAATACCTACCCTGACAGCGAATGGACGGATGATTCGCTGTACACTATCGCCATCGCTTACTATCGACGGGCAGAAGAAACAAAACAATCAGACAGCGTTGAAAGTGCCGATGTCGACTATGACCGGGCATCGGCGATGTTCGATCGGCTCATCGAAAATTATCCGGGCAGTGTACTTGCCGACGAATCGCGTTTCAACAGAGCGATGTGTCTCTATGGGAAAGAGAAGTGGACAGCCGCGCTTGAGGCGTTAGGTGCCTTACGGGAAGACTTCATCGGTAATGAGCTCATCCATAGTATTGTGTATTATACAGGGGTAATTTTTACCGAGAAGCAAACCTATGAGGACGCACGGGTCGAATTTCAGAATGTCGTTGATTCGGGACATGAGCAACTTGCCCCACTTGCGCAGTTTGGTATCGGTCAAACCTATTTCGCAGAAGCCAAGTTTGATGAGGCGATTGACAGTTATCAACAGGTGATTGACAAATTCCCTGATACTACAATGGCGCAAGATGCACACTTTAACATCGGGTGGGCGTATGAAAAGTTGAAAAAGTACGACGAGGCAATTATCCAACTGGAGGGAGCGATAGAGAAATATCCGCGCAATGCGAATACCTCCAATATGCAGTTCTATGTTGGACAGATTTATTACGCAAAAGACGATACCGACGGGGCAATTAATGCCTATCGCAAGGTCGCCGATAATCCGACCTATGACTACGATACGCGAAGGCAGGCTCAATACTGGATTGGCAATATCTACGAAACAGCCGACAGGACGGACGAGGCGATAGCGGAATACCAGAAACTGCTCAAGGACTTTCCAGAACCTCACCGCACACTCCGCCATCCATCGAACAATATTAACGAGAACTATATTCAGAAACTACGAACCGGAGAGCTATAAAGCGACTTCCGAATTCGCAAAAATTTGGTCTTATGGGCAGGCAAACCTTGTGAAGGCACGCAACCTTCGCAAGGTTACGCTTGCTGCATCGAAAAGATCTCAACTCTCTGAGATTCTCGTTGATTCTACCTGATAAACGCCCAAATCCCTCCCTCGCAATTCCTATCTTTCCCAACAGACCGCGGCTTACACGTTACCGACGATGTACGTCGAGGTAGATAAACACCCGCTCAATTTGCTCAATACGTTTCTGCAAAGCTGCCGCACGCTCAAAGCGTAGAGCGATTGCCTCTTGGTTGCGTTCTATCGTCAGTTTCTTAATAACAGCTTTGTATTTCCCTTCCAGTATCCGCGTCACATCTCTGATCATCGCACGATAAGCTTTACGGTTCACTTTCGCCGCGCAAGGGGCTTGACAACGCTTTAAATGGTAGCTGAAGCAGGGCTTAAAATCTGGGAGTGGGGTGATTGTTCCGTCGCAGGTCCGAATCGGGAAAATTCGATGTAAGACTTCAATAACTTCCCTTGTCCATCTCAGGCTTGAGTACGGTCCAAAATACCGTGCTTTATCAGCTTCCTCCTTGAAAACGATGGTTACCTTGGGGAAATCCTCGTTGGTAGAGATCTTAATGAACGGAGACCGCCGGATAGATTTCTGGCTGGTATTGTATGGGGGCTGGTGGTGTTTAATTAGGCGGGATTCCAGCAGTAACGCCTCTAACTCCGAAGCGCACACTTGGTACTCAACCTGTGTGGCGTGTTGTACTAACCGTTTGATTTTGCCCCAACGGTTTTGCTTGGAATTATATAGATACGATCGAACCCGTTTCTTAAGGGATTTTGCCTTGCCAATGTAGAGAATTTCTCCTGACCTGCTCAGAAAAAAATAGACGCCCGGCAGTGACGGGAGATTAACAACCATTTCCTTAGTAAGCATGTTAATATCAGAAGTGAATGGAGGGTGAAAGGAAAGGAAGGAGGACGGAAATTGCGTGGACTTCCCATTGTCTCGCCTTTCGCTTTTGGCTCATATTAAGAAACCGTGCAACAGCAACCGTAGGGGCGGGGTTCCCCCGCCCGCGCTTTGCACTTACTTTTTACATGAGCGTCACTTTTTAATGTCTTAGGTACGGTGATAATCGAAAAGAGAATCGTGGGCTTAATTTGCGAATGGGAATGTTCCCGCATATCCGCGCGGACGTGAGACATGCCAAATTCCGTCATACATCGGCGTGACCTGATAGTGGCAGACCACGTTGCTCCGCTCCATATCGTCCCGTTCTTTTGCGCCTTGATGCGGGATATGGTTGATGAACACCACGCAGTCACCCGCTTTTGGATAGAGGATAACGTGCTCTTGTATCTCACACCACGCCTCAAACTTCGGACGGTCCAAGGGATATAGGTGGGGTGGCTCGACAAGATGTCCGCCCTTAACGTACTTCAGGTGTCCCGAACCGGGATCATTGTCCTGAAAATAGTAGGTTGCGTTGAGCCCAATCGGAGACACTGCAAAACGATGCTTCTCCGCCTCCCGTTTCTCCTGCCAATATCCGTAGAAATCTAGGTGCCACTCTTGAAGGTACGGTCCCGGATTGATATGTGCGCGCAAACTCCGTAATTGGCACTGTTTCCCCATCATCCCTTCGAGGTAAGGGCGGATACTTGGATGGCCCACCAGTGGGGCATACGTCTCTGGCTCCCGGTCTAACAGAGTGTCAAACCACATATTTCCTACCGCGTTAAGCCCTTCCTCCCAGCCCATCTCCCGGGCATAATTGATGCGCTGCCGAATATTTTCGGTCTCCTCCGGGGATAATGCTCCCTCTATCAATATGAAGCCGTCCTGCTCTAATCTATCCAGTCTGCTATCGATGTTTTCCATAGTCCGCAGAGGTCTCCTTCCCAGTCGCGTCAATTGTCGAGGTAACCAATATAATTCTTAGTTTACTATATCTTGTTGAAATCGTCAATCCACAATTAAAGATAAAAATCCTCTATGGTCCATTAGGAGGTCGCGTATCAAGTCCCCCTGATAAGGGGGATTTAGAGGGTTGCCTTCAAGTGGAAATGTCTAAGTAATTCTAAAATCTGTCCGGCGGGTTCCTTGTAGGGGCAACCCTCGTGGTTGCCCTACTCTAGGTCGATTTTCATGAGGTTCCAGAAAATAATTCAGTAATTCTATATTTTTCCCCAGGCTCGGTAGGTGCGGTTTCCCCCGCACGGCAGAGGCGCAGTTATAAACAGCGCCTACCATTAGAGTTATGACCCCGGTAGGTGCGGTTTCCAACCGCACCGGTTTGAGTGTCTCATCAATTCTAAAATCTACCATAGCCGTCTTTTTGCGGCGCTTGCCGAATTGGTATCATCAAAATGTCGATACCCCTTCGTTATGAGATTATAGGAATTCGCATCGCAAATTTCTACGCTTGCGAATCCGTCTCCAAGTGTGGTAGAATATCCCTTTGAAAGCTTAGCTACAATAGGACTTGCAAAATCTAATTTTCGAGAGGTTTATAAGATGGATAGGAGCTACCGTGTCGCCATCGTTGGAGCTACAGGAGCGGTTGGCACGACTATGCGGCAGATTCTGGAAGAACGCGCTTTCCCCGTCGCTTCACTAAAGTTGCTCGCTTCCCATCGTTCTGCCGGTGAGATTTTAACTTTCAAAGATCAGCCCATCGTAATTGAGGAACTCACGCACGATTCATTTGATGATGTCGATCTAGTGTTTTCGTCAGCGGGCGCATCCGTCAGCCGTGAGTTTATACCCACTGCGATTGAAAAGGAGTGCCTTGTCATTGATAACACCAGTGCGTTTCGGATGGACGCAGATACGCCGTTAGTCATCCCCGAAGTAAATATACAAGCTGCAATGCGGCATCAAGGATTAATCGCCAATCCGAATTGCTCAACCATCCAGATGCTGGTGGCACTCAAGCCACTCTACGACGAAGCAGGGATTAAACGTATCGTTGTTTCGACCTACCAAAGTGTTTCGGGCAAAAGCGGCTCTGCTGTCATTGAGCTAGTTGATCAGACAACAGCTGCATTGGAAGGACGTCCAATTACATGCGATCAATTTCCACATCAAATGGCGTTTAACGTAGCCTTTGATTGGCCCTTCGCCGATAACGGTTACAGCGAAGAAGAGGTGAAAATGGTTAAGGAGACACATAAGATCCTCGAAGACGATGCCATTGGCGTCTCAGCAACAACCGTTCGAGTGCCGGTATTCTTTGCCCATTCTGAATCCGTTAACATTCAAACAGACAGTAAACTTACTGCTGATGAAGCGCGTCGGATTCTTTCTCAAGCCCGCGGTGTCACTGTTATCGACGATCCGAAAAGCCGCGCCTATCCGTTGGCTATCAATGCTGCGGGACAAGATGATGTATACGTCGGACGTATCCGTGAGGACGACTCGATTGAAAACGGATTGAACTTGTGGGTCGTCGCAGACAATCTCCGCAAGGGTGCCGCACTGAACGCTATTCAGATTGCAGAAATCTTGGACCAGATTAATGTGTGATTACTGCACATAGAGATTCCAGTCAGCAACCTGTAGGGAACAACGATCGTTGTTCCCTACTAAAGTGCGTAAATCCTATAGAATTAAAGTAGTGCTACAAGTATTCGCCCTCCCCTTGGATCAACCCGATAAACCAACGTTAACAGAAAACCTCAAGGAGTCAAATCGAATCGATGTCCTCCACACTTGAGAATGAGTTGGGTGAAATCTATGAGCGTGAAGTCGAAAAACTGATCGAATCTGAGAGTAAATATCACTCAGCACTTGGAGCAGCCGAGGTTTCCGCTGTTGTCCAGGCATTTCGCTTTGCGCTTGAACACGGTGTCGATAATGTTACCGTTCAGATGCTCTACGATATGATCGATGGCAGTTCTGGAGATTAACGTATGCGGCTTGAACGTATTATTCTCAAATCTTTCGGCTGTTTTGACCGCAGGGATTTTGACCTGAGCGATGGGGTGAATCTCATCTTCGGTCCCAATTTCAGTGGCAAAAGCACGCTTGTCAATGCCATCTTTTTCGCGCTGACGGGCAAGCCGATTGTGCCCAAAGTCGGTTTGCCTGCAATGGCACAATCTGGCACAGCCAGCGGCACCGCCGGGCTCAATTTCCGCAATGGGGAGCATAGCTACCAACTGTTCCGGTCGACGCAGGGGGAAGTCCAACTCCGCCAGAAAGAAGAAAATGATGAGAAATGGCGCATCCTTTTCACGGGAAAACGTTCGGCGGACGAAGATCTACGACAAAAGTTCCATTTCAGCTACCATCACCTTGCCGCTGCGACATTCCTACGGGAAGGAGAAATTTTTGAGTTCCTCGCACGACAGCCCGCAGATCGGCGCGATGTGCTACACGCACTGCTCGGAATAGATCGGTTGATGGAGGTACGTCAGCGCTTTCTTGAAGGACGCAGGGTTGCCAGGCGGGAGGAGAAGCGGATACAGGATCATCAGCGCAGCATGAGGGTGACGACTGTCAAGAACCATCGGGAAGAGATTGAGCGGACTGAGGCAGAGTTGAAGAACTTGGAGAGTGAGTACGAACTGCTTACCGGCAAAGGGACTGAGAGCGGGGACGCCGCGCTTGTCACCGAATTGACGAAGGCACAGGACCGATTCCAAAAGGAGATTGACGGGCTGATTCAGGAACGGGCAACGGTTCTCAGCGGCTTCACCGATGTTGATCATCTGCGAACCTCCATTAAGGAAATTGAGGCAGCGACCGCCAGCGCGAGCGGACTGGAACAGGGACGTGATGAACTCGTTCAACGGATTGGCAGCCTGAACAGTCAAGTCCACACCCTTACGACCGAATGCGAAACCCTGCGCCAATTAATCGACAATGATCACGGGCACTGTCCAACCTGCCATCAACCCGTGCAGCAAAAGGTTATCGAGGGAATACTTGCGGAGAAAGAAGCCGCGAGAGCGTCAAGCCAGGGGGAACTCAAAGCGCAGCAGAAAGCCCTCGACGAACGGACTGAGAACATCAACGCCCTGCGCGGACTCAAGCAACGGCATCAACTGATGCAAGGCAAGGTCGAACAGCTTGAACGGATCGAAAAACACCTTGCCAATCTCCAACGTGAGTTCGATGGAGTTGCCAGTCGGTTGGGCGCGCTACAGCCGGCAACCCCTCCGCAAACAAGTCTGAGATCCGATGCATCTGCCGATCCCGCACAGATCGCCGAGCAACGCCGCCAACTCAAATACCGAATCGATAGCCTGCGCCGCCGGCTTGACGGACTCAATAGGGAAGAAGCGGTTATTGCCCATAAACTCGAAGAACTACAGCGGGCGCAATATCAAGCAAATCAGATTCTACGCACCCGTCTCAGCTTTGAGCTCGCCTGCGATGGCGTTGATAAAACAATTGCCACCCTCCAACAAACTATCCTCCAGCCTGCCGAGAAGGAGATCCAGCGTTGGCTAAAGCGGATGAACCTCACCCGGTTCTCTCAGATTGATCTCAAAAGCCAGCACCTACTCCCCTCCCTCAATGTCGAAGGCGTCGAGCGCAACCTGCTACTCCTCAGCGGCAGCGAAAAGATGATGCTCTACCTCTGCTTCAAAGCCGCCCTCTCGGAAGCGTTAGGGACGCTCGGTTTCTTCGTCTTCGATGACCCAACCCTCCACCTCGATCCAGATCGGCGAGGCGCGATGATTGACTTCATTCAGCAGCTCGCCGAAGAACATCAGGTCATCGTGACGAGCAATGACCCGGAGGTTCGGGCTGGATTGCCGGATGCACATCTGATTGAGACAGCCCCGCATACTTCTCACATGTAACAAGAAATAGGAGTTACGCACTTCGGTTCGTAGTAGCGCAATTCATTGCGCGTCCGGACGGGCGATAAATCGCCCTACTACAAGCCTTTATCCCTACTGTAGTTGCCCGTTTCTTAATCCCGATTTACCGGGCGTTGGCAACAGTGTCACTCGGCGATGAATTACCGAACTACAGTGCTTTGACCGTTCAACTGCGTAAGTCCTAAAGAAAGCAAAGCACGTTGAAAATCCCGTCTGTCCCGATGCAATCGGGGATATATTGGGGAAAATAAATTGTAGGGGCGGGGTCTCCCCGCCCTTATTTGCTAGTGTGGGTCGGGTGACCCGACCCCTACGAAGTTTCTGTTGTACGCTTTCTTAACATGAGCCCCTTAATTAACATGAGCGAAAAATGAAATAAATCTAAAAAAAATGTTAAATCTCCTCAATTTCTACGTCTATTAGGGTGAACGAATCGAAAGGAGGGGATTTCAATGTTATCGTTTGATGCAAAATTAGTCAACCGAACCCTCCAGGGGGATAACACCGCTTTTGACCGCTTGGTGCAACAGCATCAAGTGGGCTTGTTAAACCGAGCATTATCGGAAGTCCATAATCGGTCAGAGGCGGAAGACCTTGTCCAAGAAGCGTTTCTCCATGCCTATCAGCACCTGGAAACGCTGAAAGCACCCGATAAGTTCGCGGGTTGGCTCTACAGTATCACCTGTAACCTCTGCCACGATACACTGAGGAAACGGCGATTGCAGCTTGAATTACTCCGGGCATCCAATGTCGGGGACGTGCCCGATGATTTAGCGATGCCCGACTCCCTAGTGGTTGGGCATGAAACCGCCGATAGCCTCCTCAAGGCAGTAGCGGCACTCCCCGGTAACACCCGACAAGCCTTCCTGCTCTATCTGCAAGGGTGGACCTACCGGGCTATATCGAGGCACCTTCACCTTTCGGCCTCGACCGTTTCCGGTCGGATACAACGGGCGAAGCGACAGGTCAAAGAGAACTTCTCGGCCCTCTCTGATTTTACCTTCGGTTCTGATGGGTTGCAGGTTGATCGGGAATACCTAAGAAAGAAGATTAACAAACTGATGCGAAGTACACAAATTACAAGATAACAGGCTTATCAGCGTTTTTTTTATTAAGCAATCTATTCCTAAAACAGGAATATGATGAAACCTGCGTATCAACAGGAGGTAAAAAAGATGTCAAGAAAACGGTTTGTTTTACTCACCTTCACAACCGTTATGGTTTTCCTTATCACGACCACAGTGGTGTGGATACATAACGTGGAAGCACATGCTTCACTAGTTGAAACGATTAATGTAACCGAGTACTGTGTTGATACTACTACTACTCACCCCCAGAATGATATTTGTAGCACTGATGAATACACTCTCATCAAGATGACATATCCCTCCCAAGACCATCCGAAAAAAAAGTCGGATCCGGACCATACGAGTCACGGGACGCATTATGATGACGTAGATGATACCATATTCGTAAATGTAACGAGTTGTAGCCAGTGTCCCTAGAGGTGTCACCTCCTAAGTATCTTGCTTGACTCTTGCGATTTCGGCTAGTTGTACAGCTTGACAGCTAGTCGAAATCCGTAGGGGCACCCCAACAGAAAGAGAGTTTTCCGATGAGAAACTTTATCGTTGCTAGTATCGCTTTTGTGCTTTTAGTCGGTGGATTTATCGTCTATATGGAGATTGATAAAAGGAAGTTTATTGACAGTATCTCGCCGGCGTCTCCCGCTGTCAATCAACCAGTGAATGGGGCAGAGACAATAAGTGAGGACACGACTCAGGAAAACGAGGTGCCGAAATTGTCGGAGATGTCTCCCGATGAACTGGTAGCCGAGCTACGTCACCAACTCACGGAGCAGTTTGGGTACACCGATGCCGTTGAGATTTACGTGGAACTAAAAGAAAAACGCTTGAAAGAAGGGCTGACAATTGATGAACGTGTTGCTTACTTAGAAGCGTCGCTTTACTTGTACCCAAGCGAGGCTACTCGAAAATCACTTATGCTTCAAAGATGGTTACAATCAAAAGGTCCCAACTTTGATATAGCCAACGATTTTACCAACGAATCCATAGAGGAACTAAGGAAGTTAGGTGTCCCCGTGGTACATCGGGGCGACGAGATGATTGTCAACGCACCGCCTGACAGAATCCTTAAACACATAGATGAAAATTTGAGTGAAAAATATGGACCTCTATTTGATGGCCATGTGGAAGTGCTGCAAAGTATGCCTGCGCCCCATACCGTTTCTTCAGAGGGCTTTGGGAAAGATACAGTCTCCGCACCTGCTCATTCTGAAATTTTATCTATAACGCCTCGACCAACATCGGTCGGGGTACTGGGCAAGCCGGATTCTGTCCACCTGGAGAAGGGACATGTACACGAAACGCCTCCAGTCGAAGGTCAGGAAGTGCAGAAGTGGGAGGGATTATCATCGGAGCAACAAGAGCAGGCGAAGCAGTTGTTTGACCAATACGGTTCAGAGGAAGGGCTTCGTCGGTTGAGGAAGAGGAACCCTGAAGCTGCGACGCAATTTGAGAGGCGACGAAACAACCTGCCTAGTCGTAATGAGCCTCCGGTCAAAGACCGAGAACCTGGGACGTCAACACGGTAGGCCAGAGAGGAGCCGTAGAAGCGGTATCCACTCTTTTCCCACAGGATACCGCTTTTTGTGCGCGTCGCATCACTGCTCCTTCACCTACTCGTCTTCATCCGTCTCCGCTGCTACGGGTTAGGTTGGATCCTCCAATCCTAATTGCCCCGCAAGGTCATCAACAAATTGACGTGCAACCCGTCCCGATCTGCCACTCGACGACGCTTCCCACTCCAACGCTCTCCGATGGAGCTCCTTCGTTGAGAGAGACAATCCGCGCTTTTGGGCGTAGTGGGAGACAATCTGTAGGTAGGTGTGTTGAGAGAACCGATAAAAGGCGAGTCGCAGTCCAAATCGGTCGCTGAGTGAAACCTTCTCCTCGGTCGTCTCTCGCGGATACAACTCATCTTCATCGGTCTGGGGATACTGGTTTTCCCCCACCTGCCGCGGCATCAGGTGACGGCGGTTGGACGTTGCGTAGATCAGGACGTTCTCAGGGCGAGCTGCAATCCCACCCTCCAACATCGCTTTCAACTCCCTGTATTCCGCTTCGCCTTCGCTGAAGGAAAGATCATCGCAAAAGAGGAGATACCGTTCCGGGCGGTCCCACAAGAGATCGGCAATTTCTTGCAGATGGAGCAACCCCTCCTTGTTCACCTCGACCAGCCGCAACCCCTCCGACGCATACCGATGGAGTATCCCCTTGATGAGCGATGATTTGCCCGTCCCCCGATCGCCCCACAACAGCGCATGGTTTGCAGGTAAGCCTTGAAGAAACTGACGTGTATTCCGATCCAATTCCTCGATCTGTCGATCAACCCCAATCAGATCTGCAAGCTCCATAAGGTCGGGGTGTTTGACGGGAATTAAACGTTGAGTCCGCCACCGAAAAGCGATATGTCCATCGAGTGGTTTAGAGGGGGTTTCGATCGCAGCGGTGCTGGCTGTCAGAAGCCCCTCCACTTTGTCGAGCAGCTGCTCGACACGGGGAATAATTGCTTTCCAATCTTGTGCCATAAGTTCCTTACATTTTTAGCGTTTTTCACGCCTCTCCAGAGCAATCCTGTTCCACGGCATCCGCCAAAATCGAAATCATCTCCGCCAGATCCGGGAACGCCTCCGAATCTTCAGGCGGAAGATCCGCAAGATGTGTCTTCCCAACCAATCGGTACATATCCGCCACACCCGCTAAAATCTTTGGCGTCAAGCCGACATGACCGAACGTCGCCGAGATCTCCTCCATCTCACCGATCCAACGTCTGGACTTCGGCGGCATCCCCGGCAATCCGCCCTCCATCCGTTGATACAACGCCGATTGACTCATCTGAAATTCCGCTTTGAGGGCGTCAGACACACCCAGCAGTTCCGCAGCAGTCAGCAGTTCCGTACAAAGTGCGGTCAGCCCCTTCGTCAAAGAGGCGTAGCACATCTTAATCGCCGAAGCCAACCCAATCTGATCACCAAGCGGACGGACATCGAGCCCAAATTCCGTCAACGCTTCAAATTCCCCAACATGGACGCCTGAGGCGTAGAAGCGGGTCGCCCCCGGATTTCTCGGCGGAGGACCGATAATCGACGCATCAACAAAACGACCGCCGGCTTCTGTAATGATTTCGTCCAGTTGGCGCGTGGTTTGTGGCGCGATTGCGTTACAATCTACATAGGTGAGATCTGTGTCCGTCTCGGCGAGCGTGTCCGCAACCGCTTGAGAAGCGCCCTTAGCTTCTGCCGGTACCATAATCGACAGGATAATATCCGCTTCACTCACAAGTATCTGGTACGTCGGGACATCTTCAATCTTCCCTTTTTCTGCAAGGGCGCGAGTGCGTTCACTTCTCCCCTGAAGACAGGTAATCACGCGCAAGCCGTGTGTAACAAGGACGTTGCCGACAACATGTCCCATATCGCCGGGGCTTAAAAGTCCAACAGTTTTTAATGACATAATATTCATCCCTCTTTCAGTCTACGGTTATTTTATAGTAGATTTCATAACTGTTTGAACACTGTAGGAGGAGCATCTCCCGATTCCATCGAGGGTCCTCGGCGAAGCCGGGACTTGCCCCGATGAGACCGACACCAACTGGAGTAGTGTCTACCTATTTTCAGAATTCACTATAATTGGTGTCTCCTCTATGGTTAGTGTGGTCGTTTACACCAAACGAGTAGCATTCCTCTCCTCCCATTCTGAGCGGAGGAGGCCATACAGATACATATCATACCGTTTTCCATCCCGCTGCAAATGCTCCCGGTGCACTCCTTCACACTGGAAGCCCAACTTTTCATACAGCGCGATGGCGCGTTCATTGTAGCTGAACACCGTAAGTTGTACGCGATGCAAATTGAGTTCATCAAAAGCAAATCGGAGCATCAGCTGCATGGCTTCGTACCCATAGCCTTGTCCCCAGTGCTTTGCCTCCCCGATAGCGATACTTACGCCGCCCACTCGATGTGTCCACAGGATTCCGTCGAGTTCAACATAGCCAATGGGTTCATCGCTTTCGAGGGCACGAATGGCAAAAAGAAAAGCGTCAGTTGCTTTATCCGCGTCGTCTAGCCACTGTGCTAACGCTGTCTCAGTTTTAGGATAAGCGGGAAGCGCATCAAATAGTCGTAAGAATTCGGTAGTCTGATGCCATTCGGTAACGGTTGGAAGGTCGTTTTGCGTTAACGCTGTGAGCCGAACTCGGCTACCGCGCAAAAGTGTCGAAGGGGTCATGCCTTGTATTCCATTAATCTCGGCACGCTGTTGATTTCGTTTGTATCGGTCAGTCTGTTAGCAGGCGAGTATTATGCGAATTCCGTCTCGTCGTCCGTATCTTTGCCCGTTTCCTCAGATGCCTCATCAGAACTACTTGGTTGTTCTGCTTCTTGTGGTTCCACCAGTCTCGTCGGTATAAACAGTGTATCTTCGGGAGAGAGCTCCTGCTCTTCCTCCTGCTGTTCTTCGGTATCATCAACTGTCTCAGACGTGTCATCAAGCACACCGGGTTCCGCTTCTGCCTGACTTTCTGACCTGTTCTCAACATTGCTAAGCATTGTCATGAGTCCTTCAAGCCGCTCGCGGACTTCTGCTTTCTCTTTATCTACCTCAAGACGTTCCTGTTCACGCTCGGCCCGGAGCACCGTCATCTCTGCTTCAAAGTGGTTGAGTTCAGCGTTCCGCTGTTCGAGATTTTGAATCTCGACATCTCGCTGGTCCAAGTCGTTACGAAGCTGATTGTTTTCGGATTCGAGCGCTACTTTCTCTTCCCTGAGATTGTTGATAGTCTCAATGGCACGTTCAACGCGCTCTTCCAACAGTGTAAGTACATTTTCGCGTAAATCTTCGAGCATTTGAACCTCCTGATTCCTTATCTGATTAGAAGTTTCGAGGAAGGGTTGTCTATGGCATACTACGAAGGGAGTCGAAATTTACTTTCTATCCTTCGCTCGTGAGCAAATCCTCAAGACCAACCGTCCGGGCATAGTGGAAAAGATACTGCTGAGCGTAACCGAGATATTCGCCAAAGTAGTCTTCGGCGAACTGACGAATCTCACGAATCGAGGCTTCCCGTTTGAGATAAATCTGCTCTATAATCCGTTTCACCCATACATCGATGGGCAGGGCTTGAACGTGCCCTAACGAAAATAGACAGATGCAATCGGCAACCTTCTCGCCGATCCCTTTGAACCCCATCAATTCCCGTTTTGCGTCGACATAGGGCAGGCTCTTCAGAGCCTCAAGGTCGAATGCCCCTGCTGCGACCGCCGACGAAACTGTCCACATATAAGGGGCACGGTATCCCAGCCCACAATCATACAGCGTCTCAACACCGGCTGCCGCGAGGGCTTCCGGCGCCGGAAAAGCGTAATCGATCGAGTCATCAAGGGGGATTTTTTCGCCAAATCGTGCAGAGATAGTGCGGATAATCCCCTTAATCCGGGGTACGTTGTTATTCTGAGACAGGATAAATGATGCGAGGCACTCCCACACCTCTTGGTTCAAAATCCGCATTCCCCGAAACGTTTCAATTGATCGGTGGATAAACGGATCGATATCGACAGCGTCTAAGATCGCTGGCAAATCTCGGTTAAGATCCAAGTAGTGGCGAAGGAAGGCTTCTAACTGATCGCCTTCTTCATCATCGGAGCTTTCTACGATCAGCGTCCGGTTTTCCTGACGTATCCTCAACTGCCTGCCATCAACAACGCCGTAATACCAGCCATTGGCTGACGGCTGCCAGCGGAACGATTGCCCACATTCCAATGTATGCTTTAGATCGAAATCAGTGACAGGTTCAATTCGGATAGGGCAAGCCCCCTGACGCAAAAATGAATGGTAAAGTGCCTATTATGGTGAATACCAAAAATAAATAGACACGTTCGCGCCCCGTGTATGGTAGGCGCTGTTTCCAATCCCCCCGATAAATCGGGGTAAACTAATTATCGGGATCCCGCCTGTCCCGATGCAATCGGGGAGAATCGGGACAAGCCGGTTCAATCCACACTACGCCGCCTATGCGGTGCGGTTTTTAACCGCGCTGCATTCACTCCACCCCGGTAGGTGCGGTTGGAAACCGCACCAGTTTAGAGGATCTCATTAATTCTAAGGTCCACCATAGTAGAATTATGTGTATTATACAACGAAATTCTAATCAATACAAGTACAGAAACTGTGCAAAGAAGGGTGATTTCAATAAGACGATACGTCGGTATCCGGATGCTCTTGGAAAAATCGCGCCTGATTCACACCGAAGTCTTCCTGCAGCTGAATCGTCAGCCCACCATCTACCGGCAGGGCGTGTCCTGTAATGAAAGATGCTTCGTCCGAACAGAGGAAGTTGATGGCGTTAGCGATGTCAATCGGACGACCAACGCGACGAACTGGATATTGCGCTTCAAAGAAACGTAGCAGCGACGGGTTCTGTTTCCAATGTTCTTCAATGCGCTCGGTTACGATATGGCCCGGACAGATTGCGTTGACACGGATACCCATCGGACCAAAATCAATCGCCATCTGACGGGTAACGCCGATGACCGAGGACTTGCCCGCTTCATATACCAGTTTCTTCGGAGCCATCAGCAGACCGTGGACGGACGAGATATTGATGATGCTGCCTTTGCCCGATTTCTCGATCTCCGGCACAGCGAATTTCGCACCCAGAAACATGGATTTGACTAAGACATTCATTGCATAGTCCCAAGCCTCCTCCGACAAGTCTACTGCGCTACCATCCGGCTCTTTGGTGTTGAAAGCGTTGTTGACAAGAATGTCGAGACGCCCCCATAATTCAACCGCTCTACCGACCATCGCCTCAATATCGTCGCGACGAGAGACATCCGTCTCAATGACTTCCGCGGTGCCACCCGCATTGCGAATCCGCTCGGCGTTGGCTTGAGCTGTCTCAACATCCATGTCAGCGATGAGGATTTTCGCACCCGACTCGGCAAGCCGTCTCGAAGTTGCACCGCCAATGCCTTGAGCACCGCCTGTGACAATTGCGACCTGATCCGTTAAACTTCCCATAATTTCATCTCCTTTATTGATAATGTCAATAATCCAAGTTGTTCAGTTCTGTTAATATGTGACAGATCGAACTCATCTCTATTCGGAGAATAATCGATACGCAAGCACAAGTTGCTTTGAATCGCGCCTGTCCCCCTGGTCTCGGCACGGATGATTTATCGGGGATCTGAGCGGGGCACCACTCCTACATTGGATGGATTTCCTGTAGGGGCAACCCTCGTGGTTGTCCATCGTAGATCAATTTTCCAAAATCGGCATTGCCGGGTCGAGATCTGATTGCGCCGATTGTAGGGGGCGAGGTTCACTCGCCTAACGGGCTGGAGGTCCTAAGTGCTACGCATTCAACTGTGTTGGAAGGTGATCGGTCTATAAACCCCTAACATCACGGCAAACTCAGCGCAATCAGTTCGGCAGGAAGGTTCGCTCCACCTATCGGGATCAAGATAAACTGCTTACCATCAGCCATGTAGCTTATCGGGGCACCGTGCGCATTGCTTGGGAGTTCTGTGCTTGAAATCAGCTGCCCGTTATCCGGATCAAACGCCCACAGAAACGGATTCTGCTCCTCAAAACTTACTTCAATTGCATTGCCACGCGGTGAGTTGCCAGTGCCGTCCCACGATGCCTGCGTCGCCGCGAAAAGCAACGATTGCGTCAATAGCGGGAAATTGCGTTGTGCCCAGCCCAAGGGCGGCAGATCGAGATGCCGCAAGGTAGGATGATCCCGCGGTCCATCTCCGACCGGTTGCATCCACTTATGTTCACCCGTATTTAAATCAATAGCAGTAATACGTCCATAAGGCGGCTTGAATAAGGAGAGACCCCGCGGACCCTTCGGTCCAAATGCGAGCGCGCCGGTATAGGTGTAGTCTGCCTCTGGATCTTTCGCTTTGTTTATCGTGGTGTTGGTAGGGTAGGTAATCGATGGAATGTAGATAATCCCTCTGTTTGGATCAACGGCTGCGCCTGCCCAACTGGCACCCCCAATGATGCCGGGCATAGCGATTGTCCCCTTTTCGGTCGGAGGTGTATAAAGTGCGCCATGGTCGTAGTCCTCAAGGATACTGAGTGCCTGCTTACGCAACGTCGGGGTGAAGTCAATCAAATCATCGTGCGTCACACCCTGGCGATCAAAGGGTGCTGGCTTGGTCGGGAAAGGTTGCGTAGCCGATGAGGATTCTCCCGGTACAGTTGACTGGGGTACGGGACGTTCTTCAATGGGCCAAACCGGTTCCCCAGTCACGCGATCAAATACGAAACAGAACGCCTGTTTAGTCACTTGGGCAACCGCTTTGATCTCCTTTCCATCAACCGTAATGTCAATCAGGTTTGGAGCGGCGGGCGGATCATAATCCCACAGTCCGTGATGTAGAATCTGAAAATGCCAAACCCGTTCCCCGGTCTGTGCGTTCAGGCATACGAGGCTATCGGCGAACAGGTTGTCTCCGAGCCGATGTCCGCCGTAATAATCATTGGTGGGCGTGCTAACAGGCAGGTAGACATAACCCAACTCCTCATCCGCACTCATCATCGTCCAGACATTTGTATTGCCGGTCGTCTTCCAAGAACCGGCCTTCCACGTCTCGTTTCCAAACTCCCCTTCTTGCGGGATAGTATGGAAAATCCAACGTTGCTCGCCGGTACGAACATCAAATCCTCTGACATCTCCCGGCGGCATCAGCTTTTGCGGCGGCTTGTTAATCGCAAAGGAATCGAGAACCGTGGAACCCACGACAACCACATCGCGACAGATAATCGGCGGTGAGAAAACAGCGTACAGCCGACGATTCACCGGACGGCGCAAGCCTTTCGTCAAATCAATGCGACCATCCTCGCCGAATCCTTGGATTGGTTTCCCTGTTTCGGCGTTAAGCGCGATCAGATACCCATCGCCTGTGCCGACTAAAACCCGTTTATCATTGCCATTTTCCCAATAGGAGACACCCCGATGCACGAAACCGGTGTTGGCTGGCGTGCCGTCCTCATACGTTTCCGGGTCATAAACCCAAATCGTTTCTCCCGTGACAGCGTTGATCGCAGCCACTAAATTGAGCGATGTGCTCGTGTATATGACACCCCCAATCATGAGCGGCGTGGCTTCATTCACCATCGTCCATAGGTCAGGATTGGATTCGACGATCGCATTATCGGGAGAGTCCCAACGCCATGCGATCCGAAGATCTTTGACATTGTCTCTGTTAATCTGATCGAGCGGAATGTATTTAGTACTGGCTTTATCTGAACCGTAAGCCCGCCACTCTCCCATCTCACCCGCACCCGCTGGGAGAACAATCAGACCAATTGCACAAAAGATCGAGATAATACACAGAATTAGCAGATAGTATGTTCGGATCACGGGTTGACCTCCTCTATGTTAATAGCCGATATTAAGAATGCTGTTATCCATGTGAACTTAGCGTCCGCCATTATAGCAGATCCAACCGGTTGAGTCAACAGAATTGGCGACGCTTGCAGGACGAAAGCGCGCTGATGATTTTTGGGTTTCGCTTTTGGGGATAACTATGTTATAATCTTGAGAATTTCCAAAAAATATAAGCTGTTTATAATAACCCATGTTGCTGCCTATTGAGAATCCATCAGCATAGAATGCTTTAATTGCCTATGCTTCAAAGGAGCACAAGCGTAACGGGTTTATCAATTCAATGAACTAATGAACCAATGAACCAAAAAAAGTCCTATAGCTCATCTACATATGAGGGAGGAAATACATGATTGATTGTCATTATCTTGAGCCGACCTCCGTGTCGGAGGCTTGCTCACTGTTAGCCGAGCACGGAGATAGTGCGAAGGTTGTTGCCGGCGGACAGAGCATGGCAATACTGTTGCGGAATGGATTAAGTCAACCATCACATCTAATCAGTATCCAACATGTCCGCGGATTGGAAGACATCGCCGCATCGAGCGAAGGTGTAACAATCGGTGCAAAGGTTACGCTAAATCGTTTGAACGGCATAGGCGAAACCCATCCCACGCTGCGCGCCTTGGATGATGTCGTCAGCAATGTAGCAGACCAACAGATTCGTAACTTTGCAACACTCGGTGGGGCAATCTGCGAAGCGCATCCCGCGAGCGACATCACCGTTGTCTTGAGCGCACTACATGCCACGGTAAAATTGGCGAGTGCAAACGGTGAGCGGGTTGTGCCTATTGATGACTTTGTTACGGGTGCCTTTGCTACCGCTGCCCAACCGGGCGAGTTATTGACCGAGGTAGTGGTTCCATCGTTCGATCTCGCATCCGCCGCCGCTGCTCATCGTCGGTTCGCTCTGCGAGCAGGCGATTATCCCGTCGTTGGAGTCGGGGCGTTTATCAGCATCGATAGAGCGGGGGAGTGCCAGGAAGTTCGTATCGTAGTTGGTAACTGCTCAGGTGCACCGAATCACGCCCAGGAGGCAGAGGCGCGACTGAAGGGACACAACATCGTCGGAAACAATGGAGCACTCGCCGAAGCGGGTGAACTCGCTGCAGCCCATGTCTCACCGTCGAGCGATCCGATGGCACCCAGCGAATACAAAATTGACCTTGTTACTGTACTGACTACAGAAGCATTGGCGGAAGCTGTTGCACGCGCTACCAGTTGAGACATTTACCAATAACTCCGACCTGCGCGCAGTTACCAAAGTCCCCCTGACAAGTGGTACATCGCGCGTGTTCCGTTCCGAGAATCCCGACGAGTCGGGACCTGCTCTCGGCTTGTCGGAGGCGCGCCTGTCCCGATTCATCGGGGATTTATCGGGCATAAAATCGGGGGCGGGAGTTAGGGGATTAAAAATCAAAAATCTACTCCCATATGCTAACTTTGCGTAAGTCCTGATGTATAAGTAATTCTAAAATCTACCATAATTACTTGGAGGCGTTTTAATGAAATACCCATTATCATTAACAGTTAATGACGAAAATTATGACATCCTCGTCGAACCTTACCACACCTTGATGGAGGCTATTCGTGATGGGATTGGGCTAACGGGGACGAAGTGCGCTTGTGAAGATGGGCGGTGTGGGACCTGCACGGTAATGATTGACGGACAACTGGTCAAATCGTGCCTGATGCTTGGGCTACAGGCGAATGGAAAATCGATCCTGACCATAGAGGGACTTGGCTCACCCGATGATCTGCACCCGTTGCAAGCTGCGTTTCTAGAACATGGTGCTGTGCAGTGCGGTTATTGTACGCCAGGGATGCTGCTGACAGCAAAGCAGTTGCTAGACGAAAACCCTAGCCCAACTGAAGAAGACGTCCGCTCTGCGTTTGTGGGAAATCTTTGCCGATGTGGAGTTTACACGCACGCGACGGAAGCGATATTGAGCGTCGCAGGGGAGGAGGATAAATAACATGGCTGTTGTTGGAACTTCTGCTAAACGTATTGATGGCATAGAAAAAGTAACTGGAACTGCGGAATTTACAACCGACATCGTGCTGCCGCGTATGATTCACGCCAAACTGAAGCGCAGTCCATACGCACACGCAAAAATTCTGGGGATTGACACCAGCAAAGCCGAGCAGATGCCCGGTGTACGCGCTGTCATCACCGCTGCCGATCTGCCTGATGTGCGGTTAGGTGTCCTAACGTTAGATGAACATCTGCTCGCCCACGACAAAACGCGCCTCGTTGGTGAACCGGTCGCTGCGGTCGCTGCGGATACTCCGGAAATTGCGCGGGCAGCTTGTGAACAGATTGAGGTCAAATACGAAGAACTTCCTCCCCTATTCGATCCGGAAGAAGCGATTCGATTGGATCCGCCCGTCGTACTGCACGAGGAATACGAAGAATACGAAAAACTCCTTGAAATTGCCGAAATGGACGAGCGTCCGCCCAACCTGTGGCAAGCCTATCGCATCCGGCACGGCGACATTGATGCCGCATTCAAAAAAGCGGAGGACGAGGGCGGACACATCATCGAAAATCGCTATGCAACCGGTTATGTTCACACCGCATGTATGGAGCCGCACGGCGCAGTGGCGCAATGGAGTTCTGACGGCACGCTGACGCTCTGGGCAGGGGGACAGTCGCCCTACATCGCACGCGACGGTTTAGCGAAAGCACTTGACCTGTCGCCTTCCAAGGTCCGCGTCATTGTTCCATTTGTTGGCGGTGCCTTTGGCGGTAAATTGACGGTTAAGGAAGGGGCTATCGCCGCCGCACTTGCCCGTAAAGCACGTCGTCCCGTCAAGATCATCTTGACCCGCGCCGAAGACCTCTCTGCGACCGCAGCACGCACACCGTTCATCTTTGATATAAAGGACGCTGTAACCAAAGATGGTATCCTAATCGGTCGTAAAGTCACCTCAATTCTCTGGGGAGGCGGCTATAGTGGTGAAGGGATTCTCAAACCAATTTTCTCCACACATCTCTATCCCGGTTCCTACCGCTTAGCAGCACTCTGGGTGGATTCTTACGGCGTGTATACCAACCGTGTCTCCGGTGGTGCGTTGCGAGGCTACGGATGTGCAGAGTCCGCTTGGGCGGTCGAAACCCAGATGGACATCATCGCCAGAGAGTGTGACATTGACGCCGTTGAACTGCGTATAAATAACCTGCTGACTGAGGGTGAGCGCACCGCTATCACCATGCCCGCCCATGCCTTCAGTGCTCACGAATGTTTGACCAAATGTGCTGATGCAATTGAATGGGAAACTCCCTCCGAGTCGTTGGAGGGCCCGTGGTATCGCGGAAAAGGCATCGCTCTGGGCAATAAGTATTCCTTTGCACCGACCGCTTCCAGCACGGAGCTAAAGGTCCATGAGGACGCTTCCTGCGAACTGCGAACCAGCGCGGTCGATTTGGGGCAGGGCGCTTATACCATTCTCACGCAAATTGTCGCCGATGAGTTCGGAATCGAGATCGATCAGGTCAAACTGGTCACCCCGGACACCGCGATCACGCCTTTCGATCATGTCGCCGGCTCCAGCCGCCAGACCTTCCACACCGGCAATGCCACCCGCATGGCATGTGACGATGCGAAACGCCAGATACGCGAACTCGCCGCACCCAAGCTGGAAGCACACCCGGACGACTTAGAGGTTTCCGGTGGACGCATCTCCGTTAAAGGTTCCTCAAAGTCCATTGAAGTCGAGGATCTGTTCGTAGTTGAAATGCTCGCAGGAAAACGTCCGGCGGATGTTGAGGTTATTGGCAAAGCGACATGGGAGGTCAGTGCCAGTCCGCACGACCCAAACACCGGACAGGGCGAGGAACCGATGGCTTACATGGGACACGGTGCCCAAGCCGCCGAAGTCGAGGTCAACGTTGAAACGGGACAGGTCCGTATCCGAAAGTTTGTCTCGGCGATTGATGTCGGCAAGGCGATGAACCCGCAAGGGGTCGAAATGCAGAACTACGGCGGCGGGTGCATGGGCATCGGTATCGCGCTGCACGAGGATATGTGTTTTGATGCGAGTGGGGAGATGACCAACGCCAGCCTGATGGATTACAAAATCCCCTCTATCGTTGAGATGCCGTTGAAGGAATACATGGAGTCGATTATCGTCGAAGTCCCGCACCAACATGGTCCCTACGGAGCCAAAGGTGCCGGTGAAATCGTCGTGGTCCCCACGTCACCCGCAATCGGTAACGCGATTTATGACGCGATTGGTGTGCGTATCTGGGATCAGCCGCTCAGTCCTGAGAAGGTTGTCAAGGCGTGGAAGGAGAAAAAGGCGTCCGGCAACGGTTCTGGGGCATAAGCCACGGCGGGATAGTCTAGACGATTAGGAACACGCTATCCATAACTTTTATTCCAGTCCTAACTTTGGAGGTTGAATAAGGTTCCTATCGGATTTACCTGATACCCCAAATCGAAAAACTGAAAGCAACACCTTACCTTGTGGGCATAAAAAACGGGAGAGATACGCGATAGGTGATGCGGTATCTCTCCCGTTTTTTTATGGGGGTTAATGAAAGGTCTGGGCTTGTTAGGTAATACTTAGAAATCACTATTGTTATACGAATCCCAAGCACAAAATATCAACAATCCGTGCTTTGCAGATAAATCAGCCACCAGACTCATCACAGGCGTTGGCGTCAAAAGACTCGTCATGCCTATTATGCCCAGTAATCCACGAGGTTGCCCGCGCTTGGCTCGCATACTCCTTGACCTCCAGAGACTTCCTTATCCCTCTTCTGTAATAGTCTGAATCGCTGTCGCGGTCATTTCCAGCACGCACGTTTATTCCCCATCCACCCCAACAACTTCTCGGAGAACTGACTGTCCCCTTCGCTTTTAGCTCTGTGCTACCTGATACTCTCGCACCGGCACATACCCCTTCGTCACACAGGGACGTGGTGCAGCCTTCCCCGTCACTTATCGTCGGAAACGTAAGCATGGCAAAAGCAGTAAAAAGGCAGGTTATCGAACCAACCCAAAAACATTTACGCATGATATTCCACCGTATTAGTTGAGGCTAAGAAAAGTGTAAGGGTCTATCCCATTGGCATCATGATCAAGCACTTTTATGCCGGGCGGAATAATCCCCTCACTTAAAGCATCAAAGACACTTTCTGGTATGTCCGGTCCACTCGTTTTTTCGGAAGCATATCGGGTCATTGTCCCATCGGGTTCCTCTGTATAAGCCCATCGAACATAAACCATGTTGGGGTAATGAGGCAAGACGAGCCCGTTACTCATTGAAGCAGAAGTTGTCCTACGCCCCTGATTCCAGAGCTTAATTAAAACCCGATCCATCAACTCCATTGCCTTCATCATTCCTCTTCCATGTTGGTTGATCTTTTCGTACATATCTACCTCTTCCCAGATGGGATCATCGGGGAAATCTGCAGGCACTTCGGGATATGGACCAAAGCCAAAGGGGGAAACCGGCTGAGTTTCCCCCACCACTTCAGTCGCCAGCAGTGCTTTTTCCTCATCTGACAATTCTGCTAAGAAATCATCGACCGACTCACCCGCCGCCCCATTAATCGGGGTAGGCGTTGATTCCGTTTGCGGAGGCAATGATTCCCCTTGCAGACCACTCAAATCAACTTCAGAGGACGAAGGATTGTTAGGCAGGTAGGAAGTTGATGCAGCGAGCTCCGGTATCTTGACAGGTTCAACATCACCATAGTACCAATGGCTTCCGAAATATGCCCCACCGACAATGAGAATACTTAATACGAGTGCACCGATAACCAACGGTTGACAAATTAAGTCTAACGCAGCTTTCATCGGGTTCTCCTCTCATATTTTAGGCAACGGGAGAGATACGCGATAGGTGATGCGGTATCTCTCCCGTTTTTTTATGGGGGTTTATGAAAGGCCTGGGCTTGTTAGGCAATACCTAGAAATCACTATTGTTATACGAATCTCAAGCACAAGATGTCATCGTTTGCCTTAATTTTTTGCGGAGATTCATTCTGAGTGGCAGTTGTGTTGTGTCCCACGAAAATCGAAAAACACGCCGCTTCTCGTATCTAGTTATCGGTGCGTTTAGAATCGGAGGCACTTGCATAATAAGAATCGTCATACTTATTATACCCGCTAATCCACGATGAAGCAGACGCATACGACGTATACTCGGCGATTTCAGAAGACCGGTAGACACCGTTCCTATAAGACACTCCACTACCGTCATTGGGTCCCCGTTTATTTCCAGCACGCGTATGTATACCCCATGCACCTATCACGCAGACTCGCCCAGCCTCGACTACCCCTCTTGCTTTTAGCTTTGATATGCCTGTTACTTTCGCACTAGCAAACACCGGTCCATCTCTCTCTTGATCGCTTATCGCGACAAAGGTGAGTAGGAAAAAAGTAGCAAAAAAGCAGATTATCATACTAACCCAAAAATGTCTACGCATCTTATTTCTCCTTATTGGTTGAGATTCAAAAAAGTGTAAGGATCTATTTCATCAGTTTGAGTCATGATCAAGCCTTTATGCCGGGCGAACATAACCCCCGCCTCGCTAATAGCGTCATAAACACTCCGCGGTACCTCCGCCCCGCTCGTTATTCCAGCATATCGGGTCAGCCTCCCATCGGGTTCCTCAACATAATCCCATCGAACATAAACCGTGTTGTGGTAATGAGGCAGGACGAGTCCGTTCTCCATTGAAGCAGAGGTAGCTCGACGCCCCTGATTCCAGAGTTTTATTAAAACCCGATCCATCAATTCAGCAGCTTTCGCTAAACCGCCTCCATACACAGCGATTCTTCCATCCATATCTTCTTCCCAAATGACATCTTCGGGATAGTCCGCAGGCACTTGGGGATATGGACCAAAACCAAAGGGGGAAACCTGCTGAGTCTCCTCCACCACTTCAGCCGTCAACAATGCTTTTTCCTCATCTGATAGCTCTGCCAAGAAATCATCAACCGACTCACCCTCCACAGATTGTGCTGTAGGCGTTGATTCCGTTTGCGGAGGCAATGATTCCCCTTGCAGACCACTCAAATCAACGCTAGGGGAGGAAGCATTTTTAGGCAGGTAGGAAGTTGATGCAGCGAGCTCCGGTATCTTGACAGGTTCAACATCACCATAGTACCAATGGCTTCCGAAATATGCCCCACCGACAATAAGAATACTTAATACGAGTGCACCTATAACCGGTGGCTGACGGAGCACGTCAAATACAGTTTTCATTACAATTCCTCAGGAATGATAAACACGAGAAGCCCGGTGGGAAGATGAAAGGGCACAACTGAAAGGGATCATTGAGCGGCAGACGTAGGCCTTGCTCCAGTCTACAGATAATCGGGAGGTGTGTGGTTGGTTGCTTCAGTGGCTCTGGTGTTAAGATGTATAAAATATAAAAAAAAGGCGCAAGGCAGAACGCCCTACGCCTTTATCGGACATAGATTAGCCGCCCGACTCCTCTTCAGCGGCAGCACTATAGGTGTCACCATGCCTGTTGTAGCCAGTGATCCATGATACCGCGCGCGCGGTTGATGTATAGTCATCGACATCATAGCTTTTGTTCACGCCACTAGGATAGTGCTTGGAGTCACCGTCACTATAGTTTCCAGCCCGCACCGATATCCCCCATGCACCCCGAATGATGCTCGGTGCTCTGACACTCCCTTTGGCTACTAATTCTGAGCTGCCCGTCACCCACGCACCGGCGGTGATAGGACCATCTGTCTCTTGTTCGCTGATTGCTACAAACACAGGGACGGATAACATCGCCACGAAGCAGGTGATTAAACCTGCCACCAATCGTCTACGCATGATATATCTCCCTATTCGTTGAGGTTAAGAAAAGTGAAAGGATTGATCTCATAATCACTCGGATCAAGTATCGTGATACCGGCTGGGATAGTGCCTGCACGGATCGCATCAAACACGCTCGTCGGCACAGCCGGCCCGCTTGTCATTTCTGCAACACGTCGGCTCGTTGTGCCGTCAGGTTGCTCTTTGTAACGCCACCGAACATACACGGTGTTCGGATAAAATGGCAAGACCATATCATCGCTTCCTATCTCGCCTCCATCAGTATGCTGCCCTTGATGCCAGAGTTCAACAAGCACCCGATCGCATAATTCTAGTGCCCTCATCATGGTGCTGCCGCCAAGTGCATTTCTGGTGTTCGGAAAATCGACCCATATCGGATTGTGCGAGAAATCGGACGGCACTTGGGGATAAGCACCAAACCCGAAAGGCGAGACCAATTCAGGTTTTGGAACGACTTCAGACGCTAACAATGCAACCTCCTCATCTGATAGCGATGCCAAAAAATCATCAACCGATTCGTTCTCCGCAGTCGGAACGGTCGGCTGTGATTCAATGTTTGTGTGTTCGGATGCCATGGGGAGTCCCTCTAAGTTGACTTCAGGGACAGACACCGCGGGCCTCGGCGTGAAGGTTACCTGTGCGGGTATCTCGACAGATGCAACATCACCATAGTACCAGTGGCTGCCGAAATACGCCCCACCGACAATAAGAATACTTAATACGAGTGCACCGATAATCAACGGTTGACGAATTAAGTCTAATACGGTTTTCATTACAATTCCTCAGGAATGATAAACACGAGAAGCCCGGTAGGAAGATGAAAGGGCAGAACTCAAAGGGATCATTGAGCGGCAGACGTAGGCCTTGCTCCAGTCTACAGATAATCGGGAGGTGTGTGATTGGTTGCTTCAGTGGCTCTGGTGTTAAGATGTGTAAAATATAAAAAAAAGGCGCAAGGCAGAACGCCCTACGCCTTTATCGGACATAGATTAGCCACCAGACGACTCAGAGGCAGAGGAATAGTAGGTTTTGCCAGTAGATCTGTGTCTCGCATGATTACTCGCATATGCAGACGCCGTTGCTGTATACTCCTCGTCAGTCCAAGTTCGACTATACCCTTTCCAATAAAGGGCCTGATCCCTTGTATCCCTATTTGCAACCACCAACCTATATGTCCACCGACCGTCATAGGATCTTGTACTAGAGACCCTGGCCTTCACTTTTTTTTCTGAAGAACCTTTTACCCACGCGCCGGCACACACTCCCTGCTTACACTCTTCCGCGCTTATCGCCACAAGAGTGAGTACGGAAAAAGTAGCAAAAAGGCAGGTTATCAAACCAACCCAAAAACGTTTACGCATTGTATTTCTCCTTATTGGTTAAGATTCAAAAAAGTAAAAGGATTGATTCCATCGGCATCATGACTAAGCTCCTTTATACCGAAAGGAACAGTCCCATCCTCTTCTATAGCATCATGAACACTCAGTGGTACGTCCGGGCCGCTTGATATTTTGGAAGCATAGCGGGTCATTGTCCCATCTGGATGCTCGCGATAATCCCATGTAACATAAACTGTATCAGGATATCCTGGATAGACGATATCATCGCTAGTTATTAACCCAGAGGTAGCATGATGCCCCTGAGTCCAGAGTTTAATTAACACCCGATTTATCAATTCCATGCCCCGCATAAAATCGCTACCAAAATCCCCATCACCTCCGGGGTAGTCGGGATCTGTTACCCAAATGGGATCATCGGGGTAATCTGCAGGTACTTCGGGATATGGGCCAAACCCAAAGGGGGAAACCGGCTGAGCCTCCTCCACCACTTCAGCCGTCAACAGAGCTTTCTCCTCATCCGATAGCGATGCCAAAAAATCATCAACCGATTCGTTCTCCGCAGTCGGAACGGTCGGCTGTGATTCAATGTTTGTGTGTTCGGATGCCGTGGGTAGTCCCTCTAAGTTGATTTCAGGGACAGACACCGCGGGACTCGGCGTGAAGGTTACCTGTGCGGGTATCTCGACAGATGCAACATCACCATAGTACCAGTGGCTGCCGAAATACGCCCCACCGACAATAAGAACACTTAATATGAGTGCACCAATAACCAACGGTTGACGGATCACGTCAAGTACGGTTTTCATTGGACTCTCCCCTCTCATTAAGCGTACTCCAGTGAAATCACTATTGTTATACGAATCCCAAGCACAAAGTGTCAACAGTCCGTGCGTTGCAGATGAATCAGCCACCAGACTCATCACAAGCATTAGCATAAAAAGACTCGTCATGCCTATTATACCCACTAATCCACGAGGTTGCCCTCGCTTGATTCGTATGCTGGCTAACCTCCAGATCCTCCCTTGTCCCACCTGTGTAATAGTCTGAATCGCTGTCGCTGTTAGTTCCAGCACGCACGTTTATTCCCCAACCACCCCAACAATTGCTCGGAGAACGGACTACGCCCCTCGCTTTTAGCTTTGCCGCCCCGCTTATTTTCGCACTAGCACACACCCCTTCGTCACACAGGGACGTGGTGCAGCCTTCCCCGTCACTTATCGTCGGAAACGTAAGCATGGCAAAAGCAGTAAAAAGGCAGATTATCGAACCAACCCAAAAACGTCTACGCATTTTATTTCTCCTTATTAGTTGAGATTCAAAAAAGTATAAGGATCTATTCCGTCGGCATCATGATCAAGCACTTTTATACCGGGCGGAATAATCCCCTCACTTAAAGCATCAAAGACACTTTCTGGTATGTCCGGCCCACTCGTTTTTCGTCCTGCATATCGTGTCATTGTCCCATCTGGTTCCTCAATGTAATTCCATCGAACATAAACCGTGTTGGGAAATCCTGGATAGACGCGCCCTTTACTCATTGACGCAGAGCTTGCTCTACGCCCCTGATTCCAGAGTTTTATTAAAACCCGATCCATCAATTCTATTGCCTTCATCATGCCACGTCCATGTTGATTGATCTTTTCGTACATATCCACCGCTTCCCAAATCGGATCTCTGGGAAAGTCCGGAGGCACTTGGGGATATGGACCAAAACCAAAGGGGGAAACCCGCTGAGGTTCCTCCACCACTTCAGCCGTCAACAGAGCTATCTCCTCGTCCGATAGCTCTGCCAAGAAATCATCGACCGACTCACCCTCTGCAGATGAAACTGTAGGTGTTGATTCCATTTGTGGTGGCAATGACTCCGCTTGCAGACCACTCAAATCAACTTCAGCGGATGAAGGATTTTTAGGCGGGTAGGAAGTTGATGCAGAGAGCTCCGGTATCTTTACAGGTTCAATATCACCATAGTACCAACGGCTTCCGAAATACGCCCCACCGACAATAAGAATACTTAATACGAGTGCACCGATAACCAATGGTTGACGGATTAGGTCAAGTACGGTTTTCATTGGACTCTCCCCTCTCATATTTTAGGCAAGTGTAAAGTTTCCATCTACCTGGGGTGTGTTGACGTTTCCTCAACAGTGGGCTTTGGATGAGATTGAACATAAGCAGCGACTTGATTAAAAACCTCAGGAGGCGGTTCGAGTTTGGGTATCTCCTTCAGTATGTCATCAATTTCGAGTGCAAAGTCCAACTCATTTTGGCAACCTTGACAGCCAGCCAGATGTGTCTCAATTGCCACTTGAGCGTCGGGGTTCAGTTCATCAACAAGGTATACTTCCAAAACCGAATGCACGTATTCACAACGTATCGCTTGTATCATTATATGTCGTTTCAGCGATTCACCTCCCCATGGAGCTTCCCAATATTTCCCGCAACCTCTTTTTCGCCCGAAACATGTTCGATTTCACAGTGCCGACAGGTTGATTTAGCGTTTCCGCAATTTCCTCAAAACTTAATTCGTTTATTTCCCGCATGATCACGACCGTGCGAAAATGGAGAGGGAGTTGAGCAATCGCCTGTTGAACCAACTGTTGACGTTCTCGCTTGAGGCAGCCTTCTTCTGGCGACGAATTTGATGATTTGGATGCCGTGCCCTCGCATTGGTGGTGGGCTAACATTTCAATTTCTTCAGTATCCCCCATCGCTAACGGCACTTGAAATTTGCGCCGGCGTAATAGGTCAATACATAAATTATTGGCACATTTAATCAACCACGAGTGGACCGTCTCAAGACGTAATTCAATGTTGGAATTCCACGCTTTGATGAAAGCCTCCTCAGTGACGTCCTCTGCGTCCTCTTGGTTATTGAGCAGATATAGCGCGTGCTGGTAGATTTGGTCCTGATGCTGCTCGACAAGATTAAGGAAAATTTCCTCTATCATAGGAGCACCTCCTCTCGCCTGAAACTGCCGCTGCTACAAATGCTGCGTGGACATTTTCTACTTTGGATTACCTTTACTACGAATGACGCAGCAAAAAGTTGCATCAAAGGTTAAAAAAATTGGGTTCTGTTGACATTTTGCCGTTGCCAGTTAAGATAGCAATTTATGTGCCACCTTTCCTTTTGCCCCCTGTTCCTCCCATTGCCATGTTGTAATCTGACGCTTGAAACCCTTACGGTGCCTGAATCCAGCCTCCCATCACACATTCTTTGTTTTTTTTAGCTCATATAAAAAGACAATGCAAAACGTAAAGGGAAACCGAGTTTTTGCTTGAAAACTCGGTTTTTTTCTTCTCCCTCGGGTCTCTGTTGCACCAAATCTTAACATGAGCCTATTTTTTTATTCAGGAGACAGGCAAGCACCGTATGCCTCATCACTTCTCTCGTTCCTCCCCTAAACTTCGCAGCTTTCCGCGAACTCTGCTAAATTGATTCCTTTAGGACTTACACAGTAGAGAACAGCGGTCGTTGTTTCCCATTCCTAAATGGTTCAACGTTCCAAGGATAGAAAACCTTCTTGACAATTAACTGCCATCATACTATACTTAGCCGCAAAACATCAACCGATCAGAAATTTACAACTGCCTTTATCCAATAGGAACGCCATTAACCGAACACACTGATCAGAGTTTTGCAGTTATTTTATGAATATCCGATATCAGGTCACAGATCTCAAACTTGTTCACCCCTTCAAGATAGCCCGCCGAGCCGTCGATGAATTGCGTCAGGTGATTTCTGTAGAAATTGATGGTGGACTTGGCGAAACGGCGCCCGCGCGCTTCTACGGCGAAACTGCCGAAACGGTTCAGGTCGCATTTGATATCCTCGATGCGGGCATCGATCGAAACCTTGATGCGATTGAGAGCGTTATGTCCGACCTTGAAACGATTCTCGGACGTAATTACGCTGCAAAGTCCGCAATTGATATGGCGCTGCACGACCGGCTTGGGAAAAAGCTAGGTGTGCCGCTCTATCAGCTCTGGGGACTCGATCCGAAGGGGACACCGCTGACCACCTTCACGATCGGGATCGATGAGCCGGAGATTATGCAGCAAAAGGTGCGTGAAGCGGAAGCATACCCGCTCCTCAAGGTCAAACTCGGCACCGACCGCGACTTAGAACTCATCCGTGCACTCCGTGAGGTTACGGATAAGCCGATCTATGTGGACGCCAACACGGCGTGGACACCCAAAGAAGCGGTGCGTATGATTCGCGAGCTTGCTCCTTACGGTGTCGAACTGATTGAGCAACCCACAAAGCCGGACGATCTAGAAGGGTTAAAGTTTGTCCGCGAACACTCAGAGCTCCCGATTTTCGCCGATGAAAGCGTAAAACGTGCCGCCGATATCCCTTCGTTGGTTGGGTGTGTTGATGGTATTAACATTAAGTTGGTCAAATGCGGTGGTCTGCTCGAAGCAATGCGAATCATCCACATTGCGCGAGCACATGGACTACAAGTGATGATTGGGTGTATGATAGAAAGCTCCCTCGGCATTACAGCAGCAGCGCACCTCACACCGCTTGTGGATTATGCAGATCTGGATGGACATCTACTAATTGCGAATGATCCATATCGAGGCGTAAAAATTGAGGAAGGTAAACTCATTTTGCCCGATCTGCCCGGAATTGGAGTCGTTCCAGTTGAGAACTAAAAAATCTGCGTCATCTGTCTAATGCGCGATCAGCTTTCAGGAGAACTGCATGAGCAAAGCCCAGTTATTGAGAGATCATAAAATCGGAAATATTAATAACTTATATTGGAACTTATCAACACCCACCCTATACGAAGAAGCGCTCATGCGGGGCGAAGGGCAAATTGCTCACTTTGGTCCTTTCATCGTCGAAACACTTCCCACACAGGTCGTTCACCTAACGACAAATTTATCGTTGAACAATCGTCAAGCCGAGATAAAATCTCGTGGGGTGATATTAACCGTCCCATTTCCGAAGAGCATTTCGATCGCGTGTATAATCACATGCTGACCTACATCCAAGGGCGTGATGTCTTTGTTCAAGATTGCTACGCCGGTGCCGACCCACAGCATCGTATCACCGTCCGTGCTATCACCGAGTATGCGTGGCACAGCCTGTTTACCCAAAGCCTCCTCATCCCGGCGGACAAACTTTCCCTAGACCATTCACCCGATTTTACAATTATTGATTTCCCGGGGCTTCATGCCAATCCTGAATTACACGGCACCAATTCAGCGACCTTTATCCTTATAAATTTTGAACGGAATTTGGTGCTTATTGGCGGAACAAAGTATGCGGGAGAAATAAAGAAATCGGCTTTCACATACCTGAACTACCTACTGCCAAATCAGGGAGTGCTGCCGATGCACTGCTCCGCGAACCTGGGTCCCGATGGAGATGTCGCCCTTTTCTTCGGACTGTCCGGAACAGGAAAAACAACACTCTCCTCTGCGCCGGGCAGAAGTCTCATCGGTGATGACGAGCACGGCTGGAGCGATCGCGGCGTTTTCAACTTTGAGGGCGGTTGTTACGCAAAGACAATTAACCTATCCAAAGAGGCGGAGCCGGAGATTTACGCCTGTACCCATAAGTTCGGAACAGTGCTGGAAAATGTGATACTCGATCCAGTAACGCGCCGAATCGATCTCGATGATGATTCATTAACCGAAAATACGCGTGCCGGCTACCCAGTTACCCACCTCGATAATATCGTGCCGGAAGGCGTCGGTGGGCATCCAAAGAACCTGATTATGCTTACTTGCGATGCGTTTGGCGTGATGCCCCCTGTTGCCAAACTGACAACCGAACAAGCGATGTACCACTTCCTTTCGGGGTATACCGCCAAGGTTGCTGGCACTGAACAGGGACTCGGAGACCGCCCCGAAGCGACCTTCAGCCACTGTTTTGGCGACCCGTTTATGCCTTTAGATCCCGCTGTATATGCCAACATGCTCGGCGAAAAGATAAATCAGCATGGCGTAGATTGCTGGTTAATCAACACCGGGTGGAGCGGTGGTGCCTATGGCGAAGGTTCACGAATGAAAATTGCATACACCCGTGCCATTGTTGACGCTGTTTTGAAGGGTAAGTTGTCGGATGTTCCAACAGAGCCGGATCCGATTTTTAGACTCCATGTTCCAACCGTCTGCGAAGGGGTGCCATCTGAAGTCCTCAAACCGCGTAACACATGGAAAGATGGTGCGGCTTACGATCTCCAAGCGCGAGGGCTTGCTAAGATGTTTGCGGAAAACTTTGAGCAATTCGCCGATAACACGGCAGAGGATGTCCGAGCAGCAGGCCCCAAAATCTAATTGGCTATACAATCTGTAAATCTGGATCTGTTTCACGTATCACACAGGAAAGGATCTTAAAATGGCTGATACACGATTTGCGATTGTCACCGGTGGTACTGGCGCGTTGGGAACCGTCGTCACGGAATCCCTGCTCAAAAAAGGCTACCACGTTGCGGTGCCTTACTCTTCTGATCGCAATATCGAGCCGTTTGAGCGTCAGATTGCTCCCTTCAAATCCCAAGTAACCCTGATTCGCGCAGACCTAACGGTTGAAAATGAAGTTCAAAATTTCGTCCAAACCACATTGGACCAATTCGGTCAGATCGACGTTCTAATAAATACAGTAGGGGGCTTTGTCGGCGGCATCCCAATTGCTGAGATGGCTGAGGAACGGTGGGATTTCATGATGGATCTCAATCTGAAGTCGATCTTTCTCTGCTGCAAAGCGGTGCTGCCGCACATGACTGAACGGGGATACGGAAAAATTGTGAATACCTCTGCGCGTGCAGGATTAAGTGGGATTGCTGGATTGGGCGCATATTCCGTTTCCAAAAACGGGGTGCGGATTCTCACAGAATCAATTGCGGAAGAAGTGAAAGACTTGGGGATTAATGTTAATTCCCTGTTGGTGAGCATCATTGATACACCTGCGAACCGGGAGGGAATGCCCGATGAGGATCACTCCCGCTGGGTTTCACCCGAAGATATCGCCAACGTTATCCTATTCCTTATTTCCGACGCTGCTGCTATCATCAACGGTGCAGCGATTCCTGTCTACGGCAGAGCGTAAATGACAGTAAAGGAGCAAAATGGAACGACAGAACTTTCATCTATGGATATCCATTTTCTGTATATTAACTTTGCTCATCTGTGGCTGTGATAATCAAAAAAGTGGTGAGAAACAATCGTCGGTCCAAAGGGAGAGCGGTCAGGAAAGCCAACCGAAAAAGGAGCAGATATGGCTCTCCATCCTCGGTGGGGCGGTCGGCGGAACGTTTTCGCCATTTGCAGGTGGCATTGGGACAGTGGTTTCAAAAGCAGAACCCAACATCAGAATCTCTGTCGAAGCGTCCGCGGGCTCCATTGAAAATGTGCGTCGCGTCAACACCGGTGGAGACTATATGGGCGTTGCGTTTGCCTCCGATGTCTATCTCGGTTATCATGGTGAGGAGGTATTTGCCAACGAGGGAAAAAAAGAAAATATCCGAGTGCTAACGCTGCTTTACATCGCCTACAATCAATTTGTAACCTTGGCGCACAGCGATGTGCATCAATTTGAGGATATTGTTGGGAAGAAAGTCGCAATGGGTGCAGCAGGATCTGGTTCCGCGCAAACACTGGAACGTCTCTCGAAGCTGGCTGGTATTCACGGAAAGTTCTCACCGGTTTATAAGGGAGGAACCGCGGGAGCAGATGCCCTCCGTGATGGACAGGTGAGCGGCTTTCAATGGCTTGTCAATGCACCCAACTCCGCCATCATCTATGTCTCCGAAATCAAATCTGTCCGGCTAATCGACTTCGATGCACCCGCTAAAAAGTACGGGTTTTACGAGAAATATCCCTTCTATCTGCCCGGTAGGCTGCCTGAGAACGCGTACAAAGACGTCCAGCCGGTCAATACATTCCTGATGCCGACAGTCCTCATCGCACACAAAGATATCAGCGAGGAAACGGTTTACACCATCCTGAAACATCTCTACGATCAGGCGGGGCATAAAATCTTGGTAACCACCACCCCCGCTGCAAAGGATATGACGCTCGAAAATGCGCTGAAAGCCTTTGTGATACCGCTCCACCCTGGCGCAGATCGGTTTTGGAGAGAGCAGGGCGTCGAGATTCCAACAGCGGCGCAACCTGTGGATTAAACCTTCTCGCCGTCGATTTTAGGCGCATCTTTGGATACACTCCAACACTTGAGAGTGAAGTTCCCCATTCGTCGCTAAAATTCCGCGGTTGCCGGTCATCCGCCTCCCCTGCGAGAAGTCAAGGTCCCGTCCATCGACATCTGTTACAATCCCTCCTGCCTCTTCCACCATAATCAACCCAGCGGCGTGATCCCAAATGCACTCACGGTAGTCGGGCGTCATCGGGTTCGGTAGACGAATATAAACGGAGGCTTCACCCCGCGCAAGCACACCATACTTCACTTGACTGTCCATCCGAATCGGTGGCTCGACAATACCAACCTGTTGAGCGATTTGTGCGTGAGTGTCAAGGTCACTGTGGGTGGATTCAACGCTCTCTGCAAAACGGTGTATTGCCTGAGAGATATGAATTCGTTCTGAGTCTTGTCCATCCAACGGCAGCATTCGCGTGCCCTCACCTCGTTCTGCGACGAAAAGACAGCCGCGCTGCGCCTGCGGATCGTCCAATTTCTGCGGTAGATTTGGGCATCCCAACACGCCGAGTTTTACCTCCCCATCAACTATCAACGCCAGTGCAATAGCATACTGATCTCCGCGCAAGAATCCTTTCGTCCCATCAATTGGATCTAGTGTCCAGAAGCGTTCTCCCACCTGGCCATCGCCCTGATCAATCCAATTGCAGACCGTTTCGGCTGAAGACTGCCCTACACCAAAGCGGTTGACATATCCGGTCACGCGCTGCCTTAGTTGAGAGTTTTCTTGCAACGCCTCAGAATCCTCTTCAGCGACAATGATGTCGTCTGGAAATCTCTCACGGATGGCTTGACAGATTAAAGCCTGAGAACCGAAATCTGCCACAGTCACGGGGCTTCGATCCGATTTCTCCACCGCATCCGCCTTCACCATGTCAGTCTGCACCTGCCGGCACAGCTGCGCTGCGCTAAATACCGCGCTCATTGCGATCCGTCTCTCTAATATCATAGAACTACAACCTGACCTTTAGTTTTTTTGCTGATGTTAAGATGGGATTTACGCAGTTGGTTCATAAGTCCCCCGCAACTCCTCCCGCGAGCAAGGACTCCGAGAATCGGAGCCTGACAAGGGTTTCCTCCTGATGAGTAGTACATCCCGCCTGCCTGCTCTCGGCTTGTCGGAGGCGCGCCTGTCCCGATTCATCAGGGATAAAATTGGGGGCGGGACTAAGGGGGTTAGGGGATCTTCTCCCTTGTCTTTCCCCTCAACCTCCCTGATAAGGGAGGATTAAGGAGGGTTCCGAGGGGTTAGGGATTTAGGGCGTTAAAAATAAAAAAATCTCGCGCTGCGGGCTGAACTTGCGTAAGATCTGAAGAAATCGTGCAACAGAAACCGGAGGGGCGGCGTTCCCCCGCTCTCACTTGACATCAACTCGTTTTTTCCTATCATTTGGACCATTCTTTTTTATGAGCCATTTTCTTCACCATCATAGTCAAGCGTACGACGCAAAATGCTCCGATGTCCGAGATTGTTTTCGATATGATAAATGACAGTGTATGTCCCCGTTGCAGATCGAAACTGGTTGACATCAATAGTAGGGGTGAACCGCAAAATCTCTGAGTCGTCGTCTGGGATATTAAGACGCTTTGAAAAGGGACCATAACATCGTTCACCCAACGGGTTGAGGACTTTCCACGTGACTTCAAGCCACATCGGACGTGGGTCGCGACGGAGGTAGACGACAACCTCATCCGCCTCCAGTCCATCTCCGTCGAAACCAAGAACACCAAGTTCAGAAAGCATTTTCGCTGTGAGCGTCCGTGGGATATGCTCCATATAACCTCTGCCGGGGATCTGCCGCCACGTTCCGCCCGTTGCCCACGCAAGCTGTTTGATGGGAAGGAAATTCAGTCCGATGACGTCAACGCGAACCCCGTGGCGCTGTAGTGCTTCGATAACCCCATCTTGGCTATACGCCGATCTGCCGTCGTAATCCGCATCGTGGAAGGCACCATCGCTCACAAGAACAAAAAATCGTTGGGCACTGTTTCGAAATTTAGTCCTGTTTAGCGCAGCCATCAACGCATCCAAGCCAGATTCGGCGAGATCTCCACCACCCTCAAACTTAATCTTGTAAAGCCAATTCTTAAATTTCCCGTGGTCTGTCGTAACTCCCCGAACCTTCGGTCTGTTTTCTGTGACGTCCGCGAATGTGACCAAGCCAAAGGCTGCATCATGTCCTAAACGTGTAAAATGCTCGAAGAAGAGGTCAATGTAAGCACGAATACCACGGACATTGTCTTCCATGCTCCCGGTCTTGTCGATGACAAAAACCAAATCGACTTCGGTAACGATCGCTGCATCTGCTAGATTTCGAGCGAGTTCAGTCATCATCTGGACGTAATTGTCGCCCGTAGAAGTTGTGCCCGAAGGGAGGCCACCGCCCGAATTTCCAATAGGCATTCCGTCAAGCGTCTCGCCGCGCCTGCGCCCCACGCGTAACTTCGCTACACCAATCTCAGGAGAGTTTTCTGACAGATTGCTGCCCCCTTCATTCATATTGATATCCTGATTCGCTGCTAAAGGGACGCCACTTTCGGAATCTTCTCTCGAAACATCTACCGTTGTCACGGTAACCGCTCTGGAATCTGGACGCACTTTTGAGGATAATTCTGGTTGAGAAACGGATTTAGCGCTATCCGACGTGGGAGACCCATCAATTTTTGCACCAATTGCTTCCCGCTGATTTGTCTTGAGTGAGTCAATTGTCAGCCAATCGGTCGTGGAGGTAGGTTTCGGCTTGGGCGTAGGGGGAGAAACTTCCTGAACAACTTCCACAGGTTCGGGCGGCGGTGGTTCAACCGGCTTGGGTGGGATAACCTTTGGACGTTGAAAACGGGTGATGTCAACCACAACGGTATCGTCAAACGAGGGCAGTTGACGCTGCTCAATCTGTAGATGCATCATTATGGCTGCAACAATGAGGTGAATGATGAGCGAGCAGATTAAGGCTGGACGTGAACTTCTGCGACGTAACATGGCGTCACCTATTCTTATGAATCGATCAAGCTATCTAGCTGACTCCGCAATCCGAATCCCAACATTGTGCACCATCTCTATCGGTTCATACGCTGCACGGTTCGCACATCGCGCCGCGAATTCACCCCGCGGTACCCATGACCCGCCCCGGATGACCCTCCGCCTACCTTCAGCTGGACCGAAGGGATTTTGCGCCGGTGCGTATTTATAAGTCTCTGGGTGAAACCAGTCCATGCACCATTCGTAGGCATTCCCGCCCATGTCGTAGCAGCCATAGGGACTGACTCCTTCCGGATAGCTGTCGACAGGCGTTGTTCGTTTGAGAGTGCTTTCCGACGAATTCGTTTTCGATGGATCCCATTCATTTCCCCACGGATACTCTCGTCCATCGGTGCCTCGTGCTGCTTTCTCCCACTCCGCTTCCGTCGGCAGACGATACGCTTCCCCTGTCAATTGATTGAGGTAACGGAGAAATTCCCGCGCGTCGTACCAACTGACGCCAACCACGGGACAGTCCGGCGCATTGAAGCGAGAATCGGTATGGAAGCGCGGCGGATAATAACCTGTGTCTTCCACGAATTGTGCATATTGGGCGTTAGTCACGGGGAATCTGCCAATATAGTAGGCGTTGAGCGTCACCGTCCGCTGGGGCTCCTCATGGTCAGTCTTTCGTAGTCCCGTCGGGAGTGTGCCCATAAGGAACGATCCTTCGGGGATATAGACCAATAGGTAGTTTAGCGGATCAATCGTAATCTCTTGCGGGTGTGACATCGGAATATATCCACTCGTGATAATCCGAGAAGGATGGAAGATAAGGTGTAATGCACAGAACGTAAAGATGTGACTGAGTAAAAAATTGTAACACCAAACTGAGGCGTGGGTCAAATGCTTTTCAAGGTTAATCACTTAAATTTGGTTACGTTGGCAATCAGAACTAAGATCTTATATTATTGCACAATACTTGGTGCACCCCATCTGATCTCAATCAGAAATACCCTACTGTGTGGCGTAAGACCTCTTACGGCAGCGCGGTGATTTCATGTTGCAGACATGGGCTCTCAACCCATCTCCGCTGGAAACCATAACTATCACTTTGCTGCCTTGAGCCTGCGCCACAAGGTGGTGCGGCTGATACCTAAGCGTTTCGCAGCCAACTTCGGTTTGCCCTCACATTCCTCTATAACCCGCTCAATCAATTCTCGCTCCAGCGCAGACAAGGGATTTTCGTCCATAAGTGCTAGCGTTATAATGTCGTCTTTAGGCGCAGTTAGTTCTGCAGGCAGATGTTTCGTCCCGATCTGATCACCCGAACACTTGACAAAAGCGTGCTCAATGATATTTTCTAACTGCCGCACATTGCCAGGATACCGGTACTCCATCAGGGTATTTAGCGCTTCAGGAGAAATGTCCCGAATGAACTTCTGGGTGTGTCGATTAAATTTCTGGATAAAGTGCTCAATCAGGAGAGGAACATCATCCCGTCTTTCCCGCAGCGGCGGCAACTGAATCGGCACGATGTTCAGCCGGTAGTAGAGATCTTCCCGGAAATCCCCTGATTCTATTGCGGCTTTCAGATCGCGATTGCTCGCAGCGATGATTCGCACGTCTACCTTCTGTGTATGAGATGACCCTACCTTTTCAAAGGTTCCTTCCTGTAAGACTCTCAACAGTTTTACCTGCATAGCAGGACTGAGATCTCCGATTTCGTCCAAAAAAATCGTTCCCCCGTCCGCCATCTCAAACCGCCCCTTTCGGGTGGTGGTTGCTCCTGTATATGCACCTCTTACATGGCCAAACAGCTCGCTCTCAAGGAGACTCTCCGCCAACGCCCCACAGTTGACACTTACAAATCCTTTATCCGTCCTTTCACTTTGATGATGAATCGCCTTGGCGACCAACTCTTTTCCGGTGCCACTCTCACCCTGAATTAACACGGTCGTCGACATCGGCGCCACCTGCTGAATCAGTTCGTAGATCTCCTGCATCTGTCGATTTTTACCGATGAGGTTTTCAAATGTGTAAAGGCTTTTCAATTGTTCGTTGAGTGCTTTTACCTCTGAGAGGTCACGGGCGAACCCTTGGATAAATCGCTCCCCACTGTGCTCAATGCCGACCACCCGCATCCCCAGCGGTAACGTGCCCCCATCTTTTTTCGACAGTTCTGTTTCAAAAGCGATTGGTGTTCCTTGAGGAAGAAGTTTCTCCAATAATTGAGATACTCGCTGAAATTCCCCGCCCCTCATCAGATTGTGTAATGATAGGTTAGAGAACTCCTGGTGTGTGTACCCCAGCCATACGCACAGATTTTCGTTGACCGCGACAAAGGGTTGAGAAAGGGAGGGACAGATGAAAATTGCGTCGTTGGACATCTCAAAAAGCGTGCGGTATCGCGCGTTACTTTGTGCAAGATCGCTGACCCATCGCCCCTTCTCGATCAGGATGGAGAGTTGTCCGGCGATCTGTTTGAGAAATCCAACGTGTGCCTCCGAAAACGCTCGGGCAATTGCACTGGTAAAAAATACGACGCCAATCGGCTTCCCGCTTACTTTCAACGGTAACGTCAGATTTGAGCGCATGCCTTCTTCAACCATAAGCCGGGTCCAGACACTGGGGCGTTTTTCGAGGACTTCTCGAAAGTCATCAATAATTCGTGCCTCTCCTGATTCCAAAACGCCCTCAAGGGTTGATCCGGCAATCCGCGCTGAAAAGCCGTTGTCCAGAATGATCTTGCGGTCAGATTTTGTTTTAACCTGCACTAACCTGCCTGATGACTCGTCAATCAGTGCAATGCCCAAACGACTGTGCGGAACAACAGCCTGAAGCCCAACATAGATATTCTCGAACACTTCATCAAGTGTCTTGCCGATGTTGATCTGTTCAAGAATCTCATAGACCGGATCGGCTGTTTCTTTCCCCTCGGAAGTAGCTATGTCCTGTTGATCTGGTGATTCCTTCTTGGGATCGACAGCGATCCAAATTGCCTCTCCATCGATCTGGAGCGGATAAGTTTTAACGGCTGGCGTGATAATGGGACAGCCAGTTTTTAGATCATATTTCCATTCATGCCAGGGACAGGTGATGCTCTCTCCGTCCAAAACACCTTCTCCAAGCGGTCCGCCCTGATGTGGACAGGTGTTATTAATCGCATAAAATTTGCCCTCGGCGTTGAATACCGCTACCTGCTCGTCACCCAGTTTAACTACTTTGCTTTTGCCAGATTCAATCTCCGATCTTTGTGCAACTTGCATCCATCTCGTCATTTTGTCCTCCCATACCTGAAACGAGCTGATGACATTCCTTCCATCTATTCTGTTTTTTATACCATATAATCCCATTTCCTGCCAGCTTTTCTGTTTCAAATATGAACAAAGTTTCAAGATGAAACAATTTTGAGAATGGTCTGCCTGCATTGGTGCGTTGGACACTGATGCCCACCAGTGGTTTCAAATTGAAACACGTGCAGACTCATGCGGAGAGGTCCGTTGATTGTTCACTCATGTCTAATGTTCAACACCGGTGCGGATTCTGGGGATTTCGAGGAGCTTGGCATCAAATTTGCCTAAAGCTGGGAAACCGTAACTTCGGTTGAAACAGGAATTGTCATCTACTGGGACCGACCGGGCGCAGGTGCTACCGCTGCACTGGTAGCGAAGCCCGTCGAACGCAGCGTCTCAAATGCGAAAGTACCCTTGAAAGGGCTAGCCGCGTGAGAGCAGCGGATATCCAATAGAACGATAATTATGTTGACAAGAACCTATTAAAAACGCTGCATTTTAAATGAGGAGTGTGGAAAATGGCTGAAATGACCTCTGGCTTCGTACAATGCATCCGTGTCCAAGACATCCCCGAAGGATCAATTATTGCTGTCAATGTTGAAGGACATTCGGTTGCCCTGACCTGTAGTGAGGGAAAGATCCGTGCCGTGGACAATCGCTGTCCGCACATGGGGTATCCCCTGAGTCAGGGAACAATCCATAACGGCATTCTGATTTGCCATTGGCATCACGCACGGTTCGATCTGGAGAGCGGATGCACGTTTGATCCGTTTGCAGACGATGTGCAATCGTATCCGGTTAAGATCCACGACGGACGGGTTTATGTCAATGTCCATTCAAACGGGGTTGACCCCACCGTGCGTTGGAAACGACGTTTGAATGAAGGACTTGAGCAGAACATCAATCTAATTATCGCTAAGGCAGTCATCGCGCTTCGCGCGTATCACGCCGCCGCAGACGATATCGTCGAAGTTGGTGCACTGTATGGTGCACATGGACGGCGCGCTGGCTGGGGACCCGGGCTGACCATCCTCACAGCGATGGCAAATGTCGTCCCGCAACTCGCGGAAGAGGACAGAGTGCTTGCGCTCTATCAGGGGTTACTCCACGTGTCACAGGAGGTAGCGGCTTCCCCACCGCGTGTAGAACTTACACCTCTGGAGACAGATAAGCACTCAATCGAACGTCTGAAACAGTGGTTCCGATATTTCATCGAAGTCCGCAATGCCGACGGAGCAGAGCGTACGCTGCTAACAGCGATTTCGTCCGGAGGCACGCCTGCACAAGTCTGCGATATGATGGTCGCCGCAGCGACGGATCACTTCTATCGGGATGGCGGACATATACTCGATTTTATCAACAAAAGCTTTGAGCTGCTAGAGCGCATCGGTTGGGATAAGGGGTGTGAAATCCTACCAACGCTCGCCAGTGGACTCGCCGGCTCATCGCGAGCTGAAGAACAGAATCGGTGGCGCAGTCCAATAGATTTTGTTCCCCTACTCAACGATTCGTTTGAAGAATTGGAAGCATTGGCAACCGAAGGCGCGGGCAAGCAGTGGAACGGTGCTGAACAACTCGTCGAAGTCCTGCTTGGTGACGATCCCCTCGCGACGGTGGATGCACTCAAATCCGCATTCCAGGACGGGGCAACGTTGACCGAATTGACGCAGACGCTTGCCTATGCAGCGGCAATGCGGATAGCTCGTTTTCACACAAAAAATGAGTTCGGCGACTGGATCGCGGTGTTACACACCTACACCTACGCCAATGCCCTTCATCAGTGTGCGAAGCGTGCTCCCTCGCTTGAGCTTGCCCGGGGTATTTTTCACGGTGCGGTGGCAATTTACTTCGATCGCTGGTTTAACATGCCAGCCGCACGTTTGCCACAACATCGACGGGAGACCGATACGCTTCCAACAGATGCAGAAGAACTGCTCGATGGCTTTGTGGAGCTCCTCAACACGCAAGCCAAAGCCGATGAGGCGGGCATATATGTCTACCGCTACCTCGCGCTTGGTCACCCCCGCGCCGCCATCATCCAAAAACTGGGGCACGCCCTGTTGCGCGAAGATGCCGAGTTTCACTCCTTCCAGATGCTTGAGGCTGCGCTTCATCAGATGGAGGAGTTGGAGGAAGAACATGCTCAGATGACGTTAGTTGCGGCTGCCCGATACTTAGCAGCACACGCACCGACCGCCCGTGCACTACGACAGACAGCAAATCTAGCACTGCGCCTCCATCGGGGTGAGGATCTTTCCGCTGACGATCCTAATGAAGTGGTCGAGTGACGGTTCCCCATTAGGGCTATACTCGTGCAACGGAATGCGTGTCTTCCATGGCTGAATAAAATCTACTATGCGTGCTAATGTGAAAGCGTTATAGTAGATCTTAGAATTAATGAAACACTCCAAATTGGTAGGCGCTGTTTCCAATCCCCCCGATAAATCGGGGTAAACTAATTATCGGGATCCCGCCTGTCCCGATGCAATCGGGGAGAATCGGGACAAGCCGTTTCAACCCAACCAACGGTGTGTATGCGGTGCGGTTTCCAACCGCACCTACTGGGGGAGTGAAAGTGTCTCTTTATTTTTAGAATTCACTATAAATACTGGTGGGTTGTAAACTTTTTATTTTCCGCACCTTTAAATCAAATAGGGCTTACGCAGTTGAAAGTTTGAAGCCAACTCTCCTGCCCTCTCCGGTCAGAAGGCCAAGAGTTTTCGCCCTTATCAGGTTACTCTCAATGCAAGCGGAGAGGGTGGTTTAGTGCTTCATTGCCCTTGAACACACCCCTCGACACCCAATATCGGGAAGCCACAAGTTCAAGTACGGTGCGATTCTGCGTAACAAGACATAATGTTGGTTAGATTTCAACTCGGAGAACATACCTCCACGAGCTTCATCTTAACTGCGGTACGGAAAACAACAGGGAAAACTCCGTGAGAAATCTATACTCAACTAACTCCTAAAGAAGTAAGAGATTACAGTTCAAATTTAGGGAGACTACATAGGATGCCTTGGAAATTCTCCTGTTTCGTGATTACACTTATCTTCGTACCTTTCCTCCTCCAATGTAAAGGTTTGCAATCGTTGGAGCAACAACCACAAATGACTCAACAGGATGTAAATGACACCATCGCGGAGACCACTTCTCGCGTTCGGTTAATCTACTTTACACCCCAAGACCGCCCCTTCAAGCAAAGGATTGTCGATCAGATAGAGTTACAAATGGGAGTCGTACAAACTTTCTTTGCGGACCAGATGGAAGCCCACGGCTTCGGGCGGAAAACATTCGCTTTTGAAACTGATGTGAAAGGGAAAGCGATTGTGCACCGAGTCAAGGGTCAGTTCCTCGATAAACACTATCTCTATAACACAACAAATAAGGTTGCGGCAGAAATCGGGGAACGATTTAATCTTTCAAAGAACGTCTATATGATTGTTGTTGATATAAGTGATAAGTACATTAACAAAGCTATGGGCTTTGGAATTTCCCGTCGTGGTGGCCAATCAGGCATTCTCTGGATAGCAAAAAGCGGTTTTCAGAGCAAAACCATTGCTCATGAACTGGGACACGCTTTTGGCTTATTACACGATTTCCGTAATGAACGATTTCTCATGTCCTACGGTTCTTTTCACCTTTCCTCAACCCGACTGGAAAAACGTCAACTGTCCAAGGAAGCTGCAGAATTTCTTGATGCCAGCCGCTTCTTTAACCCTGGCAGAACTTTCTCCAGCCAATTTGAGCCGAAAATTAAAATTATCTCATCACTCGAGTATCCGCCGGGGGCAGAAAGCATCCGTATCATTTTTGAGTTGAGCGACCCAGATGGATTACATCAGGCGCGATTTCACACCAACCCCAATATTACTGACAAAAACTTGGCGAAGTTCAGTAGAGGCTCCCCCGCATTCAAAGCGTCCAAGCGGTTAAATGGACAAGAGATGACCATTGAGTTTGTTTACAGATTATCCAAGGTTGACGTTCACGATCTGTGGCTTCAAGTTGTGGATTCACAGGGACACTTTGGGACAAAGTCATTTGCCGTCCACCTTCAAAAGTAAATAGGAGTTACGCAGTTAAAGTGTAACAGGGTTGAATCAAATAGGCACGTATCACCTCTCTGGTAATCGCAACTTTCGCTTCAAATCAACTTAGTCCCGTTGAGAAGCGATGTCCCTCCAAGTGTAGAAACACTCGTAGCGTGGATTCATACCTTCTATAAATAACCTATTTTCTCGCCAAGTGCGTTACTCCTATAAAATACAATACTCTCTAATTGTGTTGACAAGATTTACGAACTGCGCTACACTTTGAACAAGTCAGATCCAATGAAAAAAACAGCGGTAATTTATCACGTTTTACGTATCACGTGACAAGGAGGTTGACATCATGAGTATTTCACCCCGTACCTCTCAAGAAACACCGGCAGGTTCAATCAACTTTGAAGATCTCCCAACTGCAGATGTTACGGATGAAACCGATCTGGTCTATCACCAACTCTGCCCTGCCGATTCCTTTGAGGACGGCGAAGGGAAACCTTTTCATGTAGATGGGACCCACCTTGCCGCCTTTAAGTATCAGGATAAATTTTACGCAGTAGACAACCGCTGTCCGCATATGGGCTATCCGATGTCCGAAGGCAGCGTCCGAGATGGTGTCCTGATTTGCCACTGGCACCACTGGGAATTCGACCTCAAATCGGGCGGCTGTTTTCTCGCGTTCGGAGATGATCTCAAGGCATTTCCTGTGGCAGTGCGTGATGATGGGTATCTGTACGTCGGGCTTGCCCGTGGAGAGCGAGCCGCAGCAAAACGCCGGGTCATTGACCGTGGCAAGCGCGCCCTTGAGCGAGGGCTCAAGGACCGAAGTTCCTTCTTCATTGCGAAGGCGGTTACGGCGCTCACCGATGCCGATGCAACGCCACAAGAAATTATTCAACAAGGGCTCCACTACGGTGCCCATAAAAGCAGCGAGGGTTGGTCGTCCGGCGTAGCAATTCTTACGCTCGCAGCGAATCTGTGGGACGAAGTCGCCCCGAAAGATTACAACCTGTTTCTCGTACACGGACTCGTACAGATCAGCCGTCGAACGTCCGGGAGTTCGCGTCCATATCGTGCGCCATTTCCTCGGATGATAGAAGAACACGACCTCGCAACCCTCAAGCGGTGGTTCCGCTATTTTATCGACAAACGAGACGGCGGTGCTGCCGAGCGCATTCTGCTCACACTAAATGATCGTGGATACGGCAAATCGGTCATAGCGGATTTTGTGTTCACCGCTGCCACTGACTTCTATTTCACCGGTGATGGACACGCCCTCGACTTTGCAAACAAGATGTTTGAGGCGTTGGATTACATCGAATGGGAAGGCGCACACGAGATCTTGCGTCCGATTGTAGTCGATCTGGTTAGCCGGACGCGGCATGAAGAGACCTCGCGATGGGCAGACAGCGTACCGGTGCTGGAGCCGATCTTCGGGCGGTTGGATGAAATCTGGAAGGAGAACCAAGCAAATGAGGCAGAGCTGGATATTTCGGAGTTCACCCAAACAATGCTTGGTGACGACTTTATACCTATTGTTGCGGAGATTGAACAGAAACTGCGCGCTGGCGTGAAACCTACCGACATCTGCCGAGCCATGACTTACGCTTCAGCGATTCGGACCGCACGTTTCCATCTCAAAAATGAGGGAGATTGGCACGATGTTGCGAACATCTACTCCTATGCACACGCGCTCTACTGCACGTTCCAGTATGCGCCGAGCGCAGAACTTTTGCGCGGAATCTTCCACGGTGCTGTGTTTCTCAACTATCTCCGTTGGTTGAACATGCCGGCAGCGCGCATCCCGCGTCCCGGTCAGCGCCTTGACGAAACCTACGGCTCTGTTGACGCGATGCTGGATCGTTTGCAAGAGTTTGCCGACTTCCAAAAGGTCTACGAAGCGGAAATCCTTGTGAACCAATATCTGGAGGAAGGGCACGACGTTGACGCGCTCAAACGTGCCTTGGCTCACATCCTGCTCCGTGAAGACGCCGAACTGCACATGTTTCAAGTGCTCGAAGTTGCCTTTCGACACTATGCGTTGACTGACGATACTGAGGAGAAGCGGATGCACCTCCTCGCAGCGGCCCGTTACATCACCGCACAGAAGTTGATGAAGAATATCCTCTGGTCAACCGAGAATGCGGAACGTTTGGCACGTGGCGAGTTGCTCAGTGAACGTGAAGATGATAATTAGCAAGTCAAACGAACAACAAAAAAAGGGCGCACCCGCGGGTACGCCCTTTTTTTTATTCATTAGGATTTACGCACTTCAGTCGGGAATCGGAATTCCCTCCTACCAAACCAGCCGTAGCCGGGGCATCCCCGATAAATCGGGATTTCGCTTATGTTCAACTTGCCCCACAATAATTTGTTGGGCATCGGAATTCTCTCCTACTGCGTAAGTCCTGTTCATATTAAGCCGTCGTGCAATACAATGCCCTGATAAATCGGGGCAGGCTGTGAAACGTGAAAATCATTGGCACATTATCCGGAAGCTCAAGATTCATAGATTAACACCACACCCCTCAACACATGAAGAGAGGTAAGCGGAATTGGGCTCGGCTTGTAAGTGTCGTTGATATTGGATTTCTGAGCAACGCTCATTCTAACTATCGGTATATCATTTTTGTAACAACGGTGTGGCGCAGTTTCAACAATCTATTTGCGATCACGGGGTTCCCTTTGAAATCATAGGGCGTATCACAAACATCTGCAAGGTTAGCCTGTCAAAGGGTTTAGCGAAACAATCGGTTTTGTCACAATACGGTGTAAGGTTCGAGATAACTGTGGCATCTAAATTGCCTAGGTCAATGCCCCATGTAAATTTCGTTTGGTAAGGCTTCGGCCTGATGTTATACCATTTTACATAATCAATATCATCTCGCTGACGCTGCCGATGTTCAAATCACCATCTATGACACAAAAGGCACGTTGGTGCGTGAGCTAGATTTGGGCTATCAACCTGCGGGGTATTACGCGGATCGGGCAAGGGCAGCGTATTGGGACGGTCGTAACGCCAATGGAGAGGCGGTAGCAAGTGGAATCTCTTTCTACCAACTCTGTGCGAGTGATTATTCCGCCACGCGGTGGATGATCATCCTCAAGTAAGTCCATAAACCGGCAGGAGTGACCGGGTTTTTCTAAACAACTCGGTTACTGATTATAGGTTGAGCACCAATCTATAGTCGATTGTAGGTCGATTTTCCAAAATCGACCTACAAGATTCCTGCGCTCCAACCCGTCAATTGTCCTATCTTCCATCTCAGTTCTGCCCCCTGATTTTATCGAGACACTTCTCTTATGGCGCGTTCGGTTTTTTCTTCGTGCGTTGTACTTCCTTTTTACGCGAATCTATACCGTATATGTACGGAGGAGATTAATGAAATCAATCAAACAATATCTGTGGAAATTGCCAATTACGCTGATGATATTGGGAGCTTGGATTGGCTGCGGTGGGCGGGCGGAAATTACAACATCCTCCTCTCAAAGCGGAGGAATAATGGTTAGCTCTGATGACCTGCAGCGTGCAGACAAAGCAGCGATTGATCAAATTGGGAAAAATCTCGTAGACATCGCCCAACGTGCGAGCCGTGAGAACACGAAGCAGATGGTCGATCTTGTGTTTATTGTTAATTGGAATATGTTAGTTAAGAAATTAGATAGAAGAGTGGAAAAATTTCAAAGATGGATTGCCGATATGGCTAGCGTCTTTGACGAATCAATGATTGATTATCGGATCACGTTCGTTTATTATCAAGCGGAGGCCTCAGAAGCCAGGGGCAAACCGCTAGTGAAAGAGCTTATCATAACTGACAGAGGTTTGAGCCAAGTCTCCGAGAAATTTCTGAAATTTAAGGGCATAGTTGCCAGAGGCGGACTTGACGCGATTATGACAGGGCTTACAGAATTGAAATTCTCCTGGGAGGCCGAAGGTTCCTTCTGGGATAGCGAAAAACTTTTTATTCTTATGACACATGAGGTATTGACAACGGACTGGGGAACCGGACGTGAAAATGAGATCATCGAGAAAATTGTGGATCGGTGTAGTGAAGATGAAGTTCAGATCAATGTCCTTGGAATTGACGAAGAGGTGCAGATACAATTAGCTAACCTAACCGGCGGTGAATGGTATAATATTGAAAGGATTTCTCTAGCTAAACATGAGGATCTAAGCCCCATATCTATGCCCTTTTTACCCAAGGTTAACATGATTTTCGAGCGCATCGCTCAACATATTGCTGACACAGTGAAGCAACCTGTCGATATCGTTTTTATCTTTGACTCCAGTTTGAGCATGGACGATAAAGTGGAGAAAATCTGCACAGGGTTGGATGCATTGGTCCAGGTTTTGGACAGCGAGGGACTAGACTATCGGTTTGGAGTCATCCGATTCTGGGCAGCAGGCGGTAGAAGAAGCTCGGTTTTGACAACGAAACCGCCGTTAAATGCCGAGCAGATCAAGCAGCTGTTTCGCGGACCTAGGCGCGGCAATGAACATCTGCTAGACGCAATTATAGAGGGGATCCCCAAAATCCAAACGCCTGATGATCGGAAGTTGGTACTTTTTGTCATCACCGATGAACTCGCTAGCAGTGGGCCGGGAACAGGGTATACATATACAGAGGCAAGCGAAGTCTGTTACCACGCCGGTGCACAAGTCAACATTATTGGGGCGGTCATCCCGTTAGGTGCTAAGGCTGGTAGGTTTATTGACGCTGACAAATTCCAGCACGGTCTCGTTGATGTCACAAACGGGAAATTTTACATCATGCCGGGGGCTATGCCATATGGACGAGATCGGCACACCAGATAAAGCCATCTGATGATAGCTGGAACATCTCCAGAGATCTATCAAGACCGCTCCTAACTGTCCCTTATGGCTCATGTTGAGAAATTGTGCAACAGCATCCGAGTTTTTGGCAAAAACTCGGATGCTCCTTCTGTTTTGCGCTTGCTTTTTGCACTATGTTTATGCGACAAGTTGACCACGAGCGTCAATCTCATCGCGCAAACATTTGCGGCAGTAGTAGATTGGCTGTGCTTTGCGATAAACAAAGCCCTTGGCTTGCGTGCCACACTTTTCGCAGGTCTGATCTTTGATTGTGTGGATTGCCTTCGTTACTTTTGATGGAGATGCAGTTTTCACTTGGGACTCCTTTCTTTGTGTGTATAAATCATACTTTCGCAGGGCTATGAATGGGGTTATATTTCACAAATCGTTAATTCTTATTTTCCTAATTGTGAATTATACCACACAAATATAAAGTAGTCAAGGGAAAATATCAGAATTTTTGGAATATTATGATGATCTTGACAACACATGAGATCGTATGCTATCCTTAATGGAATTTCATTCCAAAAAACATGGATGTAGGTGAATAGATTGGGTACGAAAGTTATCGCTGCGATGAGCGGCGGTGTTGATAGTTCAGTAACCGCGGCATTGATGGTCGAAGCCGGCTATGATGTGATCGCAATTACCATGCGACTCGGTACGCACGACACAATCGAGATTGAGTCGGATAAGCCGAACTGCTGCTCGCTTGAAGGTGTCGAGGACGCACGGCGGGTCGCTACACAGCTCGGAGTCCCGTTTTACGCCGTCAATTATGAAGAGCCTTTCCGCGAGAGTATCGTTGATTACTTCGCTGATGAATATGTCGCTGGACGGACACCCAGTCCGTGTGTCATCTGTAATCAGGACCTGAAATTTGGAAAACTACTGGAACTCGCAACGCAGTTAGAAGTTGACTATGTGGCAACAGGGCATTACGCCAGAATCGAACAAGATCCGGAGACAGCTCGCTATCTCTTACGCAAAGGAATTGATCCACGCAAAGATCAGTCTTACTTCCTGTTTTCGTTGACACAGGCGCAGTTGTGCCGGGCATTGATGCCGCTTGGCGGATATGAAAAGGATGACGTAAGAGCAGTCGCGCGGAAGTATCAGATGCGGACAGCGGAGAAGCCGGAAAGCCAAGAACTCTGCTTCATTGCAGACGATAACTACAAGCGATTCCTCAAGGATCGGATCCCGGAAAAGATTCAAGAGGGTGATATCGTTGACCAAGAAGGGCAAACGCTTGGATCACATCAAGGAATTCCGTTTTATACAGTTGGACAACGCAGAGGGTTAGGAATCTCCGCCGAAACGCCACTCTATGTCACCGAATTGAAGGTTCGTGACAACACAATCGTCGTTGGAAAGAATGAAGACCTCTTAGCGGATACGATGCAGGTCGAGCGAGTCAACCTCATTACTATAGATAAGTTGACCGAGCCGATTCGAGCGGAGGTCAAAATCCGCTATAAAGATGCAGGCGCACCAGCAACAATCAGTCGCTTGGCCGACACAGAGGTTGAAGTCAAGTTTGATCAACCGCGCCGTGCCGTGACCCCAGGACAGGCAGCAGTGTTCTATGATGGCGATACCGTCATCGGCGGCGGCTGGATTAAGTAGATTTCTCGGTGCAGATAGAAGATGGACATCCTCGAATCACAACATCGAAAAATCATCACTGTCCTCGTTGCTGTTATACTCGCGGGCGGGGCATATTGGATGCTTAAGCATTTTCATCCCACGCTCTTTCTCGGTGAACCGGATCTCGTGGTCGAAACGGAAACGGTTCCAACTCCAACTGCATCCCCACCTACGCCGTCCGCACCCACCCCAAAGCCAGAAATCGCAATCCACGTGACAGGGGCTGTCAGGTCACCGGGAGTGTACTATCTTTCTACCGATGCGCGAGTCCATGAGGCTATTGAGAAAGCCGGGGGTGAAACGGACCGAGCCGACATCCACAACCTCAATCTTGCTGCGAAAGTTCGTGATGGAGAACAGATCTATGTCCCGGAGATTCGTGAGGTCCCCGATGTGCGGCAAGCCGCAACTGTTCCCAGTGCTGTTAAGGATGTCACTTCTCCCTCCTCCACTGTGTCCCCCCAGCCATCCGTAAAAAGATCTGTTCCCTCAGATAGAGCACGTATCAACATCAACACCGCGACATCGCAAGAATTACAAACGCTACGCGGCATCGGTCCCGCAATGGCAAAACGAATTATTGAATACCGCCAAACCTCCGGTGGATTCTCTACTGTTGACGACCTCACCAATGTCAAAGGTATCGGAGAAAAAACAATAGAGAAACTTCGGGATAGTATCACTGTATATTAGACCTGTTCAAAAATATTTTTTTCATTTGTCCTTGGATGCAACTGTGCTATAATTGCCCAAACTTTGTAACCCTTTCCACAAGGAGGAATCAGTAATGTCAACCCTCGTACATGTCGGTGTCCGTGCCACCAATTTGGAAGAGACTATTCGATTTTGGCGCGATGCACTCGGATTGAAAGTTTTTTCCACGATGGACGGCTGCTATGATCTTACCGATGGCTATCATAACTTCCGCGTCTTTCAGCACAATGGACCCGAACGCCCACCGCACGTTGGTGGTATGTTAGACTATCTCCATATCGGTGTCCGTGTCCCAGATCTACAGGAAGCTGCGAAGCGGTGTGAGGCAAATGGATTCACAATTATATCGGATGGGGTTGGTGGAGAAGAATACGATCCGAATTCACCCCCGGACGAATCATTCAAGGTAGAAGATCCCGACGGCATCGTAGTGGATGTAACGGCGGACGACGGCCAGTGGCCAGGCGTTCAACCACGAGAATAGACGACATTTGATCTTGAGCGTAAGCCCTATGTACGGTGCATAGGGCTTTTTTATTTTAAGCCTTACGCAGCCAACTGTAGGTAGGGCATCCTGCCTCGCTCTACCTATGCTAAAATGCGTAAGTCCCGTGAACGGTTAAAGGCGAATCTCTATCAACTACAGTAGCAGTTCCGCTTTTCAATAATCCACCCTTATAGATAGACATAGTAAAACCCAACAATCGCTTCTGTAAGTCGTCAGGCATTTTGCCCGACCACCACAGCCCCAGCGGGGCGGCATGTTTATAGATGCGCGATGTGTCCTAGCGACCAAAGCCCCAGCGGGCCGACATGTGGTGCATTAGGGGGTATACTCAGCTGCTGATAGGTGATGTTAGGTAAATATGGTTGTTTTTATGGTGAATGCCAAAAATAAATAGACACTTTCGCACCCCGGTAGGCGCGGTTTTCAACCGCGCTGGTGTCGATAGCAAATTACCGAAGTATTTTTCTAATTTTCATCAGGTTTAACTGCCGATTAACACACGTCTAACATTTTCGCTCATGTAAAGAAATCGTGCGACAGAAACCGAGTTTTTTCTTGAAAACTCGGTTTCTTTTCGTGCTCTGCACTTTCTTTTTATATGAACCAAGATTTTATAGAGTTTTTATGAAAAGTGTTAGATTCTGTTAGATTTTGTTAATATTTGACAGATTGAATCCATCTGATGCGGCTTGATACGATTTTGGACTTTTGTAGGGGCAACCCTTGTGGTTGCCCTGTAGTCTGAGCTTATAGGTTGTGCATCTACCTGTAGGGGTTCGGTGACCCAACCCGTTGGGCGAGGTTGCCCGTCCGTTTTAGAACGCAAAAAACGCTTGACATCCACTTCCTCCATTTGGTATTATTCTACCCGCTCTCGATTGTGCCGAGGTAGCTCAGTAGGTAGAGCAGTGGACTGAAAATCCATGTGTCGGCAGTTCAATTCTGCCCCTCGGCATCTCCATCCTTACGGTCTCATCAGCTATGTTGAGACCGTTTTCCTTATACGCCGGTGTAGCTCAGATGGTCAGAGCGGTTGATTCGTAATCAACAGGTCGGAGGTTCAAATCCTCTCACCGGCTCCTCCTCCGTTCACCTCCCTTCCACCGTTTCAATGCCATAATAGTAAAGATCTTAACTGAGTTGTAAAAGGACATCATACGCCGCCTGGGGCTCCCTAAACTTTTCTCTACTCACTGCGTCTACTACGGGCAAAACGCCATGAAAGAAGATCCAGATCGTTACCTCGTTAAAAGAGCACAATGTGGGGATACCCGCGCTTTTGGTGAGTTGGTTCAGAAATATCAGAAACGGATTTACGAACTTGCCTACAACTTCACTCACCATCCAGAAGATGCGTATGATCTATCACAGGAGATTTTCCTGAGAAGCTTCAAGGCGCTGAACCGTTTTCAAAGCAAATCCACATTTTACACATGGATTTATCGGATTGCCAAAAATGCGTGCATCGATTATACACGCCGCCGGGCAAGTCATAAAAACATCTCTTTTGCTGATGAGTTCCCCGCTGACGATTTCCTATTCCCTTCAGGGGGCTCCCGGGACGTTACAATGGACGGCTTAGAACAGGCTGAACTGGGGCGGGAAATCAGGAGCGCAATTCAACAATTGTCTCCACGGCAGAAACAGGTCTTTATTTTAAGACACTACGAAGGATTAGCGCTCCGCGAAATTGCTGATGTTCTTCATCTGCGTGTTGGAAGCGTTAAAGCCCATCTGTTTAGCGCGACGCGAAAATTGCGCGAACTACTCGCACCTTACTTAGAAAATTGACCCGTTATGAAATGTAAATTAGTTGAAAAATTGATACCAGCATACATTGAAAGCACGCTGTCTCCAAAACGGTCCAATCAATTAGAACTCCATATTGACGACTGCCCTCAATGTCAAAAGGAATTAAAAACCTTTGAGGAAACAATCCATCACGCCAGCAGTGTCCCGGTGGAGTATCCTACGCCAGAGGTATGGAAAGCGTTTTGGCCCACGCTCCGTGTAAGGATGTCGCAAAGTGAAGCATTGGAAGAAAACCGCCTCCCCCTTTGGATAAGGAAGCATGGGTGGAAAATGGTAGGTGTAGCTTGCGTGCTAACTCTCCTCTTAAGTTTTTGGGGACTTTCTAACAGTCGCCTATTCAAGACTTCAACCGATAATCCCACTTTTGACGTGCTTATTTCCTCAAGTTTCATGGCTGAAATTCCTGGAGATCAGTTGCGGGAACAGCTACATTACGAACTTCAACACCTAGATGTGCCCTCGATTTGGGATGGCCGGAGCTCGCTTGTCGATGAAATCCAAAAACCAAATTCGGAGGCTTCCACCGACCTCGTCAACCAGTGGTTCCATGTCATTACTTCTGAGATTGATGTTGAGTCTGTTGGAAATGAAGTTTTCACTGACGCTATTCCTTCGACGACAGATCGAATTGATTTTGTTACCTTGGACTAAGGAGATTCCCAAAGGAGGATACTATCTATGAAACGCCGTTACCTACTATTCCTCTCAGTAATCCCTGTGGTGCTCGCGCTCGTGTTCTTGATCCCGCTAATTAGGGCAGACGCTCCGGCGCCCCGACCGACAACGCCAAGTGAGTTGGCTGAATTGGTCGAAACTCTCAAAATTTGGAAATTGGTCGATGCAGTTTCACCAACAGCGGAGCAAAAGCTGCCTTTGTTGACCCAATTCAACAGGCTGGAAAAGTTAAAAATGCAGTATCGACAAGAACATCGGCGGAGTATAAATCAGCTAAAGCAGTTACAATCCACTTCACTCGGCTCTGATTCTAATGTAGAACTGAGCTGATTTACAGGTTGCCTTAACACATCACCAACAAGTCGAAACTGGGTTTGTTACTGAAAGACAGAAGATCATGGAAGAGCTCAATCAGATTTTAACGGTTGAGCAACAAGCCCAATTTGTCCTTTTCAGCTATAGCTATCGTCAAGAACTGAAGCAAACGTTGCAAACTCTGATTGCGCTGCAGGGCCAAGGCAAGACGAAGGATATACTTGCAGCTAAATCCGTAATCAAATAACGCATCATCCTCTACTATAAATAGAAAAGCCGTCCTGGGATAATTCCTCTGAGACGGCTTTTTTTATTTCCCCTCAATTTTTTCGATGAACTTACACACTCCTGCCATAAACAACTACACTTTTTCGTTAAACCTCCAGTGGTTGAGGTAAAGTTGCTCGGTTTACTGGTGTGTCATTTCTGCGATGGCAGTGTGGCACAGTTTTGACGGGCTTCCTATTAAGCACGACCTACCCTTTGAGATTACAACTCATCTAAAGAATTGGTGCAATAGGGCCGACTTGCCTCAAAACCCGTAGACGGGGCATCTGGTTTCCCGACCCTCAACGCTTTCACCATAATTGCACGCCGTTTTTATATGAGCCAAAACCAAATATAAGGTTGCCCGGAGAACAGGCTTACCGACAAACTCGGTTTTTTGCCCAACCTCTCCGAGTGATTTGAAATAGTTGTGGCATCTAAATTGCACCTCGTTAGTGAGCATAATGAATCTCGTTTGGCAACGATTCGCGTCGGATCTTATCTAGCCCCGTTAAAATGTCAAGAGAACATAGTCCATTGGTTATCATAACTCAGGTTGCTAGTTGTCGGCATATTCAAACTAATAGACCCTAATCCCGGTGCAAATTGTATCATTTCTGTAGGTCGATTTTCCAAAATCGACGATTTTGTGTCGAGATGTGAATCTCGACCTACTAAAGCCCCAGCGGGGCGATATGTATATAGTACATCGGTAAACTAATTCACCCAAGCCCCAGCGGGGCGACATGTGTGTCGTAAATTTGGTTGTTTTTAGGTGTCGGGTATCAAAATTCTATAGGTTGTCTAGCAACTTGCCTATCATAACTCAATTAAAGCCCAGAGAGACGATATGTGTTTTTTTTATAGAAGAAACGGTATAATGCCAATCAAAAATATCCGATTGATTCTTGTTTTGTTGGGGTGCGTAATTGCATACGGACAAGTATGTACCGCCGGAACGTGGGTAGACGATTTCAGCGATAGAACCCTTCGGGACTGGGGATTTATTGAAAAAAATGACGATTGGATCGCAATCGTCAATAATGAGCGTTTTAACTTCAGAGGAAAAAACGAAGATGCCAATTTCGCACTCATAAATTGGGAACTTGGGGAAATCCAAGATTTTTCGCTGGAGCTACAGGTTATGTTTATGAATATTCGCGACAAGAGCTTCTGGAGAATTACATACGTGGCTCAGCCGAACTTAATGGAAGAACCTGGAGGGTTCGTAGATTTTACATTTGATTTTGGCTTCGGGCATCGTATGTTGGATCCCGGCACCGCGCGTGTTGATATTGCTGCGTCGGTGCCGGAGGAACACCCACAATTCGGGGTTATATTGCGTCCGGTGATAATTGCAGAAGACCGCTTTGAATATGAAAAAGGGGTCTGGTACACCTTGAAAATTGAAAGGGTTGGGAACCGATACACCTTTTCTATTGATGGTGTGGTTTTAGAAGCGGCGGTTGACTCGGTCCCTATAGGTTGGATCGGTTTTCGCTTTTATGGCAGATTGAGCCTTGTGTTGGATAATTTTATCGTGACAGGACCCAATGTGCCAAATGGGGGACCGGGAGGTTTACTAGCTGTTAAGCCTGCCGAGAAATTGGCGACTATGTGGGGAAAACTGAAGGTACGAGACTAACCTGAAATGTTCAGAAGGAGTGTGCAGACAGATGAAGTCGATATTAATTTGGGTAACTGTATTGGGAGTGATGATTGTTTTCATCGTTGGGTGTGGAAGTAGTAACAACTCCGTTATCGAAGAAGATTCGCAGGAAAAGGAACGGGAAGCAACCACATTAAAGATAAAAAAAGCGCTTGCGGAGGCTAGACAACTCGTTCCCATAATAAAAGATTATCTGGAACAAAGGGAGCAAATTGCTTCACAAAAGATTCCATCTGCGCAGATTATAAAGGAATTAGAAGCCCTTGACGAAAAATACGAACCCGAGGTCTCTAGATTCTCAGAAATCTATCTGCTTGTAACCGATACTGAAGTTGTGGAGCTGCTTGGTGATTGGGTGCAAAAGGAAGCGGATGCAATCTTTGGACCTCTAGATTGGTAGTTTTTCTTCACACGAGGAGTGGTGCAATGCTAATCAAGCATGTCCGATTGATTCTTGTTAGCTAGCGGTAGTGCTTGTGTACGGACGAATGTGTATCGCCGCAACGTGGAAAATGGTGAAAGTAACACTGATTTGGACGGCGATATTGGGAATGATGGTTATTGCGATTGTAGGGTGTGGAAGTGACGATAGTCCCACTAAAGAGGAAATGTCGCAACCGGCAACCGAGTCACCAAATCTATATATCACACCAGTTTTAGGGGATTGGCATCTACAGACGATAAATTGGTTCGAAAATGGTGTGCAGACTCAGAACACAGATTTTAGTTTAGCACTGTTTACCGTAACATTCAGACCGGATAAAACCTTTGACGTAATATATAGATATCCTATTGAAGAGGTGGCAGACCAAGCATTTCTTGAATGGAAACGATTGGAACATATTCAGGAAATTGTAGTTACCTTTCTAGGTACGTATGGAATTGATGAAAAGCAACTCCGGTTCTATGTGGACAGAACAAGAGTTGAACCGAAGGAAGCACCGGAAATTGATGCAGACTTTGAGAACCCTATATTCTTTTACCATATAGGGTTGGAAAGAGGGCAGGAAACGAGGTCGATGGATTATTCCCTAGTTAATAATGGTAACCAGCTTGAATTAGTCGCTAAACAAGGTAAAAATCACGCGAATTTTATCCATCACCGAATTAAACTTCAATAAAGTACAGGTTTGATTAGACGCAAGCAAGGGAGTTCAGACCAGTTCTTGTTAGGCTATTAAGCGAGAGGTATTCATCACAAACTTGGAGGGCACATTATGAAAAACGTGCTTCAACGCTATTTATCTATACTGATAGTTTTCTGTTCGGCAACAATCGTCGCCTACGGACAAACTGGAAAGGTCATTGGTAAAGGGCACGTCCAAGCGATCCAATTCTCGCCCGATGGCAGATGGCTGGCGATCGGTACAACGGCAATCCTTGAATTATATGATGCACAGACGTACCAACTTAATCGTACCATTGAGATGAACGTGGACGCACTCGAATTCAGTCCAGATGGAACGGAGATGCTGGTTGCGGATGGGAATCTATTGCATCGGTTGGACACTACTACAGGACGCGTAACCGAAACACTAACTGGCGGTGATCGGCGTATCAGCGATTTGGCGTACAGCACTGACGGCAAACAGATCGCTTCAGTCGATGTGCGCGGAGTGGTTCGCCTATGGGAGAAGCATGTGAAAGCTTTCACCTTCCGCCGGGCACACTCCCGTTCGAGGGAATATGCACTCCTTTTCTCTCCTGATGGAGAGCAGTTAATCGTTGGGGCACAGGACATTGAAATCTGGGATACTGCTACAGTAGAACTTGTGAACGAATATCTTACGTATTTTCGTGTGACTTCTTTGGCACTCCACCCTAACGGAACGCAGCTCGCGGCTGGAACAGAAGAAGGGCAGGTCGAATTTTGGTCCCTACTGACAGGTGATCCGATTGGATTGACCGATGGAAATGATATAGAGGTAGAAGGGTACCGTCCCAAGGTAAAGGTTGAATCGCTTACATTCGGTTCCGACGGACGAACATTAATTGTGGGATTCGATGATGCTATGGTTGCTATTTGGGATACGGTGAATCAAGTATGGACGCGATCCTGGGTCACCAAGACGAGACCTGATGAGGAATTCAAAGGTTGGCAAACATCGGGGCAAGCATTCCCACCACCCGGTGAGTATCCATGGTGGTCCCCTTTACCTACCCTCAGTCGTGACGGCAAGACCGTTGTTGCCTTGGCAGATCGTTCCGCAAATGTAGGCCGTTGGGAGGTCGATACTGGAAAGTTGACCGGCAGGTTCGAGGGGTACGGCTATCCAGTTGAGCTTGGATTTAGCAATGATGGCAAATACTTTTTTACCAGTTGGGGGGTTGGCCGTGTTTGGGACACCGCCACGACAAAAATTATCGCTGAAATGCAATATAATAATAAAACGAATGCAGCAGCGCATAGTCCCAATGGTAAATATATGGCTATCTCGCATAGAGATCGGCGCATCACAGTTTGGGATGTGGATACCGCCACTGTCAAACATGTTTTGGGTGGAGCGTCATGGAATAACAGCGTCACGTTCAGTGCCGATAGCCGTCTAATTGCCGCTGTCACGTTCTCATTCCTAATACGAGTATGGGATGTCGAAACCGGCGACCTGATAGCGGAATTGCAAGAAAGAGATGACCGTTCAGGTTTTCTTTTTAGTTTCAGCGCAGTCCGTTTCAGTCCCAATGGTAAGTGGTTAGCAGCAGCAGGACACAGCGCAGGAAGCAGAACAATTACGATCTGGGAAACACAAGGATTCACGCTGCAACATGTTGTGGACGGATTAGGGGCGACCGACGGATTCCTCAATTCTCTTGAATTCAGTCCCGATAGCCGGTGGATTGTAGGTTACACTGGTCGCCCGAACTTCAGGACGAAATTTTGGAATATTGAAACAGGGGAAATCGATCTCGATCTTCCAACGGGCCTTGTATGGACACCCGTTGGATTTAGTCCGGATGGCAGGTGGTTCACAACCAGTATTCGTGGTCCCGATGCGGATACTTACGCGCCTGAGGTACAGATCTGGGATACACGAACAGGACAACCGGTTGCGAGATTTCCTCGGCCATATCAGCAGATTATCTTGAGTCCGGATGGAATGACCGTTGCTGTAGGACACGATGATGGACGCATCCACCTCCTACCAGTCAAAACCATTCTACCAAATTTGCCTTTGGACATTCTTGTTGCCGAGAAACCGAACGAGCCACTTGAAGTGCTCAAAACGGACGCCCTGCTTCCCAATTATCCCAATCCATTCAACCCAGAGACATGGATCCCCTATCAGCTTGCAGCTACTTCATCGGTGCGGATTCATATCTACGATTCCATGGGGCAGCGGGTCCGTACTTTGGATCTCGGTCAACGAACGGCAGGGACTTATCATACCCGAAATCGTGCGGCGTATTGGGATGGGCGGAATGAACAAGGAGAGCATGTTGCGACAGGCGTCTATTTCTATCGGTATCGTTAGAAACAGATAATTTCACTGCGACAAAGCGCATGGTGATTGTCAAATAAGTATCTTGTTGATACGTGCTAGGGCGCGTTGACATTTTGCAGTTGTTGTCGGGAACAACGATCGTTGTTCCCGACGCAAACCCCTACAGAATCGAGGCATTTGTAGGGAACGGAGATCTCCGTTCCATTTGTTCTAAACCATCGGGTAATTGTCAGTTTCCTATGCTTGTGTAGGTCGGGACTCATATCTCGACACCGCATCTGAAGTCAGTTTCATTATCTATGTAGGGGCAACCCTTGTGGTTGCCCGCCTTGGGCTTACATCGGGGACCACTGCCAACACTTCAATTCCCAATCATGCCCCTTTACCGCAAGCGCCGCGGCATAACCGGGGGCAGGATTTAACGCTTGCAGAGACCAACGGGAGGTTTCTTCAGGGGGCTTTTGGCTACGCAGCAGCGCAGCCGGTTCCCCCGGCGTCAACGAAACATCGAACGCGCTCAAAGGAATAGACATCCCTTCCCCTTCCGCCTTGATGTAGGCTTCCTTGCGTGTCCAGCAGTTAAAGAACCCTTCTTTCCGCAAGTCTTCAGGTAGGGCGCGGAGCACAGCTGCTTCTCGTGGTGAAAAAAATCGCTCGGCGAGTTTGTCGGCTTCAACCTCAGGGCGGAAACGCTCGATATCAACCCCAATCTCCCGGTCCCGAGTAACGGCGTAGAGTGCCATGTCGTGGGAGTGGGACAAGTTGAAGCGGAGTCCCTCCGCACCAGTCTCTTCGGTCAAGTCTGGCTTCCCATACGAATTATAGCGGAAACGCAGCTGCTCCGGTTCTTTGTCCAGATAACGACTCAAGATATTCCGCAGCAACCCACGTCCAGCGATGAAGCGTTCTCGGTGTTCCTGGAAGTAGAACCGTTCGGCTCTTGCACATTCATCCGCCGTGAGTGTGCCTTCAAGGGTACGCAGGCAGGAGGCGGACACAGCCAAAGATGCCCGCCAAACATGGACCGCATTACTCGGTAATGTAAGCGTCTTTGGTGGGGAATCCCATGAAGGAGAGGGGGTCATCAATTTTACCTAAGCCGAATACGGTGGTGTTCAACTGTACGATGATTCGGTCAAAGCCTGATTAGAAATATAGATTGGGTAACCTAACCGCCGAACCGCGCCTCGTATTTCTCCCACACCTCATCGGAGAGAGGTACGCTCGCTGCTCGGACGTTTGCCTCCAACTGCTCAATGTTCAACGAACCGATATTGTTTCCATGAATCCGATCGTCCAGCAGGCAATACTGAAGAGCCAATTGCAGCAAATCCACTCCCTCTTCCTGACACCATTGCCATCTCGCCCTCGCATTTTCGAGATCAGGGTGGTTAGCCCAGCGCCCTTGGGCCACTTCTGCATCAATATTAACCCCAGTCAGCAAGCCACGCAGAATCGACCAACCGTTCATTACCCCCACGTCCGCTTCGGCGGCGACGGGTAGAATAGTGTCCGCGGCGGTCTGACGGACTAAGTTATAATCGTTGAAGCACAAGAGAAGATCAACTTCGCCGGTGGCAATTGTCTTCAGGTGGAAATCGTGTGGGCGCATCCCGTATCCGACAAAATGAACCAGCCCCCGCCCTTTACACTGTAGCACGCCGTCTAACGTTCCGCCCTTCTCAAGCGTTGGTTCGATTTCGGACGGATCATGAATCAACATACCATCGAAATAGTCTGTACCGAGCAACTGTAGTTGGTCTTCGACATCCGCGATCACACGTTCGGCAGAATAATCCGGTGTCCCATCACCGTAACCGCCCCACTCCGCTGCGGAATGGCAGCATAGCCTGCCAGTAATTATTACGTCTTCACGCGGGATCTCCTTCAGCGCCAAGCCGAGCTTGCGCAGAGAATCCCCATAACAGCGAGCGCAATCGAAATGGTTGACGCCGATACTGACAGCATGTTTCATGAGGGAAACGGCATCTTCGTCAGAAACAAACCCGAAATGGTTGCCGAACCCCTGCGTCCCGAAGGGAACGACGGGGATGCTCAACTCTGTCCGTCCCAAACGGCGGCGCGGTATAGATAATGTTGCGTTTGTCGCCATAAATCACTCCTTGAAATCGCGGTCCAATTCTTCTAAAACGATTTTCTGACAATATCCCAATTCTATATCAGATTTCGAGAAGCTGCAAGCAAATTCTAATACGCCGTAAACTGCTGGGCATGAACTGTTATTCCCGTAGGCGCAACCCTTGTGGTTGTCCTAATCAATGAGTGTAGGCTCAACAGCATAATCATTTAAGGAGACGGTTGAATCCCGTGAGACGGTTTCCCTGGCGCATCCAAGCCGACGTCCACTAACGCTCCGAACAACTCCTTAACTTGTTGAAGATCAGCTGCCGGCAACGGATCGCTCAAGATGGAATCGACGTTCGATTGCAGATGCGTCCGATTACCTGTACCGAAAAGTATCACATCCGTACCGGGTTCATGACGGCAATACCGGTATGCCGCGTCGACAACGTTGCGAGCACCGTCCGGATGAATCAGAAAACCGAGCGGGTCTCCCGTCTCCGCCAACCAAACGGGCAATTTCCCTGCATTCACCAGCTGTGTAACCACGTGGTGCAGTCTACCCGGCTTGCTGAACAGCAACCGCACGGCGAACATATTCAACACACCTATCCCTTTCGCCTGCGTATGTTTAAAAATCTTCTCACGTGCAGATTGGTGCATGAGATGAAAAGCCACCATTATCACGTCGAAACAATCCTGTTGAACCGCCCGTTCCAGTGTCTCGTGATGCGGATCTTTGGGAGGCACCTCCGTGATGCCCAGAAAACGAAATTTCCCTTTCTCCTGTTCCCGCAGCAATGCCGGGACTATTTTTTCCACAGCATGATCATAAACCGAAGGTTGTACGCCGTGCAGGTGAAACACATCCACAGTGGATAGATCCATTTTCCGCAAAGAAGCTTCCAATTCACTGATCACCTGCGCTGGACATTTTCGGCCTGTGTCATCAGCGAGCGTGGTCTTGGTCGAAATCACCAACTCATCCCGATTTCGTCCCCGCAGCGCCTTTCCAACGATTGACTCTGTGCGATAATTTCGTGCTGTGTCAATGAAGTTGATACCGTAGTCAATGGCTTGTTGGACCAAGGCAACAGATTGGGCTTCACTTCTGCCAGTGGATTGACCCAACCGGCTATACCCACCGCAACCAAGTCCCGCCACACTTACTTGAAGTCCTGTCTTACCGAGTGTTGTATATTGCATAGTCTTTGATAGATAAAATGCTTATCTGATTTCTCAATTTTTAAGTATCGTAGGTTGGGTTGAACGGTAGTGAAACCCAACGTCCGTAAACTTAGATCGAAAGTAATTTGTAGGGAACGGAAATCTCCATTCCAGCCGTTCTAAACCACAAGCTAATTGTCTATCTCCCATGTTCCGGTAGGTCGAGATTCATATCTCGACGCCTTTTGAATCTCACTCACATCAGCAGGGGACAAGCTTCGCTCTAGCAGAGCAATATGTGTAAGGTCATAGGCACATTGCCTTGAATCCCGCCTGCCTGCTCTCGGCACGGAGCCCCGCCTGTCCCGACTCATCGGGGATTTATCGGGGCGGAGCGCAATGTGCACGGCAGAGGTTGATGGCAACTACCTCAACCCCAATTCTACCCAAGTCGACACCAACCGCTGAATACGTGGGTTATCACTCTGCAGGAAATCCTCCGAGAACACCCGCCCCGGAGGTTTGTGCTGAGTCTGTTCCATCAGATTTAGGACCCCTTGATAGTCCTTCTTCAGCAGCGCGATATGTTCTGGAAGCGTCGGTTCCGGTGTGAAATTTAACGCTAAGTGCCGTCTGCCCGGTTGACCGCCAAAGGAGGCGTGCCAGAGATTCATGTTCAAGAAAAAGATGTCTCCGGGTTTTGATTCGAGTGGAAAGTACGGCACCTCCGGTCCGGCGAGGTCAATCTGCGGCGTTGGACGATCACGAGGTCCCTCCCGGTCTGCCAAATGCTTGAGGTCGTCATGCAACGGTGACCGCTGCGAACCAGGAATCACGCGCAAGCAGCCGGTATCTTTCGTAAGCGGATCCAGATACATTGAGACCTTTATAAAAAAATAATCTTGGGTGCTACCGCCATCTGGATGCCATTTCGTATCTCCAAGATAATGGTGCCCTTCAGAGCAAAGCCAACGGCAACCGTCTCCCAACAACTGACAGACCGTCTCGTAAGTGCGGTCATCCGCAACCAATCCTGTCAGGATCGGGTGTCGCTCGGCGATCCCATAGACCGACTGTAGGCGATGGTATCTCGACTGCTGCTTCTCGTCTAACGCGGGCTGTCCCTGCCGGTCCTCCTCAAGAAGGTTGTCGAAAGCCCGACCAATCTCCGTCATCTCGTTGGAAGAGAACGCCTGTTTCAACGCCAAGAAGCCAAATGTCTGGAAGTGGGCAATCTGCTCCGCTGTTATCACAACAATTCTCCTAGGTCAACTGTCAATCCTCGAACTTCCCCTTACTCGATTTATTATACCAATTCCTGATTGAGATGTATTCCAAATTTTCCCGCTTCAAGTGGATTAACGATGAAATTTCCATTTAGATACTTTAAGATTTGTCAAGTGGAAAAAAGCGTTGATTTTTAATTTAACCTCGTAGTATGCTAATCGCCGTTCGCTCTACAGTGAAGCAAGGAAACCCTTTACACATGTTTCCATTTGATATGGAGAGTCAAATTAATGAAAAAAGAGCTGCTGCGTTTTGTCCTGTCTGCGATAATAATCTATCTCACTTGTGGTGCACTCAATCCCGCCCCCGCCGCTACCCAACCATTCGGCGGAAGTGCGACACATGTTTGCGGTGTTATCCACGATCCATGGAACAAACGGTATTCGGACCGATATCCCAACCGTCACTATGCCCGATCCGCTGTTGCGAACTTGAACGTCGGTGAACCGCGCACGGTGCAGATGATCTACTTTCTCCCCAACGACCGCCCGTACCGCGCCGACGTAATTCAGCGGATGAAAGATGAGATTCTCAATATTCAAACCTTCTTTGCCGAACAGATGGAGGCGCACGGACATGGGGAGGTCACTTTCCGTATTGAAACCGATTCCCAAGGTGAACCGATGGTGCATGACGTGATTGGAAAACATCCCGATAGTCATTATCTTGACAATGCGGGAGAGACTGTACTTGGTGAAATTGAACAGACATATGATCTCCTTGCGAATGTATACCTCATCGTCGTTGACAACAGTACAGATACAATCAATTGGGGTGATGGGCTAACTGCTGGCGGTCGTGGGATAAGGCGAGGAAAAAGTGGTGGTTTTGTGTTGCTTCGTAGCGGATTTACGTGGGACTTGATGGCACATGAACTGGGACACGCGTTCGGACTGTGGCATGATTTCAACGATCCTAGGTACATCATGTCGTATGGCCCAGGACGGAATCGGTTATCCGCGTGTCATGCGGAATATTTGTCTGTGCATCCCTACTTCAATTCTGATACTCCAATTGAGTCTCCAATTGAAGAGGAACGGATGCCAACCATCGAACCCATCCCACCGCGTCCATATCCGGCAGGATCAAAACGCGTTTCTTTCCAATTGAAAGTCAGCGATCCAGAGGGGCTTCACCAAGTCCTCCTATTCGTTGTAACAATAAAACCACACTTCGCTGCCGGTTTCTTGGAAGTAAAGGAATGTCGTGGATTGGGAGGCGAAAAAAATACCGTCGTTGAATTTGACTATGACGGCGTTATTCCGTCTGATGGCTTTACGAGCCTCTCCGACCCCGTTGGACATCCAATTATTATCGACGCCGTTGATACAGATGGCAATGTGAGTCGCACATATTTTACACTTACAGAAATTTCGCCTCACCACATTATCAGTCTTGACGAGCATACTGCTGAGGTCCTTTCTGTGTCGTTTTCGCCCGATGGAACACTCCTCGCCTCTGGATCGTGGGATGGTACGGTCAAGCTGTGGGACGTGGCGACCCAACAAAGTATCACCACCCTTGATGAGCATACAAGCGGAGTCAGTGCTGTGTCATTTTCGCGTGATGGAACACTCCTCGCCTCCGGATCTCATGACAGGACGGTCAAGCTGTGGGACGTGGCGACCCAACAAAGTATCACCACCCTTGATGAGCATACAGGTGAAGTCAGTTCTGTGTCATTTTCGCGTGATGGAGCGCTCCTTGCCTCTGGATCATGGGATGGCGCGGTCAAACTCTGGGACATGGCAACCCGACAAAATATCGCTACTTTCCCGCATACTGCTGAGGTCCTTTCTGTGTCATTTTCGCGTGATGGAATGCTACTTGTCTCCGGATTGTGGGATGGAACCGTTGAGCTATGGGACGTGGCGACCCGACAAAATATCGCTACCCTTCCGCACAGGGCTGGGGTCCTTTCTGTGTCATTTTCGCGTGATGGAGCGCTCCTTGCCTCTGGATCATGGGCTGGTACGGTCAAACTCTGGGACATGGCAACCCGAGAAAATGTCGCCACCCTTCCGCATAGAGCTAGGGTCCTTTCTGTGTCGTTTTCGGGTGATGAAACCCTTGCCTCCGGGGCTCACGATGGAACGGTCAAACTCTGGGACGTAACAACGAGAATAAATTTTGCCACCCTCTGGCATACATCTCCAGTCAGTTCTGTGTCATTTTCGCGTGATGGAACGCTCCTTGCTTCTGGAACAGGGGCAGGGACGGTCGAACTGTGGGATTCGTCTGGGTGGAGGCAGGCGCGTCTTGAGGCGGTGGCTGAAGTTGACATACCCGATCCCAACCTCCGCGCCGAGATTGAAAAAGCTTTGGACAAAGCGCCGGGTGACACCATCATCGCATCAGATATGGAGAATTTAACCCGCCTTGCAGCATCGGGGGCGGACATTATGAATCTGACCGGGCTTGAGGTTGCAACCAACCTGACATTACTGCGTCTCTACCACAACTCCATCTCAGACATATCAGTAGTAGTGGACTTAGTCAAACTGACCTACTTGGAGCTTGGAAGTAACTCCATCACAGACATCTCAGCGGTGTCCGGGTTAACAAGACTGACCTACTTGAGTCTTGGAAGTAACTCCATCACAGACATCTCAGCGGTGTCGAGGTTAACCAACCTGACTAAGCTGTATCTTTGGGAAAATTCTATCACAGACATCTCAGCGGTGTCTGGATTAACCAACCTGACCGAGCTACATCTTGAAGATAATTCTATCACAGACATTTCAGCGGTGTCTGGGTTAACTAACCTGACCGAGCTGGCTATTTGGGGTAACAATATCTCGGACATTTCGCCTTTGGTAGCAAACACTGGATTGGGGAGTGGAGATGAGATTCTCGTGCAGAGGAATCCATTGAGCTACCTATCCATCCACACCCACATTCCATCGCTCCAAAGCGGAGGGGTTACAGTGGAGTTTGACAATCGAGCGCACCCCGCCCTGTCTAAAGTCTCAGGCGATAATCAGGAGGGTATGCCTAATGAGACTTTAGCAAAAATGTTTGTCGTTGAAGCGCGGAGCGCAAGCGGCTCTCCGCTCGTGGAGGTCTCGGTCACATTTACCGTTGTCGCAGGCGGTGGTACGCTCAGTGTGACAAACACCACAACCGAGGGCAATGGTAGGGCACAGAGTCTCCTCACGCTGGGACCGAATCTGGAAACGAACGCGGTTGAAGTCAGCGTCGAAGGTATTTCCCACACGGTAGTCTTTAGGGCAGAGGTGACTCCTCCACCACCGATGCCGGCAACACTGGCGTATGTTTCCGGTAATAATCAAAGCGGGTTAACCGGTGAAACGTTGATGCAACCCTTCGTTGTAGAAGTCCACGACCAGTACGACGACCCAATGGAAGGGGTTACTGTAACCTTTCTCGTCAGCGTAGGCGGAGGCTTGCTGAGTGATATGAGCGTGGACAGTGATGTCAACGGCTTAGCGCGAAGTACCCTGACCCTTGGAAACGACCCTGTCACAAACATAGTTGAAGTGAGTGTTGAAGGAATTGCTGAAACTGTGACCTTTCATGCTGTTGCTAAACTACTCGAATTTGATCTCGCCCTTCCATCAGGTATCAGCTTGATTCACGTTCCGTTGAAGGTGAGGGTGGTCGACGAGATAACGGGGACTATCGAATCGGTTGCCGACCTCTACGACGTACTCGGTGGCGAGGATAATGTCATCTACCTTTTCACCCGTAATTCCCAAACTCAGCAATGGATTGGCTATCTCAAACCCTCGGACAGAGGCACCTCCGTTGACAGACAGTTGACTGATGATATGGGGATTATCGCCAACTTGATAACCCCGGTGCCGCTTCGTCTGCGCGGTAGCAGCCTCGGAACAGATGGAAACAGCATCATCACCCTAAACCCTGGTATCAACCTTGTGGGAGTGCCGTTGAGAGATTCAAGGATAACCCATGTGAGCAACCTGTTTACCCTTGAAGGGATTGCAGATAACGTCCTTGTGATTATGGCACAAGATAACAACGGGGAGTTCAAACAGATTAATCCCACAAGCGATTCTGCAGATATAGCAATCATCGGGGGACAGTCCTTTATCATGACCACTTTACGAGAGGAAACGGTAGCTATCTCCGGTAGTGGCTGGTATAATACCTCCGCGATGGCTGCCGGCCCATTGGTAGCAATGAGGGGTATCGAAGTGGATACTGTTACACCCATTTTGGGGTTGAGCGGTTCAATAGTTGACGAAGAAACAGGCTTAAAGTTAGAAAGCTGCCGAGTAACCGTCAAGAACCTTTCAACCCGTAGTGCAGTTGCTGCTGTTACCTCACCCGATACGGCGGGTTATCGGTCCATCGTCGTTAACACAGAAACAGGTCGCGCAGCTACGGTTGGCGATATCCTTGAGATCTCCGCCCAATCTCCCAATCCGTTTATCGGTGTGGGACCGGTGCGGTATACCGTTACAGCTGAAGATGTGAAGCGGAGCCTGATTCAGTTGCCAGAATTGGTTGCCTATGAGATACCGGCGGAGACGGAACTGTTGGTAAACTACCCGAATCCGTTCAATCCTGAGACATGGATACCGTATCGGTTGGCGGAGGACACTGTTGTCACCTTGACCATCTATGACCTAAACGGTCAGATTGTTCGCACAATTGATGTGGGGCTCCAGACTGCTGCCGCCTACGAAAGTCAGTCAAAAGCAATCTATTGGGATGGCAGAAACGTAACTGGCGAGCAAGTCGCGAGCGGTGTTTACTTCTACCATCTGTCCGCCGGCGACTATTCCGCCACGCGGAAGATGGTGATTCTCAAATAGTATCAGAGATGGCTGGAATGCTGATATTTATTGCCTGTCAGCTATCACTCAGGAGGTGTTCAGGATGTTTGACCTGAAATCAAAAGCCCGTGAGGTCAATGAACGCGGCTATTGTGTGCTTGAGTCGGTCTACGATGACCGTGAATGCGAACAGATGCGGACTATTTTTAAGCAATTGTGTGAGGGCAAGAACGGTTTTTCGTCCGAGCAGCCCCAAATCAGCTTTCACCCGCTCTTGGAGTGGGGACCGAAGATGGCACCCTTCTTCGCAAAGCCGGTTGTCGTAGACGCTATGGCAGAAGTTTTTCGGGACGACGTCCGCCTTGCACACAGCGGTGCTGCTGTCTTTAACAACGGGCTCGTTGAAGAAACCCTCACCCACTGGCATATTCACTACGCATGGGAGATTCCGCCGACTGGACTGAAACGCGAGAATCCGGAGCGGTTGCTCTGCAATATCTATGTGGACGGATCCAGTTCCCACATTGGACCGCTAATCGTTCTTCCGCGTGGACTCAACGATTCAGTTGATCCAAAGGGGGATGTTGGAGAGAAGTGGGAGGGACAGGTAGAGGTCGAGGTGCCGCCGGGATCAGCGGTCATCTTTGACACCGCTCTGTGGCACTGTTCTAAGCGTGGGAGTTCTTCCAAGCTACGACACCTATGGGGTGGACATTATCAGGGATGGAGCAATCCGACGCCACATCCGGAAGATAACGCCGCCGAAAACCCGACCGTTGCTGCCTTCAAAGCGAAACTGCCGGTACTGCGGAGACTGCTAGAGGAACCCACATAATCTGAAGGTTCACTGTGTTTTGGGCAGGCACAAGGCCTGCTCCTACATTTTCCATTCCTGTAGGGGCAACCCCCGATAGATCGGGACTAAGAAGCTTGTGGTTGCCCGACTGTAGGTCGGTTTTGGAAAATCGACATCGGGGTGTCTAGATATGAATTCCGACCTACAGTCTGTAGGCTGCGTTGAACGGTTAAGCTTGAATTCCTATCAAGAAAAATAGAGACTTGGTCCTTCAAAAACTGCTGCTTATAAGCGGTATAGAGTGAAACCCAATGAAGCTTTTCATCGGAAAATCGTCTTTTGTACCACAATCTGTTAGATTGAAATCCTAGCACGCAAACTAAATGAGGTTTCAGAAAATAATTTGGTAATTCTATATTTTCCCCCAGACCCGGTAGGTGCGGTTTCTAACCCCACCAGACATCGGTCGGAGATTGCCGAATTAATAAATTAATCTTCATACAGTTTGCACTACGGTTGTCAGATTGCCCCATGATTACAGCGTTTTCTGACCTAACAACATCAAAATATCCACACGTCTTAGCATATCTATTCAGACCGAATAGGCGAAAATCTTTGCTTGAAACATACGCAGCCGTATTGCGAGACTTCCACCGATCCCCGATATATCGCTCTTGCCTTTCCACGTAACTGCCCGACCCAATTCATCGCCCGTTAACAGATCGCTCTCTGCGAAGGAGTATCCGGGAATTGGATCTGCGTCAGGATGGATTCGCGAGGGCACCCCCCGAATCAACTCACAGGCGATATACCCGCCGTTTTGGCACCGGTAGTTGAGACGCAACTCGTCGTTGCGACGTTTGACGCTTGGAATGGTAAACCGTCCTTCTACCTCTGCCTCAATGCCACAAAAACGGTGCGGCAACCAGCGCGCAAGCATCAATACACCCGGTTCAGGTTCAATCGCTGGTTCGCTCTCCCGGTAATTGTGAAGTGACGTATGGCCACGATACATCGTTGCCCAGTAGCCATCGGGCATCTCAAAAAGTCCGCCCCACGGTCTTGCCCCACCGGAGTCAGGGCTGCTGGGTGGACCGCATGGAATAATCGCACGGCGTTCCGGACGAACCCAATGCGTCATGTCACGGGTAAACGCAATCTGTGCATCGTTATGATCGGTCACCTGATGGTAGATTTCCACAAATGCGCCATGCAGGTTTTTATCGGTTGGATAGCGGAAGTAGCTGCAGCCATAGAACGACACATCCGGTGGGTCCTGTGGATCCGGAAACAGACACAGTTCGGCGTGAGGCCAATGCCAAAAATCGTTGGTGCGCGTCAAACCGGTTGCCCGTCGTCCCATTCCTCCAACCCTGATATACGCAAAATAGCTTTGGGTAGCCGGATCATACTGAGCTGCGCTACCACCGTCCGAACTCATGTCACCTAACTTGCCGACACTCTTCCAATGGATACCGTCCGGTGAAGTCCAACCCTCTACCCAGTGGCGAGAGGTCATACGTGGGCCTTTATAAGCGGCGCCTTCATACTCCTGCCTGCGCCATCGGTTGTAAGCCTCCTGTGGATCGAGCCTTTCCTCGGTATCGGGATCAAAATTGGCACCAACCTGACCGATGGCTTTGAATCGCTCTTCGGGAGGTGCTTGTGGATCCTCGAAAGGTGTGCCGGTCGGGCCGTTTGCAATGATGTTGTTAGCCGTTGATCCCTCCCACGCGACTTGCCCCAGATGCGGGCGCGTCCAATTATAGCCATCCTCACTTACCGCATAGCAGAGATGATGCCCACCTCCGAGTCCGGGGGAAGCTGTCACCCGCGGATGCGAGCTATAGAGCAGATGGTATCCCTCCTCGTTCTGCCACACGCAGAGCGGCACCAGTGAACCGCGTCCGTCCCAATCCTGATCTGCCGCAAGTATTGGTCCCGCTTTCCGCGCTTCCTCTATCGTGATACCCACACCCACGGGCGCGTCGTACAGTTCATAGCGCCCCGCTCGGTTGACCCCACGATTGCCGGGAAAGGTGGATGACCAATCGATCAACGGGACCCAATCGCCCTGCGCTGAGATGTCTCTGACAATGGCAGCACTCTCACCTTGTGCAAAATCTCTCGTTTCCCTTGTCATCGGTTCTTCCTCCGTTTGTCGAGTGGGTATTTTATCTCTGCGGTTGTTTAATCTATTCTATTATTTTTCGTCAGTCATGTCTATGGAAAAGAGGTGCCTGTGATAGAGTCATTTATAGTAGATTTCAGAATTAATGAGACGCTCCAAACCGGTGCGGTTAGGAAAACGAAACTACCGTTCTACCGTTTGGTAGGCGCTGTTTCTAACTGCGCCGGTTCAACTACGGTGACTATCCAGTGAGGTTAAAAACCACACCTACCGGGTTGGAGTGAATGGGGGTGGAAACCGCACCTACCGGGGGCAAAAGTGTCTATTTATTTTTTTCAATTCACTATAATTCCCCCATATTATTGTTCCGATAGATCGGGATTCAAAGCAATCTGAATCACGGATACTAGATACGCACGCCCACTGGCATAAGAACGCGCAATGAATTGCGCTACTACAAACAGTGGAGCCAGATGCCCCGCCTACAAATTCGGATTATTCTGCAATCGGTCAAAAAACGGAAAACCCAATGGCTCTACTACCTAACAATGGGGTAGCACTTTTCTCTATCCCTTGCTATACTATTGACATATTGCGTTTGGGAGGCGGGATGGTTCTCCGGAGGTTGATCTGGATTTACCACAACGACCGACCAGCACCAATAGCCACCCCAAAGTAGATAATCGTCTGACCATACCTTATAAGGAAACTGGAGGAAATCATGAAAGCAGCGGTCTTTTACGAACCCCACGCTCCGGTGTCTATTGAGGAGCTCGAAATCCAGCCGCCGCAAGCGGATGAAGTATTGCTCGATATCGTTGGCGCGGGTGTTTGCCATAGTGACTATCACTATGTGGATGGTCACGTCAAACGTGAGCCAACCCCGTGGGTCATGGGACACGAAGGTGCGGGTATTGTCCGAGAGGTCGGTCCCGGTGTGACTAGCGTTGCGCCCGGGGACAAAATCATCCTCTCTCTTGATGCGATGTGCGGTTACTGCCGCAACTGCAGCAACGGCAGTCCTGCATTGTGCGAAACGCATCCTCCCGGTGCCTTAAGCCGCATGACGAAAAACGGCGAGGCGGTCTACCACAGTAGACCAACCTTTGTTGAACAGACCATTGCTCATGTCGATGCCTGTGTCAAAGTTCCGGACGACACTTCGCTGGAAAAAACGTGTCTGATCAGCTGTGCGGTGATCACCGGCATCGGTGCTGTTGTCAATCGTGCGAAGGTGGAAGCCGGTGCTACGATGGCGGTGTTCGGCTGCGGTGGCGTCGGACTGAATGCCATCCAAGGCGGTGTCCTCTCGTCGGCAGGCAAAATTATTGCGGTTGACAGAGTCCCATATAAGCTGGAATTGGCTGAACAGATGGGTGCCACACATTTCGTCAACGCTTCTAAGGAAGACCCCGTCCAGCGGATTAAAGAGATCACCGGTGGAGGTGCCGACTACGCCTTCGAGGTTGTCGGATTCCCAGCGCTGGCGCGACAAGCGATCGACTCAGTCCGTACCACCGGAACTGCCGTAGTCGTTGGGGTGCAGCCCACGGACGAGGAGATTTCGGTTGAGGGCTGGCATCTGCTACTGGACCGAACACTGATGGGTGCTTTTCATGGTGCTGCCCGTGCGCGTGTTGACTTTCTCTGGATCCTTGATTTATACAATCAGGGGAAGATCAAACTCGACGAACTCATCTCGCGCTACCGTCCATTGGACGAACTCAACGAAGCCTTTGATGATATGAACCAGGGGAAGGTCGCACGGACGGTGCTGGTGTTTGAGTGAAAGGACACTATACCCGAAAAATAGAGTTTTCGATTTGCTAATGGAACGCTAAATCTTGAGGAGAGCGGCAAACAATGAAACGCTTGATGAAACGCGAAGGTCAGTTCAATTTTGTTCTGGAAGACGCACCAATCCCTTCCGTGGGACCACAGCAGGTGTTGATCCGCAACAAAGTCACGCTCATCAGCCGGGGATCCGAAATTGGTGGTCGCTATACCAATGAGGGTGTTGTAGCCCACACCTCCATGGGCTACTCCGCTGCGGGTGTTGTTGAAGCGATAGGTACAGAGGTCACGGGAATCTCACCGGGGGACAGAGTCATGGCGAGTGCTCCACACGCCGAATATGTCGTTGTCGATGCCGATCCGGGGGTTACCGTTCGGCAGCTGCCCGATAAGTTGACCTTTGAGGACGCAACTTTCTGGCCCCTTACAACCAGTGCTACCATGTGGTCTTGGGCTGCGGGAGTCAAACCGGGCGATACCCTTGTCATCCTCGGAGGCGGACTCATTGGCAACCTTTGTATGCAGGTCATGCGGATGACAGGTCCGCAAAGGGTTATCGTTGTTGAGGGGATTCCTGTGCGATGTGAAATTGCAAGGAAACTGGGAGCCGACGAAGTCATTAACTTCAACGAGGAAGACCCTGTCGAGGCGATCAAACGGCTGACGGACGGTGCTGGAGCGGATGTCGTCATCGAAGCGGTCGGGGGACCCGCCGGAGTTTTAGCATTTTCTCAAGCCCAAGACATGACACGGGTGGGCGGGACGATTTTTTTGATTGGGCTCTATCACAAAGAACCCCTCCAGCTTGATGTCCATAAGGTAATGAACAAAAAGATCCTCGGCGCCGCACACCTCCCCTATCGGCGGGTTGAAGCGTCAAAGGTGGCACTTGGGTTGCTGCTTGGTGGGCAGGTGCGCCCTCAAGAGATGATAACGCATCGGCTCGACGGAAAAACCGAAGCGGTCGAAGCCTTCAAGCTGCTCTATGAGCGGCTCAACGAAACGATGTGCGTCACATTGCGGTGGGAGGAGGATTAGAATGAGACAGTTTTGATCGCTGTTTTTAGACTGTCAGAGATAACTGTCAATACTAAAGTCGATCCTTGACTTTGCGCGATTTGTTATACTAAAATCACCGAGATTTTGCCTGATTCTTGGATAAGGTTCAACTCGACTTTATATATAAAAAATGTGGGCGTTAGGGAGGCAGACAAGGATGAAACTTGGCGTCATTACCAACGGTATCAACAGGGACCTTGAGCACGCGCTGAAAGCAATGGGTAGAGCAGGGCTCAAATATGCGGAACTCCAGTTCCTTTGGGGCAAGGAGGTTGGGGACCAAACGTCAGAAGAGATCCAAAAAATAAAAGATTTGGCTGCACAATATCGAGTAAAGGTCTCTTGCGTTTCGCGACATAATTTCGCCGGGCTTCCCGTGATGGAAATTGAACCGGAAGATGCTATCTATCAGGAGCACATGGCAGGGCTTCAACGCTGTATCCACATTGCACAGGAGTTGGGAACCAATCTGGTTAGAATCATGAGTTACAGAAAAGAGATGATTATTTTTGGTGCTAACGGTGCGGAGGAATGGATTGCCAGCACAGGCGCTTGGGATAAACTGATCAAGCTCATGGAAGCTCCGGTAAAGTTAGCCGAAGACGAGGGCGTGACCCTCGTTGTGGAAACCGGAAACAACGCGATGATAACATCGGGTGTTCTGGCAAAAAAACTGATTGACGACCTCGGGAGCAAACATCTCAAAATCCTGTGGGATATCCCCAATAGCATGTACTGCACGGAAGTCCCCTATCCGGACGCCTACGAACAAATTAAAGATGAGATCGCTCATATCCATCTCAAAGATTGCCAAGCTGACATCTCACGAGCAACGGTTCGCTTCTGCCGGCTCGGCGAAGGAGATGTTGCTCCATACCTTGAGGGTATCGCCAACGCGCTCCTGCGTGATAACTATCAAGGAAGCATCTCCCTCGAAAGTGTCTATCGACCCGATAACGGAACCTTTGAGGATGGGTTTTGGGAATGTTTGCCGGAATTCAAGCGGCTTTTTGGAAATGGCTGATGGGATGATGTGCTATGCAATGAATCAAGGAATGTTCCGTTCATTCACAGTCCAGATCACAAAGGCGCCTGTCTATCAAAGGGAATCCATATGGCTATTGAACACATTGTAGTACATAAGGAGAACGACTATCATAGTGCCTTCCCGCACATCATCCGTCTGCAAAATGGATCGCTAATGGTGGTATTTCGCCAAGCACCAGTCCGTCCGGGAGATGGAGTCGTGGGAGACCGCAATGAGAAACTCACCCACGAACATCTTGACCCCGACTCCCGGATTGCCCTAGTGCGCTCAACCGATGATGGGGCGACTTGGAATCCCAACAGCCATAGAGTCGTCGATGCCTCCGACGGATCACAGGATCTTAACTTGGCGATGATTTCTCAGTTGCCCTGTGGCGAACTAGTTGTCAATAATCACCGCTGGTTCATGATTCCAACGGAGCAGCGAGAACGGGTAACAACGCTTGGAGCGCAACGGTGGATTTTGTTGCTCTCTGGACAATCCTTCCGTGAGGCAGTGTTTGACAGCCTCTATTTCAGCAGATCGCCTGATCAAGGTGATACGTGGAGTGAACCTCAACCGATGAGTATCTCTGCGCTGGGTTATTTGTCCCACACCGGCAAGAACGGGATGGTTGAGATGCCCGATGGTTCATGGCTGCTACCCCTTCATGGACGTTGTGCCGCTGATGAACGGAACCGGGTGTACACGGTGCGCTCCCAAGACGGAGGCAAGACTTGGGGACAACCTTTAACGATAGCTTATGACCCGGAACAGCGTATCGGCTTTCACGAACCTGCAATGTTACGGCTGCCCGATGGGATACTGCTGACCGTCATGCGTACCGATGGTGCCGATGGTTACCTCTACCAAGCCTTTTCCACTGACGATGGCTGGACGTGGCAAGGACTAAAACGGACACCCATCTGGGGATTCCCCTGTCATCTGCTATCGCTGCGCAGCGGACATATTCTCTGCGCCTACGGTTACCGACGTGAACCCTTTGGCGTGCGAGCGGTCCTCAGCTTCGACGGGGCGAAAACTTGGGACATGAGACGCGAGCTTGTCATCCGCAGCGACGGCGTACACACGGACTTGGGGTATCCGGCTTCGATCCAACTGCAGGATGATCGGATCTTATCCGTCTACTATTTTCACGATGCTGAGGGGATCCGCTACATCGGTGGTAGTATCTACACGGAAGCCGATATGGGTGTGGAAAGCTGAAGCCGAGTATGTTCATTACTCCATTGAGTGACTGAATCTCGGAGGAGATGAGTGAAAATGAAGTCGTATAACGTAGGCATCCTCGGTAACTGTTGCACTCACGGTGCAGGCATCTGCAACATGTTCAAGAGCAGATCCGATACGCGTGTTATCGCCGCATACGAAGAAAATCCGCGCCGTGCGGGAGAGTTACAGGGAGTCTTCGGTGCGCCTCTATCAACTTCATACGAAGCGGTCATCAATCACCTGGCGGTGGATTTCGTTGCGGTAACCTGCGACCCATGCGACAAGGCGGAGATGGTCGAGCTTGCCGCTGCCGCGGGCAAACACATTTTTCTCAATAAGCCGCTCTGTGAAAGTTTCGACAGTGCGCGTCGCATCGCTGAGGCTGTCAAAACCCACAATGTCCATTTCGTGCACGACATCCCGATGGTTCGTTTTGTGCCGGTCTATGCAAGGCTATTGGAAGAGGTACGAGCGGGGGTGCACGGGGCGGTGATGGGCTATCATCATCTCTTCGGGATGAATTTCCCGACCGATTTTGATTTAGCGTCCGCATGGCCCGAACGGCTGGACCCACCCCACAAGTCCGGCGGTGGAGAGATGACCAATATGGGCTGCTATGCTATTGACTACGCGGTTTCGCTATTCGGTCGTCCAAAAACCGTCACCGCGAAATGGCGAAAACTGTGGGACGTTTACGCCGAGGCTGACATTGAGAACTTCGGGCAGATTATCCTCGACTATGGCGATTTTTTCGCCTTTCTTGAGGTGGGCAAACAACAGTTAGTCAAGGACCGTCGTCATAGCAATTCGATGACGGTCAACTTTGAGGGGCAGACAATGTTTATTGACGCAAGTGCGCAGGTTGTTACAATCAACCATGTTCCCCAAGATTACGATCAGTTCGTCGAAGGTGCAACGGTTGTCGGTTCGGTGGAACAATTGATGAATGCAATCGAGAACGGCACACCTCCTACAAGTAACATCGGAACTGCGCTCATCGCTGTCGAAACGCTGATGGCGGCTTACCAATCGATTGTTGAGGAACAGACCGTGGAACTGCCGCTGTCATCTGGTGAAAATCCGTTAGTTGCGGCAAAAAAATAATACGTAATATGTAATGCGTAATAAACCGCGTCAACATAACTTAGGATGGCACACATTTAGCCCCAGCGGGGCGACATGTTTATAGCAGCAGTGAATCCCTACACCCCAAGCCCCAGCGGGGCGACATGTGCTAAGGAGGCTCACATGGCAAAAGGAATTTTGGAGCAGTTGGCTGACGGCATCGTGCTCGGTGACGGCGGCTACATCGTTGAATTGGAGCGACGCGGTTACGTCGTCGCAGGCGCATTCACCCCGGAATTAGCCGTTACCCATCCCGACGCGATTCGGGAAATGCACCGTGAGTTTTTTATGGCAGGTGTGGATGTCCTACAAGTGATGGCATTCTACGGCAGCCGCGAGAAGTTGGAGACGGTTGGCTATGCGGGCAGAACGTTTGAGATTAACCAAGCCGCAACCCGCATTGTCAAAGAGGTTGCTGGCGATGGGGCACTCGTCGCAGGAGATCTAAGCGCAACGTGGAAATGGGAAGCGGACAATCCATCATCACAGGCGCTGGTCACAGATATGTTTGATGAACAGATCGATGCCCAAGAGGGAGTAGACTTCTTCATCGGGGAAACGTTCTGGTATTTCGGCGAGGCGTTGCTGTGCCTTGAACGGATTAAAGCAAAGACAGATCTTCCTACGATGATTACGTTAGCGTTTCGTGGCAGCAACCAAACCGATGACGACGTAACGGCGGGTGAATGTGCGAAGCGTCTGGTCGACGCAGGGGCGGACATTGTGGGTATTAACTGCATGAGAGACCCTGAACGGACGTATCCCCTCATTGAGGAGATGCGTAACGCTACCGGCGCTTACCTCGCTGCACAACCCGTAGCGTTCCGATGCTCCGATGAAGTGCCATGGTTCACGGGGACACCAGCCTTCCCGGACCGCCTTGACCCGACTCAACTCACGCGCTACGAGATGGAAGCGTTCGCGTCCAAAGCGAAGAACATGGGCGTGAACTATATCGGGAGTTGCTGTGGCAGCGGTGCCAGCCATGTCCGCGAGATGGCGCGGGCATTGGGCAAGTATGATGAGCCAGAGGTTTGGCAGCCGAATCCCGACGATCCCATGAGTGAGACCGAGTTTAATTGGAAACGGCGGCAGCCGGAGAACGTCTGATCTGCCGTTTGGTAGGCACTGTTTCTAACTGTGCCGATGCGGTGCGGTTGGAAACCGCACCTACCAGGTTGGATTGAATAGGGAGGAAGTCGTTATGGCTGCACCGGAATTTAAGCATCTGTTCACACCCCTGCAACTCCGCCACGCCACGGTCAAGAACCGGATCGTCACATCGGCACATGCGGACGCGCTGGCGGAAGATGGGATACCAAAGGAAAAGGCACGACGTTACTACGAGGAAAAAGCGAAAGGTGGAGTGGGGATGCTGATGTGTTTTGGATCGGCAGGGGTGCACCCGACCTCGCCAGCGCAGGATTGGAACGGTGTGGAATTGTTTGAGGACCGTGTGATTCCATACCTCGCTGAATTTGCCGACACAATGCACGCCTACGATGTGCCGGTGGTTTCACAGATCACACACCGCGGACGACGGGGGCGAAGTGTTGACCGGCTCCATCGGATGTACGGACCCTCTCCCATCCGGGAACCGAACCATCGTGAAACTCCGCACACACTCGATGAGGAAACGATAATCGAGTTCGTCCAAGCGTTTTCGGACGCAGCGTGGCGGTTGAAGCAGGGGGACTTTGACGGCTGCGAAGTGAACGCGAGCCACTGCCATCTGATTGATCAGTTCTGGACACAGAACGCAAATCAACGCACCGATGAATATGGCGGATCGCTCCCGAATCGGTTGCGTTTTGGGATACGAGTCCTTGAAGCTATCCGTGAGCGGTGCGGCGATAATTTCATCATCGGCATCCGTATCACAGGTAATGATTTCACAGAGGGCGGTCTGGACAATACGATGATGCAAGAGATTGTGGGGAATCTAGATGCGTTGGGAATCCTCGATTACTTTAGCGTCATCGGAGCGACTGCAGAAACCTTCGTCGGTGAAGCGAAGGCAGTGCCGGACATGACCTTTTCACATGCAACATACGCGCCGTTGGCAGCGTCGATTAAGAGGGTGGCGTCTGTGCCAGTCATCACAGCAGGACGGGTGACACATCCGATGGAAGCAGAGCAAATTGTCGCAAATGAGCAGGCAGATCTGGTCATCATGACCCGTGCGATAATCGCCGATCCGCAAGCGCCGCAAAAGGCGAGGGCGGGACAGTTAGATGACATCCGGTTGTGCCGAGGCTACAACGAAGGCTGCATCGATCGCATCTATACCGGACGTGGTGTGACGTGTGTACAGAACGCGACAATCGGCAGGGAGACCGAGCTGGGTGAACTTAGGCCGGCGGAGCAACCTCGCAAGGTGGTGGTGGTCGGCGGTGGTCCCGCTGGACTTGAAGCTGCACGCATCGCACGGTGGCGTGGGCACGAAGTTGTGTTGATGGAGAAAGGCAGCGAGTTGGGCGGTCAAACGTTGATTGCTGCCAAAGCTCCACTGCGCGGCGAGTTCTCCGGCGCAACGGAATGGATGGGGGAACAATGTCGAAAAGCTGGGGTCGATATTCGACTAAACTGCGCGGCAACCGTCGAATCAATCCTGAATGAAGGCCCCGAGATCGTCGTCGTCGCAACCGGCGCGCGTCCACTAACTCCGGAGGTTCCTGGGGTTGAAAGCGCCGTAGATGCGTGGTTTGTCTTGAACGGCGATATTCCGACAGGCGAGCGGATAGCGGTCATTGATGAGGAGTACGGCTTCCAAGGACCCAGTGTTGCGGAGTTACTGCTCGATGCAGGGAAGTCCGTGGAGATTGTCACAAGTATGGAGGCAATCTGCACACTGCTCGGCGCGACAACGCGCCCACCGGTGTATCAACGTCTGTTCCACAAAGGAATCGTTATCCACCCGCACCTGCACGTCCGGGCAATCGAAGGTGATACCCTCATTACTGAAAATGCTTGGACGGAGGCGAAGGGTGAGTTAAACGGTTACGACATTGTCGTCTATGCGTTTGGTGGGCAGGCGGTCGATGAGCTATCCCAGGCGGTCGGAGACGAGGTGCCCTGTTTCGTCGTCGGTGATGCCTTCGCGCCACGTACGCTTCAGCACGCGATTATGGAGGGGCATACTTTCGCACGGAAGATTTGACGATCTAACGGGTCTACTCATGCACAAGCCCAGTGAATTCGGAGTGCCGTAATATCTCAGGTCAGTGCGAGGGAATAAGTGCCAATTTTGGTTTCAACGCTACGGCTTTTTCCCGATCTGTGGTGGCTTTGCCATAATCCCCGATTATCATGTAACTGTATCCGCGCCACAGATATGCTTCAGCAAAATTGGGTTTCAGTTCTATCGCTTTGGTATAGTCTGCAATGGCACGATCATAATCATCTATTGCGTAGCAGGCGTTTGCCCGTGCGTAGTAGGCATCGGCGAAATTAGGTTTCAGTTTTATCGCTTGGTTACAGTCTAAGATAGAACGGCCGTAATCGCCTGTTTTATAATATGACACGCCTCGACCGTAATAGAGCTGGGGATCGGTTGGCTGCCGCTCTATGGCTTTGTTAAAATCATCAATAGCATTCACATAATCACCTCTGTTGTAATGTATCGCTGCACGTCTGGCATACAACTCCGTCATTTCTCGATCCATATTTACTTCCTAATTGTCTGATAATCAGTCGATTCATTTCATCAGTTGATCTTTTGGCTAGCTGTCATAAGCCATAAAAAGGGGCGCACATCGTCCATCAAGAAAGAACACGTGCCTAACTAGGCATAAACTGTGCCAAGCCTTGATCGAGGGAGGGGAGAACCCGGTAGATCTTGAGAAATCCTTTGATAGGCTTGTCTTTGAAGGATACGGGCGGGCAGATAGCGTGATAGTGGATGGGTTGAACTTGCCGCAAAGCGCGACAGTTAAGATGGATTAAAATGGGAAGATAGCAGCGAAAAGACTGTAACGATGTAGGAGGAGGGCGGGTCTGTTGCAAAACACTACATTATCGCATTGTGCGACAATCGAGAAAAGTTCATTGGTACATTGCGCCATGACGAGGAAACGAGATGATTCCATGTTCCGATCTTTACGTTTCACGGAATGACAAATAGTTCGCCCCTGATAAGGGGGACAGGGGGGTTAAGAACCTGTTTGAAAAATCCAAATAATCTTTGAAAGTTGTCATTTTACGGGTAAATACTCTCAAAATCGGTTGATTGTGCCCCTAGAATGGGAAAAGCTGACCGTTTGACGTACGCTTAAAACAGATTCTTAGCCCCAGCGGGGCGACATGTTTATAGAATACAGGACAAACCAACACCCTAAGCCCCAGCGGGGCGACATGTGAACAACTTCCTAAAGCTGACCGTTTCACCTTTAAAACAGGCTCTAAGTGCCTATCTGTGATGTCTAAATAATTCTAAAATCTACCATGGTTTGTGTCCTGCAGCACTACATTCACAACACCAGTATATGAGACAATAGTTTATAGAAATAGTATTAATCGGAGATGGGGAGTTGATACAACTTCAATTTCCGATACAGGGTTGATCGGTCGATGTTCAATGCTTGGGCAGCCTTTGTGACATTGTTGTCCATCACTTTGAGCGCGTGGACCAATGTTTGTCGTTCAACCTCTTCAAACGGCAGGATTTCTCTCGAGTTCGGAGGAGGAGAGGCAAGCTCCGAAGAAATCATTGACAGAATCTGTGATGGCAGGCTGCTCGGTTGTAACAGGTCTGTAGTCTCAAGCAGAACCGCGCGTTCAATGATGTTTTCCAGCTCGCGGACGTTGCCGGGAAAGTCATACTGCATTAATAGTCGCAAGGCATCGGCGGAAATCGCGTTAATGGATTTCATCACTTTCTCAGCGTATTTTTTTAGAAAATGGTTCGCCAAGAGTGGAATATCCTCGCGACGGTCGCTAAGTGGAGGCACCTCGATTGGGAAAGTAGCGATCCGATAGAACAGATCCTTCCGGAAAGTACCCGCTTCCACCGCCGCTTCTAAATTCTGATTTGTCGCTGTTAGCACACGAATGTCAACTGAGATATTAGTTGTGCTGCCAACGCGCTGTATCTGCCGCTCTTGAAGGACACGCAACAATTTCGCTTGTAGAGCCAATTGCATATCACCAATTTCATCCAGAAAGATAGTCCCTTGATTTGCCTCTTCAAATTTGCCGATTCGTCTCGTTCTGGCACCGGTAAAAGCCCCCCGTTCATGCCCGAACAGTTCGCTTTCAATCAGTGTCTCTGGAATGGCAGCGCAATTGACTGTAATAAATGGGCCCGCTTTTCGAGAGCTATTAAAGTGGATCGCCCTTGCGACCAATTCTTTGCCAGTTCCACTTTCCCCTGAAATAAGCACCGTAATATCACTTTCAGTCGCCCGCTGCATCAACGCGAACGTCTGCTGCATGTTTTGGCTTTTGCCTATAATTTCATCAAAGGAGTAAGTCGTTTCAAGTTCGGTGCGTAAGCGGAGGACCTCAGCTCTCATCTGCTGAATCTCAACCTCTTTGGACATATCACGGTAACTGACAACGTTACCAGCAAAGTCGCCTTGACTATTCCACACCGGGGTCATCAAGCGATAAAACAAACTTGGTTCAGACTGGCTCGCTTCTTCAATCTTTTCCACCATGTTTTCAAGATTTTCGGCGTGTGCTTCCCCCGGTTGCGATAGCTCTGAATCTTGAAAACGCTCTGCCATACGTGCTTTGAGTTCGTCCGGCGACATCTCCCGCAATTGGTCTTCCGTTGAGTCAAACAACTGCTGATAGTATCGGTTTGCAAACAATAGGTGCCCCTCGCCATCGAACATTCCGATCGCATCCGCCGTAGAATCAAGCACCGTTTCGAGCCGTTGATGACTGATTTCGAGGTTTTGATGATTGGTCATGATTTGCTGTCGGTTCTTGGCTAACTCCTGTTCGATGTTCCACTTTTCGACAAGGGCAAGCGTAATTTGCTGAATCTCCTCCGGCGCAAAAGGCTTTCGGATATAGAGCAGTTTGTGGAGCAGCTCCATATCGCGGATAATCTCAGGAAGCGGCTTATCTGTGTAAGCAGTCATAATGACCAGCTCAATGTCTTTCTCAATCTGCCTAATCCGACGGATTGCTTCAACTCCATCAATGCCCGGTGGCATCCTAACATCAATATATGCCACTGCAATCGGACGGTTCGATTCCTTTCCCGCACGTATAATGTCATAAGCTTCCTCTCCGCTTATCGCATGTGAAAGTTCAAAGGAGGGTAGAAAGACGGCTTTATCCTTTGGAGCCTCGTCGAAAAGGGATGCTGCGAACTGATCCGTTAATGTCTGTGTACCGGTCGGATTCAACATATCTTTGAAGTCGCTATGGATCCCGGCTTCGTCATCAACAATCAAAACACGATAATTCCATTGCTCTTTTAATTCCATAAAACAACCTCAGCTGCTAGATTAGAAGTTAAGTTCCTTGTCACACAATTCATTGTATATTATACCATTTCTGAATAATTGTGTCGCATCAAGTTTTGTGGGAGCGGGTATGTGAATATCCGAGTATGGGAGGGAGCGGGTATGTGAGTTTTACTCGCTACCTTGTCCCCTCGCCTCCTTGCTCACTCCCCTCCACGCGCCCCCGCTTCCTCGCCTTACGTTGCCTTGCGTTTCAACAATGCGTTATCCTTTGTCAGAATTGGTATTACTCATAGGTCAGACCTTCCCACCCGATATCTCCGTTCCGAGAGTCTGTGGCAGAATTGAGGAGCACCGCATCATAATTCGCATCGTTGTGCCTTTGCCAATCCCTTCGCTCAAAGGGTAAATTTTCCCGCCAGACCCAATCACAAAATTGGCACTCGAATGGAGACCGAGCCCGGTCCCCGATTGCTTGGTTGTATAACCGGCGGTGAAAATCAACTTCAAGTTTTGCTCTGTAATACCGATGCCGCTATCGGTAACATCAAGATAGAGGAAATCCTCATCGGTATAGGCTTTGATTTCGATGCGCGGCGTTTCATTGAGTCTGCCCGATTGAATCAGTTCATCAATCGCTTCAATCGAATTTTTTAACAGATTCACCAGCATTTGCTGAAATTGACTCTCCTGAATTTTAATCTCTTGGGGCGCGTTTTCGCAGTCAACATCTACTTGGATGCCTCTTTTGTCAATTGAATCGTTCTGTAATTTCACTGCACTCCAGATTACCTGCCGCAGGTCGATAGTTTTCCGCGTCATACTGGGCTGATTAGAAGATTTTTGCGTCCGGATGATATCAATGATATGCGTTACCCTTTCATTGACGCGCTCAAGTGTCTCGACCATCTTTGTATTCTGACTGGTAAAATCTCCAGCGAGCGCAATCATAAACGGGAGCACCTGCTGTCCTTTCGGGTCATCTTTAATGAAATCGACCCAATCCTCTTGATGGGCTTTAACTATATCGGCGAGTGCGGAGAAGCGGTGTATGAGTTGATTCCCCACTATATTATCTTGGAGGACGTTAATTCCTACCGTTACGCTGTTGATGGCGTTGCCGATATTGTGGAGGATGGTCTCGACAATTTCCAACCGCCCTTGTGCAAATGCTTGGGTCAACGCTTCTTCGGCTATTACTTGATGCGTCACATCGCGGAAAACGATCACCCCGCCTTTGTCAGTGCCCATTTCGTCCCGTAGCGGTCTCCCACTGACGCTGATGAAAACACCGTCCGGCACCTTCGGGTTGCGTACAAACATCTCCACCTCGTCTGATGCTTCGCCTTTGAGGGCAAGCGTGAGCGGCAGTTCCTCTGATGGAAAGGGGGTCACTCTATCGGGGAAAAAGAGACCATAGTTGTCACTCCACTCATCAGGACCGGTATCCGTTGCCCCCATACCGATAATCCGTTCTGCACTTGGATTGAAAATTGTGAAGTGTCCATTTGCGTCGGCGACAACCACCCCATCACTGATACTATTAAAAATAGATTCCATCAGGTTGCCCTGCTCTTCGAGTTGGCTAACTATCTTTTTTAACTTAATCTCCGCCTGTTTGAGTTTCGTGATATCGCGTGAAACAGAAACGCCCCCGGTCACAACACCTTGTGCATCGCGTAGGGGCCTTGCACTGATGCTCAAATGCAATCCCTCCTGCATTTTCGGGGTGGACATAAACATATTGACGTTGTCTGACGCCTCGCCACGGAGAGTGCGTATAAGTGGAAGTTTATCTACGGGATAGGGTGTTTTTTCATCGGGGTGAAACAAGCCAAATCGTTCAGGCGCGCCCTTAATGTCCATGGGCTCCAACTGTTGATTGGCCATCTGTGCGGCGGTTTGATTATACATGATGTATCTTCCCTTAGCATCGGCAACGACCACCCCATCGCTCATATTATTAAAAACGACTTCCATGAGTTGCGTCTGATTTTCCAATTGGATCTGTGTCTGTTTAATCTCTGTGATATCGCGGGCAACAACCACCCCTCCTCTCGAAACACCTTTTTCATCAAGGAGAGGTCTCCCATTAACACTGACATAAACTTCCTGTGATAATTGCGGGTTCCTTATGTGCATTTCGATGTTGTCTGTCGCCTCACCCTTGACGGCCCGTGTGAGTGGGAGTTGATCTGGGGTAAACAGTGATCCTGTCGTGGGGTCAAAAAGACCGTATTGCTCCGATGATTGGGGCAGGTTCATCTCGTTAAGATGCTGACCGGTCATCTGTTCCGCAGCCGGATTCGCCATTATGTATGCTCCCCTTTCATCCGCAACGAGCACCCCATCGCTCATATTGTTAAAAACAGTTTCCAGGAGTTGCGTCTGATTTTCCAGTTGGATCTGTGTCTGTTTAATCTCTGTAATATCGCGGACAACAACCACGCCTCCTTTCGAAATACCCTTTTCGTCAAGGAGCGGTCTCCCGTTAACACTGACATAAGCCTCCTGTGACAGGCGCTCGTTGTTTACACGCACTTCGGTGTTGTTTGTCGATTCACCTTTGACTGCCCGTGCGAGTGGGAGTTGATCTGAGGGAAACAGTGATCCTGTCGTGGGGTCAAAAAGACCACATTGTTTAGATGCTCGAGTCAGATCTAGCTCCTCAAAACCTTGACCGACCATCTGTTGCACGGCTGGATTCGCCATTATGTATTCCCCATTTTCGTTCGCAACGAGCACCCCATCGCTCATATTATTAAAAATAATGTCCATCAGTTGCGTCTGATTTTGAAGTTCACTAATGGTTTGGTTTAATCGTCCCTCAATTACTTTATAGGCAGTGGTATCCCGGCAGGTTATAACTACGCCAATGCCCTTTCCCCTTTGATTGATCCAGGGCACAACATTATAGCTAACTTGGATGTCTTGATCCGATCTGCTAATGAGGCGGCCCTCATGGATCTCCGCGGAATCGGTGGACACCTCCGGGGCGGTAGCAGTGTCTGGGTGGAGTATACTCCTCAAAATCGCTGCTATAGGACAATCTTTTTTAGTATCAACACGGAGAACTTGCTTTATGTTTACCCCAGAAGCTTTTTCCAGTTGCCAACCTGTTAGACTTTCGGCAGCCGGATTCATAAATGTTATCAACCCCTTTAGATTCGTGGCAATTACAGCGTCACTAATATTGTTGCAAATCGTAGTAAGCTGCTGTTCTCCTTTTCTGAATTGCTGATCTTCCTGATACCAGTAAAGATGATTTTCGATGCTCAGGTGTAATTGGTCCGTTCCATACGGTTTGAAAACATGGCCAAATGCCCTAGTTGTCCTCACCTTCTCCAACAAATCTTCATTTACATAATTGGTCAGATATATCACTGGAATATCGAAACGGTTATATATCTCCTGGGCAATATCGACGCCATCCATTTCCCCTTCAACGTCTGTATCAATTAGAATTAAGTCGGGACACGCTTCTACCACTTTTGTAATCGTTTGTGCCTTGGAAGAGACTATAGCGCAAATGGTGTATCCTAGCATTGTTAATCGTTCTTCGATATCTTTGGCAACGGCGGTGTCGCTTTCAACGATCATAATTTTTGCGTTTGCCATCAAAATCTCCTTGACTCATGTTAAGAAATCGTAGGTCGAGATTCATATCTAGACACAAAACCATCGATTTTGGAAGATCGACCTACAGAAATGGTACAATTTGCATAGGGATTTGGGGCTATTAGTTTGAATATATTGGCTACTAGCAACTTGCGTTATCTTAATACAAATTTCACGGGGTGCCCCAATAGATATGAGGAAATTGTCCTACGGCAGAATTGAGGAACATCGCATCATAATTCGCATCGTTGTGCCTTTGCCAATCCCTTCGCTCAAAGGGTAAATTTTCCCGCCAGACCCAATCACAAAATTGGCACTTGAATGGAGGCCAAGTCCGGTCCCCGCCTCCTTCGTTGTATAACCGGCAGTGAAGATTAACTTCAAGTCTTTCTGCGCAATACCGATGCCGTTATCGGTGACATCAAGATAGAGGGAATCCTCATCGGTATAGGCTTTGATTTCGATGCGCGGCGTTTCATTGAGTCCACCCGATTGAATCAGTTCATCAATCGCTTCAATCGAATTTCTCAACAGATTCACCAGCATTTGCTGAAATTGACTCTCCTGAATTTTAATCTCTTGGGGCGCGTTTTCGCAGTCGACATTAACTTGGACGCTTCTTTTGTCAATTGAATCGTTCTGTAATTTCACTGCACTCCAGATTACCTGCTGCAGGTCGATAGTTTTCCGCGTCATACTGGGCTGATTAGAGGATTTTTGCGTCCGGATGATATCAATGATATGCGTTACCCTTTCATTGACGCGCTCAAGTGTCTCAACCATCTTTGTATTCTGACTGGTAAAATCTCCAGCGAGCGCAATCATAAACGGGAGCACCTGCTGTCCTTTCGGGTCATCTTTAATGAAATCGACCCAATCCTCTTGATGGACTTTAACCATATCGGCAAGTGCGGAGAAGCGGTGTATGAGTTGATTCCCCACTATATTGTCTTGGAGGACGTTAATTCCTACCGTTACGCTGTTGATGGCGTTGCCGATATTGTGGAGGATGGTCTCGACAATCTCCAACCGTCCTTGTGCGAATGCTTGGGTCAACGCTTCTTCGGCTATCACTCGATGCGTCACATCGCGGAAAACGGCCACGCCCCCTTTGTCAGTGCCCATTTCGTCCCGTATCGGTCTCCCACTAACGCTGATGAAAACACCGTCCGGCACCTTCGGGTTGCGTACAAACATCTCTACATCGTCTGTAGTCTCGCCTTTGAGGGCAAGCGTGAGCGGCAGTTCCTCTGATGGAAAGGGGGTCACTCTATCGGGGAAAAAGAGACCATAGTTGTCACTCCACTCATCAGGACCGGTATCCGTTGCCCCCATACCGATAATCCGTTCTGCACTTGGATTGAAAATTGTGAAGTGTCCATTTGCGTCGGCGACAACCACCCCATCGCTGATGCTATTAAAAATAGATTCCATCAGGTTGCCCTGCTCTTCGAGTTGGCTAACTATCTTTTTTAACTCAATCTCCGCCTGTTTGAGTTTCGTGATATCGCGGGCAACAACCACCCCTCCTCTCGAAACACCTTTTTCATCAAGGAGCGGTCTCCCATTAACACTGACGTAAACCTCCTGTGATAATTGCGGGTTCCTTATGTGCATTTCGATGTTGTCTGTCGCCTCACCCTTGACTGCCCGTGTGAGTGGGAGTTGATCTGGGGTAAACAGTGATCCTGTCGTGGGGTCAAAAAGACCGTATCGCTCAGACGATTGGGGAAGATCTAGCTCTTCAAAACCTCGACCGGTCATCTGTTCCGCAGCCGGATTCGCCATTATGTATGCTCCCCTTTCATCCGCAACGAGCACCCCATCGCTCATATTGTTAAAAACGGTTTCCAGGAGTTGCGTCTGATTTTCCAGTTGGATCTGTGTCCGTTTAATCTCCGTGATATCGCGGAAAACAACCACGCCTCCCCTCGAAATGTCGTTTTCGTCGAGTAGCGGTCTCCCATTGACACTGGTATAAACCTCCTGAGGCAGACACTCGTTGTTTAGACGCATTTCGATGTTGTTTGTCGATTCACCCCTGACTGCCCGTGCGAGTGGGAGTTGATCTGAGGGAAACAGTGACTCTGTAGTAGGGTGAAAAACACCGTATTGCTCAGATGCTCGAGTCAGATCTAGCTCCTCAAAACCTTGACCGACTATCTGTTCCGCGGCTGGGTTAGCCATTATGTATTGACCCTTGTCGTCGGCGACAACCACCCCATCGCTTATATTATTAAAAATAATATCCATCAGTTGCGTCTGATCTTCTAGTTCCCTAATCGTTTGTTCTAACCTGGCCTCTGTGCTCTTAGTTTTCGTCACATCGCGGAAAACAATCACGCCCCCTCTCACACTATTTTGTTCGTCCTGTAGGGGTCTCCCAGTGACATTGATAAAAACACCGCTTGGATTTTCCGGATTGCGCATAAACAGATCGACTTCATCTGTGACCCGACCCTGCATGGCCTGAATGAGCGGCAGCTCCTCGTTAGGAAAGGGGGTCACTTTATCGGGATAAAAAGTGCCGTATGTGTCGCTCCATTGATCAGGGGGCGCGTCCTTTGTACCCATACCGACAATCTGTGTTGCACTCGGATTCACCAGCAAAAAGTTTCCCGCTTCGTCGGTGACAACGACGCCGTCACTGATACTATTAAAAATGATATCCGTCAGTTGCACCTGATTTTGTAGCTCATGCATCGTTTGTTCCAACTGTGCCGCTGCTGCTTTGTCCTTTGTGATATCACGAACAATACCCACGCTGCCTATAACCTGTTGATTTTCATCCAATAAGGGAAATGCACTGGACATGACGTGCAGCTCATCTGTCAGGTGCTCATTGCGTATAAAGAACTCCTCCTCGCCGATTTCCTCTCCCTGAAGCGCCCGTGTGGACGGCATCTGATCGGTTGGAACGTATGTTTTCTTATCAGGATAAAAAATACCGTACGCTTTAGACCACTCGCTGCGATCTATGTCGCGTGACGTCGGACCGCAAACTCGTCTCAAACTCGGATTGACGAACAAGGGTTGACCCGTTGAATCAAGGACAAGGACACCATCATTCATACTATTAAAGACAGTTTCCATCAGTAGGGTCTGATTGCGTGACTCGCTGATAGTTTGTTTCAATTTGGTCTGTGCAGCCTTAAGATCGGTAATATCGTGGAAAACGATAACGCCCCCTTTCAAATTGCCTTGGGCATCGAGTAGGGGCCTCCCATTAACATTAATAAAAATCTCTTCTGCTTGGACATCGTTGGACACAAGCATTTCGATGTTGTCCGTTCTTTCACCACGGAGGGCACGCGCGATCGGCAACTCATCTCCGGAAAAAAGCGTCTTACTATCGGGATGAAAGAGACCATAACGCTCCGGCCGGTCAGCGATCGGTATTTCCTCTGAAAGGGGGGCAACCATCTCTTCCACCCTGGTATTAACCATCAGGTATTGCCCGTCCGTATCAACGGCCATTACCCCATCAGACATACTATCAAAAATGGTTTCCATCAGTTGGGTCTGATCTTGAAGTTGATTAATGGTTTGGTTTAACCGTTCCTCCAATGCTTTATATTCAGTGATATCCCGGAAGGCTATAACCGTGCCAACTATCTTTTCTTTTTCATTAATAGAGGGCGCGATGCTATAGTCAATATGGGTTTTTCGTCCCGATTTGCTAGTAAAGATGGTATTATTCTTTACTTCAGCATCAGCCGGTGATTCTGGGGAGAGGGCAGTGCCTGCAGCCAACATATTTCTCAAAATCCCTGTTATAGGACACTCCCCTTCATTATCAATCCGGAAAATTTGCTTTATGCTCACGTTATAAGCTTGTTCCAGTTGCCAACCTGTCAACTGTTCGGCGGCCGGATTCATAAATGTTACCAATTCCTTGTCGTCCGTGGCAATCACAGCGTCACTGATACTGTTGAGAATCGTAGAGAGCTGCTGTTCTTTTACTTTGGTTTCTTTTTCCATCTTATGCTGATATACAGTACTCTCAATGGTCAAATATAATCGTCTTCTTCCATGGGGCAGAGGGATATAATCAAACTGATTGGTTATCCCTGCTCGTTTTAATAAATCTTTCTTCTCGATGAAAACGTCGTTTCGATAATCAGCCAGATATATGGTCGGAATGTCTAGGGAGTTGCGTATCTGTTCGGCGGTCTCTATGCCACCCATTTCCCCGTCGAGTTCTATATTGATGAGAACGACATCGGGCTGCATCTCTGCCGCTTTTTCAACCGCTTGTGCCCCGGTTGGAACTATAGCACAAACACTGTATTCTATCTCTTTGAGCCGTCTTTCAAGGTGTTCGGCAACGGATTTTTTACCTTCTACAATCAAGACGTTTATGTTTTCCATTGTGTTTCCATTCTTTGGTTATGTAGTTGTGTGGATCGTCTCCGGGGTGCCAAGCCCACGCACGCGGATTAAGGAAGGAAAGATTCAACTATAGTAAATTTTAGAATTAATGAGACACTCCAAATTGGTAGGCGCTGTTTCCAACTGCGCCGGTTCAACCGACCACGGCACCTATGCGGTGCGGTTTCCCCCCGCACCTACCGGGGGCGAAAGTGTTCATTTATTTTTAGAATCCAGCATAACTTATGAAAGATAGTCAGAACTTTGGAGCTATTAGTCTGAAGGTAGAGTAGGGCATATCTTTGGAAAGAGGTAGGAATAGCGTTGCATTGATGAGACAGGGATAGAGGGGTAAAGCGGTAACTTTACCCCTCCTAAGAATTTACTTCGGCTCATATAACAGGATTTACGCAAATTTAGCACACGGAGCGATTTTTTTTATGTTTAACCCCCTAAGTTCCCCTATCAGGGGGAATTACGAACCAAAACATGAGCCTTTACTTCAGAATGGTTGCCTTACGAGTTTTGTTGAAGTTGTCTATTGACAGATTGTAGAAGTAGACGCCGCTTGCCACCGATTCGCCGGCGTCGTTTGTTCCATCCCAGTAAACCGCCTGTGCCTTTGTTTCATAGCTGCCAGCACGCTGATGCCCTAAGTTAAACTGCCTGACTACATTGCCCCTTACATCATAAATGGTCAAGGTCACATCCGCATCTTTCGCTAAACGGTACGGAATCCATGTCTCTGGATTGAACGGATTCGGGTAATTCGGTAATAGTTCGGTTCGGTATCTAAGGTTGTTCAAGTTGACAGTGGCAGTCAGTCGAGATGTGTTACCCGCTGCATCTTTGGCGGTGATTAGAATCTCTTTCACGCCATTTACCGCTATGTTATCCTCACTGATTACGGTTTCTGCACTATACACCCCATTCTCACCGGGGAGCAGTGAAACCGGGTGGGATCGAGTTGAATCCAGGGCCGAAATATCTGCCGTAACATTCAAGTCCCACTCCCCAATGTTTACCGCGATGGGCAATGTATCGCCGTTGGTAACAGTCCGGCGGGTTTCGACCTCCCACAGCATTGGCGGGGTTTTATCAATAACAAGCGCGTCTTCCTGCACTGTAATCACGCCGTTGAAATTGACAGCGACATCATAAGTCCCATCGGGATGTTTACCTGCGACAACCTTAAAGTTGCCGGTGTAGGTCCCTCTTTGTACCTCTACCATCGGTCTGTTCTTTATAATTCGAGGGATGGAGAAGGTCGCCTTCAAACCCGCGTCCCCAAGGGCTTTCACGCTGACGGTATCGTCGGCGAAAGTAATGTTGCTAATAGATGTCTCAATCGCGATGGCCTGGGTAACGGTCAAGCAGAAGATACCCACAAGCCCGAATAGGAGAGAGAATAAGCTTCTAACAGTTTTGATGCCTTGAATTGTTTTTACCCGATTATGGTTTCGTGTCATTGAATCAGCCTCCGTGTTTAGTAAGTTAAGAAATCCTGCCCAGTTTATGTGCTATAGTAAGCATAAACCGTGCCAACATCTGATGGGAGATGATTCCCTGTCACTATTGACTGGAATTGGGGGCTGAAACCCTTTGATAGACTGGTTTTTGAAGAATATGGACAAGCGGGTGGAAGGTGATAACGGATGGTTGGAGGACGGTTGGAAATGTCGCAAAATACAACGATTGGAACGGGTTAAACGGGAGGATATCGGCGGGAAGCCTGTAGTGACGCGGGATTAGGGGAGGTTGTCGCAAAATACAACATCATCGCATTTTGCGACACCCAAGAAAAGTTCATTGGTTCAAGAGTTCATTAGTGCACCGCGCTATCACGAATAAATTATGGTGAATTGTAAAAACAGATAGACACCTTCGCCCTCCGGTAGTTTCGGTTTGCTAACCGCTTTCACTCCACCCCGGTAGGTGCGGTTTCCAACCGCACCGGTTTGGCGCGTCTCATCAATTCTAAGGTCCACCATAGAACGCACGAAGCGGTTTATCTTGACAACTTAATAACCTCCTCGTAGAATATTGGAAACATGACAAGGAGGTTAATCATGGAGTTTTCAGCTGCAGAACTCATTGCGATTGGTGCTGTTATATTGAACATAATCGTGTATATCTCTCGTGTTCCCTCAAAGAAGGATTTGAAAGATTTGGAATTACGTTTAAGCAGTCAAATGAGTGATTTACGCAATGAGATGAGTGATTTACGCAAGGCGTTTACCAAAAATTGCGGGCAATGCCCCATCCCTTTAGGGTGGTGATGTAGCCCGCCAAACTTCGTTAGTTCGCCAAAAAAGTTTGATTTTGCACGTGAAATTTGGTACACTTGTCTTGTCTTTCGTGGGAGAATGCTACCCCTATCGCCCGATAGGATCTTCCCCACTCCCGTAGCATGGGCATGAAAGCCAGAAAGACAGTCCCTGATGAAAACCTACAAGTTCAAAATGTATAGCAATCACGGTAATCGTGAATTGCATAAAACGATTGATAGCCATGCTCAGGTGTGGAATCACTTTGTGGCGTTGTGTCGTTGGTACTATGCTATCTACGGTAAATATCCGGGTAAAAAAGCCCTGATGCGGCACCTGACAAAATTGAAACGGTTATCCCGCTATGCTCATTGGAATCTATTGCCGAGTCAATCGTTGCAAGACGTAATAGACCGACTGGATAAAGCGTACACGAAAATGTTTGCTGACTCCCAAAGTGGCAAGCGTTGTGGGCGTCCACGCTTTAAGAAACAGTTCAGATACAAGTCTTATACCCTCAAACAAGCGGGTTGGCAACTGCTACAAGGTAACTATATCCGTATCGGCAAGCGGATATACCGCTATTTCAAGAGTCGAGATATACTTGGCACCCCCAAACGTTGTACGGTTAAGCGGGACAACGTTGGAGACGTATGGATAATCATTTTGACAGATTATGTAGAGATACCCTTGAATCGACCCACGACGGGTAACAGCGCGGGGTTCGATTTTGGACTCAAGCGGTATCTCACCGGTTCTGACTTCAATGACTGCGACTCTCCACAATTCTTTAAACGTAGCCTCAATGCTATCAAACGTGCGAACCGCAACCACTCACGAAAGGTTAAAGGTTCAAACAACCGTGAACGTGCAAGACTCAACCTTGCACGGAAGCACCGTAGGATAGCGAACCAGCGACAAGATTTCCACTGGAAGCTAGCCCATGAGCTAACAGACCGGTATGATTGGATTTCACTGGAGACCCTCAACATCAAGGGCATGAAACGCCTTTGGGGGCGCAAGGTCTCTGATTTGGGATTCTATGACTTCGTGCAGAAACTGAAGTATATTAACTCTAAGAAACCGAATCGTGAAATCCGATTCATTGACAAGTGGTATCCATCAAGCCGCACCTGTCACGTCTGTGGTATAGTTAATCAAGAGTTGAACCTTCGTGATAGAACATGGCAGTGTCCAAACTGCCACACACAGTTGGATAGAGACCGTAACGCGGCAATCAATATCCATAGGGTAGGGGCGTCTACCCTCTCAGAAGAGGTCGTAAGTCCCAGTTCACCGGGCTAACTTTGTTGATAGAGCAATTCGACGCCTTAAAGGAACGGGAGAGAATCCCAACCCTTTAGGGTAGGGGAGTACGTCAATGACCACCTCATGTATATGCACGGTGATGCTTCAAAATCTACTCAAACCGACAAATAACTACCCTTCCTCGCACTAATCGACGGTTCATCGCCGCTAGACACCACTCCCAACGCCCGATAAGTCGGGCAACTACAATAGAAAACGTAAGGAGTTCGTAGGGAACGCAGATCTGCGTTCCCTACTAAAGTGGCAGCAATCTACGATTCGTCGCCTCTCTTTCCCGTCACCGCTTTGAAGACGAGCAGAGCGAGCACCGCACCGATAATCTGCATTAGGATAAACACCCCACCATCGAAAGGCTTTACACCTGCCGCCGCGTAGGTGAACATCCGTGCAAAAGTAACTTGCGGATTGGCGAACATGGTACTTGATGTCGCAATCAACTGTCCTCCAACCAACATGCCAACCACCAAGGAGAGTTTACCCGATTGATGGTGCACCAAAAGGAGAATCGCAAGAACGAGAATGAAGGTGCATAGAATCTCCGAAAAATAGTTCCCTCCCGCGCGTGTTACTTCAGAAACAGCGATCAGTTGGGGAATTTCATGATAGAACATCAGATGCGAAAAGATTGTTCCTGTAAACCCACCGGCGACCTGTGCCAAAATATAAATTAACGCACCCTTCCAACCGATTTTACCTCCAAGGGCCATTGCAAGGCTCACCGCGGGGTTGAAATGGGCGCCGCTGATGGGACCAAATATTTCAACGAGGGTAAAAAGAATAAACCCAATGGCAAGGCCACCAGCCAGGATCGTTAGATTGATCTCGGCGCCTAGTACTTGATTGAAAAGGATAATCGGCGCGATCGCCGCCATGACGAGGAACAGTGAACCCAAATACTCACTCAGAATTTGAGAACCTATTCCATATTCTTCTTGCTTTGATGCCATTTGAGACCTCCGTTTGTCTTTTTGTTAATCGAATGCTTATTCCAATCGTCCCGTTGCAGCAGGGACACCTTATCGTATCATACTGAAGTTTTAGCTTGACAGGCACTGTTTCTAACTGTGCCGATGCGGTGCGGTTTCATGAAGTTTAAGTATTTAAATCGGTAATCCCGATTTTCCTTGAAACACACGGTAGGCGCGGTTTCCAACCGCGCTGGTGCCGCTAGCAAATTACCGAACTGTTTTTTTAATGTTCATAAAACCGCACCTACCAGGCCTGGGGAAATATAGAATTACCGACTTATTTTTTCAAACCTCATACAGTTTGCGCTACATTAACCTAAGTTGCTAGTACTCAGTCAGATAAGTTTTGCAATTATTATATATTAGGACTTGCCTGCTGAAGGGTCAAAGCCCTGTAGTTCGGCGATTTATCGCCGCATGACACTCTTTCCACCGCCCGATGAATCCCCGATAAATCGGGATTAAGAAACGGGCAACTACAGGCTAAAGTGCGTAAATCCTGTATATGTTACCGTTTGCTTTCAATCAATATACACAACCATAATTTGCCTGACAGTGTACTAGGTTCTGTTGACATTTCATCACAACCAGACAATCAAGACGGTGCACAAACGCATGACCCTGCGTAGGGGTTGGGGAACCCAACCCTTTGTTTACACGTCAGAGACCATGTCGGGTTTTTGTAGGTCGATTTTCCAAAATCGACGTTTCAGTGTCGAGATGTGAATCTTGACCTAAGAACCTGTCCCGATGAATCGGGATAATCTCTGAAAGTTGTCATTTTACGGGTAAATACTCTCAAAATCGGTTGATTTTGCGCCTAGAATGGCAAAAAATGACCGTTTCACCTACTCTTAAAACAGATGCTTAGCCCCAGCGGGGCGACATGTTTATAGAATACAGGACAAAAAAATAACTAAAGCCCCAGCGGGGCGACATGTGAACAACTTTCTAAAGATGACCGTTTCACTTTTAAAACAGGCGCTAAGCAGTCGCTACTTGAGGATCAACATCTTGCGCGTGGCAGAATAATCGTCCGCCCTAGTCTCAGAACGGACTATCAGTGTGTAAAAATACACGCCACTTACCACCTGCTCACCTACATCATTTCTCCCATCCCAATAGATTGCCTTCGATTGACTCTCGTATGTAGATGCAATCTGATGCCCAACCTCGATGGTGCGGACAACCTGCCCCACCGTGTCATAGATGGTCAAGGTGACAAAAGCGTCCTCTGCCAACCGATACGGAATCCATGTCTCCGGGTTGAATGGATTGGGATAATTGGGCAACAACGTTGTCTCTGCCGGTATCTCGTAAGCTACCAATGGGGGTAACTCAATCAGGCTCCGCTTCACATCTTTAGCCGTTACTGCATAATCCAACGGTTCCACAACGATTAACGGATCCGCAGATTGAGCCGAGATTTCAAGGATATCCCCAACCGTAGCGGCGCGCTGCGTTTCGATGTCAACAATGATGTGTTGATAACTTGTCTCATCGGTGGCTGTCACACCGGTAACTGCTCTACCTGTTGAAAGGTTCTTGACCGTTACCCGGAACCCGCCCGGATTTAAGCCTGTCTCTTGGTCAACGATTAACCCCTTCAACCCCAAAACGGGTGTGGTATTCGTATCTGTAACTAGGGAATGCAAGCCCGCATTCCCTACAGATGGCGCGGCAGCCGCTCCTGAAACATGCGTCCAACCTGTCCCGGAGATGCCGACTGTCGCCGATTCTTTGGCAATGAGAATAAAGGATTGACCTCCACTGATAGGAATATCACCGGTCTCCTCCGTCGGTCTAACCGTCTTGAACTCTCCATCAGCTATCAGTTGAATCACAAGGACGTTGTCTGCAATCCCATCGAGCGCGAATAGGTCGCTGACCTGCATGATTCTTGAATCTCTCAATGGGAGTCCTACAAAGTTAAGACCTGGGTTTAAGGTAATCGTGCTGGTTCCGTTAGTCCCTAGCGGAGTGCCGCTGAGGCGAACTTGCTTGGCGGTTAGCAAGCGTGCGGCAATGCCGGTAGCTTCCTTTAACTCCACATCGGTGGTTGTATCTTTGTCCGAAGGTCCGAAATAGCCAACCCATTCTTGAGTTTGGGTATCACGGGTGAAAAGGTAGATAACATTATCTCCGCCACCGAGCACGTCGTAGAGGTCCGAAACCGATTGGAGAATCACTGGCATTCCGTCCACCTCTCTCACCTTGAGGGGGAGGTGGATTAGGTTGAGTCCTATTGAGAGGGAGAGATCAAATTCAAGCAGTTCGGCAACAGCACTAAAGGTCACGATGTCAGTGATACCTTCAGCACTCACTTCGACGGTGTATGCACCGACTTCTGTCCCGAGGGTCAGCGTGCTCTTCGCTTCACCATTCGTGTTAGTTGTTACGACTGTGGCACTTAACGAGCTGTCGCCTGCTGTGAGAGTAAAGGTCACCATTATGCCTGCTATCGGGTCGCCGTACTGATCGCGGACCTGGACGATGAAGGGATTCGCCAACAGTTCACCGGTCAATCCCTCCTGATTCTCACCTGAGATAATTGATAGACTTGTTGGAATCGGTGGGGGCAGGGTCGCTTCTGCGTTCAAGACCTCCGTTTGAGAGATACCTTCGACGCTTGCCTCGACGGTGACCGTGCCGGGGTTGGTGCCAAGGGTTAGCGTACTTTCCGCCTGACCATTCGCGTCGGTCGTCACGGTTGTGGCGCTTAGTGTGCCACCACCTGTCAGGACTGTAAAGGTCACCGTCACACCTGCCATCGGGTCGCTGTGCTGGTCGCGGACCTCTGTGACGAAGGGGTTTGTCAACGGTTCACCGGTAAATCCCTCCTGATTATCGCCGGAGATGATTGATAAGCTGGTTGGGGTCGGCGATGAGAGCGTTGCTTCCGCACTAAAGGTCACCACCTTCGAAATGCCTTCAGCCCGGGCTTCAACGGTGTTTGTACCGGCTTCATTTCCAAGGGTCAGTGTACTTTTTGCCAAACCCCTTACGTCGGTTATTGCGGTTGTGGTGCTCAGTGAGCCACCGCCTGTCAGAACTGTAAAAGTGACCTTCACCCCCTCCAGCGGCTTGTTGTCTTGCTCACGATCACGGACTCTAACAACAAAGGGATCCGCTAACGGTTCGCCGATTAGTCCGGTCTGATTGTCGCCTGAGACGATGAATAACTTCCTCGGCTCTGGCGGTGATGAGGTTGTGCCGCTTGATGGAGCAGTCGGGCACGATTCACTATATACTATGTGATCTTGATAAATGGTGGGAAGATTAGGTACCCACATTGTGACTGTGTATGTGCCGCAGGCATTAGCAAGAAAGTGCAATTTAAACCGTGCCCAGCCCCACGCATCAGTTTTTTGTGGATGTTCCAGCCTCACAGACCCGTTGTTTGGACTGACACTCCATGATGTTCGGACGAGGCCTAAGTACCAATGTGCAAAGCTTGCTCGGAACTCGCCACAGTATGTTGTATCGGTCTCACTGCCGTTGGCTGCTGTACCGAACAGCATTGAGAGACAGATTAACAGTAGAAAGATGAAACCAATTAGTTGCTTTTTGATAGGTGTGCTTGACATTTGAGATACTGCTAATTTCCTTTTTGAGAGTTTTCAATCTAACCTGTAGCATATGTAAAAGAAATCGTGCAGCGAAACCGAGTCTTCTGAAAAAACTCGGTTTCTTTGAGTTGTTCTGCACTTTCTTTTTATATGAGCGAGCCCATTATCTACTTATGCACACCCCTCAATTGTGGTGGATCTTAGAATTAATGAGACACGCCAAACCGGTGCGGTTTTCAGCTGCACCTACCGGGGGCGAAAGTATCTATTTATTTTTAGAATTCACCATAAAATGACCTACTTCAGGATAAGCATCTTCTGTGTGGCGGAAAAATCACCTGCTGTCAGTGTGTAAAAATACACGCCACTTGCCACCCGTTCACCGACGTGGTTTCTGCCATCCCAGTAGATTGCTTTCGACCGACTTTCGTATGCAGATGCAATCCGATATCCCACGTCAAGTGTGCGGACAACCTGACCGGTCTGGTCATAGATGGTCAACGTCACGAAAGCGTCGTCTGCCAACCGATAGGGAATCCAGGTCTCCGGGTTGAATGGATTTGGATAGTTGTGCAACAGTTCCGTCTCTGCCGGTATCTTGTAGACAACCAGTTCTGGCAACTGAATCAGGCTTTGCTTCACATCTTCAACCGTGACAGTATACCGCAACGGTTCCACCCCGATAAACGGATGGGGAGACTGCGTCGAAATTTCAAGAATATCCCCAATCGTGGCTGCTCGTGCTGTTTCTATGTCAACAACAGTGAGTCGATACCCCGTCCCTTCATCTCTGGTCATACCGGTGACTGCTCTGCCGGTTGAAAGGTTCTTGACTATTACCCGGAAGTTTAGCTTGTTTAAACCCACTTCGTCGTCAACAACCGAACCTGTCAACGCCAAGACAGGCGTACTATTTCCCACTTCGATTCCCTTGCGTGTTACCGGTGGAGAGGCAGCTGCGCCTGAAACCTTGGTCCACGCTTCACCGGAGATAGTAATTGTTGCTGCCCGTTGAGCGGTTAGGATAAAGGATTGTCCCCCAATGATAGGAATAGCACTGGCATTACTTGCCCGTTGAATCACCTTGGGCTTTCCGTTATCAATCAGCATAACCACACGGACGTTGTCTTTAATCCCTTCAAGGGCAAGCAGATCGCTCACATGGATTATCCTTGGATCTCTCAACGGGAGTCCCACAAGGTTGATACCGGGGTTTAAGGTGATGGTGCTGCTTCCATCTGTTCCTAACGCGTCGCCACTCAGACGGAGGGTGACAGCTTTTTTCATGCTTGCCACGATACCTTTGTCATCGGTCAAAACCGGATTCGCAGCCGTAGCGCGGCTCGATTCTCCAAGGTAGCTGCGCCATTGTTGAGTTTGGCGATCATAAGTCGCAAGTAAGTTGACAGACGAATCACCGCCGAGCGCGTTGTAGAGTGCGGAAACCGATTCGATTGTCGTCGGCATTCCATCAACCGCTCTCACCCTTAAAGGGAGGTGGATAAGATTGAGCCCAATTGAGAGGGAGAGGTCGAATTGGAGGAGTTCGGCAATGGCGTTAAAGGTTGCGGTTTGAGCAATTCCTTCGACGTTTGCTTCGATGGTGACCGTGCCGGGGTCAGTGCCGAGTGTGAGTGTCGTTTTCGCCTGACCGTCTGGGTCGGTTGTTACGGTGGTGGCACTCAACATGCCATCGGTCTCACTGACGGTAAATGTTACCGGCACACCTTCCATTGGATTCCCGTATTGATCGTGGACTTGGACGATGAAGGGGGCCGTCAACGGTTCACCGGTCAATCCTTTCTGATTATCACCTGAGATGATTGATAGGCTTGTTGGGGTCGGTGGTGGGAGGGTCGCTTCCGCATTAAAGACCTCCGTCTGAGAGATACCTTCGACGCTGGCTTCGATGGTGTTGGTGCCGGGTTCGGTGCCGAGTGTGAGTGTAGTTTTCGCCTGACCGTCTGGGTCGGTTGTTGCAGTGGTGTCACTCAACGAGCCGTCGCCTGCTGTGACAGCGAAGTTCACCGTCGCGTCTTCTAGCGGGTCGTCGTACTGATCGCGGACTTGGACGACGAAGGGATTCGTCAACGGTTCACCGGCAAATCCGTTCTGATTATCGCCGGAGATGTTCAATAGCCTCGTTGGTGCCGGCGGTGGGAGCGTTGCTTCCGCACTAAAGGTCACTACCTTGGAAACACCTTCAGCACGGACCTCGACGGTATTTGTACCGGGTTCATTTCCGAGGGTCAGTGTAGTTTTTGCCAGGCCGTCTTGGTCGGTTATTGCGGTTGTGGTGCTCAGGGAGCCGCCGCCTGTGAGGACTGTAAAAGTGACTCCCACCCCCTCCAGCGGCTTATTGTCTTGCTCCCGATCCCGGACCCTAACGACAAAGGGCTCGGCTAACGGTTCACCGACTATGCCGGTCTGATCGTAGCCTGAGACGATGAATAACTTCGTCGAATCCGGCGGTGGTGATGATGGGCCAGTCGGGCACGGTTCACTATGTACTACGGTAATTTCAGTAAAAGACTCAGGGTGGGTATCGATCCACACTCTGATTTTGTATGTGCCGCAGGCATTCTCACGAAAGAGCAAGGTAACCCGTGCGTTGCCAAGGTTATTAGTTACGTCTGGGCAAGATACCGTCGCAGTCCCGTTGTTTGGACTGACGCTACACGCCACTGTTGTGTTTGCGAGGGAGGGGTATACTGGGGCAGTGACGGTGACTCCCGGCCAGCCGCTAGGAACATGCACGGTTGTTGCACCTAACGGCATTGAGAAACAGATTAACAGTAGAAAGATGAAACCAATTAGTTGCTTTTTAATAGGTATGCTTGACATCTGAGGTATTGCTAATTTCCTTTTTGGGAGTCTTCGATCTAATCTGTAGCAGCGGAGACCTTTGAATATCCGTGAAGAAGGCATAATTGTTGCCCCGACGCAGCATCGGGATTCAAGGCAATCTGAATCACCGATTAAACAGATGAATCAGATGACACAGGTGCTTATGCACACCCTTCAATTATGGTGGATCTTAGAATTAAGGAGACGCTCAACACCGGTGTGGTTGGAAACCGCACCTACCGGCCCCGATAATAAGTTTACAAGTTTACCCCGAGCATCGGGGATTTATCGGGGGGATCGAAACCGAGGGGCGAGAGTGTCTATTTATTTTTAGAATTCACCATAAAATGACCTACTTGAGGATAAGCATCTTCCGTGTGGCGGAAAAATCACCTGCCGTTAGGGTGTAAAAATACACGCCACTTGCCACCTGTTCACCGACATCATTTCTGCCATCCCAGTAGATTGCCTTTGAGCGATTCTCGTATGTAGATGCAATCTGATGCCCAACCTCGATGGTGCGGACAACCTGCCCCACCGTGTCATAGATGGTCAAGGTGACAAAAGCGTCCTCTGCCAACCGATACGGTATCCATGTCTCCGGGTTGAATGGATTGGGATAATTGGGCAACAACGCTGTCTCTGCCGGTATCTCGTAAGCTACCAATGGGGGTAACTCAATCAGGCTCCGCTTCACATCTTTAGCCGTTACTGCATAATCCAACGGTTCCACAACGATTAACGGATCCGCAGATTGAGCCGAGATTTCAAGGATATCCCCAACCGTAGCGGCGCGCTGCGTTTCGATGTCAACAATGATGTGTTGATAACTTGTCTCATCGGTGGCTGTCACACCGGTAACTGCTCTACCTGTTGAAAGGTTCTTGACCGTTACCCGGAACCCGCCCGGATTTAAGCCTGTCTCTTGGTCAACGATTAACCCCTTCAACCCCAAAACGGGTGTGGTATTCGTATCTGTAACTAGGGAATGCAAGCCCGCATTCCCTACAGATGGCGCGGCAGCCGCTCCTGAAACATTACTCCAGCCTGCACCGGAGATATCGACTGTCGTCGATGCTTCGGCAATGAGAATAAAGGATTGCCCTCCAGTGATAGGAACATCACTGGTCTCATCCATCGGTCCAACCGTCTTGAACTCTCCATCAGCTATCAACTGAATCACAGAGACGTTGTCTGCAATTCCATCGAGCGCGAATAGGTCGCTGACCTGCATGATTCTTGAATCTCTCAATGGGAGTCCTACAAAGTTAATACCCGGGTTTAAGGTAATCGTGCTGGTTCCGTTAGTCCCTAGCGGAGTGCCACTGAGGCGAACTTGCTTGGCGGTTAGCAAGCGTGCGGCAATGCCGGTGTCTTCCTTTAATTCCACATCGGCGGTTGTATCTTTGTCCGAGTCTCCAAAATAGCCAACCCATTGTTGAGTTTGGGTATCGCGGGTGAAAAGGTAGATAACATTCTCTGTGCCACCAAGCATGTCGTAGAGGTCCGAAACCGATTCAACCTCTCTCACCTTGAGGGGGAGGTGGATGAGGTTGAGTCCTATTGAGAGGGAGAGATTAAATTCGAGCAGTTCGGCAATGGCGTTAAAGGTCACGATGTCAGTGATACCTTCAGCACTCACTTCGACAGTGTATGCACCGGCTTCTGTGCCGAAGGTCAGTGTGCTCTTCGCTTCACCATTTGTATTGGTGATTACAGTTGTATCAGTCAACATGCCATCGGTCTCATTGACGGAAAAGGTTACTGTCACATCTTCTATTGGATTCCCGTATTGATCGTGGACTTGGACGATGAAAGGGTTCGCCAACGGTTCACCGATAAATCCTTTCTGATCGTCACCTGAGACGATTGATAGGTTTGTTGGAGTCGGGGGCGGGAGGGTCACTTCCGCGCTAAAGATCTCCGTTTGAGAGATACCTTCGACAGTTGCCTCGACGGTGACCGTGCCGGGTTCTGTGCCGAGGGTGAGTGTAGTTTCCGCCTGACCAGCTTGGTCGGTTGTTGCAGTGGTAGCACTCAACGATCCGTCGCCTGCTGTGACGGCAAAGGTCACCGTTACGCCTTCCATCGGGGCACCGTGCTGGTCGCGGACCTCTGTGACGAATGGGTTCGTCAACGCTTCACCGGTCAATTCCTCCTGATTATCACCTGAGACGATTGATAGAGTCGTTGGCTCAGGTGGTGGAAGGGTCGCTTCTGCACTAAAGGTCACTACGCTGGAAACACCTTCAGCCCCGACCTCAACGGTATTTGTACCGGGTTCATTTCCGAGGGTGAGTGTAGTTTTTGCCAGTCCACTTGTGTCGGTTATTGCGGTTGTGGTGCTCAGTGAACCACCGCCTGTCAGAACTGTAAAAGTGACCTTTACCCCCTCCAGCGGCTTGTTGTCTTGCTCCGTATCCCGGACTCTAACGACAAAGGGCTCCGCTAACGTTTCGCCGATGAGCCCGGTCTGATTGTACCCTGAGACGATGAATAATTTCGTCGGCTCTGGTGGTGATGATGTGGTTCCGCTTGATGAACTAGTCGGGCACGGTTCACCATATACTATGGTATATACAAGGGCATCGGTGGAAATACCCGCGAACCCCAGTGTGACTCTGTATGTGCCGCAGGCATTCGGACCAAAGTCCAATTGAAACCAGTAGCGGGCGTCGGCATCAGTTGAAGATGAGCAAGACAGCGTCGCACCGTCGCTTCGACTGAGTCTACAGGCCATTTGTTTGTTTGGTATGGGGACTCCTCCGCAACACGCCCATTGTAGTCGGGCACTGAAGCGAAATTCCCGTTGGCCGCTGGGAACATGGTAGGTGCCACCACTGCTTGCACCTAACGGCACTGGAGGACAGATGAACAGTAGAAAGATGAGGCCAACGAGTTGTTTTTTGATAGGTGTGTTTGACATGTGAGATATTGCTAATATCCCTTCTGAGCGTTTTCAATCCAATATTTACGTCAAGCTGCACACCGATGAAGGTATTATCGGCATTAGAATTGTAGGATGAGAGCAAAGACATTTAGACGCTGCCCCTCCGGACCGCCGCCGGGAAGTTGTGCAAAGTCAAGCTGATAGTTGAGCAATCGAATCCCTAAACCGTAGGTCAGATGATCCGTGAAGTTAAGCAGGTCTATACCGGGCTCTTTCTTATAACCAACACGAAGTGCTAAGAAACTGCCCAGCCAGTATTCGAGTCCAATACTTTTCTGTAGGTGCCTCCATTCAAAGGCGTGTACACCGACGCCTCGATCCGAAAGCAATTCCTCGCGTGTTATCTCAGGCTTTAGCCCTTGCTCTGCTGCGAATCTCTTTCTATTTTCCTCTTTTATGGTTTCATTCAGCCGAAGCAGATCTGCCTCTAACTCTTCCTCATCCTCTCTCAATTTATGGATAAATGCAGTCAGATCGCTAATCAACCTTACTTGGTGGTTTCCACGATTATAGAGCGTTGCTGCTGTTCCAAGTCTGAACATACGAGGCAGCGGGTCGCTCTGGTTCTCATCTATGAAATGTATCCGTGTCCCCCAGTTCTGCACCGCCGCACCGACCTGAATGGGAAACGGTAACGATGTTGAGGGTAGGTCGTATTGCACGCCGAGATCTATGGCGTATGCCCGCGCGCCTTCCTCCCCCAATTTCAGGGAGATAACTTTACCGCTGATTCCGCCTAACAGTCCTTTCGCCAATTTGTCCGCATAAGAGGCTGTCCATACCCAGTTTGTTCCGAGACTCTCCTTTCGTATCGGTTCCGGGGAATTGATTGTCACATCAATCTCTCCCTGTCCTTCGAGCTGAAGCATGGTGCCAAGCGTTCCTGCATCGCTGAGTGGCATAGCGCCACCGAAGAAAGCGTAGTACAATCCCTCACCCGCCTCTCCGAAGAGTTGGGTTCGGTCTACATACGAAATCACAGCGTGTTTATTCTCCATAACGCCCAACCCACTGGGATTCCACAAAGCGGCTGTGACATCGTTGTTTATTGCCGAGAACGCATCACCCAAGGCGGCAGCCCGCGTACCACCACCAAGATTGAGAATGTTCGCAGCCGTTGTCCCCGGTCCAGCCGATACCGGCGGGGCAATAGCGATTGTCATGAGTAGTACTAGAACAGTTGTGGATAAAGTACTGGCGCGGTTCATTTTTAGAATCTTTTTACAATTGTTCTCTAAGAATGGAGTCATTTAGAACCTGTTTGAAAAATCCAAATAATCTCTGAAAGTTGTCATTTTACGGGTAAATACTCTCAAAATTGGTTGCTTTTGCCCCTAGTACTCAATCAGATAAGTTTTGCAATTATTATATATTAGGACTTGCGCTGCTGAAGGGGCAAAGCCCTGTAGTTCGGCGATTTATCGCCGCATAACACTATTTCCACCGCCCGATGAATCCCCGATAAATCGGGATTAAGAAACGGGCAACTACAGGCTAAAGCGCATAAATCCTGTATCTGCTATCGTTTGCTTTCAATCCATATACACAACCATAATTTGCCTGACAAAGTACTAGCATGGCAAAAGATGACCGTTTCACGTACGCTTAAAACAGATTCTTAGCCCCAGCGGGGCGACATGTTTATAGAATACAGGACAAACAAACAACTTAAGCCCCAGAGGGGCGACATGTGAACAACTTCCTAAAGATGACTGTTTCACTTTTAAAACAGGCTCTTAGTTCTCTGGTAGTTTTGAGGCAAGATTAGGTAAGTCTGTGATTGCATTCCAAATCATAGGCATAAACCGTGCCAACGTTTAATAGAAAATGGGCGCCGGCTTTATTGACTAGGATTGATGCCCTAAACCCTTTGGTAGACTTGGTTTTAGAGAATATAGGTAGGCAGATGAAGTGCAATGATTGGATGGGTGGAAATGTCGCAAAATACAACAGTTGTAACGGGTTAAACAGGAGGGTATCGGCGGGAACCCTGTAATAACAAGGGATTAGGCAAATCTGTCGCAAAATACGACATAATCGCATTTTGCGACACTTCAGAAGAGTTCATTGGTTCCTTACGCGAGTTGCTAGGAGGCGTTGACATTTTGATGTTGTTAATTCGGCAAACGCTGTAATCATTGGGCAATCTGATAAATGTAGCGCAAACTGTTAGTTTGCGAGTTGAGATCATCCCGATAAATCGGGCTGGTACAAATCTGGAAAATCGACCTACAGAAATCCTGGAACCGATGATTTTCACGCATCACGCATCACGTTTCACGTTCTACTTGAGAATGATTGCTTTACGGGTGCGGCTGTAGTCGCTGGTTGACAGGCTGTAGAAATAGACACCATTTGCTACCGTTTCGCCGAAGTCGTTTGTCCCATCCCAATAGACTGCCCTCGACCGCGTTTCGTAAGTGCCGGCGGGTTGGTAACCGAGGTCAAAACGTCTCACCACATCGCCGCGTGCGTCATAGATGGTCAAGACTACCTTCGCATCTTTGCCCAAGCGATACGGAATCCATGTCTCAGGATTGAACGGATTGGGGTAGTTCGGCAACAGTTCGGTGATGTATCTGTTGTTTAGGGTGCTGGTAATGACAAGTTGGGTGAAGCTACCGACCTCATCTTTGGCGGTGACCAGGATATGCTTGACACCGTTCAACGCGGTGTTATCTTCACTGATACTAATCCGTGCGGTATACACCCCATTCCTATCTGAGGTCAACGAGACAAAGGATTGTGTCGAATCCAGCTCGGAAACATCCGCCGTAACCTCCAATCCCTCCAGTCCCACATTAACAGTGAGCATCAGTGTATCGCCATTGGCGACCGTCCAACCGGGATTAACCTTCATTAAAGCGGTGCTATCAATGACTGCGGAAATAGTGGCGTCCAACCTTGTGAGGCTACCGGCTGCGTTTACCAGTCCATCAACGACATCAACGGTAACGGCGATGGGCTGCGTAGCGGTCAAGCTACCCGGATCGATTGCTGTCACCGTGACCGTCGTCGTACCCTCCTCCACCGGGCTAATTGTAACGGTGGCATTTTCGACAGTGACCTGTGCCACGGTGGTATCCGCTGATTGTGCCGAGTAGGTCAGGGCATCGCCGTCAGGATCGGAGAACTTGCCCGAAACGTCCAGGGTCTCTTCCTCCTCGCCAACGGTGAGTGTCACCGGGTCAATGGTCCCGACGGCGAGGGGTGCATCGTTCGCATCAGTTACGGTGACAGTGATGGTTTGGTCCGCTGTTAGAGCGCGGTTACCGGCGCCACTAACAGCCTGCACCACAACGGTATATTGGTTGGTGCCAGAGGCGTCTTCTGGGTTTTCAAAGTCGGGAGCGACCTTGAAACTCAACTTGCCCGACGAGGGATCAACCCTGAACTTCGCGCTATCATCACCGCCGGTTACGGCGTATCCGGTGATAGAATCTTCGTCATCAGTATCGACGGCGGCCACTGTGCCGACGGTCGTGATATTTTCCATCACAGAAAACGCTGTCGCACTGGTGAAGGTGGGAACGGTATTGGGTGCCGCATTTACCACAACCGTGATATTCTCGGTGATGGTCAGTCCCTCCGTATCTTGTACCGTTATGGTTACTGTTGTGGTGCCTTCTACTACCGGGGTGAGCGTTAAGGTAGAATTCTCGACGACGACCGTTGCTACAGTGGTATCTTTCGATTCCGCTGAGTAGGTCAGGTCATCACCATCGGGATCTGAGAAATAGGTTGATAGATCCACGGTTTGGTTATCATCTCCAAGGACTAGTACGATGGGTTCAACGGTTCCCACCACCGGCGCGCGGTTGGGGCGCGGATTCACCGTAACAGCGATATTCTGGGTGACGGTCAATCCGTCCGTATCTTGCACAATTACCATTACCGTTGTGGCGCCTTCTGCCACCGGGCTGATTGTGAGCGTAGCACCTGAAACGCCCACCGTTGCTTTGGTTGCATCGGACGATGCGGCGGTGTAAGTCAACGTATCGCCATCGGGGTCAGAGAAGTGGGTCGATAGATCCACGGTTTGGTCGGCATCTCCAACGGTCAGCGTGATGGGGTCAATTGTCTCTGTTGCCACCGGCGCCCGGTTCGCTGCCGGAAGCACCGTCACTGTGACGTTGCGGGTGACGGTCAGTCCGTCCGTATCCTGCACGACTACCATTACCGTTGTGCTACCTGCTGCCACCGGGGTGAGCGTTAAGGTAGAATTGGTCATTTTCACCGTTACCACAGCGGCATTTGCTGATACAGCGGTGTAAGTCAACGCATCGCCATCGGGATCGGCGAATTTGTCCGCCATGTTTATGGTGGTTGCCTTGCCACCGGCGGTCAAGGTGACGGGGTTAACCGTTCCTACTGCTATAGGCGCGCGGTTGACTGCCGGATTCACCGTAACAGCCACGGTCTGCGTGGTATTCAGGCTGCCATCGCTTGCTGTCAACATCACTGTTGTGTTACCTGCTGCCACCGGGGTGATTGTTAAAGTAGAATTGGTCATATTCACCGTTACCACGGCGGTATCTGCTGATACGGCGGTGTAAGTCAACCTGTCGCCATCGGGGTCGGAAAATTTGTCCGATATGTCTATGGCAGCGGCACTGTTACCGGCGGTCAACGTGATAGGATCAGCCGTCCGCGCCACCACAGGGGCACGGTTCGGGGCAGGATTCACCATCACCGTGAAGTTGCGGGTGGCAGTCAGTCCCTCTGTATCTGTTACGATTAGCATCACTGTCGCGGTCCCTTCTGCCACCGGGGTGATTGTCAGGGTCGCACTCGATACGCTCACCGCCGCCTTGGAGGTATCCGATGATACGGCGGTGTAAGTCAACCTGTCGCCATCCGGATCGGCGAATTTGTTCGCGATGTTCATGGTCGTAGGACTGTCACCGGCGGTCAGTGTGAGGGGGTTAATCATCCCTACTGGCACCGGGGCGCGGTTGGGGGTTGAAGTCACCGTAATAACAACGGTCTGGAGGGCGGTCAGCCCCTCCGAATCTTGTGCCGTTACGACTACCGTTGTTCCGCCCTCAGCCACAGGGGTGATTATGATGGTTGAACTAGCCACTTCTACCGTCGCCACACCGGTATCCGCCGATTGCGCCGAGTAGGTCAGGACATCCCCAGCCGGATCCAAGAATTTGCCCGTCACATCCACAGTGAGGGCATTGTCGCCAGCGGCAAGTGTAATTGGGTCAATCGTTCCCACCACCACCGGTGCCCGATTCGGTAGAATCACCATAATAGGGATGATTTGGGTAGCGGTGAAGCTGCTATCCCTTGCTGTCACCGTTACCGATGTCGCGCCTTCCTCCACCGGGGTAATTGTGATGATAGCATTCAACGCGGTGGCTGTCGCCACGTCGGTATCCCCTGACACGGCGGTGTAACTCAACCGATCGCCATCCGGATCGGAGAAATAGCTTGATACGTCCACGTCAGTCGGACCGGCACCGGTGATCAGGGTGACGGGGTCAATCGCTCCCACCGCCGTCGGCGCGCGGTTCGGGGCCGGATTCACCAAAACAGCGATGGTCTGCGTGGTGTTTAAGCTGCCATCGTTTGCTGTCGCCGTCACCGTCGTTGCGCCTTCTGCCACCGGGGTAATTGTGACGGTAGTATTCGACACGAAGACTGTCGCCACGTCGGTATTTGCTGATGTGGCGGTGTAACTTAACCGATCGCCATCCGGATCGGAGAAATAAATTGATACGTCCACTTCAGTCGGACTGCCACCGGCGGTGAGCGTGATGGGGGTAATCGTTCCCACCACCGTCGGTGCACGGTTTGGGGCGGGATTCACCGCAACAGCGATATTCTGGGTGACGGTCAGGCCTTCCGGATCTTGCACGATTAACATTATCATTGTACCGCCTGCGGCGACTGGACTGATTGTAACGGTAGCATTTGATAGGGTAACTGTCGCCACGTTGGTATTTGCCGATATAGCGGTGTAGCTCAGCCTGTCACCATCGGGATCGGAGAAGTAGGTTGATAGGTCCACGTTAGCTGGGTTATCGCCGGCAGTCAGTGTCACGGGGGCAATCGTCCCTACCGTCACCGGCGCACGGTTGGGGGCGGGATTCAACACAACCGCGATGCTCTGCGTGGCGGTCAAGCCCTCCGGATCTTGCGCCATCACAATTATCGTCATGGCCCCTTCCGCCACCGGGGTAATTGTAATGATAGCGCCTGCCACATTCACGGTCGCCTTAGAGGTATCGGACGATACAACGGTGTAACTCAGTCTATCGCCATCGGGATCGGAGAAATAGATTGATATGTCTAGGTTAGTCGGCGTATCGCCGGCGGTCAATGTAATAGGGGTAATCGTCCCCACCGGCGTCGGCGCTCGATTGGGAAGTGGATTCACCACAACAACGACGGTCTGTGTGGCGGTCAAGCCCTCCGGATCTTGCGCCATCACCGTTATCGTTGTTGTCCCTTCCGCCACCGGAGTAATTGTGATGATAGCGCCTGACGCATTCACGGTCGCCTTAGAGGTATCGGACGATACAACGGTATAGGTCAACCTATCGCCATCGGGATCGGAGAAATAGGTTGATAAGTTCACGGTTTGGGCACTGTCGCCGGCGGTGAGCGTGACGGGGGAGACCGTCCCGACTGCTACCGGCGCGCGGTTGGGTTGGGAGGTTGCCGCTGCGACCTGTCCAGGAACTTGTCCAGGCACCTGCCCAGGGGCAGTTCCAGTGCCTTGGGTCACCAACACAGCGATGGTCTGTGTCGCGGTCAAGCCGTTACTGTCGCGTGCCGTCGCCGTCACCGTCGCTGCCCCTTCTGCGACCGGGGTGATTACGACGATATTCCCAGACACTTCCACCGTCGCCTTAGTCGTATCGGACGATACGGCGGTGTAAGTCAATGGATCACTGTCCGGGTCGGAGAAACTGCTTGAAACGTCCACATTCGCAGCACTACCGCCGGTAGTCAGTGTAATCGGGGAAATCGTCCCTACTGCCACCGGGGCGCGGTTGGGCGCCGCAGTCACCGTAACGCTGATATTCTGTGCGGCGGTCAAGCCGTTAGGATCGCGTGCCGTCACCTGCACTGTTGCCGCCCCGCCTGCCACTGGGGTGATTGCGGCGATAGTACCCAACAGGCTCACCGTCCCCACACCGGTATTGGACGATACGGTGGTGTAACTCAATGTATCGCTATCGGGATCGGAGAAATAGGGTGAAACGTCTACGTTAGTCGCACTACCACCGGCGGTCAATGTGACGGGAGGAATCGTTCCCACCGTCGTCGGTGCCCGATTCGGCGCTGCGGTCACCAAAACAGCGATGGTCTGTGCGGCGGTCAAGCCGTTAGGATCGCGTGCCGTCACCGTCACCGTTGAGGTCCCTACCGCCTTCGGGGTGACTGTGACAGTAGCACTCGACACGCTTACTGTAGCTTTAGTGGTATCCGATGATACGGCGGTATAAGTTAAGGTATCGTTATCGGGATCGGAGAACTTGCTGGATACGTTTACGTTAGTTGCACTGGCACCGGCGGTCAATATGACGGGGGCAATTGTTCCTACCTTCGTCGGCGCGCGGTTGGGGGCTGTGCCCACCGTAACCGCGATGGTCTGCGTGGCGGTCAGGCTGCCATCGCTTGCCGTCACCGTCACCGTCGCTGTCCCTTGTGCCACCGGGGTGATTGTGACAGTGCTGCTTGACACACTCACCGTCGCCTTAGTCGTATCGGACGATACGGCGGTGTAGGTTAAGGTATCACCATCTGGGTCTGAGAACTTGCTGGAAACATCCACGTTAGCCGGGCTGCCACCGGCGGTCAGCGTGACGGAGGAAATCGTTCCCACTTCGTCGGTGCCCCGTTGGATTGACTCACTGTAACAGCGATGGTCTGCGTGGCGCTCAGGCTGCCATCGCTTGCCGTCACCGTCACCGTCGCTGTCCCTTGTGCCACCGGGGTGATTGTGACAGTACTGCTTGACACACTCACCGTCGCCTTAGTGGTATCGGACGATACAGCGGTGTAGGTTAAGGTATCCCCATCTGGATCTAAGAAATAGTTGGATACGTCCACATCAGTGGCACTGCCACTGGACGGTCAGCGTGACGGGGTCAATGGTCCCCACCTTCATTGGGGCGCGGTTGGACACCATAACAGCGATGGTCTGCGTGCCGGTACCCCCGTTACTATCGCTTGCTGTCACCGTCACCGTCGCTTCCCCGACGCCCTCGGGGTGATTGTAACGACAGCCCCTGACACACTCACCGTCGCCTTAGATGTATCGACGATACAGCGGTATAAGTCAAGGTGTGCCCATCTGGATCTGAAAATTTGCCTGATACGTCGACGTCAGTGGCACTGCCACCGGCGGTCAGCGTGACGGGGAATGGTCCCCACCGCCGTCGGCGCGCGGTTGGGCACCGTAACAGCGATGGTCTGCGTGCCGGTACCCCCGTTACTATCGCTTGCTGTCACCGTCACCGTCGCTGACCCTACTGCGACCGGGGTAATTGTAACGGTATTACTCGATACACTCACCGTCGCCTTAGATGTATCGGACGATACAGCGGTGTAAGTTAAGGTATGTCTATCTGGGTCTACAAACTTGCTTGATACATCCACATCAACGGCACCACCACCGAGGGTCGCTATGACGCGATCAATTGTCCCCACCGCCACCGGCGCGCGGTTGGGCACCGTAACAGTGATGGTTTGTGTGCCGGACAATTTGCCATCGCTTGCTGTGACTGTCACCGTCGCTGTCCCTCCCGCCATCGGGGTGATTGAGACGATAGCGTCTGACATACTCACAGTCGCCACACCGGGATTGTTTGATACAGCACTGTAAACCAACGGATTGTCATCTGGATCTGAAAAATAGGTTGAAACGCCTACGTTAGTCGCACTGCTACCGGCGATGAGTGTGACGGAGGGAATCGTTCCTTGTGCCGCCGGCGCACGGTTGGCCGTCAACACCTTAACATTGATGGTATGGTCATTATACGCGTTGCCGAACCTGACCCGCGTCGCGCCTTCCGCTACTGGGGTGATTGTGACTTTGGTTCCTAACAAGGAGCTTGTTATCTTGGACTTATCCCCCGCTTCACTAATCTTAAGTGCCACCTCATCTGGCTTGTGGGCATAGGATAATACGTCTATAGTAGCCGCATCGCCACCGGCAGGCAGCATGATTGAGGTGAGTGTCCCCACCGCCATAGGCTAAGGCACTGGCAAATGGATGCACTCTAACATCGATAAGCTGCGTAGCGGTCAAGCCGCCCGGATCGCTTGCCGTCACTACCACCGTCGTTGTCCCTGCTGCCACTCGGGTAATTGTGACTGTGGATCCTGACACAGAGACTCTTGCCACGTTGGTATCTGCTGATACAGCGGTGTAACTTAAGGTATCTTTATCAGAGTCACTGAAATAGCTTGATACGTCCACGGGAGCCGCGCTGCTATTGCTGATATCGGAGGTCAGTACGACTCTGAGGATTGCCCCGCTTGCGGTAGGGGCGTTGCAGCTATGGCAGTCAATGGGAAAATGCTCGCAAGCCCGACCAGAAGCAGGAGCACGGTTGTAACAGTTTTTATAGATTGCATGTTTTTCATCCGATTATCTGTAATCTCCATTAAGTATCCTCCATTATGTAATTTAGGGGTGCTCATAATTATTGTCTGAATCAGGATTTTCAGGATTTAAGGATTTTCAGGATAGATACCTGATGCGTGAAAAGGTTTGTTGGTTCATTTAGCCCCAGCGGGGCGATATGTTTATAGCACACAGAATAACAAAATACCCCAAGCCCCAGCGGGGCGACATGTGCTCGTCGTCTGAATCGCAGATTAAACTGACAACACGGCTGACCCAGATGATTGCCCCGATAAGAGGGATTGGCTGGTAGAGTTACGGCACACGGTACCCCGACAAATCCTCGATGGATCGGGGGGCGCGGAGTTACGGCACACGGAGTGTGCCTGCTACTTTAATTTACTTGAGAATGATTGCTTTGCGGGTGCGGCTGTAGTCGCTGGTTGACAGGCTGTAGAAATAGACACCATTTGCCACCGTTTCGCCGAAGTCGTTTGTCCCATTCCAATAGACCGCCCTCGATCGTGTCTCGTAAGTGCCGGCAGGTTGAAAACCGAGGTCAAACTGTCTCACCACATCGCCAGATGCGTCATAGATGGTCAATGTCACCTCTGCATCTCTGCCCAAGCGATACGGAATCCATGTCTCTGGATTGAACGGATTCGGGTAGTTCGGCAACAGTTCGGTGACGTATCTGTTGTTCAAGGTGCTGGTAACGATGAGTTGGGTGAAGTTACCGACCTCATCTCTGGCGGTGACCAGAATATGCTTGACACCGTTCAGCGCGGTATTATCTTCACTGATACTAATTTCTGCGATATATCTCCCATTCTTATCAGCCGTCAGTGAGACAAGGGATTGGGTCGTATCGAGTTCGGAAATATCCGCCGTAACCTCCAATCCCGCCAGTCCAATATTAACAGCAAGTCTCAATGTATCGCCATTGGCGACTGTCCAGTTGGGATTGACCTGCATTAAGCCGGTGCTATCAATGACTGCGGAGATAGTGGCGTCCAACCTCATGAGACTACCTGCGGCGCCAACTCCCTTCGCAACCACAACGGTAACAGCGATGGGCTGCGTAGCGGTCAAGCGAGCCGCATCGAACGCTGTCACGGTGACCGTCGTTGTACCGGCTTCCCCCGGGGTAATTGTGATGATGGTATTTTCGACACCGACCATTGCGACGTTGGTATCCGCCGATTGCGCGGAGTAGGTCAGGGCATCGCCATCGGGGTCAGAGAACTTGCCTGAAACGTCCAAGGTCTCTCCCTCCTCGCCAACGGTGAGTGTCACCGGGTCAATGGTCCCGACGGCGAGGGGTGCATCGTTCGCATCCGTCACGGTGACGGTGATGGTTTGATCCGCTGTCAAGGCACGGTCGTCGGTGCCACTAACAACCTGCACCACAACGGTATACTGGTTGGTGCCAGAGGCGTCTTCTGGGTTTTCAAAGTCGGGAGCGACCTTGAAACTCAACTCGCCCGATGAGGGGTCAACCCTGAACTTCGCGCCATCATTGATGGCGGTGACGGTGTAGCCGGTGATGGCATCTTCCTCATCGGTATCGACGGCGGTCACTGTGCCGACGGTCGTGATATTTTCCATCACAGAAAACGCAGTTACACTGGTGAAGGTGGGGATAGCGTTGGGGGCCGGATTCACCGTAACCGTGATATTCTGGGTGATGGTGAGTCCGGCTGTATCCTGCACCATAATCATAACGGTTGTAGTGCCTTCTGCTAACGGGGTGAGTGTTAGGAGGGAATTGGATATACCTACCGTCGCCACAGCGGCATTTGCTGATATAGCGGTGTAAGTCAACGGGTCGCCATTCGGATCTGAGAAGTGGGCTGCCAAGTCGATGATAGTTGAGGCGGTGCCTGCGGTCAGCGTGAACGGGGCAATCGTTCCCACCGCCACCGGTGCGGCGTTGGGGGCCGGATTCACCGTAACCGTGAAGTTGCGGGTGATGGTCAGTCCGCCCGTATCTCGCACCATTATCATAACGGTTGTAGTGCCTTCCGCTAACGGGGTAATTGTCAGGGTGGAATTTGATACGCTCGCTGTCGCCACGCGGGTATCGGTCGATATGACACTGTAACTCAGCGGGTCGCCATCCGGATCCGAGAAGTGGGTTGATAAATTCACGGTAGCCGCGCTGTCACCGACGGTGAATGTGAATGGGTTAATCGTCCCCACCGCCACCGGCGCGGTGTTGGGTTTCGGATTCACCGTAACTGTGACGTTGTGGGTGATGGTGAGTCCACCCGTATCTCGCACCATTATCATAACGGTTGTGGTGCCTTCTGCTAACGGGGTGATCCCTAAGGTAGCATTTGATACGTTCACCGTTGCCACGCGGGTATCGGTCGAGACGACGCTGTAACTCAACGCATCGCCATCGGGATCCGAGAAATGGGCTGCCATGTCGATGGTAGGGGGACTGGTGCCTGCGGTCAGCGTGATGGGATCAATCGCTTCTACTACCACCGGTGCATTGTTGGGGGCAGGGTTTACCGTAACCGTAACGTTGCGGGTGATGGTCAGTCCCTCTGTATCTTGCACCATTATCATAACGGTTGTGGTGCCCGCTGCTACCGGGGTGATTGCTAAGGTAGAGTTTGATATACTCGCCGTCGCCACGCGGGTATCGGTCGATACAACACTGTAACTTAACGGATCGCCATCGGGATCGGAGAACTTATCCGTCATGTCTATAGTGGTAGGACTGTCACCGGCGGTGAGTGTGAGGGGGTTAATCGTTTCCACCACCACCGGCGCCCGGTTCGGAGCGGGATTCACCGTAACCGTGATGTTCTGGGTGATGGTGAGTCCGCCCGTATCTTGCACCATTACGATTACTGTTGTAACACCCGCAGCCACTGGGGTGATTGTTATCGTTGCATTAATCACACTTACCGTCACCACGCCGGTGTCGGACGATTGTGCCGAGTAGGTGAGGACGTCCCCATCCGGATCGAAGAAATTGCCCGATAGGTCCACAGAGGTAGCACTGCTACCGGCGATAAGTGTGACGGGAACAATTGCTCCAACTGCCTGGGGTGGCCGATTGTCAGCGATAGCTGATAATGGGAAAATGCTCGTAAGACCGACTAGGAGCAGGGCAAAGAAACCGAGTTTTTCCGAAAAAACTCGGTTTCTCTTCATATTTTGCATCTGTGTTTTATGTGAGCCAACAATTTTTGTCCGATTGTTCGTCGTTTTCATTGGGGTATCCTCCGCTGTTTATAAGTTAAATTAAAGAAAGACGATGCACCTCTACGCATAAACTGTGCCAATGCTTAATCGAAGGCGGAGGTCGGCTCGATAGCAGCCTGTGTCAGACAGAGAAATTCCTTGATATGCTTGGCTTTGGAGGATACGGGGAAGGATACAGGTGGGCAGATAGGGTGATAGTGGATAGGTTAAAAAGATAGGTTGAAAATGTCGCAGAATACGACGGTTGAGATGGATTCAGTGGGAGGCTATGGGCGGGGAAGTCTGTAATGGTGCGGGATGCAGGCGGATTTGTCGCAGAACGCTACGCCATCGCATTTTACCACAATCAAGAAGCGTTCATCGGTTCATTTAGCCCCAGCGGGGCGACATGTTTATAGCACATCGAATAGACCAATACCCCCAAGCCCCAGCGGGGCGACATGTACAACCGAAGAGAATGAATGAACCATCAAACCTTTTCCCATTTTCGCGCATCAGGTAATTATCCCTAAGTACTCACAAAATCTAACATTACCAAACTTCTGGTAAAATGCGCGTGTAGGGTGGGTGATGGATCGCTGTAGTGTTAGGTCTTGTACCCCTTCATCAGATAACTAATAACTTACGTAATGTGTACGCAAAGTGCCGTGGAGATCTCTGGTGAATCGGAGTTGAAAAGTTATGCACAATGCCCTGGCAAAATCTAACAAAATCTAACACTTTTGAAAAAATTTCAACGCCATCTGTCCGGTTTGTCGGGGTGATTTGCAAAATTTGCTCTCTCCACCGAACCCGCTCCCTGTCTGGGTTTTGACGCATCAGCTAGAGAAAAAATTAACAAAGTTTTTGGCATTATACTTAACACATGTTACCATATAGGGTGTTAGCTATCAATAACGGCATATAATTGAGGGGTGTGCATAATTATTGTCTGAATCGGAATATTTAGGTTTCTTAATCCCGATTTATCGGAGATTTAAGGATTTTCAGTATAGAATACCTGATGCGTGTCCTCAGAACGGGACGGGATAAAGAGATGTTTATAGCACACAGGATAACAAAATTCACTTGCACACCCCTGGTAGGTGCGGTTTCCGAGGACAGCCCAACCGCACCGGTTTGCCCCGATAAATGTTTCATTAATTCATAATATCCACTATAAATCGGTAATCCCGATTTTCCTTGAAACACACGGTAGGCGCGGTTTGCAACCGCGCCGGTGTCGATAGGACAAATTACCGAATTATTTTTTTAATCATTCATGAAAATCGATTTACCTACAGAAGCCCGACGTCGGGGATTTCTAGCGTGGAAAGAGTGTCATGCGGCGACAACTACAGGGTTGGACAACTAGTACACTGTCAGGCAAATTATGCCTGTGTATATGGATTGAAAGCAATCATATACAGGATTTACGCACTTTAGACTGTAGTTGCCCGTTTCTTAATCCCGATTTATCGGGGATTCATCGGGCGGTGGAAAGAGTGTCATGCGGCGATAAATCGCCGAACTACAGGGCTTTGACCCTTCAATTGACTAGCAACCTGCGTCACGGCATAACTGACGAGCACCGCATCATAATTCGCATCGTTGTACCTTTGCCAATCCCTTCGCTCAAGGGGTAAATTTTCCCGCCAGACCCAATCACAAAATTGGCACTTGAATGGAGACCGAGCCCGGTCCCCGCCTCCTTTGTTGTATAACCGGCATTGAAGATCAATTTGAAGTCCTTTTGTGCAATACCGATGCCGTTATCAGTAACATCGAGGCAGAGAAAATCCGCATTGGTATAGGCTTTGATTTCGATGCGCGGCGTTTCATTGAGTCCACCCGATTGAATCAGTTCATCAATCGCTTCAATCGAATTTCTCAACAGATTCACCAACATCTGATGAAATTGACTTTCCTGAATCTGAATCTCTTGGGGCGCGTTTTCGCAGTCAACATGTGCTTGGATACCGCGTTTGTCGATCGAATCTTGCTGTAATTTCACCGCACTCCAGATTGCCTGCTGCAGGTCAATATTTTTCCGCACCATACTGGGCTGATTAGAGGATCTTTGCGTCCGGATGATATCAGTGATATGCGTTGCTCTTTCATTGACGCGTTCAAGCGTCTCGGTCACCTTTTTATTTTGATCGGCAAAATCTGCAGCGAGTGCCATCATAAACGGGAGCACCTGCTGTCCTTTCGGGTCATTTTTGATGTAATCGCCCCAATCCTCTTTGTGCGCTTTAACCATATCGGCGAGTGCGGAGAAGCGGTGTATGAGTCGATTCCCCACTAAATTCTCTTGAAGCACATTGATTCCTACCGTTACACTGTTGATGGCGTTGCCGATATTATGGAGGATGGTCTCGACAATTTCCAACCGTCCTTGTGCGAATGCTTGCGTCAACGCTTCTTCGGCTATCACTCGATGCGTCACATCGCGGAAAACGACCACACCCCCTTTCTCAGCATCTTCTTCGTCCTGTAGCGGTCTCCCACTGACGCTGATAAAAACACCGTCCGGCACTTTCGGGTTGCGTACAAACATCTCTACCTCGTCTGACGCCTCGCCTTTCAGGGCACGTGCAAGTGGAAGTTCATCCGCTGGAAAGGGGGTAACTTTATCGGGGAAAAAGAAACCGTAGTTGTCACTCCATTTATCCGGGGTTGTATCTATTGAACCCATGCCGAGAATTCTTTCGGCACTTGGATTAAAAATTGTGAACGTGCCACTTGTATCAGCAGCGATCACCCCGTCACCGATACTATTAAAAATGGTATCCGTCAGTTGAATCTGATTTTGCAGTTGCTGCATCGTTTGTTCCAACTGTATCGCTGCTATTTTGTCCTTTGTAATGTCGCGAATAACGCATACGCAGGCTACAACCTCCTGATTCTCATCAAATAAGGGAATGCCGCTACCCATGACGTGAATTCCCTCTGTCTGTTCCCCATTGCGTACAAACATCTCTTGATCTCTTATTTCCTCACCTCGTGAGATATGTGTGGACAGAATCTGATCGATTGGAACGCGTGTTTCTTTATCAGGATAAAAAACACCGAACGTTTCAGACCATTGGCTGGGTAATGGACCTAGGGGTTCCTCACCGAAAATTTGTTGTATACTTGGATTGATGAACAATATGTGACCCGTTAAGCTGAGGACGACGATCCCCTCAGACATACTATCAAAAACGGTCTTCATCAGTTGGGTTTGATGGCGTAACTCGCCGATGGTTCCATTTAATTGCTCCTCCATCGTTTTGTACTTGGTGATATCGCGGAAAGTTATAACGATGCCCGCGGGATTTCCCTGCTCATCTTTAATCGGTGTAATGTTATAGTCGATGGGGATTTCCCGACCAGATTTCGCAATGAGGCGGGTATTATAGTCCACCTCGGAAGCGGAAGACATTTCCCCGGTGCTAACGGATCCTTTTTGGAGTGCCTCTATCAAAGATGTATTCTTTATAAGATTCCCTGCGTTTCCAACATAAATATCGAGAATGTCCGTTACGTGCTTTCCAGATGCTTCTTCCATCTCCCAACCCGTCAACGTTTCAGCAACCGGATTCATAAATGCAATCAATCCCTTGTTGTCCGTGGCAATTACGGCGTCGCTGACACTGTTGAGAATTGTAGATAGCTGCTCAGAGCTTTCTGTGCTTGCCATTCTTTCTCCTTAGAGGTCATTAGTAAATTGTGAAAACAGATAAACACTTTCGCCCCCGGTAGGTGCGGTTTGCACCCGCACCGGACATCGCTCGGAAATTACCGAATTATTTCTTTAATCTTCATCCAACCGCACCGCGTAGGCACAGTTGAAAACAGTGCCTACCAAACGGGAGAACGGCCCACCATAGTTTCATGGTCCGTGCGCTTCTCTCTCGTTAAGGATAATTATACAAGTTATCTCGTTCGGGGGCGGGCTCTGGAGCGGGTTCTTGGTTCGCCTGAAATTCACGCAGAATACAGTTCACAATCTCTTCGCTATACGCCTGTGCATTGATACGGTTCTGGTTGGCTTCCCATGTCATCCGAGCCGCTGCCTCAAAGTACTCGGAATGCCTATACGCGTCTAACATATCAACCCCGCGGGAAAATGTGCCGTGTCCAACCCAATAGATGATGTGGCGCATTTCGTGACGTTGACTTGCTGAAAGGTCTTCTCCCTTAAATAGGCGCAGGCTCTCATAGGAAAGTTCAGGGATGCCCGGCGCCCGTTCCTGTACAAAACCGATCCCACCGGATTTATCGTACATAATCGGAGTCTCAGGTTCGTAACCCCTTAGGAAGTCGTAAAACCGCGCTGCCTCTCCGTGCTCGCTGCGGGAGATTAGGTTCAAGAACTTGGGCTGTAGATGCACCAACGCCTTGAAACCATCTGCTTCGAGTTGTTCAAAAATTAGCATATAGTGAAACATCTCACTTGTCGGTTTCGGCGGCTTGGTCTGACTTTCGGCGAGTGCAGAGAGTGCCGGTGTTCCAAAGCGCATGCGGTAATGCACACCGTCCTCTTCTACCTCAACTATCGTCAAGTTGAGTGCCGGATGCTCTATAGCAATCATATCCAACCGTGAGCCGGACTTTGTCAAAAGTACATGTCTTCCTGCTAACCCTTTGACGGTAATCGCTGGGGGCAAAGCATAACGAGGCGATTCATTGCGTGGGAGCAGACAGGCTTCGTCCACCGCCTCGGATAACAGGGCGCCCATGTTACCCGCCGAAGCCCACAGATAGCCATGTGCATGTGCGTGGTTTCCTACCCAACCCATTTGCCCAATCAAAACGCCCAATTCGCTGTCAGAACCAATAGATCGTAGACGGGCTTGATATCCTCGTTCGACCCACTGTTCGTAGCGGTAACTCCTTGTGGGCGGCGGCGACAATTCGTTGGTCAAGTAAGGATTTACTAACATCGATTCCGGCATGATAATTCGTTCCTCGTTCTTCCACGCTTTTGGGCAGGCACAAGACCCCAAATAGATCAGGATTAAGAAACCCACCTCTACGTTTATGGCAATTGCTGTGGTTGCGTTCCTGTAGGTCGATTTTCCAAAATCGACATTCTTCCAACTGGGTTTTGGAAATTTTGCAAAATATATCACGATTACCTAATTTTATCAATCACTTTCTGGAGCAAAAGTGGTAGGCGTACGATGTATGCCGTAACCGCCGTATACCGTGACCCTTTCTGGTGTTGATTTTTCTGGATCAACCCCGCATCTTATGACATAATATAACCCAAATTGCTAGGCTCTGTTGACATTTCATCGTAACCAGACGATCAAGGGGGTGTGCAGACGCATGATTCTTCGTAGGGGTTGGGTCTCCCAACCCTGTGTTCACACGTCAGAGACGATTGCGTGCTGTAGGGCGATTTTCCAAAATCGACGTTTCAGCGTCGAGATGTGAATCTCGACCTGCACAAGCGCAGGAAACCGACAATTACCCCGATGGATTAGAACATAAGGAACGGAGATCTCCGTTCCCTACGAAGGCATCGGGTCTGTGTCCCGGCAAGGGTGTCGTAGTCAACAGCGCTCGTTGTTCATTACAACTACTGCAAAATGTCAACACGCCCTAGTACTCTGTCAGGCAAATTATGCGTGTTTATATTGATTGAAAGCAAACGATAACATATCAGGACTTACCCAGCCAAACGGTCCAAACCCTTTCTCCCGCTATCGCGGGCACTGAGGGGACTGTGGGAGGGGCATCCCTGCCCCGATACGCCCGATGAATCCCCGATAAATCGGGATTAAGAAACGGGCAACTACAATCTAAAGTGCGTAAGTCCTAATATATAATAATTGCAAAACTTATCTGATTGAGTACTAGTCATTACGGTTGACGGATGCAACTTTCACTCCGAATGAAGATTAATTTATTAATTGGGTAATTTCCAAGCGATGTCCGGTGCGGTTGGAAACCGCACCTACCGGGTCTGGGGGAAATATAGAATTACCCGTTTAATTTTTTAAAACTCATAAGGAGTGATATATCTATAGGAGGTCGATGCATTTAAATTCCTGCGCTCCAGCGGAGCGCTATGGGTCCAGTCCGAAGATATCTCAAGTTTTTCAGCCCCACCGGGTCGACGTGTGTGTCGTAAATCTGGTTATATTTATGGTGAATACCAAAAACAGATAGACACTTTCGCCCCTCGGTTTTGATCCCCCCGATAAATCCCCGATACTCGGGGTAAACTTGTAAACTAATTATCGGGACCGGTAGGTGGGGTTTCTAACCGCATTCACTCTAACCCGGTAGGTGCGGTTTCTAACCGCACCGGTTTGGCGTGTCTCATTAATTCTAAAATCTACCATAATTGGGTGTTGAGCATGAAAATTCGACCTGCGGGCTAACTAACAACCCCCGTCGATATAGACGATAAAGGCTGACGCGCCATCAAGCAACTCATAAAACCTCTATCAAACTGCTTGTGTAAACGAAGTGTAGGGAATCGTTGGGAGAACACCATGCAACTGGCAGAACTAATTATAACTGAAGCGAGAGAGCGAGGACTGCGACATTTTTTCGGCCTTCCGGGCGGTGGGTCTCCGCTCGACATGATGGAAGCCGGACGACAGCTGGATGTTAGTTTTGTAAGTGTTGCCCACGAATCGTCCGCCGCAATAATGGCGGCATACTACGGTCTGATGCAAAACACAGCGGGATTGGCACTGTCAGTGAAAGGCGTTGGTGCAGGAAATCTCGCCGGCGGTGCTGCCAACGCCTACTTTGAACGGATGCCCGTTGTCTGTCTCAGTGAGTCGTCGCCGACGCATGTAGTCCAAAGAGAAATGGTACAGCATTGTGACCACACCCAACTATTCGGTACCACTGTGAAGTATCAGGATACTTTAACCGCCGCCGAAGCAGCAGCCTCCGTGCGAGAAGCAGTGTTTCAAGCAACAGATGGACGTCCCGGGCCCGCGCTCTTAAACCTGCCATCAGATATGGGACTGGTTGAATGCGGCGATCCCTTACCGGTCAAAACTTCATGGGCCGCCTCCCCGCCGGACAGCGCCAAGCTGGCTGCCGCCCGCGAATTCATTCAAGCTGCTTCCCAGCCAGTTGTCATCGCAGGCACAGATGTTGTTCGGTCAGGAGCTGCCAAGGAACTGCAAACCGTAGTCGAGAACATCGGTGCCGCAGTACTGGTCAACATGGATGCACGTGGCGTCTTCCCCGAATCCCATCCCCGGTGGGCGGGAGTCCTTACCGGCAACTACGGGCCCAACATCATTGAAACTGAAGCAATGGGCCCAGCGGACGCTGTGCTGTTGATCGGGGCAGACTCAATGATGACGCATGTTCCGTGGGACGTTGACCTTCCAACCTGTGAACTTGTACTCCGACCAGAATACGAAACACTGTCATCAGATCCGAAAGTGCGCGTCGACGGAGATTTGAAGGAAACGCTGATAGCCTTATCTGCACACAGGCAGCCGGGCTTTTCCAATGACCAGATCCGGGGAATACGCCGGAAAGTGCTCCAGAATTTCAGACGCCCCGGGGATGCTCAATTCGCCGCCCAAGATATTATCGAAATTACCCGTGCTATCCTACCGGACGAAGGTGTCCTCTTTTCTGAGACCGGAGCGTACATCGCTATGCTCGAGCACCTCTGGGGTGTGGAGGCTCCAAACACCTATTGGGGAACGGCGGGCGGACGGACCATGGGACTAACACTACCCGCCATTCTCGGTGCAAAGCTCGCAAAACCTGACATGCTTGCGGTAGGGATCGGTGGAGATGGGAGCCTGTTAATGCGCTTGGGTGAGTTAGAGACCTTTGCACGGACCGGTGTGGCGGTGCCGCTCATCATTATCAATGATCAAGCACTGGGAACCATGAAATCCCGACAAAAATCACGCGGCATGACTGAGTACGCTTTGGACTTCTGCCCCACTGATTTCGCTGGAATCGCCACAGCATGTGGACTACGAGGGGTTACGGTTGACACACCTGAGCAGCTTGAAAGTGAGTTGAAAGAGGCGATGGACGCAGAGCGCACGACGCTCATTGACGCGCGAATTGATTCACAGGCGTATCAAGATAGCTTTGGACCAACGATTGGTGTGCTCGCTTGAGTTATCTCACGTAGCCGTTAATCCGAAGTTTTGCTAGGGAGAGAAACGCTATGGAAATGAAAGCTGCTGTCCTGCACTCAACACCCGGAAAACTGTCCGTTGAGGAAATCGATATCGCAGATCCCGGCCCAAACGAGGTGCGCGTCAAGATCGCCGCCAGCGGCCTCTGTCACACAGACTGGGAAACTATGCACGGCTATCAGCCCGTGAATTTGCCAGCTGTGATTGGTCATGAAGGTGCCGGTATTGTGGAGTCAGTCGGACCCGGAGTAACCCGCGTCAACGTTGGCGACCACGTTGCATGCTCATGGAGTCCAAACTGCGGTCACTGCTTCTACTGTGACCACGGTCAGCCTATCCTCTGTGAGGTGGCAAAAAGTGCCAATGGCCAAGGACTACTGTTCGACGGCACAACGCGGATGGTATTAGATGGAAAGCCGGTCCATTATTACAGCCTTGTCTCTTCACACGCCGAGTATAACGTGATCCCCGAACAGGCAGCGGTGCCGTTACGAGAAGATTTTCCACTGGATCGGGCCGCACTGCTCGGCTGTGCCGTCATGACTGGCTATGGTGGTGCTGTTCATGCGGGTCGAATTAAACCAGAGACCAGTGTTGTGGTAATCGGCTGTGGAGCAGTAGGGCTCAGCGCGATTCAAGGGGCTCGTATATCTGGGGCATCGGTTATCGTGGGGGTCGATATCAATCCGTTGAAGTTGGGTTGGGCGGAGAAGTTCGGAGCCACGCATGTTGTCGATAGCACGGAAGATGATCCGGTCGAATTTGTCCAACATCTCACGCAAGGACGCGGCGCCGATACCGCGATTGAAGCAGCAGGTCAAAACATCTCGATTCGACAAACGTTGGAGGCCTCACGCCCCGGCGCGCGCGTCGTCATTCTCGGGAAGACCCCATACGGTGAAGAGGTCTCATTTCCCTTCCATCTCATGATGGGCGAGCGCGAAATCGTGCGCACCTCCTACGGGATGAGTCGACCGCGTGTTGACTTCCCACGCTTGGCGAATCTGTATATGGAGGGGCGACTGCTGCTCGATGAAATGATCTCTAAGCGGTTGTCGCTGGAGGAGATTAATGACGGATTCGATGCATTGGAGAAGGGAGATGTGGCACGATCACTGATTGTGTTTGATTTATAGCACTACTTCGGATATACCAATACATAAAATAAAACTTGATGGAATTGGCTTTTGGGTGTATCATGTCCATCTGAGTTTCAGAAAGAATAGGCAATCTGCTGACTGGAAACGTAACGCATAGTCTATAAACAGATTGATATTTTTGCCCTTGCCAATCCACAAATCAGTCAAATGCCAAGCGTAATTATGTGCCTTATCACACATAATAAAGGGCAACTAAATCCAGGCGTACAATGAATCCTGCCCAAGCAATCCCCAAAATATCAGGTATCATCCTCGCCGCGGGGCTGTCCACCCGCATGGGTGAACCCAAGCAACTCCTTCCTTTCCGCGGCAGCACGATAATTGAAACCGTGATTGATAATCTGCTCGGATCTAAGTTGAGCGAGGTTATCGTTGTCGTCGGACACGAAGCGGAGAAAATCCAAGCGCATATCCAGCACAAACCGGTCAAGACTGTATTCAACCCCGATTATCGGGGAGGTATGCTGACCTCCGCACAGCGCGGTGTGGCGGCAATCTCAGCGTCGGACGATGCGTTTGCCATGACATTAGTAGACCTGCCACTTATCACGCCGGATCTGGTAGATATGGTCATTGACGCATATGTCCAATCAGAAAGTGGAATTGCGGTGCCGAGTTATAACTATCGCCGCGGGCATCCCGTAATTTTTGACCGAGGCTATGCCGATGATATCCTTGGACTAGACGAGAATAGTGGTGGAGTTCGATCGCTTTACAAGAAATATGCAGATGACATTCACTATGTGACTGTCGATACCGATCGAGTATTGATGGATATCGACTATCGGACAGATTACGAGGAAGCATTACGAAAATCCTCGTCTGCATGAAAATGGCGTAGCCGATTAAAACCTAACTGTAAAAGGATAGTAAATGATTGAATCAATTGAAGAAGTACAAGAAACATTTGTGGAACAGGATTACATCGCTGATCGAGCGTTGGCAACAACGATCTACTTAGCCCATCACCTGAAAAAACCCATTTTCCTTGAAGGTGAGCCCGGTGTTGGAAAAACAGAGGTCGCAAAGGTTTTAGCGAACGCAACCGGCGGAAATCTGATCCGTTTGCAATGTTACGAAGGACTCGATGTCAATAGCGCGCTGTATGAATGGAATTACACGAAACAGATTCTCCAACTGCGCATCGACGAAGTCCGAGGGATGGACAAAGAACAGATTGGTGAAGATATCTTCAGCGAGGATTTTCTGCTAAAACGGCCCCTCCTTGAAGCCATTCAGACTGATGGCGCTGCACCACCTGTGCTCCTAATAGATGAAGTGGATCGAAGTGATAGCGAATTTGAGGCATTTCTCCTCGAAATCCTGTCAGATTTTCAGATTACCATCCCGGAGATTGGAACGATTCGCGCCAAACATATTCCGTATGTGGTGCTAACTTCAAACCGTACGCGGGAAATCCACGAGGCATTGAAACGCCGCTGTCTCTATCAATGGATAGATTATCCGTCTGTGCAGAAGGAATTCGCAATCGTTAAAGCCAAGCTGCCGCATATCAACGAAATGCTTGCACAGCAACTTTGCAGTCTGATGCGGGTATTTAGAGAAGGGGATTACTACAAAAAGCCGGGAGTCGCAGAGACATTAGATTGGGGATTAGCCCTCATCGCGTTAGGTAAAGACGGATTAGATCCCGACATCGTTGATGAAACGTTGGGATGTATTTTCAAATATCAGGATGACATTCAACGGGCACGAGATGCGGGCTTAGATAAGATGATAGATGGTGCCAAAAGTGATTCTGAGGTGACTGACACCGAGAGAGCAGATTGGCGCTATATGCGCGGATAAAATCAGGCTTACACGATTTTCCTGATTACCCTAAACATTTAGTAAATTCTATTCGGACTTAACCTATGACAGATCAACAGCCCCTCCTTCAAGAAATTACCGCTTTCTGCAGGTTGCTCAAGCAGATGGGTGTGAATGTTACCACAACGAATCAGATTAGCTTCTGTCGAAGCGTTGAATTAATCGATATCGGACGACAACAAGACTTCTACGACGCTGCCAAGATGAACCTCATCGCCAATGAATCGGATCGGGAGGTGTTTGATACCCTTTTTGACTGGTTCTGGAGATATCCACGTCCCGATCCCCAAGAGTTAGGAATTGATACGGAAGAAGAACAGATGATGACCCTTGAGGATCTAATGAACGCCGAAGAAACAACGGTGAATCTAGACCAATGGACGGAGATGGAGGACGATAAAGAGGAAGGGGATGAGGACACAGTTGCCTACAGTGCCGAGCAGGTTTTGACCCAGAAGGATTTCGGCCAGTTCACGGAAGCGGAGATGGAAAAAGCGCGAGAGGTCATCGCTAAACTCGTTCCACTATTGGCAACAAAACTGAGCCGCCGAAAAAAGACCAGTACCAAAGGGAAGACAATCGACTTTCGACAGAGTTGGCGAAAAAACATCGCCTACGGTGGGGAACCGCTGAAATTAATCCGAAAACGTCAAAAGGTAAAGAAAAACAAGATCTTGCTACTTTGTGATGTCAGCGGATCGATGGACTACTATTCCACCTTTCTGATTCAATTCATCTACGGGATGCAGCACGCATTGGAGGAAGTCGAAGTTGCCGTCTTCAGTACAGAACTCACCAACATTACCGGGCTGCTCCGCCGTAAAGGGCTTGAAGATGGACTCCGTGAAGTTGCACAGGTTGTACCTGATTGGTCAGGAGGAACGAGGATCGGTGAAAGTATCGTTGCATTCAACCGAGAGTTTGGGCGATCGTTCTCTGCTTACAGAACTGTTGTCATTCTTATCAGCGACGGTTGGGACCGAGGTGAAGCCGATATCCTTCAAAAAGGGATGGAGGTGCTGCATCGCCAAGCGTATAAGTTAATCTGGCTGAACCCTCTACTCGGCAGTGAGGGGTATCAGCCAATCTGTCGTGGCATACGCACGGCGCTGCCGTATGTTGACTATTTCTTACCGGCTCACAATTTGGACAGTCTGATCCAGTTAACGAAAGTATTGACACCAATCTGGTCAGATTAAATGGACGGATCGAAGGAGGGACGGCAGGGCGGATAATCTGGATCTTATCTCTATTGAGATTGGTCATGCTTGTCGATAAGCCAGAATGGGACGGAGGAAAACAAATACATTTACGGATTACAGATCACGGATTACGTATCACGTTTCACGTCCCGATACATCGAGGATCCTCGCCTCGAGGGATTTCACGCCTTACGTCTCGCTCGGCTGGATTGTGTGCGTGCCCCTTGTGCTTATGACCTGTGCCTCCCCATCACTTATCGTCCCAGAGTACGGGACGATTGTCCCGGATTTCACCCTCAAGGATCAGAATGATATAGAGATTCAATTGAGCCAATTCCGCGGGGAAAATCTGTTAATCGTCGGTTTTGGTAAGGATAGTATTGATCGCGGGGGAGCGTGGCTCAATCTGCTTGTTGAACAATACGGTGAGCGGCTGCGGATTTTGCCTATTGCCAATGGCGCCGGTATGCCGCTCTCTGCACGACTATTTCTCAAAGGCAAGGTAAAAGCCGAACTCCAAGACGCTGCTGAGGAATTTAATCTGTCGAATTTTCTATTAGACTGGACAGGTGAAGTTTCCCGGCAGTGTGGAATGGCTCCCAAGATACCAACGATTGTACTAATTGATACCGCAGGGCGCATTCAATGGATTCAGCCACTCCCGCAGATTACCACCGATGAGGCGCGTGCAATTTTTGGCGGGATTGATAAGCAAATTATGGTGAATACTAAAAATAAATAGACACTTTGCCCCCTCGGTAGGTGCGGTTTCTAACCGCACCGGTTTTGTGTGCCTCATTAATTCTAAGATCTACCATAAGTGATAATGAATATGTAAAACGCATCCATAGTTGCAGGACTGAGGCCCCCTCGCCCATTACTAAACACGGGGTAGGAGACCCAACCGCTACGGAAACCAATGTATGAACAATGGGCTGGGACGGGAATCGATTTAGCCTCAGCGGGGCGACATGTGTGTCGCATACAGTTGAGGCGTGATGAATCGAGAAATTCACTGCTCATGGATCGACAATCCTGATGGATAGCCGTAGGGGCAAGGTCCACGTGCCCATCCAGTGTTTTTCGATCCAGAGAAGCGATATGTCTGTCGGCTGATGCTTAGTAATGTCTGAGGTCAATTTAGATCCCAAATTGCAGAAAGCAAACATACATCAAATACACATATAAGGAGTTGTCAAAATGCAGGTACAAGCTGCGGTGATGCCAGAACCAGGACAAATTGAGATTCGTGAATTTGAAAAACCAACCCCTGCCGACGATGCGCTACTTCTTCAGGTGGACCAAGTCGGAATATGTGGTAGCGACAAACACATGTATCTCGGTCATTCAAACCTGAACTTCCCTGTAATTCCGGGACATGAGGTCGTTGGCACTGTCGCCGAAATTGGCAAAGATGCAAATCAGGTGATGAATGTGATGGGCGGACCGATTAAAGTTGGTGACCCTGTGACCGTTGTCCCCGGCTCAAAGAACTGTGCAAAATGTTACTACTGTTTACGTTTTCCACACCGCCCGACCCTCTGTACGAGTCGAACAATCTACGGGTTCAGTAACTGTGAAACCCCGCCCTATCTGACGGGCGAGTTTTCTGAGTACACCTACATCCACGGCAATTCTTGGGTGTTCAAGGTATCAGAGGGAGTGCCTAAAGAGCTGCGCGTCCTGACCGAGCCGGTCGCTGTTGCAACCCGTGCGGTAGAACGTGCACACGCGCCGGGTGTGCCGCAAGTTGGAGCAGGATATGGTATTGGAGACAGTGTCGCTGTCCTTGGCTGTGGTCCCATTGGGCTACTCGTGATTGCCGTGCTTCGTAGCACCGGTGCGGGGAGAATTATCGCCACCGATGTTGTGGACAGTCGTTTAGATATGGCGAAACATATGGGGGCAGATGTCGTTATCAATGTTGGTGAAACCTCTCTTGAACAACGCCTTGAGCAGGTGCAAGATCTCACCAGCGGAGCGGGAGCGGACATCGTGATCGAATGTGCTGGGATACCGGGCGTCTTCGCCGAAGCCATTGACCTTGTCCGTCGTGGCGGCAAAGTGATTGAGGTGGGACACTATACCGATTCAGGTTCCGTGGAGGTGCGTCCACACCAAATCTGCAACAAAGATCTCGACATCTGTGGTGTGTGGGCATATCCACAGATCCAGTTCCAAACCGCCCTCGACTTTTTAGAGCGAACCCAGGTGCCCCTGAAAGATCTTATTACCCATCATATCCCCCTAACTCACCTAGAGGAAGGTATACAGATGCTTGGGGAGGAGGGCGTCTACAAGGTCGTTGTTGAACCGCACGCAAGTTAAGCGCGGGTGTACTAGATAAATTGCTGGGAAATCTACATGCACTTACGCCGAAAGGAGGCAGAAATTGAGACCAAGAAACATGGAGACAGGGAGAGGACGCTTCTGCTCTCCCTTCACGAGTTGCCTTTTTCCTATTGTCCAACAACACGCTTTTTGTAAGTTGTGGATCTGTCTACTCCTGATTGCCCTGAGTCTACACACAACAGCGGGGATGGCATCGAAATCGCCCTATGATACCATCGAGCAGGCTGCGTCGTATATTGTCGAACATCAAAACGACGATGGCGGTTGGCCCCTCACACCGGGGGAAGAGAGTGATGTTGAAGTGACAGCAATTGCGATGCAGGCACTGATGCTAAAGGGTTGGGGATCCGGTTCAAGTCTTATCCGTCGAGGAGTTAGCTATCTAGTAAAAAATCAGAAGTCCGATGGAAGCTGGAACGGAAATGCTGCTCATACCATTTTTGCCGCTATTGCGCTGAAGCGAGCCGAAGCAGTAGAATATTGGGAAGCCCAGTTTAACGGGCTCAAATGGCTTGAGGAGACGCAAAAAGAAAGCGGAAGTTGGGGACGCGAAATCCGCCAACCTGGCAATCCGCTCTATACGGGAGCTGTTTTAACAGGGCTTGGGCTGCTTGACTTTGACCGGGAGTCTGAACTTGTTACCAAAGCTGCCGATTGGCTTGCCAGTCGCATCAATTACGATGGCGGATGGTCAATGGAACCGGGAATACGCTCCCGGTCTAGTGTTCTCGTCACGTCGTGGGTGTTGCAGGGATTAGCCATTGCTTATAATATTGATGAGCAACTCGCGTGGCTAAAGCAGATTCAAAACGATGACGGCGGATTTGGTATGTGGAAAGGTGCACCGAGCGATCCAGAGGTTACTGCCTATGCGATTCTCGCCTTGGTCATTGGGGAAGATCCCTTAAACGCGGATCAGGTCGCGCTAAGATATTTGAGGGAGGTGCAACAGGAAGATGGGAGTTTCGTCAGTGCCACCCCTATTGAACTAAAAGAGCCAACCGCGAATTTACAAACTACCTGCTTTGTGCTGTGGGCAATATATGCAGAAAAACTAAAAGGCAAATAATACTGACTCAGGCTTACTGTTTCGAGTAAATTAAAAAGAAGGAGAAGTAAATGCCGCAAATCAATTTTATGAATGAAATAGGGATCGCAATGGTTGTTCTCGTGATAGCGATGATGACTTCCATACGTATCCTCAAAGAATATGAACGGGCAGTTGTATTCCGATTGGGACGTTTAACCGGTTCAAGGGGACCCGGACTGGTGCTACTCATACCCTTCTGGATCGAGCGGATGCAGCGCGTCAGTCTTCGAACCGTCGTACAGGACGTGACACCGCAGGATGTAATTACCAAGGACAACGTCTCCGTGAGCGTCAACGCCGTTTTAACCTTCCGAATCGTAGACGCGGCAAAAGCGGTCGTCGAGGTCGAAGATTTTGGGTTTGCAATCAGTCAACTGGCACAGACAACGCTCCGAAGCGTTCTTGGAAGTGCAGAACTGGATGACCTTTTGTCGGAGCGCGAAAAACTGAATGAAGAGTTGGAGGAGATAATCCAAAGGAACAGCGAAACGTGGGGTATCAGTGTTATTGCTATGGAGATTAAGCACGTAGACCTGCCAGCGGAAATGCAACGCGCGATGGCGAAACAGGCAGAGGCAGAGCGGGAACGCCGTGCGAAGTTTACCCACGCTACGGGAGAGTTAGAATCGTCCGAAGCATTAACGGAAGCTGCAACCACTTTGAGCAGAAATCCGATCGGTATCCAGCTCCGTTACCTACAAGCTCTGATTGAAGTGGCAGCCGAGAAAAACTCAACGCTCGTCTTCCCGATACCGGTGGATCTGTTGAGTTCGTTTATGAATCGAGGAAACAAAACGGAGTAGAGACTTCTGATGCTATTATCAATGACCCCCGTCCTGAAATGCTAGAAAAGAAAGGAGGGTTGTTGAGATGGATATCACATTAGACCTACCGAGCGAACTTGCAATCCCACTTTCGGTCGCAGGCTACGACGGAGAGAAACTCACTGAAGAAGTGAAGCAATTGCTTGCGGTCACGTTCTTTCAGCGTAATGTCCTTTCCTTAGGACAAGCTGCGAAATTGGCAGAGATGCACCTATGGGATTTTATTCAGTTTTTGAGTCAGCAGGGTATTCCTATTGCTGAATATGATGATGAGGAAATTCAGCAAGAATTGGAGAGTGCCCAGCAGCTTCGCCAGTGACCGCAGTCGCTGACACCTCATTTTCTGTTAATTATACGCAAGTTGCTAGTGTTGCAAATTCATCAGTTTGTCATTAAAGATTAGGGAATTCTATCTTTCGCTCCAGTTTTGAATCCCGATTTATCGGGGAGGAGCGATATGTCTATAGGCTGCTGATGCATCTGATCCCTGCACTCCAGTTTTGAATCCCGCTCTTATCGGGGAGGCGTGCAATGTGTATAGCTTGAGAACTTGCCCACATTTTTTAGCCCCAGCGGGGCGACATGTTTATAGCAGCAGTGACTTCCTACACCCCCAAGCCCCAGCGGGGCGACATGTGTATCGTTACTTTAGTTAGTCTAACGCAAGTTGTTAGTGTTGAGCATCCATCGGTTTGGCGTTAAGATTGAGGGATTCTATCTTTCGCTCCGGAGGAGCGATATGTTTATAGAACGGCGATGCGGTCAGTGCCTGCGCTCCAGTTTTGAATCCCGATTTCTCAATGTATGTTCCTGTGATCGGGTAGGCGAACCTCACGAGGATGACAGAATCGACCGGAACCGGGGTGGAAAAACCATCGGGTAATGCGGCGCGCAATGTGTATAGTTCGAGGACTTTCCCCGTTTTTTAGCCCCAGCGGGGCGACATGTTTATAGCATGTGGATAGCCCCCATACACCCAAGCCCCAAATACCCAGTGGGTTATCCGTCAATGCTTGGCTCATTGAGCCTAGCACCTTATGCAACATTCCGGGTATTTTCGACATGTGTATCGTTACTTTAGTTAGTTTAATTAGTGGCGAATGAGGAAAGGTGACCTGCGGGCTAACTAGCAACTTAGGTTAATTTTAGTGAATTAGAGAAATAAGTAGACATTTACCAATAACTCCAACCTACGCGGAGTTTCCAAAGTCCCCCTGCAACTCCCCTGACAAGAGTTTCCCCCTGATAAGGAGGACTAAGGGGGTTAGGAGATCTTCTCCCTTGTCTTTCCCCTCTTATCAGAGGGGTTGGGGATTTAGGGGGTTGGCTGTACATTGGGAGTGGCTCAATAATTCTACAATTTACTATAAAACACTTCCGCTAATGCCCGAGCCCATTACCTGTCAGAACATGGGTGCCGACCGTTCCATCGGTAATATTAAAAACTGAAGGGAATTTATCCTTCCACCCCTCGTTTGCAACAGGGCAGAATTGGCGAGCGTTACCCTCAATTGCAGTAACTCGCGGCACCCGTGCAGCCAGCCCCGCAGAATGTAAAAATGAAGCCCCCGGACAGGTCAGATCCTGTACCGCTAAGAACATATCGTATTCAATCGCGGCAGCTCCCATAAGCAACGCTTGAGACTGGCCCTTACACGCCTTGAGTGCGACACCAGAATAGCCCTGTTCCCGTGCAAGTTGGAACGTTTCAAAGTCGGTCAGTGATTCGTCGATGACGACCGGTTTAATCTCCGCGGCGCGGTGCATTCGGTTCTCAGGGTGTGCCTTGAGATCTCGATCTGTCGGCTGCTCGATATACGCCAACCGCTCAAAGGCGCGTCCTTCACCCTCCTGAATTTTGTGCAGAAATGCCAACAGGTACTCCACATTTTGGCATGTCTCATTGAAGTCAGCAGAGTAATACCACTCATTCACACCCCGCTTTGCTTGTGTTTCGGCGGTGATTTCCTCAATCGAGAGCACCCGCTGCACGTCCCAGTCTAGGTCATCCCCATTCAACTTAATTTTCAGATGCGTCAAGCCATCTGCGACGATCCACTCCGGCAACGTTTCCGGCAGTCCATCATTCAGACGGTTCGGAATATCTGCATCAGTCAGTGGGTCCAGTGCACCGACCAAGTGGTAGAGTGGCATCTTTGGCTTCGGCTTGCGCAGCGTGTACCGATCAAGATACTTACCAACAAATTTTTCATTGAGGTAGTGCGAAATATCGCGACTCATGAAATCTTCACCGAGCCCGTCGTAGCTGTTGACACCATTCGCTTTGCCGAATCCATCGTGGATGGCTGCGTCAATAGGACTTGCCGTAACCGCTGTGCAGAGCTTCGGAATCGGTACGGCGAGCTGCATTTCCGCAGAAAGGTCGGCTGCGATTCGCAGGAACTCAGGTTCCAGTGCCTCGGAGAGATCTACAGGATGAGCGCACAGATTGCAGTCACGTGTAGCTTCAACCAACCGTTCTGAGAGATGCTTCATTGCCTCCAGACTTTGGTCGAAAGGAACGTAACGCGGCGGAAACGCCCACACATTGCTAAGCGTCATAGACCCCAAACCCGCTGCCTCTTTCCCATCGCGTGTCTGCACCCGAAGGCGCACATTTAACAGTCCACAGTTATCTATCGGGACGCCCCCGAATTTGAGCGGAGTGCGATATTGGTACTCCTCGAAATCGTAGCTCACATCCAGAATCCGAATGTCCGTACTTTTGGACATAAACCCTTCTCCTAAAATGAATCAAAATAACCTAAATTCCAGGTGACCTGTGGTCGAGATTCATATCTCGACAAAACACTGAAGGCTGAAATTGCCCCAAGTTGCTTTGAATCTCCCAACGTGTCGAAGATTATCGACCGGGATCAGGGGCAAAGCGTACCTATTACACTTACCCCAATGAACCAATCAACTAATGAACCAACATCTATCTCAAATCCAGACAGACTATCTCTTTCTGGGTACGGAGATAAAGTTTCCCACTAGCCAACGTTGGCACAGTCCAACACTTATCATCGAACAGTTGAAAGAGGGCTTTTTCTCTGTATTCGCCGGGGGTCGCTTCAACCAATGCCAATTTCCCTGCCTCACCGAGAATGATTAGATGGCCATCTGCGAGCAGCAAAGAACCTTTGCTGAAACCGCGATGCTGCCACTGTTCTTCGCCCGTGTTCGCCTCAATGCACGTTAAGATGGCGTTGTCGAAACCGTATAGATAATCGCCTTGGAGCACTGATGAGTTGAAATGATTCTTCATCACGCGGCTTTTCCATACCTCCTCAATCCCTATCCCATCTCCATTGGCTATCATTCTCACCAGCACAGCGCCCTTATCGTAGGATGCTGAGATAAAAATTTTATCGTCAGGTATGAAAATCGGTGTGGCGATATTGATGCCTTCTGGCCAAGAGTATTTCCAGTAAATCTGACCGTTCTCCGGTGCGACGGAAAGGAGCGTCTTCGACGTCAAAAAAATAATCTGCCGAACCCCGCCAAAATCGATCGAAATGGGTGATGAATACCCTACCGTATCTGTGTGGGTTGTCCACACAACATCACCGCTTTTTTTATCAAACGCAACAATAGCTTGTCCGTTTTTGCCACCGGTTTCAGCTATAACCAGATCCCCTTCAACTATAGGCGATGAAGAAAATCCCCACGTCGGTACGCTGCTGCCAAACTCCTCTACGAAATTATGTGACCATAACTCAGTCCCGTCGCGGGCATCTAAGGCATACAGTTTTCCTTCTGCCCCCAGCGCAAAAACTGAATCACCATCAACCGTCGGCATAGAACGGGGTCCATCCCCACGTTGCTCAGTAAATTTCGTGCCTGACTGAAATCGCCAGATCTCCTTGCCATCGGACGCATCCAGACAAATCACAAACTCATCATTCCCTTCGGCGAACATCGTGTAGGCTTTTCCCTGAGCGATAGAAATACCCGAATAGCCATCACCAAGCGAGATGTGCCACAAGACTTTGGGACCTGCTTTGGGCCAATTTTTGAGAAATCCAGTTTCAGACGAAATACCATCGCGATTCGGTCCCCGCCATTGGGGCCAATCCGCTTCAGCACCCAACACGCCACCAACTAAACACCACGCCCCAAACAACACCGCAGCGCATCTTCTAAGCCAGACATAAACTCTATTTTCCATTGTCATATAAATCTCCTCGACATGATATAAGGTATTTCTTAGGCTCATGTTAAGAAACCGTACAACAAACATCGTAGGGGCGAGGTCATCTCGCCCGTGCTTGCTAATGAACAGATTGTTTTCACGTCTCACGTCTTTAGTGTTTCCCTGTCATGTCTAAACAGACTATCTCCTCTTCGTTTCGCACGTAGAGTTTGCCGTTTGCAAGCGTTGGTGCAGTCCAGCAAAGTCCGCTCAGCACTTTCGCACTCGCTTTCTCTATGTATTCGGCAGGCGTCGCCTCGGCTAGCCCTAGTTTGCCACGATCGCTCAGAATAATCAAGTGACCATCAGCAAGTACCACTGTGCCTTTTCCAAATCCACGGCTTTTCCACTGTTCCTCGCCAGTATCTGCTTCAATACACTTTAAGATAGAATTGTCGAAGCCATACAGATAATTTTCGTGAAGCACTGATGAGGAAAACTGATTCTTCATCTTGCGATTTTTCCAAATCTCTTCAATCCTTATTGTGCCTTGGTTCTCTCTAATTTGCTCCACCGCAGCTCGATCATCATCGTGCGAAATAAAAACTCGCATCTGTAGCACAGCAGCACCCTTATCGTACCCGGAGGAGATAAAGACTTTATCCGGCGGAATAAAAACCGGCGTCGCGGCGTTGACATCGTAGCCCGTCTTCCAAGCATACTCCCAATAGATCTTTCCATCGGTTGGCGAGACTGAAACCAGTTTAGTCCCTGTAAAACAGATGATTTGTCGAACCCCCTTGACCGTGATGGCGATAGGTGATGAGTATCCAAGTTTGTCTTTATGGGAACTCCATATCACATCGCCGCTGCTTTTATTAAACGCAACTATCGATTTTTCACCCTTCCCGCCAGCTTCGACCAGAAGCAACTCCCCATCAACTAACGGTGATGTGCTGAATCCCCATCTCGGCATTTTGCTCCCGAACTTTCGCTGCAAATCATGTGACCAGACCTTTTCCCCGTTTTCTGCGTTCAAGGCATACAGCTTGCCATGGGCACTGATCGTAAAGAGAAGATTCCCGTCGATCGTCGGTGTCGCACGGGGACCGTTGCCGCCCTGACCCTCATGATAATTTTTATCCGATCGGAAACGCCAAATCTCCTGGCCATCCGTAGCATTGAGGCAGACAACAAACTCATCGTTCCCTTTGGAGAACATCGTATAGACGCGCCCCTGAGAAACAGAGATGCCCGAAAAGCCTTCTCCGAGTGGGCGACTCCACAGCACTTTCGGACCACTCGCAGCCCACTCCTTAAGTATCCCCACTTCATCGGAGACCCCATCGCGATTGGGACCCCGCCATTGGGGCCATTCCGTCGCGCTAGCCGTTAAAACCGCGCCGCACAGCAACGCAGATACCACCAAAAATACTGTAACCTTCTTCATGATAACCTCGCATTCTAAAAATTCGTATTTATCAATTTTTGCTCATCAGCCCATGTTCTTGGTAATAGACACAAATGATGGACAAGAAACCATCAGCCTATCTCCCAACTTTTAAGGTATCCACCTCTGCCTTGCATAAAGCGTCAAAGAAACTATCTTCATCAAACCCGTATACACCGATGGTGACAATTTTAGGTTTCATGGCAAATTACCGATAGCCCTTGCGCGAGTGGAATGTGTCTTTACCAAACAACCGCAATTGGCCCCCTGTCAGACGTTCAATGACCTTCTCCTGTGTCTGCTGCTCATTGTTTTCGTCAATGTGAATCAAGAAGATGTCCTGTTCATCGAGTGATGCTCCGATGAGTTTGCTCCGATGGCACTGCTCTGGCTTTCCTTCGCTGCACATGAGAGCAACAGTTCGTTGTTGAGCAAAGGCGGTTTGGAGACGTTCAATTCCGTTCTGGTAGATTTCAGTATCCTTCACCTTTTCGTAATCCACCTGTCCTTCCTCATCGTAACACGTTTCATCATCGGGATGCCCGCCCAATGTATCGCCCATGAACACATACCGAATCCTGTGCCGTTGCAGTTCCGCCGCCAACGCTTCTTTGGAAAATTCAGGTTTGTAGCGAGAATAGGGCGTTGAGCGAACATCAATAAGGTAGGCAATTTTATGGTGTTGTAGCACTTCGATGAATTGCTCGATTGAACGACTACCGTAACCGATAGTGTAGATCGGGATGGGATCTTGTAATCTTTCCATGATGAGTCGATATTATGGCATGGTGGACAAAGAAAGACAACAGAAATTTATCGGATGTCTCATAGTCGTAGCCGTATTATTCAGAGTTATTCAGTTTCTGGCAAAACGGCGCCGTGTGTAGAAGCACGGTTTCCACATCCTACTTCAACAGACGGACGAGGAAACCTCGCTTCACAATCTAACGACCCTTTACCAAGCTATCAGAAAATTCTTGCCTTCTGTTGCGAGATTTGTTATTCTAATCCAAGTTACTAAGGCGCATTGACATCTTGCTGTTATCAACTTGGGTTTTGGTAGATTTCTCAAATAGTAGCCCCGTTCTATTGTGCCGTCGTATGCCTCACGGTTACGGCATATACCTACCACTCTGTGACAACTTACACTAAAGGGTAACTATGCAATCTCCCGAAATCACACAATATCATATCCAAGAACGCTGCACAGAGCAGAGCTACATGCGCGGCTTAGACTACTTTCACGACGGCGCAATTGGTGATCCAATCATCCACGGCTACACCCTGTCGGGGACATGCGAGGGCACAGACATAGACCCATATCGCGTTACTGTAGAATTAATGCCGACAGGCATTTCCTCCGCCTACTGTTCGTGTCCATACGATTGGGAGGGGGATTGTAAACACATTGTCGCTCTCTTATTGACCTACGTTCACACACCGGACACGATTTGCTCTCTTGAACCTCTGTTTGCTACACTTGAGGCGAAACCTAAGTCGGACCTGTTACAGATTGTTGCTGAGCTGCTCAAATATGCACCGGAACTGGCTTCCATTGTACAGGCATACTCAAACACTCCCGACACCCTACAGGAGTCGGGATCGCTTCCGCTCGTCGCAGTTTACCAGGAACAGATTAATAGCATCTTTAGGGACAGTTTTACTGAACAGCATCAATTTGATCGTGGATTCACTCAACTTGAAGCACTGCAACAGAAGGCAGAGTTACTTGGACAACGGGGCGAAGCGGAGCACGCACTTTCAATCCTTCACGCACTAATACACCAATCTGTCATGTACTATTCCGACACGCCCCAGAAAAGCGGATTAATTGCATTCGTCGAGGAATGCCTAATCTCGTTCTCAGAAATCGCTGTAGACACGCCCGAGTCGATTACCATCCTTGAACATTGTCGAATGCTATTGCGACTGAGTTTTGATGCAGAACAGGTCTTCACACCACTGCTGACATCTTCCCTAGCAGAGCTCTGTTGGCGGCAAGAGATAGCAGACCTACCAGTAGCGATTGAACAGGGTCTTATGGAACAAGGTCTTGATAAGAGCCCAGATCGGCAGGCGCATGTTCAGCTCCTGCTCACGTTATATTTTCAATTAGGTCGTATTGAAGATTACCGCCGGCTTGCCCAATCCGAGGGGGAGGAATAGCGGTATAAGCTGCTTGGACAAATACATGAACCTCGTCCCTACGATCTAGCGGTCGCCGGTCACGCTATCAAAAAAATCTTATCTTCTATTACAGCTGTTATCATATCCGAAATCGTGCGGCGTTTCTTGTAGGAGCAGCCTATCATAGTGATTCCCGAGCGACGTGCATGAAAGTTCAAACTAAGTAAAGGAGGAAATTATGAAAGACAGTTTGCAGAATATCGTTGACATTCTCGCCGAACCGAGCGCCGCATTTGTACGCCTCAAATCGGAGCCAAAGTGGGGATTGGCAATCGTCATCTTCTGTCTGTTTGCTGTTGGGGTTGCGTGGGCGATGTTTCCTTTTACCGCCCAGGTGATGGTCCAAACAATGATGGAAGCAGGAATGCCCGCTGAACAAATTGAAATCTCCAAAAAAATTGGTCAAATATTTGGGCTTATTGGTTCGCTTGTTGCACCGATTATCTGGCTCCTCGCTATAAGTGCGATACTGACTTTAGCAGGGCGACTTTTCAGAATAAATGATGCCGTAAAATTTAAACACATCTTCGCAGCCGTTGTGCATACTTCGCTGATTAGCTTCCTGATAGCTCTAGCCAATACCGCATTACTCGTTGTTTTTAGAGATGTTGAAGCTATCAAGAACGCAGCCGATATGAAAATGATTCCGGGGTTGCATCTGCTATTGGGCGCAAGCGAAAATGTCAAGTTGCTGACGTTTCTGAGTTACTTTAATCCCTTGAGTCTGTGGTATCTCGCTGTACTCGCAATAGGCGTTCGCATTTTTGCTGATACAGATCGGACCAAAGCATATATTGGGGCGATAATTATCTGGCTCTTAGGTATTGTCCCTGAGGCTATATTCGTGTCTTAACTCGGAGCGAGGACGGGATTCCAACCCGTTCTTACGTATACCGCGCATTTTGAGCCGGTGTCCCAATCTAGCTTATATGTGTTTCTCTAAAGCAAACGTCTCAATCGTCTCGCAAACAAAAATCTAATTGGATTTGATAGTTAGCCTTTACCTCTCGAAATGTAGATAGTGTTTCTGCCTCCTCATCGCTAAGGCTACGTCGTTGTTCAAGTTTCGCGATTTTTCTTTCGAGTATTGGGATTAACTTGTAAGCCTGATACCTTAACTGTCTTTTAGACTTGGGTGTGCTTTCGTTAAAAAGTAACCGGTTTTCCATATATTTTGCTGGAGGCTTGAGTGGTATGATAAATCCATCACTCCGAACCTTGAAATAGTCCGACCTATTTTCTTTAAAAGGATCTATGAAACCTTCATTACCCACAAAAGTATCATTAGTTCCAAGGGCAGGCCAATGATCCGATTTATTACTATTGCAGGCTGCACAGGACCAAACCAAATTATGCGGATTATTAGCCAATTCAGGAAAATTTCCTCTAGGCCGAAAATGATCTATCTCCATAACTGTTTGTCCGCGCATTTCATTTTCATGACAATCGCAGTATACACAACGTCCTAAGCAATCTTCACGAATTTCTTGTCTATATTCCCGATAGCTTGCGTAATACTCGCCATCTCTGTTGGTACGATACTGTTTTCTCCGCCTTAGCTTAGGAAAGAAAAGACAATCAGTTGGCATCTGTGCTTTCTTCCTCTTCGTTTTGGGTCAGTAGCTCGATTAATTTCTCATTGGTTTTCGCTATTCGTTCTAATTTTTGTAGTTCTTCTACATCTTTGGCTAAGGTAGGAGCGATGCGTTCAGCTTGAAGTTCTGCTAGCTCATCAAGTTCAGCTTCATTTAAACTATCATCTAGACTCTTCTTTAATAATTCGTTGAACCGTTTGGCTCGTTCATCTAGTATATCTCCATACACCTTCATATGGCGCATAATTCGTGCTTTTGCTGTCTGTGCCTCCTCTTCATCGCGGAAACTTCCTTTTGAAATAATATCTTCAACGCTCCACTTGCCACCGGCAAATTCATCTTGATCATGAGGAAAATTTGTCAGTATATAAATCGGTATTTTTTTCTTAATACGACGTAAGTACTGAGCCAATTCAATGCCAGTGTAAGTGGCAGAACCCTTTTCTTTTAACTTCTGATCAATAATAATACAGGCGGTATCCGGATCTTCTAGGAGGGTTGATACATAATCTGTTTTTCTAGGATAGGGCAAAATTGCCTTGATCTGAATTTCTGGAGACATATCTAGTTTGAGTTCATTGCCGTATGTTGTCAACTCTTCCTCATCGTCATCAACCAACCAGATAATATGTTTATTCATTGCTGTTTCTCCGTTTTCTTGTTTTTGCGACGTGCCTGAGTTCGTTGTAGGCGACTGTTGAGATTAGGAATTGGGGTTTGGATATGGAACTGTGCTCCCCCAAGATCACAGGGAGATTCTGCATGAATGGTTCCCCCTGTATAATCTTCAACGAAACCCTTTACAATTGCCAATCCTAATCCAGTACCGGTAACCTCGCCTTTTTCATTTCGTTTTGTTGAAAAAGTTGGTGAGAAGATTCTGTCCTCCGTCCCTGCTTCTAACCCGCAGCCGCTATCGGCGAAGGTAATTTTCAGGTGATTTTTCGTTTCCCACATGGAAATTCGGATTTTTTGCTGCTCCGCACTGGTATCTTCAAGGGCCCATAGAGCATTTGTTATTAGATTGATAAAGATACTTTCCCAGTCGATCTCAAAGGCACGGATTGGAGAAACTTTCTTTGGTAGGTTCAACTCTACAGTGATATTTCTTTTTTCCAATGGTCCGGCAAAATATTCTAAAACCTGTGTGATAACTCTACTGAGATTAACTGCTTTCCTTTTTCGTTTGTCACGGCTTACATTCTTTAATGTAAATTCTGCAAAGTTATGGATTTTACCTGCACTAGATACCAGAAGTTCAAGATTATCTTTAACCATTTCGCGAACATCTGGTGAAACCATGAAGAGCCCCTTATCCAAGTTACGTCGGAGTTGTCTTGCGTTTGTCATAACCATGTTGGAAGCTCCTAAGGTTTCATGCCCAAAACTAGTGGTCAGAATACCTAGAGAAGCCAAATTACCAAGTGTGTCCTTTTGGCTTTGTAGTTCCTCCTGTCGTTTTTTGGTGGCTTTGGCAAATTGATGATAAGCTTTTTGCGTCTCGACTATTGTTCCGTCTACTTCATGAATTGCAGTATCAAGTGACTTAAGCAGTGCTTCCACATCGTGTAAAGCCCGGGTCTCTTGTGCGGCAGTTTGTAAAATGTCCGTGACTTTACTGGTTGTGCCTTTTAAGTTCTGAACTGCTTCTAATGATGCTTCAGTTGATTTAGTGACCTTCCTTTCAACCCTTTCGTACTCAGTTGATTTATACTGTGCTTGTTCAAACGCTTGACGCTTTGACTCAAAAAACACAATAGCATCTTCAGCCAGCATTTTCAGATGATAAAAAGCGGGACCTTCGACAATTCCCTCGCGGTGCGTCTGATCAATGAGGTCTGGATTCTTATTACGTTCAAGGAAAACAGCTCCGACAACTTGATTCGAGCCAACTCTCCAGTTGCCCTGTGTAACGCCACTGGGGTGTTGTTGTCTTCTATAACTGAGTCGCAACCAATCTCCTTCGCCTGTTGGTTCACCATAGGGTTTGACTCGAAAGCCATCGCGATAGATGCGAATTCCCTGATTAGAATCGAGAAATTCACGAATCTGTGTTTGACTAAAGTCTATATCTCCTAAATCAACAGCTCTTCTCGGAAAAAAATACATCTCGAATTTTAATGGTCCACAAAGCGGTTCTTCACCCGTACGCGGAAATTTCTTTGACCAGGGGACTGGCTCAAGTTCAAAACTTTTCTCATGCTGATCTGAGGACATCGTATAACTGATACTTCTTCCCTTATCAATTTTGGCTATAAGTTTCCATTCCGCCGCATGTAACATGTCTGCAGAACCAACTTTGCCATCAATCTCAGCCCATTTCATTCCAGAGTCAAGTTCAATTCCAAAATCATTTATGCCAGCGAAGGGAGATATCAGAAGTGTAAGTTCTTGCTTTAAGTCTCGCAGGAACTCTTCTGTCCACTTATCTTTAAGATCGTAAAGAATTAGTCGGGTCCCTCCGGAGAACTCCTCTGATACATTCGTAATCGGGTCTGCTATAGACTTAGGAATACGATATAAATCGTGTCTTATGTTCTCCAAGGGGATATCTATTTCTTCATACTTGCGCCAATTAATTTCAAGTTCAAGCCCACTAGGTTCTTCTTCAGAAAAAGATTGGACAACAGTTCTCTCACATAACCGATCTAATCCTAACCGTCCCAATCCTTTTTCACCAATAAGGACTCGTTTCTTCCGAGAAGATTGGCCTGAAAGCAGCTTGTTGGAGGTGCCAATTACCAACCAACCCTCCCGAAGTTGCTGCTCGGTCATACCATGACCGTTGTCTTCAATCAATAGAAGCGGATTATCTTGATCCAAATTTCCGAAACGAATTTTTACAGTTTCAGCATCAGCATCATAGGCGTTTTTGACCAACTCTAGTATGGCTACAATTGAATTAGAGATGCTTTCTCTGCCAAGTTGCATAGCAACACGGGCGGTTACAGAGAATGAGACTTCATCGATAGGTACTCGACTTCGCATTTCAGAGGTTTTACCATTCTCAGACATAAGCCCCTCCCTTTTCTTTACGATTCAGAACATCTGCAATCCGACTCCGATGCCTTGGACCAAGATCTAGCCAATCATAAATTGTTTTGTTAAGGATCTCAATGGGACCATTCCGTTCTTGAGTTTCAGCATTAGTAATGGCTTTAGTCAAATCTACAAGTTGTTTTACCATTTCTAAGTTGACGGGGAACAGTCCTAGTTCAAACGCTGAGACGTGAGTGTTACCATTGCGAAGTTGAAATACGAAATTTATCAGATCACTATTCAGCCAGCCCATTAAACCATACAACAGATTAACATTTTCATCATCTAGGACTTTTATGTAATTGATGTGATTTTCTAAAAAATATCTCGGATGGTCATCATAAAACTTTTCACAGGGCATGCCAACAATCAGACGACGGCCAACCTTACGAGGTGTGGTTCGCTGAACGAGAAGTGACGGTTGGGAGTGTATCACTTTTTCCACTCTCTCATTTTCACGCGAAAAGCGCCGCTTATGCGATGCATGTGAACCATCGTAAGGGAAGGTGAGCCCATAGAGTTCAATAGATGCGGCAGAGATAAGTGGTAGGCTGTTATCTTTATAGTTTTTCGATAGTAGTTTTTTATGTTGGTTCCAAACATATCCTCCGTTACCGCAGCTAAATGTTTCATTCAATTTAACTAAGGGTGAACATTTTGCTTCTAGTCGCTCGCAAATTGTATAATCAAATTTATTATCAGATACTACCCAGAACACAGATGTTTCCCCTACTCTTTGAACGATTCGAGAATGTTTTACTTTTCGTGGTTTTGCTTTTGATAGCTCATTTCCATTACGTGTTATTCGTACATTGACGTTGGCGTTGATAGGTTCAACCAAGTTATTTGCGCTTGCTGATTGACTTTCATTTACTTTTAAGCATACAGCCATCATTTGTTGGTCTACATCGCCGACAACACCTGTCCGATCAGTCATTCTAGTAATACTTGTAAGAGTAACGTGATTTTCTAGTTGGTCACGTAGTTTTTTGGAATAAGCACCTGCTAGCATCGTTTGCGGTAAGAGGTAGGAGACAACACCACCTTTTACCGCAGCGCGAACTGCCCACCACAGAAATAGTTGGTATAAATTCGGATGTCCAGATATAACGTCCTCATAGTGTGCGAGGAAATCAAGTTTTTTTCCCTTGACAGACATAAAAGGCGGATTACCAATAATGTAATGGAATCCCCTATCATCTGATAAATCTTGAAACAGATCATCTTGTCGAGCTAAATATCGTTCATAGGTTAGGAGTGCATCCTGTAGTTTAATATTCGGAAATAGAGATGATAAATTTACATAATCGGATTTTTCTAGTGATTGTAAACATCTGTAAATTAGTAACGATCTGGTAATATAAATAGCAGATGGTTGAATATCGAATCCATAGATATTTTGGGATAAGCCTTGTAAAACAGGTTCTAGTGAGATTCTCCGCTCTTCTGCATATGAAATTATCCTATCCGCAACGGCTGTTAAAATAATACCTCCACCGCACGCAGGATCAATGATACGGTAATCTTCGAGTAATTCCTCCTCTTTCAAACCGGACAAATCTATTAAGTGTTTCACAATTGGCAGGGGCGTATAAAACTCACCTAAATACCTTTTGCTATTTCCGTCAAGCACTTGACCACTGACATGAGACATCTCTAGTGCCGGTGAATCTAGCTCGGATAATTTCTTAACTATATCCTCAATAGCTGCTGATAACTCTGATGGAAATTGAAACCATCTGTAGGGGCTGTCCTGTTCAGTAACAGGCCAAACATCTTGCTCTACATCGCATGACAGGCTGCTTGTCAATACATGTAGTAGTGCCGTTTCATATTCATATCGTTCTTGCAGTTCTTCATTGGTTATATTGTTACCTAGGTGATGCTCATATATCTCTATGGCGTGTTCAACAAGGGAGAGATATTGTTTTAGACCTTCCCTAAAGCCATCGGACTCACGCTGCTTGTGAACATATTCGACTGTAAGGGTTGTAGTAGTTTCTAATAGTTGAGTCAAAGTTTCCATAGGTTGGTAATTATACAATGAGGCAATTGGATTTTTTCAACTTATGTATACCGTGCATTCCGGTATTTCGGAGCATAGAACTCCGGCAACAACCCATCCACCCGGAGCAATCCCTTCCGCGTCAACGTGACAGCATCTTGGTCAAAGGTCAACATCCCCTCGTCCTGCAGTTTTTGGTAGGTTGAACCAAACACCTCCAAAATATCGGTATCAAACTTCTCGCGGAAATAACCCGTCTCTATTTTTCCTAACTTCAATTGCAATATCATTTCTCGCGTCAAGCGTTCCTCCGGCGTGGTGGGGAACGCCCGATCCAACGGCAACTTGTCCGCACGGAGCGAATCAACGTATCCGTCCCAACTCGCCGCATTTTGGAAATGGATCCCACTCATGTGAGAGAACGAAGCAACACCCGTACCCAACATATCGCTGCCACGCCAGACCGCATCCCGATAAATGAACTTCCCTGGCTTATCCTGTTTCACCATTGTATACGCGCTCGACATCTTATATCCAGCGGTTGCCATCTGCTCAAACGCATAGTGGTGCCATTCCCGTTTCGTCTTCCAATCCGCTACAAATAGATCTTTCCCCCCAAATATGTCCTTTGAATAAACGGTATTGAACGGCAATTCCATCTGATAAACGGTGATGCTGTCAGGGTTTAGATCGATGGTTCTCTCGACGGTATCCCGCCAACTGTCCCACGTTTCGCCCACCATCCCCGCGATGAGATCTATGTTGACCTGATCAAACTCAAGGGCTGCAATCCACGGGGTCACCCGATATACCTCTTTGGAAAGGTGTGCCCGCCCATTTTCCGCCAAGATGGTGTCATTCAGATTTTCAACACCAAGACTCAACCGTGTCACACCGATCTGTTTAATCGCCTCCAACTTGCCTTGTGTCAACGTCCCCGGCTCACATTCAAAAGCCACCTCCTCGGCACTGTCCCAAGGCATTATCGTTTTAACCCGTTTGACAAGTGCTTTCAGGTGGTTGCTGCTGATGTAGGACGGCGTACCGCCGCCGAAGTAAACGAAGTGCAGCGGTCGATCTGCCACGGATGGAAGTTCACTATAAAGCTCAATCTCTCTCCCCAACGCGTCAAGGTAGATCTGAATATCGGCACTATTTTTGTCCGTGTATACCCGGAAGTAACAGAACTTACACCGTTTGCGGCAGAACGGGATATGCAGATACAATCCTAAAGTGGCTTCCGGCGTTGGCGGGGAATTCAATGCGTTTGTCGCTTCCGACGCATAGTCTGTGCCCCAAAACGAATACGGTGGATAGTTTGAGACAAAAACACTTCCGACCTCCGTCTCCTTTGCATCGGTCCGTGTTGTCGCCGGCTCAGGAGTCGCTGTTTTTGGTTGTTCACTCATGGTCTACTCCCCTTTCCCAAAGCAGTATATTCTGCCATCGTCTGCTCCAATCACCAATTTTCCGTCCACAACGCTCGGAGAAGCAATAATAGCTGCCCCGACTACAAAGTCCCAGACCTTTTCTCCCGAATTAAGATTCAACGCGACCACTTCTCCGCCGACTGTTCCAAAGAAAACGCGCTCACCGACTATCACCGGCGAAGAGTCCACCCGCGATTTTGCGGAATATACCCACAGCGATTCTCCCGTCTGTGGGTGCAGCGCATGGACCATCTTGTCTCGTCCACCGATAATAACTATATCCGTTGTCACGGCTGCCGAAGCGTAGAATGGGAAATGCCGTTCCGGATGTTCATACCGCCAAAAAATTTCCGAGCTGTCCAGCCCTGCACACAACACCTGATTCCCAAACGTCCCTGCATATACCCGGTCATTCAAAATAGCGGGGCTAGCGGCGACATAGTCACCCAACGCAATTTTCTGCCGCTCTACACCATCGGCAATATTGATGACGCGCAGATAACCGTCACACCCTGAGACAATAACCGCACCGTTGACTATCGCCGGTGTCCCATGCACGTATCCCTCCGTCTCGAACTTCCATATCAACGAACCATCTTCGACAAAAAGACAGTAAAGATACTGGTCATAAGAACCGAACAACAGGCGATCTTGGAAAATACTGGCAGACGAGATAATTTCAGCCTCGGCTTCGAAGGTCCATCTCCCTTTACCCGTTTGAACGTCCACAGCATGAAAAACACCCATGCCATCCCCAAAGTGTACCACATTTCTATATACAGCGGGCGAGGATTTTATCTCACCGGATGCCTGATACCTCCATTTTAATAGCCCGTCTTCAAGATTGACCGCGTAAAGGTAGCCATCTAAGGTCCCGACGTAAACCGTTCCTGCTGCGATGGCGGCGGTTGATTCGATTGCATCTTCCGTCTCGAATGTCCAGAGCAGTTCGAGATTTTCAGGCAGTTCAGCATTAGCAACACCGGTGAGTTGAGAATTACCGCGAAAACTGAGCCATTCGTCAGAGGACGCTTGGCTTTGTCCAATAGAACAGGTTAGGATATAACTCAGAAGAATGTAAAACGTGAAACGTGAAACATAAGATGTTATCTGTATTACGCTTTGTGTTTTCGTAACCGAATTTACTATATACTGAAAATCCATTGGTGCTCTGTTAAAGTTAAATGCTTCTGTTTTTCGCTCCAGTGGAGCGTTATGTGTATAGAGGGGCGATACGCCCAATTCCCGCGATCCAGATGAAGTTTAAGTATTTAAATCGGTAATCCCGATTTTCCTCGAAACATACGGTAGGCGCGGTTTCCAACCGCGCTGGCGTCGATAGTAAATTACCGAATTATTTTATTAACTTTCATGAGGAGCGCAATATGCGTATAGCAGGGCTGAAACTTCTAAAGCCCCAACAGGGGAACAGATGGTGGTTTGCGTATCAATAAGTCGCCTCATAAAGTTCCAGTAATTCAACCTTACTAACCTGCCGTGGGTTGAATTTCCCAGTCCACTCCTTGGCTGCCTCTGCTGCCAGTTGGGGCAGATCTTCCCGCTGAATCTCAAAGTCCCTTAGCCGTTCCGGTAGTCCTGCTGCAGCTCTTAATTCGGAAAGACGCTCATGCAACACCGACGGGTGTAACTCCTGATAAAGCGTTCCCACCGTGTGGCTGTTAAAACGGACTACACTGGGCAGCATCAACCCAACCGCGAGACCGTGTGTGATATTAAATTTAGCGGTCAAGGGGTTGGCACAGGCGTGTGCGGCACCGAGCATGGAGTTTTCTATCGCAGCACCCGCCAAGTGTGCGCCCAAAAGCATTCGGCTTCGGGCTTCTCTATCTTCTGGATCACGGACCACAACTTCAAAACTCTTTTCCAGCAACCACCACGCCTCCTTAGCGAACATCTGGGAGATCGGGTTTCGCCGTGTGGAGACGTAGCTTTCCACCGCATGAGAAATAGCATCAATACCTGTGGCGGCTGTTACCCCCTTCGGGGCGGTTGCGGTCAAAACCGGGTCGAGTATCACCGTTCGGAATCGGGCTTTCTTGTCACCGCACGCCATCTTCTGGTGCGTGTCCTCTTGAGAGATTAAAGCGAAAGATTGTGCCTCGCTGCCGGTGCCGGCGGTTGTCGGAATACCAATGGAAGGGAGCATCGGCTTAGTTGCTTTGTCCACACCCCAATAGTCCTCCATCTGTCCACCATTCGTCAGGATGAAGTTAATCCCTTTGGCACAGTCCATCGCGCTTCCGCCGCCAAGCCCGATCAGCAGATTAATCCCTCCCTGATCTGACGCAAACCGGGCACCATCTGCGACATGGCGGCTTGTCGGATTTTCCTCGACTCCATCGAAAACGCAGGCATCAATGCTCGCTGCGTTCAGAACATTGAGTACCCTTTCCGGTATGCCTGCCCCGACGATACCGGGGTCAGTGACAACGAGTACGCGCCTTCCTCCCAGCTCTTTCGTCAGACCTCCTAGCTGGTCTAAGGTGTTTTCGCCAAAAACGACACGTGTACTGGATTGGAAATCAAATGATTGCATTTTGTGTCAAACGTAAAACTCGCAGATTAATCAAACGGTCGCAACGCCCGAATCTGCTTAACCTGTTCAGCGATTTCATCGGCGGAAGCATCCAGCATCCGTTCTCCCTTTTCAGCGGTCGCAGGTCGGGGATCCCCGACACCGCCGTGCCGAGTCCGCTGATCGAAGCGGTGGTAGGAGGCCATCCCCGGCACCCGCATCCCGTCGCGCTCCCCGTCAGGATCTAACCGATCTGTGCGAACGAGACTGGCGTCGATTGCCATAATCATACAGGTCTCGGTTTCACCGGCATGACCCGAACCGGCGCTACCCAATTCACGAATCTCATCAAGTGCTCCACCCCACGCCCAACGGGAATAAAATTCCGCACCGCTATCGCCGTAACGCTCCATCAAACGCTGGAGAAGGACCGAGATATTTGAGCCGTTACCGCCGTGACTGTTCTGGATGAAAATCTTCTTGAACCCGTGTCCTACCATAGATGCAACGATATCCATCATCAGAAGCAGGTGGGTTTCGGAGATAGCGCTGATAGTGCCGGGATACCGTATATGATGCTGAGAGTATCCGAGCCACTGCATCGGCAGAACCAGAACATCGTCCGGGCAGCGTTCATGGACTCGGCGTGCCACCTCCTGTCCGATCAGGCTATCCGTGAATACCGGCAAGTGCAGGCTATGTTGTTCACAAGATGCCACCGGCATTAGCACGACAATATCGCGTGGCAGGGCATCAACTTCGGGTGAGGTCATTTCTGCTAAGATCATAGATTCTCTCCTGTTATATGGGGTGTTCAATTAATCAACCGCTTATGTGCGTGAAAAATAGCACGTAAAATGCGAAAGACTTCGGTTACAACCCTGAAATCTTCTGCCTTCGAGAGAGTTCTGCTAACCCAACTAAGATAGTTTTAAGGTATTCTGAGGTTTTGGGATGAAGAATACCAAAACAATCCCACCACCAGTAACGGACCTGAATCGCGTTACGAATGATATTTACAAGAATCTGATGGTTATCCGAAGGGGTGTTTACCGCCTGCCCCGCTCCTTTATATCCCTTATAAAATTGTTCAATATATTCGGGATGCCCATAAATCTCACGAGGACGACGAAGCCGGAAGTTTCCTGCTATTTTGCTCAAATCAAATAGGCGACTTCCGTAGGCAGCGAACTGAAAATCATAAAGCCCTGTTATTTGAACCTTGCTGCCGCTGTTTTTCAACAACAGGTTATGGAAGAATGCATCGCACCACAATAATATTGGTTGATCGTCAATCTGCCCTGTTGACACCGATGCCATCAGCTCGTTTAACTCCGAGTAGAACGTGTCCGAGAACGCAGCAATCTCTTCTCTAAAATTTTCATCACTTAAAAGTGCTTCTTGAACAATGCCTTGCCACTGATTCAGATCGCAATTTCGTAGCTGTGCTGGCCCCACAACTTCCAGACGGTGAATAACACCGACAATATGCCCCAATGTTTCCGAGAGTTGCATTCGATTGGCGTGATCGGTTCTCTCAAAGAAGGCGCAACCCGATTCACCCGATAGTTGGTTCGAAAGTAAATAGGGGTAAGGGATAATATCTTTATCGTCATCAAGGGTGCAAAGGTTAGAAACAGGAAGGTCTGTCTGCTGCTTCAGCAGATGTATAACATAATGCTCGCTTTCTAATGAACCGATGCCGGGACGACGTTGAATCTTCAAAATCAGTGAATCGCCTTGTTCTGGGCTAAGTTCAAAGATTGAATTCATCGGGTTCGCTTCAAGCGGTCTGAGAGTCATCAAACTTCCCAGTTGATGCTTTTGAAGTATTGCAGAAGCCTCAACCGTAGAGAGTTCTAACTTTTGTCGACCAATCCGCTTTACCGTTGGCATATCAGCAGGTTGTCCAAGAGGCCTTTTTGCTTCGCTTGCCAAACTGCTCATCAGTTTTATTCCTCGTATCCACCACGTTCAGAACCTGTTTGAAAAATCTAAAGAATCTCTGAAAGTTGTCAGTTTACGGGTAAATACTCTCAAAATCGGTTGATTGTGCCCCTAGAATGACAAAAGATGACCGTTTCACGTACGCTTAAAACAGACTCTTAGCTAACGACTTTCTAAAGTCTTTCTTTTAAAACAGCCTCATAGAGATACTTTTGGCTCATTAACTATCCAACATCAGGATAGGGCCGAATAGTTCATCGCTATGCGAGTTGCACCATATTCTCAATAGTCAGGATGACCCCGGACACCAGATTTAATCTTCGCTTAACTCCAAGTCATACGGGCCCGCCCCTCCATACAGTTTACGGAAAATTGAATACTGCCACGAGCAGCTTCCAACGTTGTGTCTTTTGGCACGATTTCTAAGTGCTTTTATCCTCATATCTGTACGAATCGTTCTCACTATCCACGGTTCACTTGCAACGCCCGTTGCTGATAAAGAAAATCAAACAAATTCCCTTCATGCGGTTGATCCCACGAAATCTGATTCGTAGAAATGGGTCCGATATTCAGGCGTTCTACATCGGGAGAGCGGTGCAGATCAACGATAAATGCGTCGTCTTCTGTGATAGCAGTTACCACAAGGCTTGGACCGATACGATCTAATATCTCTCGTTCTGAAACCTCCACCACACTGACAAAGGGGAACAAAAACTCTGTATTTGCAAGCGGATGTTCCGGGTCTTCGCACCAGACAACGGTCGGACTGAGGAAGGTGCAGCCTGCTGCTTCAACCACCCGTTCTCCATCTCGATGCTTGGCTGTCAGATCCGTCGCGCCGGGAACTTTCAGCTGGTTGTCGATGAGCCCCGAAATCCCCTCGGCAACTTTCGGATTGGTGAAAGCCGCAATTTCAGCTTCCGGATCGTCCAACGCTTTTGGACTGATATCCGCCAAATGTTTCGCCAACATCTCCGCTATTTCACGCCCGTGTGATGGGACCCAGACCCCGGAGGCATTGATGCAAGACCGTCCACCATTTTCAGCCACTGAAGTAACCATGAGATCGAGATATTCTTCCCAGCGAGAGATCTTGTCATCAGCGATAATGATTTTACTCCGTCCCGGTCCATGAATTTGCACGTGGCGTTTCCTTGCCACGGTGCCACTGTCGAACCACCACCGAACAGTAGAGATTTCCCACTGTGCAGCAAGATCTCCGCAGCGCCCGAATAATCCGTAGGGTAGAAGCCAAACGCTTCGGACGGACAGCCCGCTTCAATAAAGGCTTGTGTAATACGGAAGGGCGTCCACGGTTCCTCGCTACCGGGCTTGAGAACGAGCGGCGTTTTCAGCGGAACCGCTGGCAGCCAAAGCGAATGCACGCCCGGAGAGTTACTCGGAAGCACCGCCCCCAATGTATCAGTTAGGGACAGGTAACTCAACGGACGTTCGTTTTGGATCCCCCAGCCAGAGTCAAGAATGGAAAGATCTAGTCCACGTGTCAATCCACCTAAGACCGCCTCCATTTCGTCCAAAACCAAGCGAATCTTACCCATATTCTTGCGGCAGAGGTTTTGAGGCAGCCCCGTTGTTCCAGAGACCTGCTCAATATAATCGTCGGGCGATTGCGCCGTGTCGTCCAAAGGCAGGTCCGCCTCCATAAAAAGGGCGGCAGCTCTTTTACAAATTGCCAAAAGCTCTGAAACAGACAGATCTTCAAGAGCACGCTTGTTTTCATTGGCTTGATGCAAATCCTTTGCAATCAACCCACGGTTCGCCTGGCTCACAATGGCGAGCGGTTCGCCTGTTTCGATATGTGATACGCGAGTAAGATTCAAACTCTTATAAGTAAGTCCAGCCCGCAGAATTGGAATGTGTATCATGGTAAATGGATCCTGTCATATAGATTCAGATCTGTTTTTTGCCCATTGGCTGGCTACTAAGCCGCGCGCGCTTGAGCTGCCGCCGCGGCATCCGCAAGTCGAAATTGCTTCGCGGCACGTCCGCCCTCTGGTACACCTAACGGTAGACGAACATTCAGAAGAAATGGGCGGTTCTCCCCTTCAACCACGTTCAACCCGTGCTCAATCGCTGCGGCAAGCCGAGATTCATCTTGGACGTGCATACCGTCCACACCAAATCCATCGGCGAGTTTTACCGGATCAATACCGTCTAAAACGACGCCGGCATACTCCCCGGTCTCTTTCATCACCCCATTTGCGCGTCCAAAGGAGGAGGCGACAACACCATAGGATTGATTGTTGGAAATAATATAGAGAACCGGGATGTTATGATGCGCTGCGGTCCAAAGCCCCGAATCCGCGTAGAACATTGAACCATCACCAACCAACCCCACGACCGGCTTATCGGGCGCTGCCAATTTCAAACCGACCGCCCCTCCAATGCCGTAGCCCTCGGAACCACCGGCAGCCCGAATATACGCATTCTTGCCGCCGCCATCACGCCCACCTACCGTGTCCAAGGGAACAACGTATTGCTCGATCATCACCATTCCACCGCCACGACGTTCTAAGGCTTTGTCGAGGACATCCGCGACCAGCCACGGTCGGACTTGGTTCGGTTGCGCTTCACCCCGTTGTGTGTCCTTTAGCCGTTGTGTACGAAGGGCGGCGGCGCGTTCGTGTGCCCAAGCGCGACGTTCGACAAACTGTTTTGGTGGATGGCTCGATGCCAATTCGGCTAACCGCTCAAAAGTGCGACACTCATCCGCAAGGATTGCCAGATCTATATTTGGTATGTTCTTGACGTTTTCAATATCCGGTCCAATTGCGATGACTTTTTTCGCTCTCGAAAATGTACCGAAATCACCCGGCTTCCCGCCGCCCCCGTGCCGCATACCGATACAAACGATCAGGTCAGGTTGAAGGGCACTTGCCGCCTGATCCATCCGTCCGCAATTGAGTTTATGCGTTGTTGAGATGCCTCTCCCCCAACTTCCGACAAAGGGGACGCCAAAATGTTCAGCGAGTGCGGCGACTTGCGCTTCTGCGCCGCTTTTCCAAACGCCATCTCCAATATAAAACAGGGGTGACTTCGCATCGCACAAAGCAGATTCAAGCTCTTCGACATCGCTATCTGAAGGATAACCCGCGTGGAGATTTGGCAGTTCTCCTTCAATAATGTTCGTGGTTATCTCTTCGGAACCAAGCACCCGATCATAGACAGCGAGATGAACCGGTCCAACCGGCGGTGTTTTGGCAACTAATAAGGCACGATGAATCGCTTGCGGAAGTCCGTCGGGCTCAATCACAGTCCAGTTCTGCTTCGTAAAAGGTGCAGCGATGGAGGTCGGTCCGAAGTCGTGGCTCAGATCGAGTCCGATGCGATCGGCGTAGCTGCCGGTATCCCCAGCAAAGGTGATAACCACGACAGGTAGACTGCCCGCCCAAACGTTGATTAGCTGTCCCAAGCATTGGGCAAGCCCTGCACCGAGATGCACTAACATGACCCCCGGATCGAGATTTGCCTGCGTATAACCGCCCGCTTGCGCCGCGACACTGCCTTCATGAAGTGCCAAAATGCCGTGTATATCTGGGTGTACATGCAGCGCATCGAAAAAGCGTGCCTCGCGTGAGCCTGAGTTATTGAACACATATTTCACACCTGATGCCGCAAGCTGCTCAACCATAACCTGAGAAGGATTCGCTGTAATAGGTCTCATCTGCATAAAATATTACCTCGCTTTCTTTGTTTATCTGTTCCGATGACGAGTATCAATTAACATCATTACACCTAAACTAATACACTCCCACCACCACGGACTCTTGAAGTTCTGAGAGCAGCCGCAGATTCTCTACACCGTCCCACGGATACTGCTCAATAGGTTGCGCCCGTTCTGCTTCATCTCTTTCGAGAAAACGGGGCATAAAAAACTCGTGTGTCAGCGTGGTCAGCATCACGCGCCCTGTTTCACCGTAGTTGACGAGTTCTTCCGGGTTGTTGGGGTTGACCAGTTCAATGACAGCGCGGGGTTGCGGCGGATAGTAGATAATTGCGTAGTTATCGGCGGGATCAAACGGCTTGCAACACGCCAGACCCATAAGTGTGTTACCATACGTCGGCATAAATTCAACACCCGGCACCAACTCCTCGCGGGCAAAACGGTGGAATTGGGCATCCATCTCCGTGCCACCGCAAAAGATACCCTTTATGCCAGCCTTTGGTAGCGAAATCTTTTCGCACAACGCTTCAAGCAACTTCGGCGTTGTGAACAGACACTGGATATTGTCGTGGGCGCGTAGAATATTCAACGCTTGATCAATAACGTGATTCTTATAAAGATCCAATTCCTGATGTTTTCCGTACTGAATCAGCTTGTTCACCCACCGCGGATCGAGGTCAACGAGGAAGCAGATGCCGTCGCGATGTTGTGCCAGATATTCAACGGCGAGACGCAGCCGTCGGGGTCCGGTGGGACCGAGCATCAACCAATCACCACCGGGCGGAAATGCTTCATCGGGCAAGGTTTCGCTGAACATCTCGTAGTCGATCTGGAAATCGCGGATACTGATGCGAGTCTTTGGAACACCGGTAGAGCCGCCTGTCTCAAATACATATACAGGTTGGTCTGCGTAACCCTTGGGCACCCACCGCCGCACCGGTCCGCCGCGCAACCATTCATCTTCAAAATGACCAAGCAGTTTTAAGTCGTCGTAGCTTCCTATCTCCTTGCGGGGATCAAAATCGAGCGTCTCTGCATATTCCAACCAAAATGGTGTGCCGGTTTCTGGACTGAAATGCCACTTGATGATTTCACGAACATGGGTATCAAGCCGATCCCGTGCTTCTTCTGCTTGTTTGGACAGTGATTGATTCAAAGTCTCCATAATTGTAAATGTATCCTGTATGATGGGAGGTTCAATCCTCTAACTTCCAGCCGATATCGATACTTGGGTAATCTTCAACGTAATGCTGTAACTGCGGAGAAAGTCCCTCCATGAACCGGTGCGCTGATTCAGGCAATTCCCACGGAATTGCGAGTTTTTCTCGGGTCGGACGGAAGATAAAGCCACATGAGAGACGGGGTTCATCGCCGCCGTGGGGAAAGGCGCCATGATACGTCCGCGCCGCAAAAATAATGAGATCGCCCGGCTCTGTGAAAAGTGGAACTGTGCCCGGCATATCCATCCGGTCATACGGTTTGGGTTCTTCGCCTGTTCGGTGAAATGAACGCCGATCCTCCGTGAATTCAAACCCAGCAGGCGGTTGCCAATCAGCCCTGTGGGAGTCTTCAATAACTGCCAGCCCTGCTCGGCTCGGGTGCGTTCCGTTGAGATAGAACCACATACCGTTGGGCCAATTGCCGCGATTCAGCACGTCACCGGAGTGTTTTGGCGGCGGTTCAGAAAAGCCACACCAGTCGGTATGCCACAACACCGGACCCGATTCAACATTCTTCAGAATTGCAGCAGATCGATGGATCGTGAGCGCGTCAGCATCCAAAATACATCGATTGATATTCACGTAATCTTCGTTTTCGAGCAGTTTCCAAAGCGGTTTTGAGTATTCGATGAAGGCGTGCTTGGTACGCGTTTCCCCAAGTCCCAAGTCGCTCTCTGGATCGAGAACCTGACTAACGGATTCCTTCAATTCCGCCACATAATCCGGCGACAACATATTTTTCACAACGGCAAAACCGTGAGCGTCATGACATGCCTTTATCGCCGAGAGCTCGTCCGCCTCAAACTCATATTGATAGGATAGATCCGCAGGTTGAAAGTTATCCTTGGACATTGATTGCTTCTCCTCCAAACTACTATCGTGCAACAAAAACTGTAGGGGACAACGATCGTTATTCCTTACTAGTTAGTACTCAATCAGATAAGTTTTGTGTGAATACAAGAAATAAATAGACACTTTCGCCCCTCGGTAGGTGCGGTTTCTAACCGCACCGGTTTGGCGTGTCTCATTAATTCTAAGATCCACTATATTATATATGTTATCGTTTGCTTTCAATCAATATACACAAGCATAATTTGCCTGACAGAGTATTAGATTCTGTTGACATTTGATAGAATAAACCAATTCTAATACGCCTTGAAGCGATTTCAGCCTTCTGTAGGGGTAACCCTTGTGGTTACCCTGTGGTTTGGTCATCTGCGTTTTGGGCAGGCACAAGTTTCTTAAACCCGATCTGTCGGGGACCTGCCCCTACAGAGATCCATAATCGTAGGTCGGGCCTCCCCGGTCACGGGATTCTCTCGGACTTGCCTGACCTATAGCCCCAGTGGGGCGGCAGGTATATCACTTCAGTTTGTGGGGAAGCACCCGATGATTACAACATTTACCGAATGGACAAGAGCAAAATGGCGACACGCCCTATTGGCTTTCACGCATCACGTTTCACGCATCTTTTAAGATGAGCCATTCTCTTTTGCGCGCTTACGTTACTCCATAGCAATCGCAAAGAGCGTGTTCCGACTTGCGATATACAACACACCGTCTTTTGCTACTGCGGTGGTATAAACAGCGCTACCCATGTTAGTCTCAAAAATAAGTTCTTTCTCTTTCCCCGCTTTTAAGATAGCGAGGTCTCCGTCCTCGTCTCCGATATATACCTTGCCATCCGCCACAAATGTGGATCCCCAAATCGCAGCGAATGTGTCATACGTCCAATGATGTTCACCCGTGTTGGCATCGAGGCAGTAGACGAAGCCGCTCAAGTCGGCTATGTAGAGCAAGTCATCCTCAATTGCTACGGTGGACATCGTGCGGTGGAAATCCTCGTCACCACGATGCCAGACCGCTCCCGTCTCGGTGATGTCTCCCTCACCCGTTGCGTCAATCACCCATAGATGACCCACTCCCTCGCCATGTTCCGGGTCCTGTCCCACGCTGATGTAAACCCTATCCTTCCAGATGACGGGTGTCGAAATAATGTTATTGCGTGTCCCTCTCCCTCCCAATTCCCATACAGAATCTTTGGGGTTGCAGTCGAACTTCCAGATCAGTTGTCCGGTTTCAGGTTCGAAGGAGTAGACCCAACCGTCGCCGCCGGGAAAGATGACTTGAGGTTTGCCGTTGATTACCCCGTAGGCAGGGTTAGACCATTGACCGTGTAAGATGTTTTCGGCAGGAGAGGCATCTTCCCAAACCAGTTCGCCCGTGTTTTTATTGAGTGCGATAAAGCTCGGTGCAAAAGGGGAAGGAATGTGAACGTGCCCTTCGTCGACGCCATTGCTCGTTTCTACAAAGAGCAAATCGCCGGCAGCGATTGGAGAACAGGTGGCGAGATTGTGAGGAAACACCTCCAACTCCTCAATCATATCATACTTCCAGATAATGTCCCCATCAATTTCGCTGGTGTCGGTTTCCTCTGTGAAAGGCCCATCATTTTCACCGTCCATAAAGCCTTCAGTATCAACGCAGACAACTTCAGCGCGGTTGGAAATATAGTAAAGCCGATCGTCCTCAATGTAAGGCGTTGAACAGATACCCTGTTGGGGCCAATCGTTGACACGTCCGGCGGGGAGTTTGGTGTGTGTGGATTGCCAGAGGAATTCCCCATCTGATTCGCGGAACGCCATCATAACACCGCGATCGCCGGTAAGTTTTGGGTTCCGTTTCCCCTGATTGTTCGTTCCGACAAACACCTTGCCGCCAATGAGGAGGGGACCCGCATAGGTCTGTGAACCCAATGTTGCCGTCCATTTGATGTTTAATCCGGTTTTCGCGTCCCATTTTTCCGGTAGATTTTTCTCATCGGAGACGAGGTTGCGCGATGGTGTGAACCCCCACATCGCCGTCTCAGCGAAGGCGGGCATTGCCGATACAGTCAAAATCGTTATGAGAATAATATAAGTGATAATATCTGTTCTTGGAATTTGTTTATGTCTCATTTCTCTCCTCTAAAATTGTGAGTAGTTGATAACCGTAAATTAAAAATTGCCTAATTGTGGTCCTGTAATTACATTCAATATTCCATCGTGAAGTCTGTATTTCACTCATTTTCCGTCGTGAAGATCCTGTATTTGTCATAGTCTGTACAGTCGTGGTCAGAATATGTTTCCAACACCTTTACGCACCAAGCAAACAGGGTTCTGAGCGAAGCGCATGTATCGGGACGAGACAGAACACGCTCGATGTCAATCTGATCAAGAATCCTTCCGCCATCATCGATTTCCCTGAAACCTTGATATTCTCTTGTAAGATCGCTTTTAGGATTACGAATCGTTTCCACATCGTCTCCGTGGTCTGACAAAGAAGTTCCCAAAACAGCGTTGATCGCTTGTATGTCAGCGAAATAATACGCTTCAAGCATATTTGCCAGAAAATGCACGGACGCGCGATGCTTCAAGGTATCTAACACCGTATCAAGTGCCGTTCGATAGCGGTCAAAGACCTGTTGTGCCTGATCCCTGCGGTCGTACTCCAAATCATCGATTAGGAGTACAAAGTGGCAACCATCAATCTCTATATATCTTCTTGCCACCAATCCAATTTTTGCCTCTTTGCTAGGAATGTCCTTGCTATTGCCAAGTGCTTTAAGTCTTTCCTCTGACGTAATTGCCCCGAGTTGACCGACGCGCCGAATCACTTCAAAGGTGCAAATGCCCGTTGCCATTAATGACTTAAATAACATTGGAAGATGCTGCTCTTCAGTTTCGCCGGTAACGATTAAGCCGAAGTGGAAATAAGCACATTGCGGGTGTTCACCAGACCGTGGCCCCTGTTCGGTCATTACCCCTCCTACTGGGTATAGGGTTTACTTTGGGGGGCAATAGCTTCAGCCATATAAAGCGAGCCGGTATCGTAGCTTTCCAGCAAATCTTTAATGTCCTCCATCTCGCTGACCCGCGTTAGTGTTGTCTGTCCGGACTCATCCAGTTCTGTTGCCAAAATATCTTCTGGTTCAAATTGACTAATCAAAACTGGGGAATGTGTTGCGATGAAAACCTGCTTATTCCACTCCTTTGTGGCTTGCTTGACTGCTTCCGCAAAGACAGAGATGGCATAAGGATGAAGCGAGGTTTCCGGTTCATCGAATACAATCAGTGAGATGCGCTCTTTTTCCTCAGAGAATAGAGCCGTTAAGTGGATAAGCATTTGCAGATGTCCCTCCGACACGCTGAGTGCCGGAATTGGGTCTCGACGACCTTTTTCCACGAAGTTGGTGTAGACTCCGTTTGGTCCCGCTGAATCAAATACCAGCCCCTTAAAGTTAGGGAAACTCTTTTGCATGAAACTGATGATAGTTTCATAACGTGAATCAATTGCGCTTTTGCCATGAATGTTTCGCAGGACCGACCATAGATTCCCACAATCCTCGCGCAACAAAATATCCATACCTGACTCCGAGCCACGATGTTTAAGCCCGTATAGGTCAATATAGTGAGAATGGTAGAAATGGACAGCGTTGAGCAGGTTTCGTAAGCCTATGGCGGTAAAAGCTGGCAGAGGCAGTTCTTTTCCTTGCATATATTGTTGCATCCTAGCAAATTCATATTGAGTTAAGGCAAGTTTCTCCGGAGAGGTCAGGCGAGTTTGCACCACAGGATTTTCTTCGTCATAATAAAAATCAGCCTCATTGCTACCGATTCTACGATTTATCAGGCGAATATCTTTTGGCTTAGAATGCAGAAATTCCCCAGCATATGGTTGAATTTGTCCAAGTGAAAATCCTATTTGAAGTACATACTCAATAGAAAATGCTTCCAAGGCAATTAATATACCCTCCCATTCATTAACCCCTTGTCGTAACATACCAAAACCGTTATTCCGGGTTCTGGCAGCCTCTTCAACATCACGGGAAATACAATCCTTGACCAACCGCATTGCCTCTAACAACGTCGATTTTCCTGACCCATTCGGTCCAAACAGGACATTAATTGGGTGCGTTTCAATTGAGACATCCGCTAATGATCGAAAGTTTTTGACGTGTAAGCGGGTTAGTTCATTTCCCATAACGTCTCCTCATTTTCCCATTATGAAGTTCGTGCCATTCAACGAGTGGGAGGCGGTAGTCATCAATTCTTCCAAACCTTCAGATTATCGTAATAGATTTCAGCAGGCGAATAGCCGTAAATCCCCGGACTCCCCTCCCGATTCGGCAGCGGATCTTCGACAATAATCGTCCACTCCTCAGGTTCCGGCTCACCTTTTACCCAAACCTTTCCCTTTACGTGCGCCGTGTCATCGACGATATCCACCGTCATTTTCATCGTATACCAAACGTTCGGTTCCCACTTGAAGTCAATCCACTTTGCCATTCGGAGATCCGATCGCCACGATAACACCTGAAGCCGTTGATGATTGCCCTGCATCTCAAGGGTATAACGATTGGCGATGAGTCCCATATCTGGCATGTTTCGCTTCGGTTTGGTGCCTAACAGATCGACCTGAACGGTGTAATCCTTCATGTTCGGAGGACCAAGATAGACGTTAGAGCGGTGCAATCCGCGGCGGGCGGGCGGTTTGACCAGAATTTTGTTCCCCTCCATCTCACGGACAGCGAATCGGTTTGTCGCACGCACCCAGTGCGGCGGACTCTTCCCTACCTCTATCGACTCAAAATCCTCCTGCCACGGCAATGGTGGGATGACCCGGACTCGCGCAGAGGTTTGTAGATCCTCGATTTTCGCCGATACCGTTCCGGCTTGACCGACCTGACTCGGTTCAAGGGTCAGTTTTCCGCTCTCGTCAATAGATCCTAACAATCCGTCCAACGACCACTCAGCAGCCTTTGCGCCAATAATCTGTGCATTTTCATCGTTAAAGGCATAAACGCTAAATTGGAGACTCTCACCCGGTTGAGCTAAAACTTCGGTGGGGACAATCTGTATTGATGTGGGATAGCCAGTAGCCATCTTCATACCGACACCGTCTGATACAGAGCCAGATTGGCTTGAGGCGGAAGCCCCCTGAACCCCCAAGCAGTAAAGCCCTTCCTCGGTGGTAAAGTAGACTCGACCGTCAGCGATGGCAGGTGAACCGTAGATCTCTGCATAATGACCGGGTTCCCTTTCAATCTGTATCGTGCTGAGCGTTTTACACTCGTTCTCACCCGGTTGCAAGATAAGGAAGTGCCCATTGACCTCCGTGACATAGATCTTACCGTCAGCGACCACAGGAGATCCTTTGCCGACTGTGCCGAGGCTATGTGTCCAATGCACCTCTCCGGTCTCGCCGTTGAGACAGTGTAAATTCGCCGCGCTGTCCACAACATAAAGCCGACCATCGGCTATCGCTGGAGAGCTATAACCCGCCTCGATACCGTCAACGCGCCAGAGTTCGTGCGTCTTGGTAATATCCCCTGTGCCCGTTCCGTCGATGCAGACAACACGCCCCATCACCGTCGTGTCGGTATTCTCCCGATTGTGGCTTGCATAAACCCGTGTGCCATCTACAACCACCGACGCATTGAGCGGTCCCTGACTGACTTGGAATCCCCAAACTTTCTCTCCCGTTTGGATGTCCATTGCGTACACGTGACCGTCCGAATTACCGTCGATTAACAACCGGCGATTATTTATCTCCGCTACGACAGAGACAGGATAGGTTGTATCCTTCGGAGGACCGCCGGGCTTCGTTGTCCAAACCACCTCGCCGGTCTTTTTGTCAAAGGCGAAATAACGATGGCGCATCGCCGCGTGGCTCCCCCAACTAGTATTAAGAAAACTGAGGATCACAAGGTCTCCATCGACAACGGGCGTAACAGTTCGTCCACCATACCCCGTGAAACGACCAAATTCCTCTGTCAAGGAGCGCGACCAAACAACATTTCCGTCCTTGTCGAAACAGGCAAACACACCGCTGATGGTGTGGGCATAAATGTATCCTGTTTCCGTATCTCCCGCCAAACTAGTCCAGCCCAATCGATTAAACGGGATGGTGCTGTGAAAGACGTTAAATCGGTGTTCCCAGAGCATCTTCCCTGTTTCGGCATCAAAGCACGCGACCCGTTCCTGTTCGGTGATATCCAGCCCAACGCGCCCAATGACATAGACCCGGTTGTTCAGAACAATTGGCGTGGAACGACCAACAAAATCCGCCTTCCAAAGTAAGTTGTCACCCTCCAAAGACCAGCTGGAAACTAAGCCGGTTTGTGAAGACGAACCGGTTTGATTGGGGCCGCGCCAACTGGGCCAATCCGCAGCCAAAGCGTTATCAAGCCCAATCAGGAAGGCACAAAGACCTGCTCCCATTAAGATACAATAAAGAGATGTTTTAAACATAATCCGAGTTCGCATCCAAATCTCCAATCCTGTGCTGTAATGTGTTGGTAAATCAAAAAGTGTCAATTATAGAATTAGACTATCTACCGCTTAGAATGATTATATAACGCCTAAAATTATATATTGTTGGTGACAGTACACCGAGAACATTTTATGTTAAGGTCGCCTGCAAAGTCAATCAAAAACTTACCCGCATCACGTTCCGAAAAATGGTTGGGCTGCAAAGATTTTTGGGATAATCGAGAAAATCTAGGTGACGTAAATTGTCACACAATTTTTGAAGAGACAAAAGTTGACCTTGAATTCTGACAGAATCAGTCCAATTGCCTATTGAAGCCCCAGCGGGGCGGCATGTATATAGCACGCAAGATACACCAAACTCCCAAAGCCCCAGCGGGGCAACATGTGCAAGATGTGTTTGATAGATGCTAACTTGCGTTAAAATGGTGGAGACATAATTGGAAATATGTTATAAAATATGGTGAAGACACAGAAATATCCTCATAGTGATGCTACGCAGGTTTGATGTTTTCCGCATAGGAGGGAGTGTGCCATGATTCGTGTGATTAAGCCGGAGGGTTTCGGTAATATCCAGTTGGAAGATATACCGATCCCTGAGATAAACAGTCGTCAAGTTTTGGTGCGAACGCATACCACACTGATTAGCCGTGGTTCTGAACTGTTTCGTCGCTATATCATGGAGGAAGCAATCCCTCCATCGATGATGGGATATTCCCTCGCGGGCGTCATTGAGCAAATTGGATCGGCGGTCACGGAGTATCAGGTTGGGCAACGGGTGATGGTCGTTGCGCCCCACGCCGAATATGCCGTCGGAGAGGTCGATGCCAGCGTGGATGGACGGGTTGTACCGCTTCCGGATGATATCTCCTTCGAGGAGGGAACATTCCTACCACTCTCAATAAGCTCGATCGCTTGGGCGGATTCATCAGGGGTCCAAGAGGGCGATACAGTTGTCATTCTTGGGCAAGGCATTGTGGGAAGTCTAATGATGCAAGTTCTCCGTGGATATAGCCCCAACCAAATCATCACGGTCGATGCGGTGGCACTGCGTTGTCAATTCTCCACTGAATTGGGGGCGGATGTTACTATCAACGCTTCAGAAGAAGATCCCGTCGAAGCAGTGCAGCGTTTAACTGATGGGAATGGTGCAGACTTGGTAATTGACTGCGTCGGCGGACACGCTGGCGTTAAATCGTTTGAACAGGCACAAGACATGGTGCGCCGCAGAGGAACCATCCAGTTGATTGCGTTATATCAAGGTGAACCGTTGCCGTTGCATTCATCAAAGATTATGAGCAAACGGCTCGTAGCGGGTGTCCTTACCGATGAGCCGCGCGGGGAAATCGCGCAACGTGCGATCGAGAAAATTCGTTCGGAAGATATCCAAGCAGCGCAAATGATTAGCCGCCGTTTCCCTTACCAGAATGCGAAGGAGGCTTTCGACTTCTTGTGGGAGCATCCGGATGAAGCACTCGCCGTTCAACTACTCTGGCAGTAGAGTTTCGCTCGGGTGGCAATGAACTAATGAACCAATGAACAGGTTGTTTTCACGTTTCACGTTTTACGGACCGTTTCAGGATGCTCAACTACATCATACGCCGCACACTTTACGCCATCCCGATCCTCATCGGTGTCAACCTCATCACCTTTGTCCTCTTTTTCATCGTCAACTCGCCTGACGATATGGCACGACAGATTCTTGGGGAACGGAATATTACCCAAGATGATGTAGACCGCTGGAAGCGGGATCGCGGCTATCATCTACCACTGTTTTTCAACACCGATGAATCTGGAGCCTCAGTTGTCACACAGACGATATTTGCCCAGAAAGCAATGCGGCTCTTCCTCTTCGATTTCGGTAAATCAGACCGGAACAACATTGACATCGGTTACCAAATCTCCCGCCGAATGTGGGCAAGTCTCGCTATCGCTATGCCAACCTTTATCATAGGCTTGCTCGTCAACATCACCCTGTCGATGATTGTTGCATACTACCGTGCAACCTATGTCGATTTCTGGGGGACTATTGTTGCCGTAATTCTGATGTCAATCTCCACACTCTTTTATATCATTGCTGGACAGTGGTTATTTGGCAAAATGCTCCGTATATTCCCAATATCAGGCTATGATACCGGCGTGAATATGCTCAAGTTCGTTTTTCTGCCCGCAGTTATCGGTGTCATTAGCGGCATCGGCACCGGTGTCCGTTTCTACCGCACCATTTTCCTCGAAGAGGTAAATCGGGATTATGTACGGACCGCACGCGCAAAGGGACTCGGCGAGAGCGCCGTACTCTTCAAGCACGCCTTGAAGAACGCAATGATCCCCATCTTAACAAACGTGGTGCTGGCAATACCATTTCTCTTCATAGGCAGCCTCGTGATGGAGAACTTCTTCTCAATTCCCGGACTGGGCAGTTTTACAATTGACGCCATCAACGCACAGGATTTCGCGATTGTCCGCAGCATGGTCTATCTGGGTTCCGTGCTCTATATCGTGGGCTTGCTGTTGACAGACATCAGTTATACGCTAGTCGATCCCCGGATCCGATTACAATAACCGAAAGAACTATGGTGAATTCTAAAAATAAATAGACACTTTCGCCGCCCGGTAGGTGCGGTTTCCAACCGCACCGGTGCCGACTCAGCTTGCGCCCCTGGTCTCGGAACGGACGATGCAATCGGGGAGCAGCCTCGATAAATCGGGCCTTGGAGTGTCTCATTAATTCTAAAATGTACTATAAAAAGGTTCGAAAAGTTGAAAGCAAGTATTAATCATCATTTACGACGGATAGGTGTGCGCTGGATGTGTACAATTCTGTCCATTCAATCATTATGGACTCCCATAACTATCTTTGCCCAATCCTCAAATTCTCCAGTTATCTTCAAAGATGTCACGGAAGCCGCTAACATCGATTTTGTTCACTCGGCAGGAAAGCGTTCATCGCTCCTGCCAGAAGATGTCGGTTCCGGCGCAGCCTTCGCTGACTATAATAATGACGGTCACATCGACCTTTACGTCGTCAACAATCCCGGTCCACTCGATGCAGAAATAACAGAGGCATCGCCGGGAAATGTGTTGTATCGCAATAACGGTGACGGCACGTTTACCGATGTCACCGCGGAGGCGGGGGTAGGAGACCGTGGTTACGGCATGGGGTGCGTTTTCGGCGATTACGACAACGACGGAGACCTCGACCTCTATGTCACGAACTATGGTCCCAATGTGCTGTATCGCAACAATGGAAATGGCACATTCACCGATGTCACGGAGAAGGCAGGCGTCGGCGAGACACGCTGGGGCACGGGTGCGGCATTCGGTGATTATGATAATGATGGCGATTTGGATCTTTATGTTCCCAACTATATCGACCACGATCTCGATAAATTAGCACAAGACCAAAAGACATCAATGCAATACGGGCAATCCGTGCCGCGTATATTGAACCCTCACTCCTTCGAGCCGCAGGATAATGTGCTATATCGCAATAACGGGGATGGCACGTTCACCGATGTTACCGCAGAATTGGGCGTCGAATCCCACGGCGGACGCAGCTTGCAGGCTATCTTTACAGACTTCGATCTGGACGGCGATCTTGAGCTATACGTTGCAAACGACCTCTCTCCCAACTTCCTTTACCGCAATAATGGAGATGGCACATTCACAGACGTGAGTGATGCGTCGTGGGCGGCGGATTTTCGGGGGTCTATGGGGCTTGCGACGGGCGACTACGACGGCGACGGCGACCTCGACCTTTTTATGAGCCATTGGATCGAGCAGGAAAATGCACTATACAGCAATATGTGGAATGAAGAAGGGGCGATGGGAGGAGAATCATCCGAAGTTGGGAGCATACAACCCATCCACCTCGTTGATGATTCCTACGGTGCATCGCTCGGTGAGGAAAGCCTTAAATATGTGGGCTGGGGGACAGATCTGTTCGACTACGATAACGATGGCGACCTCGATATCTTTGTCGCTAACGGTCACACGTTCCAATATCTCGATAATTACGACCTGCTTATCCCACAGAAGGATCAGTTCTTTCGTTACGATGGCGATGGTATATTCAGCGATGTGTCCGCAGCGACTGGGGTTGCTGCGATGCCGTACCGAGTAGGGCGCGGCACTGCTTTTGGAGACTACGACAACGATGGCGATGTCGATATCTTTATCGTCAACAATCACGGTCCCGCAGTTCTTCTCGGAAACGAAGGGGGGAATCGCAACAACTGGCTGCACGTCAAACTGATTGGCACGAAAGGCAATCGTGATGCCGTTGGGGCAAGAATTCGACTCAAAACAGGAAATCGGATACAGCTACGTGAAGTCAACGCCGGCGCAAGCTATCTTTCCTTTAACAGCTTAACTGCTGAGTTCGGCCTCGCACAGGAAACGACGGTCGATTGGATTGAGGTAATCTGGCCGGGCGGCGATACCGAACACTTTACCGGTATCGGTGTAAATCAACGGGTGACGCTGACCGAGGGTAGTAGCAGCCAACAAAAACAGTAACGGCGGTAATGTTTCTACCTTCCGCGCTCCCGCCTCCAGATTGTCACCACCGCTGGAATTGTTCCAACAATCAGAAACCCAATGGCTCCCCAGATGGGCCAAAGCACAGGCTCATTCCATTCCGCCTGTCGTCGCGCGCGCAACCCCCTATCAATGCGTTGATATTTGAGAGTATTGTACCCCGTAGTATTCGGTTTCCCATTCTTCATCCATTCGTGATAAAGTCCAAAGTTAACACGGTGATAAGCAAATACCCAAGGCGCATCGCGTTGGAGAACTAACTTCATCCGGCGGATAATCTCCAGTCGCTCAGGCGAGTTATCCATGTTTTGCATCTGGTCAAAAAGTCGGTTGTATTCTGGATTATCATAATTCGCAACATTCTCGCCATCAAATTTGGCTTTGCTATTTGGTCCATAGAGCAGAAAGAGGAAGTTCTCCGGGTCCGGATAGTCCGCGTGCCAACCCCACATCAAGATCTGTGAACTTCCATTTCTTACCTTTTCTCGAAAACGATTATAGTCCGTCGTTCGTACGTCTAATGTAATACCGATCAGTTCAAACCGCTTACGCACCCAATTCAGGAAAGAGGTCGCTTGAGGTCCAGTCCGGTAGTTGTCAAAATAAAGGATGAGTGGATTGCCATTTTTGTCTTGGCCACCGGGATATCCCGCTTCAGCGAGGAGTTGACGTGCTTCCTCCAACGGTTTTCGGATCGCGCCCTGTTCCGCAGCCCAGTTATATACGTACGGATTAACACCAACTTTGCCTTCCTCATATCCAAAAATACCGGGCGGGATCGGATTGTGTGAAGGAATACCGCGTCCATTGAGGAATATCTCGATGTATTCCTCATAGTCCAGCACTATCGAAATTGCCTGACGGAGTTTCTGCCGATCTTCGGTATAGCCACCAACCACGTCGTCAATCATATTGAACGCGAAATATATGGTGGTCACATCTACATTTGTTTGTAGTAGGATGTTTCGAGATTGCAAAAGTTCGCTCGTTCGTGGATCGCCGGTGTCGGAGAACGTAATCGCCTGATCAAACGTATCTGAAGAGATCCCAGAGGCATCGTAATAGCCTTGCAGAAACTTGGCCCAGCGGGGGATATATTCCTTTTCCAATTTGTAGACCGCTCTCGGAATCAGCGGTAATTTTGCACCTGCATCGTTGAGCAATCCCGCTTCTCTATCCCCGACTTCCCCTTCTGTAGGATACAGTTCCGTGTGAAAATTCTCGTTCTGAACGAGGATAATCTCCTTGTGCGGTTTGGAGGTTTCAAGACGATAGGGACCCGTCCCGACCGGAAATCGATCGATTGTGATGTTCCGATCTTTCAGCACAACCTGTTCATAAAAGTCGATGGCTTCCTTGGGCATCGGTGCAAAAAAAGGCATTGCAAGCCAGTAGATGAACTGTGGATATTTGGTTTTGAGGGTGATTTGATAGGTGTAACGGTCAATAACCTTAACTCCCGGGAATGGGAAGGCATCTATGTCCAAGAAGATAGGATTCTCTCGTTCATCGACAGCTTGGTTATAGGTAGCGCCCACTGTATCTCTGCGTTTCTTGCGTTCTGCCTCTAATGCGTCACGCAACGCCTTTGCATACTCAGCCATACCCAAGATATAGCTGTCTAACAAGCTCAAGATAGGGCAGCCGACCCTCGGATCTGCCAGCCGCTTTATCTCATGAACATAATCAGCAGCGATCAGTTCCCGTGATCCCGTTTCAGCGAAATCGCTCACTTCGTAGACCCCTTTTGCATCATCGATGGTCAATGTATGGTAGCGAAATCTTCCTTCCTCATCCTTCGCAAAACACGGATGGGGTTGATATTGGATCCCGGGACGGATACGAATTTCATACACCGTCCTCGTGACCTGGTCCGGAGGAACATCATCCGACAACGGATTTCCTTCGCGATCAAAATAGCGTGGTTTCGGCACAAACTCAGTCGTCAGCGGGATCAGTTGATACGGACGCTTGAGGTAATGATACTGGAGCGGAGGTTCGTAAATCTGTTGGATGAAGCGGTATTCACCTGAACTGTATGAAATTGCAGGATCTAGATGTTTCGGCTCCTCAGAAAAGGTACTATAGTAAATTTCCTGCGTCTGCTCTGAAGGCGGATAGGGATTATTGGGAATACACCCTGCTCCCCAAAGGACAAGGAGGATGAGCCAAAATCGGTTCAAAGTACGTTGCAATCCATGTCGTGTCATGAAGTTTCTCTATAAATAATGTGAGTAGATTGTAGTAGATTTTATAACTGTTTGGACACTGTAGGAGGGGCATCTCCCGATTCCATCAAGGATCCTCGGCGAAGCCGGGACTTGCCCCGATTATACCGACACCCATTGGAGTAGTGTCTACGTATTTTTAGAATTCACTATAAATGATTTCAGAGGCAGAGATACTTAGGTTCTGTTCACATTTCATCGCAACCAGATAATCGGGAGGGCTGCACAGACGCATCGTCTTCGTAGGGGTTGGGTCTCCCACCCCTTTGTTCACATATCAGAGACGATTTCGGACTGCTGTAGGTCGATTTTCTAAAATCGACGCTTTGATATCGAGATATGAATCTCGACCTACAATCGACTTAACCCATACGGTTTGGGGATCTCACCCCGCGTTGGGCGAAGCAACCTCGTCCCTATGCTTACGAACAACTTCAAATAAATTTCAACACGCCCGAGTCAGTTGACAGGATATCTGTGGTACGGCGTTTATGTCAATAAAAAAGTAGCATGTGGAATTCATGATTGCTATATGAATTCCTGAAAATGCTTGAATCAATTCGAGGATTGTGATATACTGCTATAATAAGATTAAGATTATCTATCATAATTAAGGTGAGGCGCAATCGATAAACTGTTAATCAGGAGGATACATATCGATTATGGCTGGCGAGGCTTTAGGTTTGGTTGAAACGAGAGGGTTGGTTGGAAGTGTCGAAGCGGCCGATGCGATGGTCAAAGCCGCGAATGTCCAACTTATCGGCTATGAAAAAATTGGTGGCGGATATGTTACAGTAATGGTCCGTGGTGATGTTGGGGCTGTCAAAGCAGCCACAGATGCCGGGGCAGAAGCCGCCGCACGCGTTGGAGAAGTCGTATCCGTCCACGTTATCCCACGACCACATGCAGATGTTGAATCGGTTTTACCCGTCCAAGAACCGTCCGAGGACAGCACGCTGACGATTGATATCGCCAACGACGAAGCAGTGAATTGATGGAGTTAGGGAAGATAGCCGATGAATGACAAGGCACTCATTGAACTGGTCACTCATAAAGTGCTTGAACAATTAAAACAGGTTGCTTTGAATCCCGATGAAATCGGGAATGAAGAACCCTGTGGCGGCTGTGCCCTGCGAACCTGCGAGGCTGGAAACCGTGCCTGTGATGCCGTTGTTCAACAACAGAAAATTCCCGTTGGTGTCTCAGCACGACATGCGCACGTAACGCAGGAACACTTGGAGATTCTGTACGGCGAAGGACATCAATTGACGGTTCACGCCCCCTTATACCAACCCGGTGCATTCGCGGCGAAGGAGACATTAACCGTTGTTGGGCGACGGATGCAAGCAATCGAAGGTCTCCGGATTCTCGGTCCCGTGAGAGATTATTCCCAAGTTGAACTGGCACAGACCGATGCCATTCGCTTGGGAATCAATCCACCCATTCGCGATTCGGGAGACCTCGCCGGTTCAGAGTCGATTGTGCTGATTGGACCCAAGGGATCTATTCACCTGCAAGAAGGTGCAATCTGTGCGACGCGGCATATTCACATGACACCCCAAGATGCGGAAAATTGGGGGATACGTGAAGGGGATTTGTTAACAGTCCGCATTCCCGGCGAGCGAGCGTTGACCTTTGAAAACATTCACCCGAAAATATCATCAAGCTACGTGCCGCAGATGCATCTAGATACAGATGACGCTAATGCTGCCGGTTTACAGGGAGGGGAAGGCGTCGAGCTGCTGAGAAATTAGAGGTATCTAAGTGGAGTTCAGCCCAGAAATTATTCGGCGGATTGAAGCAGAAGTTGCCAAAGTGCTCAAACAACAAGGAACCACCTTGACTGCTTCCCAATCCGATAAACGGATTCTGGCGATATTTGATGCCGCGCAAATCGATCTCGCGCTTCCCTTAGCACAACTTGAGAAGTGCATTCAGGGCGGCTATTCTGTTACAGCGATTGTGTCTGATATAGCGGCGAAAATCTTGGATACCTCCCGAATCCAATCCGCGTGCAGAAGCGAAGAGGTTTTTGTAGATAGCAAAATTACCAGTCTTCAGCCTTTCACCGAAGGGGTCTCCGCGATCGTTGTTCCGACACTATCATATGCGATGGCAGCAAAGTTAAGTTTGGGCTTGGCAGATACGTCGTGCGCTTACCTCGTGTTCCAAGCGTTGGTTCGCGAAAATAGGGTTCTCGCAACGGTTGATGGCTTTGGGATCTCGGATGAATCTGAAATCCCACCTGAAATTTCAAGGTTAGGGCAAAATTACATTAAAACCCTATCAGACTTCGGAGTTCAATTTGTTGCCATGGATCGCTTGGCTGAGACAATCTTAAGCGATGGTATACGTCGCTTTGATCCGGCGGACACAAGGGGGCGGAAAAACATTATTACCGCTTCGATGATCGCCGAACTTCCGCCAGATGTGCACGAATTTCATTACGCGAACCCGGCGATTATCACGCCGCTCGCACGGGATCTGGCAACCCGAAAAGGAATTCGACTCGTGGCGATGGATTAAAATCCGAAAATCAGTATCTGGTATCGCTTTTGCCACAGCTGTGTATCGCTATTGCTACGATTTCCAGTCAACAGATACCGTGTCTCTTTGCCGTTGTGAACGGTTCAGTGGTTAAATCAATTGTGGCATCTAAATTGCTACTGATACACATCACGAAGTCTATTGGTGGATAACGTCAAGTTCGCTCATGCGTGCTGATTTGCGTGAGCGAACTCCTTAGTACCATGTAAGCGAGTCACGAAAATCTGTTTTGTTAAATGCACCCAAAAGGGGGAGTTGCAATGAAATTCCAGGTTCCGTTTTCCATATGCCCACTGTTAACAATTTTACTACTGATGCTCATGCCCCATACCGCTCCGGCACAGTATGACTACGACTACTTTTCGGACCGAGTGAGTCGCGAACACCGGGACGCGGGCGATGTTGAGGACTGGATCGAGCGCGGGAATGCAACCGTTACCGGCAGCCCTCGTTTTGAAAACGGGATCCGCTTGACAGCTTGGGCAAGTGAATCTGAGAGCGCGGAGAATTACGAGTTTGCAATAGCTAGTGCAATTTATCTCTTTGAAATTCCTCGACAGGCTCAGTATGTTGAGATTTTGGTGCGTTACCGGGGCGAACCACATCGGGCGGACTTTGATTACGACGAGATTGCAGGGCGTGTTTGGATTCGCAATACCAAGCGCGAATATTCCCGCAGGCATTATAATCAAAACGCCGAGGACGAAACCCTTTATGGCGATACCTTCTTCTTACGCGCAAAGCGCCGCTCCGAGACAATAAAAGTAGCGACAGCAGGACGTGTGGAAAGCGGAATCCTTGAAATGCACATTGTCGCCGAAAATGGCGAGCACCTTGATATTGAGTATGTTAATGTTGTAACCTATCAAAGACAACCTGATGTTCGCGTTATACACCGCTACGCTCGAGATTACCACTGGAAACCTTGGTATCGATATACCTATCTCTATTTTTACGATGGCCCCTTCTACTACTGTACGGATCTAGGTTACTACATTCGGTGGAGCTATCCAGTATATGACCATCACTACGTCGCTATTCGTCGTGCTTATGGCACCTACCTCCACGATTACTATCGTCGTTACCCGCGTCGGCACCATCGTAATTCCTATTATCATTCGGGGGTCCATATTAGAAAATCGCCTGATAGGCAACGACTGAATCGCTGGACAGCAACACATGAAACTACCCGCCGCGAATATTCGCGAAGCCGATTGTCAGTCACTACATCCAAAACAAACAAAACCAATGTACAAACCCGAGTTCGTTCCCTGATTACCGAACACCGTCAGACCCCAGTTCTCGCAGATCGAGTTATCCAAAGGTCAACGCTGTCTCGAAAACGCAAACTTCCCAACGCAAGGAGCGAACCAAACACAACTATACAGCGGCAGGACCGTAAACCAAACACAACTATACAGCGACAGGACCGTAATCGGCAGCCCTCTAGTGACGTATCCTCCCGATCGTACCGTGCAACTCAGCAGATCTTAAAACGTAAACGCTTAGGTTCAGTTGAAAGGAAACCCCAATCTAACGTACAATCTCGTAATGCTCCACCTCAGACCTACCAGTATGATCGCTATCGGTTTGCTCCAAGGAATCAACGTTCATCGGATAATGAAGTATCCACACGGTCAAACGCGGAACGACGAGTACGCCTTTACAACCGCACACAGTCTTCGAGAAGTCGGTTGAGTACGCCACCTTCACGCAGCCGATCCTCAACCGTCAAACAAAGGACAGAAACGCGCAGCAGAGTCAAGCAATCCAAATCTCGTTCATCTACCACTACTGCCCCGCGCATCCAAAGACCGACAACTCAGCAGACTACGTCGAGTTCGAGCAGCAAAGATGACGATGATGAAAAACAGGAACGTAGTCGCAATACCACAAGAACCAAAACACGTAGTCGAAGAAAATAACGCTAACTTGCAACGAAAATAAAACAGTTAAGGAAGAGTGTTTTCCTTAGCTGTTTTTTTTGTTGACAAGATTTTCGCGTTTTGCTATTATACGCCTTAGGAAAGAGGTGTAGGAATTTGACCGGATCTCTAGTGAAGTTATTGGGACTTACACTGTTGGTTCTCGTCTTATGTTTATTTTCGCAGGAACAGCTCAGTGCTGTGCAACCAGATGAGGATCTGCGCCTTATATCACCAGTAGGAGCCATAGCACGTTCTGCAGTTGTACCCGGTTGGGGTCAATTTCACGCCCATAATCGTTTTCTGGGTGTCACAGCCTTTGTGGGAACAAGCGGACTCCTTGCTGGCGCGCTGATTACTCACCAATCCTTCCAAGATGTCTACAACAATGAGTATGTTCCGGTTGCCTTAATTGATGATAAGTCTCCAGAAGCGCTTTTTCAATACAATCGAGCGAATCAACGCTATAAGTTACGACAGTTTTTCCTCTTCGCAGCAGCGGGCGTATGGGCGTATAGCTTGATTGACTCCTATGTTGGAGCGAATTTGTACAATGCAGAGGCAAAAGCGAACCAACTTATTGATGAGATGAAGCAGATCGAAGAATTGAACCTGCAGCTTAATGTAACTCCAACACAACTTCAACTGGGTATTGTCAAATTCTTTTGAAAGTTTAGCAAACACAGCAAGTCCTTATGGAGGAAGTTCAGCCATGCTAAAAGTATTTGCCAAAATTACTGGGCTATTGCTCGCTTTTAGTTTGCTTACGAGTTGTGGGGATGTAAGTAGTGTTACCAAAGTGCAGTCAAAAGAGCTTGTCCTAATCAACCAAGTTCTCAAAAACTGGCGTGAAGGATATCAGAGTGAAGACCTTGATAGGTATATGAGCGCGTTTTGGGAAGATGGGTTTCTTTACGTCTCAGATATGGGAACGGATGCCGATAAGACGGATGATGTTATATTTGACGATATCCGGGACGAAAGGGATTCTGCACAACGCGTTTTTGCCAGATTCCAAGATATTGAGATTGAGTTGTCCGAACCACCCGAGATACAACTGAATGCAGATCGGACACGAGCCGAAGTCAGAAACCACTATCGGATCCAAGGGTTTGTCGCTGATGGCGATTCACTCGAGGGCGGATATACGGGCTGGTTCGCTGAAGGGAACAATGTTTTTACCTTTGAGTTGAGAACCAATGAGGATGCCGATAAACAAGAATGGCGTATCACCGAGTGGAGGGATGAGGCGTTTAGCGAAGAGCAGATTAGAGCCGCCAACAACCTGCCATAATCTCTCGATGCGCTAACACAATTTTCCTTTTTAGTGCACCTCTTCATTACTTGATGCAGATTTTATTCTTTGAGTAGGGACGGTGGTCCCATCAACTTGCACTACAGGTTTTTAGGTACGGTCTTTTAACTGCCTGAGTTTTTATTAAATCTTGGGTTCTACAATTTACGGTTGCTAAAATTGATGCGGTTTCGACCTCAGTGCTGATCCAACCGGTATTTAACCTGCCTGCATTTCCACCAGTCTTTTTCGATGTCTTTTGGTCGGTAATATTAGTCACAACCAGAAATAACAGCTGACCAACATTTTTGCTCATAATCTGGGAATAATTTACCCTGTGACTAAATCCTTGCTGCACTTCATAAAAACTGCCCAAGAATTAAGGAAGGGACGCTTCAGTGTGAAGGATTTAGTCCGTTTTTGCTCCATCTCCGATACATCGCAATTAATTTGAGAAAAAACACTTGACAGAAAATTGCAGAAGTGTTATCTTAGAGATTACTTTTTTTCTGAGCAGAACTTCATTAGGGAAAAAAAGTACAAACTAAATAAAGGCTAGACTTAAACTTTCGTGTTTTTGTGGCAGCAATAAGGATGCGAAACTTGAATGGCTTCTAAGTCAAGCATGTGGATCATCCGGCTTACTGAATGAGCGGTGGCTTAACCTCATTCAGTACCTAACTTTGAACGTCGATTTTTTGCGCCAACTGCTTTTGCACGCTTGTATTTCCCCGAAATTGGGCTACAAGCCTTAACCTGATGTCGCTGGAGCGTAACGCCAGCAGAGAAAATGTAAAAACTGATTTCACACTGAATCTGGGTAACTAAATAGTTTTGTATTGCTAATGAATCCTGGCTAAAGGAGGTCGCGATATGTTCCACCACTGACGCAAGTTAAAATGGGAGAAGAGTTGATAGATGGTCACAAATTCCAAAACCGTGATTGATTCGATTCCCCTATTTGAACTTGGTGCCTGGATGAACGTGATTATGGAGGTTTTATATCCTCACTTTTACGTCAAATGTAATTTATGATTTCCTCAAGGAGGCAAATGAAAGTAATGAAGTTTTTCAAAAGATTACCTGATTTTCTTTGGATTATGGCAGGGCTAATCGGTTGTTTCGTACTCTATGGGTGCGGCGCAACTAGCCTTGGTCCGCAGGAACCCCTCCTACCAACGGTTGAAGGACAAGCTAACTTTTCCGACCGGTTCCAATTGGAAGAAGAACCGCAGTTCTTCTATGACCTGTTTGGTAGAGAACTCCTCGAAGGTAACGAAGTGTACAACTACCGCGAGGTGAAAGAATTTGATCAAAATGGAGAGTTAATTATCGGTTGGACCGGTCAGCTTGATAGCGAAAGATTTTCTGCCCAGTTGGACCGTCAGATTCTAACCGAAGATAACTTCCGTGGCAGATTTACGCAGTTCGTCATTGGGGACGATATGCGTATTAAGCCTCAAACCTTATTCCCTAACCGGTATGTCATCTACAAAACCGAATTTGATGGTTTCCGATGGGACATCTCTTTCTCCCAAGAACGCCACCTCTTCACATTGTTGAACTCTCGTATTTCTAACCCGGTGAAGTTGTCTGACGCGGCGGCAAACCTCGCACCTACGCTGGGTCGTCGTAATGGACTGAGCGATGATGTCGGTCTCCGCCATATTGAGAACGCACGCTTAATCGGATTTCGTGCACAAGGATTGCTCGGTGACGTATTCCGCGTAGGACTCACCTATGTCAATCTCCACAAAGAACACCCGGAGCGGGTTGAAAACCCCCTGTTTGGCGGAACGGTTGCTAATACACCGCCAGAGCGTATCGCTGTTATCTTCCGTGATGATTCTCCCGAAGATAACCATTATGGTGGGTTAGCACACGACCTTGAGAGAGACTTCCAAGCATCAAAGATTCAAGGTGGTGTCGGCGCTGCTGTTAGGGGGATGAGAGTACACGTTACCACGCAAGCGCTCTCCGGCTCCCCTGCTGATGGTCCAGACCGCCCGTTGGGCCCTGAGAGAACGCAAACAATCCGAGTTTTTATCGATGACATCGTCGCAGTCGAAGGAAGTGCTGAACCGATTGAATCCAGAGATGGACAATGGAAAATTGTCGAAGGGTTCAATAAGATGCAGTATGTCTTGGACCTCACTTCCGAGGAACTGCCCAATGGTCCCATCGATCCACGCACAGTGAAATCCGTTGAGTTTGAAATGACGGTCGCTGGGGATTATAATATCGTCGTCATCGGATTTAGTGAAGCAAACAAATCAGACGATCCACTCGCAGCTGAATGGATCAAAACCGAAGACGGTCATATCGAATCGCCGTATCGTGACGTGCTTCAAGCGCCCGGCAACTATGGTCGATCAGATCATTATACGCAAAACAGAAGTAGCCTGCTGCATAATCCGAGCGACTGGGAAGACGAAGGCGCATCGCGTACGCTTCGGTATCGCTACGGCGCGGCACGAGCTGGTGTGCTGTACGGTATTGATCTAGAGGGAACCCTATTTAATACCTTTATCCGAGCGCACTACTCAATTAACGGAAAATTTAAACAGTATCCAACCATTCCGAGAGACCAAATCGGGTTCAGCCGACTCAATCCTGAAATCGAAGGGGCGAACGTCACTATAGATGAAACAGAGACGACAGATGACGGATTGCCCAACCCGACCTTCGGAGTCCCCCTTGATGCCAACGGCATCCCCACATACTCTGAAGCGGAAGGCGAACGATTTGAAGCCAAGTTGAATGGTGATCCGGATGGTGACGGAAATATGGGACGTGAAACCGCTTGGTTTCTCAATCTCAGACAACGTTACGGCAAGCTCTTCCTCGAAGGAACCCTGTACCATATCGATCCGGGGTATACCACTACCTACTATAACTTCGGCGCGAACGATGCAAGAGATGCGACCTACTCTCTTGAACGAACACCTGAATCCGGCGCAGAAGTGCTTCCCTTCGATGAAATTAACTACGCACTCATCGAAGATGATGATGACGACGACGACTGGCCAGACAGCATCGACTTTGACGGCGTTCTGCCACAAGCTGATGACCGTGACCAGAACGGTATCCTCGATTTCCAAGAAGACTTCCTCATCTTTGAGGCAGACCCTCCGGTTTTTGAAGATCTCGTTGACCTCAACAACAACGGTGTCGTTGATTCATTGGAAGATGATTTTGAGCCGCAGTATGAGTATGGTATTAACCGTGAAGGATACCATATCACCGCTAGCTATGACTTGCTCGATAACATGACCCTCAAATTGGGTTGGTTGAATGAGAGTGAAGTTTCCAGCCTCCGGCAGAACAATTCAAGATACGCACATCTCACCTTCCAACGTGACGTGCCAGATTTCGGTACAGTCCTGTTCCAGAATCGGTTTGTCCGTGTGGACGATGATATTCCAGATTATTCAATTACCCTGCGTCCGGGCGAGTTAGATGCCACACAGGAATCTGATTTTCTCGATTTCTTCAAGACACGGGTCAATGTGACAAGCCTCCAATTCCTCTACAGTGCGATTCCAAACTTAACGCTTGAAACCAAATTCTTGGTCGACTGGCGGAAACAGTTGGGACTCGATGAAGAGGATGCTGTTGCGCTCGATTTTCCACAGGATGATCCGTCGCAAGAGAAGGACGACCACGTTGATTTCATGGTGCTGGATGAGCAAGTCCGAGCCGATGGCGACCGGAAGTCATACCCCTTCTATCCAGATCACGGGCTTAACCCGCTGGATCCAGAAGACCTCGGTTTGATCTATGATCCAGAAAACTGGATTCCACGTCGTTTCCAAGAAAAGACTGTCCGGAATCAGATCACAATTATCAGAGCCAAATATGAAATCCCGTTGGGTGACTTGCCCGGAGTGGACAGAATTGGTGAAGACTTAACGTTGACACCAATGGCAAAATATATTTGGACTCGCGCGTTTGATCATACAGCCGCTGATGTTGAAAGTGGCGTCTATCTCGACCCGTTGGATCCAACGAAATTTGTGCCTGACGATCCAGAGGTTATTGAGTATCTGCGATTCAACAAACGTAGCCGTGAAGATGTCCTCGGTGTCCGTTTGGATTATCAGTTCACTCAAAGAATGAATATCCTCGGCGGTTTTCAGTATCGCAAATTCACCAACCGCGATCAGAATATCAAAACCTATCTAGCGACGCCAGCGTTTGAGGAAGCGGATATTCCAATCCTCTACCGTCCAGACCTGCGTACGCGTATCTTTGAAGTCCAGTCAATCAGCCGTGGTGAATGGCAAGGTTTCAATATCGTCATTCTCGCTGGTTTCAGAAGAACCACCATCTTGCTTGACCACACGACAAGTAACACGACCTTCGTCCGAGCAATGATGGGCTTCTAACAATATCCGAAAGTGCCAAGTGTGTTTAGTCTGCTTGGCACTTTTTCGGTTTTACCGAAACTTTCAAAAAACAGAAGTGTTTATAAAACCAAGAATTCGTATTGTATAAAAGTTTAGTCGTCCGAGACGAGGTGGTTGAGGCGACTTGAAATTGAGGGAAAGAGCGTTTTACACCCTCTAAATTTTACTACACCTTCAAACTCCAATGGGAGGAATACATGAAACACCTGAGTTTTACCTTAATGCTAGCTAGCATGCTGATTGTTTTCAGTGCCGTTGCACTCGCTCAAGATGCGACAACCGGCACGGTTCGTGGTAATGTTGTAGATACCACAACAGCGCAAACGCCAATTAGTGATGTGAGAGTTGTTGTCGTCAGTACCGATGGCACCGAGCATGAAACCACAACCGATGACGTCGGCGAATATAGCAAATCGGGCTTGCCGCCAGGCCGTTACCTCCTCAGTATTTACAAAGACGGATATGGCGACCGAACTGGTAAACCGGTTACCGTCGTCGCTGGTGGTGACCACTATGTGCCGCTGAAAATGACGAAAAAAGACACAATTGTTACTTTCTTTGCTAAATTCGGTATCGTCTTCTGGCCACTTCTCCTCTGTTCTGTCGCTGCTTTGACGTTCATTATCGAGCGCCTCTTCACTTTCCTAAGAAGCCGTTCCAAGCTCGGTACAGAGCAGTTCATGGCTAGCATTACCGATTCTTTGCGTAATGACAATATTATGGAAGCCGTCTCAACCTGTGAAGAAGCTGGCGGTCCACTTGCAAACGTGCTGAAAGCAGGTCTGCTGCGATACAGCCAAGCACAGATCGAAGAGCAGGAAATCACAAAAGAAGAGATACAGGAATCTATTCAAGAAGCTGGACTCCTTGAGATTCCAGAACTTGAGCGCAACATTCCCGTTATTAGTACCGTTGCAGTTATCTCGCCGTTGTTTGGTCTCCTCGGTACGGTTATGGGTATGATTAACGCGTTTACCACCATTGCACTGGAAGGTACTGGTGACCCACAGGCACTCGCCGGTGGTATTTCCCAGGCGCTACTGACCACTGCTGGTGGTTTAACAATTGCTATTCCGTGTCTCATCTTCTCCCAAGTCTTTGAGAGTTGGGTCAACAAATTCGTGCTTGAGATCGAGCAGGTTTCGACTGAAATCGTCAACCAGCTGATTCTTGGTCAATCAGGCAACGCGTAAACTTTAACGTTCTCCTGTCACCCTATTCGCAATCCCTTTAGGGTGGCAGGAAGACTTACCTTTTAGAACAGGAGGTAGTCGGAGATGGCAAGTACGCAAGCACCTAGTGGTATGACCCGAATGGCGGCTAGAGACAGAAAATCGGCTAAGCTCGATATGGCTCCGATGATTGACTGTGTGTTCCTGCTTCTGATCTTCTTTATGGTGTCGACCAGTTTTGCACCGATGCCTGGCATTCGCGTTCAGTTACCTCCTCCGGGTAAACCGAATCCCAATAAACCCAAGGGACTCATTGTAAGAATTGCCAACCCTGAAGGCGCTCAGAAGTATGGCACAATGATTTTGAACGACGAGATTGTTAACATCAATCAGATGTTTACCGAGTTTATTCATGCTCCCGAAGAAATCAAGAATATGCTAATTATTCAGTCAGAACGGGATGTCATACATGAGCAGATTATTAATGTGATGGATATTGCCAAGCAAGCCGGTATAGATAAAATCGGCTTCGCAGTCGTGGCAAGAGAATAACAAAGGAGGATACTATGGCTATCCAAATGAGGACGGGGAAAGCTAAAGAACGCGGTCAAGCCTTGATGATGGAACCAATGATTGATTGCGTGTTCCTATTGCTGATCTTCTTTATGGTTTCAGCGATTATGCGTGTGCCGCCGCCCTTTACTGTAACGCTGCCAGAGTCAGCTACAAAGCACGACTTTCCGCGTAAGAAATTCAATCTCTTTATCAGTGCAGATGGCAGAATCTCATTTGATGATCTGGAGATGCTGACACTAGATCATATGGAAATGTATCTCTCTTCAAAAGAGTCTCAGATTACTACACTCATTATCAAAGCGGATAGACTTGCCAAACATGGCAGGGTTATTGATGTCATGGAACGTGCGAAACGTCGATTTAGTAAAACGGAGGGGCAAGAAATCGCTTTGATGGTCGCAGAAGAAGGTTATCAATAGCGGCACTATACCTAAGCGTAGCTATTGTGCCACTTTTTCACAATTGATTTTAGAAGTCTCGATACATCATTAAAGGCAGCCAATGTGCTGCCTTTTTTTGTATTCAATACCGGGAATAATTGGCAGCCTCGCCAATTCAATCGTAAGGAACTCATGTTAAACCACCACTCCAGCGTGAAATGGCAGTCCAGATGAACGAGCAAGAGAAAATCCTTATCGTTGATGATGAGCCTGACACCATCCTGATCTTACAGGATCGGCTCGAAATGGAGGGCTACCATGTTGTAACTGCTACCGATGGACATGAAGCACTAGAACTCATCGATCAGGACCTGCCGGACTTAGTACTTCTGGATATCCAGATGTCCCGCCTGGATGGTATCGCAACCCTCACACACCTCCACGAAAAATATCCCGGTATACTTGTGCTCATGTTGACTGCACACGGTACGATCCAGCGTGCAGTCGAGGCAACAAAGCGCGGGGCATACGATTTCTTGGAAAAACCTTTCCAACCAGAACATATTACGCAGAAGGTCGATCAGGCATTAGATCACCAACGCATAGTCGAACATAGCGCTAGAGATGAACTCATTCACAGCTACGAAGAAATCGTGGGCGAAAGCCCTCCCATCCTCGAAGTCTTAAAAATTGTCGAAAAGGTTGCAGATACCGATTCTACAGTCTTGGTTCAAGGGGAGAGTGGCACGGGGAAGGAGTTGGTTGCTCGCGCACTTCACCAAAATAGTTCGCGCCGAGAAGAGGAGATGATTGTTGTTAATTGTGCAGCCATTCCAGATCGACTTCTAGAGAGCGAACTGTTTGGACATGAGCGTGGCGCATTTACTGACGCAACTCATCAGAAGATTGGAAAATTTGAACGCGCACATGGCAGCACGCTCTTCTTGGACGAAATTGGAGATATGTCGATTGAACTCCAGTCCAAGTTGTTGCGCACCTTGCAAGAGGGAGAAGTTGAACGCTTGGGCGGAACAAAGGTCATCCACGTTGACGTACGAATCATTGCAGCAACCAATCAAGAATTGCGCCAGGCAATTGAAGCAGGGACATTTCGTCAGGACCTCTACTACCGTCTCAATATAATTCCAATCCATCTGCCACCATTGCGAGCCCGGCAGGAGGACATCTTAGTTTTGGCAGAATATTTCCTGAAAAAACACAGTAAAGCCCACGATCAACCTGTGCGGCTAATCAGCCAAAAGGCAAGAGAACTTTTCATGCAATATGATTGGCCCGGCAACGTGCGAGAGTTAGAATACTCTATTCTACGAGCAGTCCTCTTCGCAGAAGGCGAGGTCATTCTGCCCAAACACCTCCCCGAAGAAATTCAATCTGCCAGCCAATATCAAGTCGAAAGCGTGCCCGTCGGTCTGACAATGAAGGAGATGGAAAAAGAGTTAATCCTCAAAACCTTGGAAAGAATGGAGGGAAATCGCACCCGAACCGCAGAGATTTTGGGGATCAGCCTGCGTTCCTTACAGTATAAGCTGAAGCATTACGAACAAGCAGCTGAGCTTAACGCGTGAAACGCCGTTCCCTTCTCTGTATCCACAACCTGCCGCTCTTAACTGTAAGTCGAGATTCATATCTCGACAGCCAAACGTCGACTTTGGGAAGTCAATCCACCGAACTTAGGCTTCGCTAAAATCAACTACTTGCCAAACCGGTCCAAACAATTCTGCTGAGAGAAATTATCCTCCACGGGTACTTTGCTGAAACAGATTAAAGACGGCCTCCAGTTTTGCCCTATTTATAGAATCCTCTGAAAATAAACGAGACAGTCGTTCATAAAATTTCAAGAACGCCGGACTGAAGGTGCGTGATGCTTGGAGGGATTTCTCAGCTTGGACTAGTTCCTTGATACCTTTCCAACCGCTTTCTTGCGCCCTCAATTCTTCCTCTGTCTCTGTAGGGCTTGCCACAACTTGCTCAAATGCACGAAGCGATTTGCGATACTGCCGATTCCGAAAATATGCCCAACCAAGGGTATCTAGGAAATTCTTCTCCTGCGGTGCTTGTCTCACCGCGTTCAGGGCGAGTTCAACTGTCTTTTGGGAATTGGTTTGCTGCTCGACATAGAGCCATGCCAAGTTATTACTCCATGTTCCATTTTCAGGATCGTTCTTAACAGCCTCCTGATAAAGGACTTCCAGCTTCCGCTCCCAAGATCTCTCCTCTTGAGGGGCAAGCCCCTTGCTACGCGTGTAAAAATATTCCAAATTTAGATAGAGTGTCCGAGTATAGCCCCGTTTGTCTGCAACCCGTTCACACAGTTCGATATAATCTGTAAGTTCCGTTTTCTCGCCCGGACGCTCGAAGGCTGTTGCTTGATAAACCCAGAACAGATTATTATTCCAAACAGCATTGTCTGGATCTGCTTGGAGTGCCTTTTCATAGAACTGTTTGAGTTTGTGTGTCCAAGAAGCGTCGTCTGGAAAAGCCTTTAATGCTTCGATATAAAGCGTTTCAAGAATCGCATAAGCATTGGGATCGTAAGGGCTTTTTAGGATTCTTTTCTCATGGCTTTCAATGTAATCCGTTAGGTCAGTGGGCGGTGCCGTATCGACCTGCTGCTTAACCGTTTCCCTCGAATGGGTAAGGGCGTGTAAGATCGGCATAACACCACTTGCGATCGCTAACCCCACAAGGACTACTGTCAAACCCGCGACAATCTGTTTTTCACGTTCACGGTAGCTAAAAATTTCTGGCGCAAGGACTAGCCCACCAACAAACCCTGCGAACAGCCCGCCGAGGTGAGCGGCGTTGTTGACATTGTAGTTAAAATGCGGAAAAACAAAAAAACCAAGAAGAATGTCAATCCCAATAAATGGGAGCAGTCGTAAGCCGAGAATCCGACCCAACCTTCTCGGTAGACGCTCCTTATAACGGAGGCCTAAGGCAACAGCAACACCGATTAGCCCAAATACAGCACCCGATGCACCAACCCCCAACGCGTTTCGGACAAAAGGTAAGCTCGCAACACTGCTGATGATAGCTGAAATCAGATAGAGGAACAGAAACCGATTCCTGCCGTACACTCCTTCCAACAAGCTGCCAAGGAGAAACAGTATGCCCATATTCAGCAGAAGGTGCAAGGCATGAGCATGTAAAAAGGTACTTGTTAGTAAGCGCCAATATTCCCCATCTTCTACGATTAGGTGATAAGAGTAAGCCCCAAATTGAATCAAAGGACCCAAATCTTGGGAAGACGCAATCAGCCGAAGTTCGAGAGGGTGGAAAATCGCAACATTCAATACAATTAAAATGACAGTCACTACCGGTAATCTTTTGCGGTACTTGAGAAATCCCTGCCCTATCCTCAACTCGTTTTTGGGAACCACCGGTTTATCGACACCTATTGCTTCCGAAGCACTGTCAAGTTCCCACAGTTTCCGAACCGCTGGAAGTTCACTAATAGGCTTCCATTGACCATCCGTGAGCGTTTCAGACCATACGGAGGCATCCCGCGGTACACGTCCTAACTTTACCCAGTCGTACAGCGTTGTCTCATCAATGTCAAGGGTCTGATCTGTGATATGAATCTTCATTGTTTGAAAAACCCATGGTGATTGAGAGAGATTATCCGTTTCCCCTCACGCGCTCACCCATCATCTCTTTAATTGCTGCCAGTGGATACGTGTTAAGAACGTTAACTTTCTCCAACCAACCGCGCCGAGCAACGTTGATCCCAAATAGAGCACGCGCTAAGTCAGGGGCTGAGTGTGCATCGGTATTGACTGATAATAAGACGCCGCGGTCGCGTGCTTGACGTACAGGACCCGGTTCGAGATCCAATCGACTGGGTGCAGCGTTAATCTCCAATGCCACCCGGTGCGCCGCTGCTGCATCAATCACCGCTTCAAGGTTAATCGCGAACCCCGGACGCCGACCCAACAAACGTCCTGTCGGATGTCCGATTATAGTGACATACGGATTTTCGATCGCACGGATGACGCGGTCAGTCATCTCCGATTCGCTCATGGATAAACCCCCGTGGACACTGGCAACAACGATGTCGAGTTCCCCCAAAAGCTCGTCGGGAAAGTCGAGGCTGCCGTCCTTCAAAATATCGACCTCCGAGCCCGCAAGCACCTCCATCCCATCGATTTCTGCGTCGATTTCACGAACCTGTTGAATCTGCGCCCGCAACCGTTCCGGTGTTAAGCCGTTGGCAACCCGTGAGGATTCGGAGTGATCGGTAATGGCGATGTATTCATGCCCAAGTGACGCTGCAGTCTCTACCATTTCCCTCAGTGTCGACCGGCCATCGCTCCAATTCGTATGCATATGCAAATCACACCGTAGATCGTCCTGCTCGATAAGGGTTGGCAGATTTTCCGCCAACGCTGCCTCGATCGAATCAGCGCTACCTCGCAACTCAGGAGCGACGAACGGCAAGCCGAGTTGACTGTAAATCTCTGATTCCGTCTTATCTTTTGACCAATCTGGCAACCGGTTACCCACTGCCTCAATATCTTGGGATGCTGCCACTTGATTGAGTCGTGTTACGTGTGCCTCAGTGCCGGTTGTTGCAAATAGAGTTGCTTCATATTCCTCCGCATGAGTGCAATAAACCCGTAGTGGAAATCCTCTATCCACAGAAGCGACGACGCGGAGTTCATCCTGGGCCTCCGGAGATGCTACACCTTTCACCTCGGACAATACGTCAACAATCCTCTGGGCGCTGACACACTCAGCGACGAACTCAAGGCTTTGTAACATCTCCTCGCGCCTACGAAGGTCCCCGGTAGACTCCAATCGCTTGATATCCGAGCAATTCTTGAGTGCGTCAAACACAGCATCGGCAATCGGTAAAATCTGCCGAACTGGGCGCATCGCTCTCTGTTTCTCAAGAAATTGCAAACCCTCATCGATTGATGCAATTGTCTTGGTCCCCATCCCTTTCATCTGTGCGAATCGGTCTGTATCAATTGCTTGTCGGAGATCGCTAAGGCTTTTTATACCCAATTCCTGATAAAACCGCCCCGCTGTTTTCACCCCAACACCCCGAATTGCAATCAGGTCCAGTACCTCGATACCCATCTCTTGAACCAACTTATCGTAAAAGCCGCACTGTCCTGTCTCCAGCATTTCGATAATTTTCTGTTCTATGGCGTCACCGATACCCGGAATCGATTGAAGTTTTTCTTCCTCTGCTAAGCCATGTAGGTCCAGCGAAAGTTCATCAATGGTTTCCGCCGCGCGATCATAAATTCTGGCACGAAAGGAGTCATCACCTTTGATCTGGAGTAGATTGCCGATGTTTCTGAAAACTTCACTAATTTCGTCGTTTGTCATTTTGTGATCTCTTCTCTGTGGTATGTTGTATAAGGCCTGGAAATATTCTACCACACGCGGAAGGAAGGTGCAAAAGGTTTGATTCTTCTGCCGCCAGCAGTCTGCGGGAGGCAGGTTCTGTTGACATCTGGCAGCACGTATTTGGATGCTGCTCTCGTCACGTTTCGCATTGAGGAAGATTTCAATCGGAATCGCTGCCACTATCCAACTGATAAACCCTTATCTCTGGATGTAGCAACGCTCGCATCGGAAATGGAGCACCACGGTCCGAAATTGGTATACCGAGAAAATGTGGTTGACGTTGAAAACGTTGTGTGAGGGTATATCGGCTTGACTGTCCGATAACCCGCTCATAGAATTCCATCGCCGTCTCTGTATCAATCGACTCCAGCGGATACCAATCAATTGCAGAATAGCGCGTTGACTTCGTGGCGTAGTTCAGAAAAACCTCTGCATTTGGCATCGAGAGGATAACCCATTCTGCTCGATCCCCGCTATCGTCTCTGTCCAATTCCGGCAGAACCCAATCAAACAAGATTTCAGGTTCATGTTCAATCGCTCTGTCCGGGAGGATATTCGATTCTATCCACTCAGCCGCTTCAATAGTCGTCGGAGCCGATCTCGTAACGCTAACAAAGGCAGCGGTGTAAATCAGCGAATACACACCCACCCCGCCCAGAATGATGACCGATAGGAGGGGCGGTGTCCACCGTTTTAGAACCGAATCTTGGCGAACCCAATTCCATTGGAAGCGTGTGGTATTCACCCTATCTATGAACCCCGCCGCAAATAAGAGCAACGCCGGATAAATCAGCAGCAGATGACGGACAAATTTCAGCTTGTGTACGCCGATAAATAACAGATAGGGAATCACAAGGGCAAGGAGAATTTTATCCCCATCTTTCCGTTGGATTATCGCCAACACGGTTCCAGCAATTGCGAGCAACCCCAACGGCGTACCCATACCCCACCGCAGAAGCGTCCACAGATAGGTGAACCGATTGAACCAGTTGATGTCACCGGTCGCAAATAAGCCAAAGTGCCCTTTTTGGTAGTGCGAGGATTCGTAGAAGAGGGCGTCGAAGAATAGGTTCCACTCTGGGGAAAAAAGGTCGATAAGCCAGTATGGACAGATTATCGTGAACGTCGCCGCCGCAACCCCGAAAACAGTTCCGAGTTTTAAAAGAAAATCCGAAGTCCCAGAGCGCTCGGATCGCAAGAACAAGAGAGCAGCGACGGATAAGCCTACGAAAACCGTTGTGTACTTAACGGCGAAGCCGATTCCTGCGATAACACCCAGCCAAACGACGCGACGGAATGAAACAGATTCTGTTCTTGTGCAGGACCAGAGGAGTAGGGTTGTGCAGAAGGTGGCGGGGATGTCAACTAAAGCAAAGCGGGACTCATTCGTTGCATGCAGCATGGCTACAGCAAGCAATCCACCACCAATCAGTCCAATAGTGCGATTGTAAAGGCGGTCCCCAACCTGATATGTCAACCAGATAGTCGCCGTTGACAGTAGAACGTTTATAAAGCGACCCAGCCAGATGATCTGAGAAACTGTGAGATCTAGGCCAAACGTCTCTAAGATCCACCCGATCAACGCAATTAAGTAGAACCAAGCGGTTCCAGGCCAATTATAAATCTCGGGTAGAGAGACACGATTGATCAGGTTCAGGATATCCTGTGCAATCAGCGGTTCACGCGGATCGGGTCTGTCGGGCAAACCGACACCAAGCCCAACGATTCGGAGGGTGAAACCAATTGTGAGGATAGAAATGAGAACCAGATCAGTCCGATAGAAGCGTGTCATTCTTCAGCGAGTACACAGGCATCAACTTCCAATTATCAGCAGCTCACTGGCGAACCTTCGCCCACATTTCATCAGAAATTTCGGCTCTAATCTTCTCCGACTGATCCGACATAGCTGGCAGTCCGAGTTTCTCGAAAATCTTTCGCCAGCGCTCCGGCTGCGTGACATCGACATAGACCGGCAGAAAACCAAGGTTCAAATAGGTCTTGATTGCCGGCAACCGAAAGTCATCAGTGCCTAATTTAGCGCACCTGAAACCGCGTTCTCGCAGATACAATAGCACAGAGAGCGTTACACATTTGCCGAGCTTATGTCCTGTGTGGTCAGAATGAACGCCAACCATGTGAACAATACCAACCTCTGTCTCATCAAGCGTGTCTCTCCACGCACACGTCGTGCCAACCGGCGTGCCTTGATAGGTTGCAAAATAGAGACCCTTCGGTTCAAACACGTCGCGATCCATAATATCACGTCGAGCATCTTCAGCCGTACGTTCACCGCCAAACGAGTCGGTGATCACGTTTGCCCAGTGTACATCGTCCCCCTTTTGGTAGGTGCGGAGTTCATATCCCTCTGGAATCTCAACTTGTGGCAATCCATCCAGATTGGGGCGAACCATTCTTAGTTGCCTTGCCATCGGGTTCTCCTGTGTATATATAGCATGTTGAAGCCGGTTAGGATTTACGCGGCGGATTCATAAGTCCCCCTGCAACTCCCCTGACAAGGGGAGAAGATAAGAGGGGTTGGGGATTTAGGGGGTTAAAAATCAAAAATCTATCCCCCTGTGTGCTCACTTTGCGTAAATCCTGATGGTGATAAACTAACTCATCTCCGTACTCGACATCTGCTCCAGAGCCAGCATAAGTGCTTGGGTCCCTAAACGCCCATGTCCTTGGGCTTGGACCGCAAGATACAGTTGATGCACAAGTGCGAGTCCGGGCAAGCTAAGGTTCATCTTCTTAGCTTCATCCAGTGCGATGCCCATATCCTTGATGAAATGCTCGACAAAGAAACCGGGATCGAAATTACGTTGGAGAATACGAGGGGCAAGGTTATCAAGAGACCAGCAAGCAGCTGCGCCTCCGCTAATCGACGAAAGCATCGTCTCCAAGTCTAAGCCTGCTTTGTAGCCGTAGAGCAAGGCTTCGCAGACACCAGCCATCGTTCCAGCAATCGTGATTTGGTTACACATCTTTGTGTGTTGTCCCGCGCCTGCACCACCCTGATGTACAATATTTTGTCCCATCGCTTCAAAGAGTGGCATAACCGCTTCAACGGCTGCAGCATCACCGCCCACCATAATAGAAAGTCGTGCTTCCCGCGCACCAACGTCGCCGCCGGAAACCGGCGCGTCGATGGAGGAAACATCTTGTGGTTTCGCTGCTGCATAAATCTCTTGCGCTAAAGAAGGCTCGGTGGTTGTCATATCAACAATGATGCTACCGGACTTCGTACCTTTCAAAATGCCATTGTCGCCAAGATAGACCTCGCGCACATCGGGCGGGAACCCGACGATACTGAAGATAACATCTGATGTCGCAGCAACTTCGCTCGGCGAATCTGCCCACGAGGCACCAGCATCAAGGAGCGGTTGCGCTTTTGCCTTGGTTCGATTGTAGACCGTCGCCGAATACCCGAGATCCATAATATGTTGGCACATCCAGCGTCCCATTACGCCTGTCCCAACCCAGCCAATTGTCGTACTCTTTGGATCAATTGTTGTTGCCATAATTTTATCTCCTTAGCATTAATTATAGATTGTGGTTCATGTGAAAAATCATACCACAGAAACCGAGTTTTTTCTTGAAAACTCGGTTTCTTTTACTGTTTCGCGCTCTTTTCTATGAGTGCCGTGGGTCGGGCTTCCTAGCCTGACTTACACTAATGAACAAATGATTTTTACGTTTCACGCTTACAACGTTCGTACTCTCTTTTTATATGACCTTTGTAGATGAGATGTCAATGAACCAATGAATCAATACACAATTAGAGCCACCCATTCGCCCGATACCGAGCCGCTGTGTCCTGAATCCCTTTTTGAAGGAAATAGGTGGGGCGATAGCCGAGTGCCTTGTCTGCTTTCGTGCTGTCACGGATCCAAAACCGCTGCTTCAGATCCTGCACCTTTTGGCGGTTCAAGGTTGGAGTTCGGCGCGTAACCTGTGCTGCAGCCTCCGTAAGAATCGAAATAAAATCTACCAAAAAATATGACACTTTCACCCTGAACGTATAATGAATTTATTCCACGATTTCCTCATTTTCTTTCATTTCTCGACGTCGGAGGTCTTTCGTCAGTTGTGACATCAAAACAATTCCACCAGCCGCAACACCGCAATAGGTTGTGAAAAATCGTGTTATAAGCGCGTACAAACCGATTGCCCCGGAAGCAAGGAGGGGTTTCATCAGAATTGCAATCAAAAACTCTGAGATCCCGCTTGCGCCTGGACTCGGTGCAAATAAAGTCACAAAGCTGATTATGACTTGAACAGCAATAACATGCCAAAAAGGAGCGTTCCCTCCCAAGGCGCGAACAATGACATAGCCACCGACGAACCGACTCATATAAATACACATCGTAAAGACGAAACTCAACAGACACACCAATTTATGTTTAGTAACGAACATACGTGTGAAGGCTTTGTGCTCCAGCATCACGTTTTCAAGAGTGAGGATCAGACGGTCAAGCAGGTTTGCAGCAAGCCCAAAGCCGCGGCGTCTTGGCAGTTGGATACGGGTCAGAGGCAGCAGTACCGTTTCAGGTTTGATCAACAAAAGAAGGAATACACCAAGCGTAAACGCAAACATCAGAAGACTATATTGACTGATGAGCGTGATCGCTTTGGGAAGAAAATCGGGAGCGCGATACACAACATATCCTGTCGAAAGTATGAGGAACGTCAGCGTGCCGATGAAACTGATCACACCCGCAGTCACAGTGCCTGAAAGCGGTACACCTGCCCGATTAAAAATATAGAGATGCCCCAGCCCTCCAGTTTGAAATGGTGTAATTCCTCCGACACACAGAGTCGCCAAATTCGCCCTTAGACCGTGAAGAAATGTCACATGCGGCGACATCTTCCGAACAAAGACATACAGACGGGCTCCGCCTGATAACCAATCGCAGAACATGCAGAGCACTGCGAGGAGGAGGAACTTCTCCTCCATCGAACGTAAGACGACTCCGATATTTTCAGTATCACTCCGTAAGAAGCTGAGATATAATCCAATAACTGTGCATAAAATAAAAAACAGTATCCCACGAGCAAAATTTTTCGGATTTAGCGATTTGCTAAAAAACTCTTTCATGCAGTGTTTCCTGAATCCATAGGCATTAAAAAACAGATCAGTTTGCCCAGCCACTACCAGAAGGGCAGATTGTGCACCTTAAACTTCGGTGCTTTTACAAATTAATCCAATATCGAGAAATCGGTTTCCCGTAACTGTGTGAAATTCCTTGACTTGCTAATTTTCCACCGTTCTTTTCAATGATGCGTGCGGAACCAATATTATCAGTATCGCAAGTCAGTAACACGCGATCCAACCCTAAATCTCTGGCTTTTTCCAGTGTCAAGGCGAGTATGCGTGTGCCGTATCCCTTCCGCCTATCCGAAGGACGAATCACATATCCGATATGGCCGCCCTCATGTTCTAAGGCGTTTGTCAACCAGTGACGGAGCCGACTCTCACCGAGAATTTGAGTGCCGTTTGCTATAAGCCAGAATGTGGTGCATGGGACAAAACCGGGCTGGAGTCCAATGTCCCGCGCCGCCTCATCAAGACGGCGAATATAGGCGGGAAAGTTATGTTCAATGAGATCGCGATCGCTTGGGAATCGCTTTTCACCCGCTACCCAAGATTCTTTCGCCCAAAATTCCGCTGCCATTGATAGGTACTCAGATTCAAATGCAATAGAGGGCTGAACCAACCTCACTCTGTCACAATTGGTAATTTTCTTGCTCACACCCACTCACGTAATCTCCAAGTCCAAACTTATATCCAACGGCATTGCTGAATGAGTCAACGCACCGACAGAAATAAAGTTTACCCCCGTCGCTGCAACCGTTTCAGCCTGATCTAATGTAATTCCCCCTGATGCTTCAGTGAGAGCGTCGTTCCCAATCTCTCCAACAGCAGCCTGCATAAAATTGGGAGGCATATTGTCAAGCAATATGATGTCTGCGCCCGCCGCAACGGCTTCTTCTACCTGATCAAGCGAGTCCACTTCGATTTCAATCTTCATCGTGTGGGGCGCGACCGCTCGCGCCCGTTCGATTGCCTTTGCAATACCCCCGGCAGCGATAATATGATTATCCTTGATCAAGACCCCGTCATAAAGTCCAAAGCGATGGTTATGTCCGCCACCGACCCGAACGGCATACTTTTGTATCGTTCGCCAGCCAGCCGTGGTCTTGCGGGTATCAATGATTTTAACGTCGTACTCAGCTGTAGCTGCGACAAATCGTGAGGTCAATGTAGCAGTGCCTGAAAGACGTTGCAGAAAGTTGAGGGCGGTACGCTCGCCGGTGAGAATTGATTTCGCGCTCCCTTCCACTGTTGCTATGGAGGTCATGCTTTCAACATAATCACCGTCCACGGTAAGCATCCGGAAATTAAGGTGAGAATCAATCTTATTAAAAACACGTTCAGCGATTGGCAGTCCAGCAACAACACCTTCAGTTTTGGCAAGGATTGTGCCCAACCCTTGCTGGGATGCCGAAACTGTGGATTCGGTAGTAATATCACCAATACCGATATCTTCCGTGAAAGCTAATTCTATGAGCGGATCGATTGAACGGAAGTTTAAAATTTCAGGCATTCGATTGTGCATGTGTTTTAACTCCATAGCTCTTCAAGCGGAATCACCAATTCCGGGAACAACGATGAACGAAATTCATCGTTGTTAGTATGAAGTGCACAGCGAGAGTATCCGTTGAGTTGCCAGACGTATTCCTCTAAGGTTTGGGCAGTTGGGTCAATAATCCAATAATGTGAAACTTTTGATTCTTGATAGATCTTAAACTTCTGATCCCGATCCGTATTGGCGGTTGATGGAGAAAGGATTTCAACAATTAAGTCTGGCGAACCTTGTACGTTTTCCGCTGTGATGATTTGCAGACGAGCTCTTGAGACAAACAAAAGGTCCGGCTTTACCAGAATTTCAGGATCGGAACTTTCCGGATCAAGAATAACATCAAAAGGTGCGGTGTAGACTTCCCCAAGTTCGTGTTGAGTCACGTGGACCGACAAAATAACGGATAGCCGGATTGAACACCGTTGATGAACGCGATTCGGGGAAGTGCGCACAACTAGCTCTCCTTTCAAAATCTCGTACAAATTGTCATCATCGGGCAATTTCAGGTAGTCGCTGTATCGAAAAGCCTTTGGCAGAGATTGTATAGCTTGGGGCGTACTCATGATAAGCCCCTCCTTCCTCTGTGAATTGCCTCACGGGTCCGAGGTCTTCAAATGTACATGCCCTGACGAGGAATCGATTTTTCTTCCGGTTTGCGAATGTAGCAAAGGGCGTGCTTGAAGATTAAAACTTCTGACGCAGGGGCTTCTCCGGAGGTGGTAACACTGATGAGATAAGGGTTCATCCAGTTAACCTTTCCCTTGACCACACCATCGCCAAGTGTCCCAAATTCGAGGACTTCCCCCTTGCTTAATTGGGCTTCAAATTCATCGGTGTCTGATGAAAATCCCAGTTCTGTGTGTAGTCGCTCAATCTCTTGTCTGAGTAGAGTAATATCCTCTCGATTTTGACGAATCTGCTTCTCTAAAACCTCGACATCGGCAAGACTGATTGGTTCTTTAGGCATTGTTCGTCAGGACCCTCCAGCGGTTAATTGATAGTCATTGATTATCGCACAAAGCCGTGGTATAGATTAGACAGTAACATGCCACAATAGCTTTTGGCGGAAGCAGAGACAAAGGATAGCATCTCAAGAAATCCTTGTCAAGTTTTTAATAGATGGGCATAGACCCCGCTATTTGAAGCATAGCTGCCCATAGCGGATTTTTTTCCTTGATAAGCGTTGCCGATCTTGTTAAAATTGAAGTACATTTCAAAGTGGTACTTCAACTAGGAGGAAAATAACATGGGCGAAGCATTAGGATTGATTGAAACAAGAGGTTTGGTTGGCGCAATCGAAGCAGCAGATGCAATGGTCAAAGCTGCCAACGTAACACTCGTTAGCAAAGAGGAGATTGGCGGTGGTTTGGTCACCGTCATGGTTCGCGGTGATGTCGGAGCAGTTCAAGCTGCCGTAGAAGCAGGCGCTGAAGCTGCAAAGGTTGTTGGTGAATTGGTTTCCGTGCACGTCATTCCCCGCCCTCACGCAGAAGTTGAAAATATGTTAACTCGTGGATAACTGTCATCCCGAACCCTTCGGCTAGTTCAGGGCAGGTGCTCAGTCGATCTGTTTCATAGAGATCGCGAAGTCGTATCAGCAGCCTGAATTGCCTAGCCGTACTATAGATCAAGGAGATACGTATGGCAGAAATCAACGAATCGCAGATTGAGGAGATTGTTGCCAAAGTTATCAGGAACCTTCAAAATAACGGGCAACGTTTGCCGACAACAACCCCTCAGCCCCCAGTTTCCACTGCGTCCGATACAGGGATCTTTCCCACCGTGGATGAAGCGATTGCTGCCGCCAAAGCCGCACAGACTGAATTTGTAAAGCTCGGCTTTGCCAAACGTCGGGAAATTATTGAAGCCATCAAGCAGACCGCGCTTGAGCATTCAAGATCCCTTGCAGAACTCGCTGTCGAAGACACAAAAATGGGAGTTGTTGAGCACAAGGTGATGAAGAATGACGGCGGTGCAAACCTCTCCCCCGGCGTCGAAGATTTGAGCTCGGAGGCAACAACCGGAGATACAGGGCTGCTACTTGTAGAATACCTCCCCTTTGGTGTAATTAACTCCATTACGCCGACCACCAACCCGACCTCGACCGTCATCAATCACGCGATAATTATGCTCTCAGCCGGGAATTCGGTTGTATTCAGTCCGCACCCGAATGCGCAGCGATGCACACAGGAAACGATGAAGGTCATCAACGCAGCGGTTGTCGAAGCAGGGGGACCTCCCAATATGCTCACATCTGTCTCAGAAGCGACGCTGCGACGCGCGAAGGAGATCATGGACCACCCGGACATCGCAATGGTCGTTGCCACCGGCGGCGGCAGCGTTGTCAGAGCCGCGCTTACCAGCGGCAAGAAAGCGATCGCAGCGGGTCCCGGCAATCCACCAGCAATCATCGACGAAACCGCAGATCTTGCGAAAGCGGCGAAGGATGTCATAATCGGAAACAGCTTTGATAACAATCTGCTCTGCATCGGTGAAAAAGCCCTCTTTGTCGTTGACTCTGTCGCTGATACAGTTATCCGTGAGCTGCAAAACAGCGGCGGCTACTTGACCAATCCACGCGAACGTCAGGCTGTCGAAAATGTCGTCATCCAAAACGGCGATCCCAACATCGACTACATCGGTAAAGACGCAAGTGTTATCCTTGACGCGGCAGGAATACGCGGAAAAACGGATACGGTTTCCGTCGTCGTTGAAGTCCCCGGCGACCACACCTTCGTTATCGACGAATACCTAATGCCAGTGCTTCCTGTGGTCCGAGTGCGTGATTTTGATGAGGCGCTGACAGGTGCGCTGTCAGCAGATGGCGGACGGGGACACACCGCAATGCTCCACACCAACAACAGTGCACGAATCACACAATTTACACAGGCGATGAACTGCAACGTTACCGTTGTGAACGCCCCGTCCTATGCATGTGCCGGAATTGACGGTGAGGGATTCCTCGCGATGACAATTGCGGGACCCACCGGCGAAGGGTTTACGCGCCCACGCACTTTCACCCGTCAGCAGCGATTGACCGTTGCAGGAGGGTTGTCCGCTCACACGTTGTGAGAGGCTCTAGATGATGCAGATCTTCACCATTTGCCTCCTAATTGTGCTGGTAATATGTCAATGGGGATACGCCGAACCGATACCCCCAACTCCCAGTGCAGAAAGTGGCCCCGCATCCACTGAAATAACTGAAAACTTCGTTGCCAAACCCATCGAAGAGATAGAAGAATTATTCCACCGAAAACAGTACCAAATTGTCATCGAAGAATGTGAACGCCTGATCGCCTATGATCCGTGGCGTTGGGAATCACACTGGGCACGCCTAAAGTTAAGCGAATGCTATACCGCGCTTGGCCAGCCTGAGAAAGCACAAGCGGTTTTGGCTGAAGCCGAGATCGCCGATCCCGAAGGACAGAGAGAAGTCCTGGTGTGGCAGCTCCACTATGCGATTGAGAAAGGCAATCTCGATAACGCTGACAGACTGCTAGCTGAGATTGAAACAGAATTCATCGGAGAGCATTTTGTTCTTGAGGCAATGGAGCAAGTCGTCGACTCCTACCGAGAGCGAGGTCAGCTTGAAGATGCCCGCCGACGAATTGATCGGATGCTCCAGTTGTATCCCTTTCAAGAACAGACATTCTGGTTGTCATTCCGCTTAGGCGAGCACTACCGTGACCGTGGGAAACATGGACCGGCAATTGAACTTTTCAAGAAAATAGGGGAAAACCATCCATACCGTATTGAAGCCGCCGTCCAACTCGCTAACACGTATCGAGACATAGGGGAGTTTGAGCGTGCAATTGAGGTGTGCACCGCAGCGATTGAGACCAATCCCACACATTGGACGGTCGTCCATCTCTGGTTAATGCTAGGCGATATGTACCAAGAGAAGGGCGAATCGAAGGCTGCCTTCAAAGCGCTTCTCACCGCCAGCGAGTTTCGTGGCACAGATCAGGCGCGGTGGGCACTCCGCCGTGTCACACAATTTCATCAAGAGTCGGGCGAATTTGAGCGAGCGGTTGAGATATTGACTCAACTCTCCACCGAAGGATTGCCCGATAGATTTGATGCAGAGGTATTAATCAATCTTGCCGAAGTCTATGGTGACACTGCCGACTACGATCGCGCTGAAGCAACACTCAAAGAGCTTATAGAATCCTATCCCCAAACCCAGCACGCCCAAGAGGCAACGCTGCGACTCCTCGAAATGTACTGGACCACCAATCAACGCGAAAAAGCGGTTGATTTTTTTAGATCCCTCCTTGCCCACCCAAGTCCACACCTGCGCGTTCAGATCATCCGTCGTTTCATCGAAGAATCGCATGAAGAGGGCATCCTCCCCGAATTGGAAGCACAAGGTAAACTCCCCGACCTTGCGAAACTATTGCGCCAACTCGTGGACAGAGCGCCCAGCCCCGCCGCTGCATTAAGGCCGTTACGCGGTTTGGCTGTCATTGCCCAATGGCAGGACAACTGGGATGAGGCAATCAAGGTCAATACACGGCTCATCGAAGATTATAATGATCTGCTGATTGAACTCCAAGCGCGTGAACGTCTCGCGGAATGCTACGGTGCCAAAGGGGAGGTTGATAAGGCGCTCGATCAGATAAACCAGGTCGACGTCCTGGCTCCCGGCGGACGGAGAGCCCTGTGGGCGAAGCTGCTTCTCGCGTACCATCAGTTGGAGCATAATCGCAACCATAGTGGTGCGTTGAAACGTTTACAGGAGATCGCAGAGCAATATCCCAATTCCGAACGAGGACATGACGCGATGGAGATACTAAAGCACTTCGGGAAGCTTAAAAAAGAAATAGATCGCTAGGGTCATTTATGGTGAACCCTAAAAATAAATAGACACTTTCGCTCCTCGGTCTCGATCCCGATTTATCGGGGTAGGTTCGGTTTCCTAACCGAATCGCATTCAATCCCACCCGGTAGGTGCGGTTTCTAACCGCACCGGTTTAGAGTATCTCATTAATTCTAATATCCACTATAAAAAGCCGAAAACTGAGTAGCTCTAAATAGATCGCTAGGCTCTGTTGACATTTCATCCCAATTAGACATCGAGGGGAGCATACAAACGCACGGTTCTTCGTAGGGGTTGGGTCTCCCAACCCTTTGTTCACACATCAGAAACGACTTCGGACCCCTGTAGGCCGGTTTTCATGAAGTTTAAGTATTTAAATCGGTAATCCCGATTTTCCTCGAAACATACGGTAGGCGCGGTTTTCAACCGCGCCGGTGTTGATAGCAAATTACCGAATTATTTTTTTAATCTTCATCAAAATGGACACTCCCTAAAACATAGTGCAATGTTCCAGATAGATTGGGATTTCGCTATACTCAACCTGTAGGTCGAGATTCATATCTCGACATCCAAATGTCAACAGAACCTCGTGATAACAAAGGACACATCAAACCCCGATACGAATAAGGAGACATAAATGGAAAAACTCGCTATCCACGGTGGACCCAAGGTAAGAACCGACCCCTTTCCAGAACGCGCCCCGTTCGGTGAACGTGAAGAAGAACTCCTGCTTCAAGCAGTGCGTAGTCAGAGCCTTTTTGTCAAAAGCGGGAGGTTTGTCAAAGATTTGGAAAAGGAATTCGCAGCATTTTACGGCACACAACACGCGCAGTCGTCAACAAGCGGAACCGCCGCCATCCACACAGCGGTCGGTGTCGTCAATCCCAACCCCGGCGACGAAATCATCACCGCGCCGATCACTGACCCCGGCAGCGTCATGCCAATTTTAATGCAGAATGCCGTGCCTATCTTTGCCGATGTAGATCCCAAAACGCTGAACATGATCCCCGAATCCATTGAGGCAAACATCACCGACCGCACCCGCGCCATCATTCTCGTGCATCTCTTCGGTCACCCGTGCGACATCGACGAAGTTCTGAAAATTGCCGAAAAGCATAACGTCATCCTAATCGAGGACTGCTGCCAGACCCATGCAACAAAGTACAAAGGTCGCTACGCCGGAACATTTGGGCACATGGGATGCTTCAGTTTCCAGCAATCGAAGCACATGACCACCGGAGATGGCGGGATGATTCTGACCAACGATGAAGAAACCTATATCCGTCTAAAACTCTTTTCAGATAAAGGGTGGGACTACCAATACATGGGCGAACGTGACCACGCCTTCCTCGCTCCCAACTACCGCATGACGGAGATGCAGGGTGCCGTCGGTTTAGCACAACTCGAAAAGCTACGGGATGTCGTCGAGCGACGAATTGCGCTCGGAAGGTTACTCACCGAACTGATTGCCGATGCCCCCGGCGTTGAGGGTGTTCCCTTACCAGCCGACCGCGAGGTCTCTTGGTGGAACTATATCTTCCACGTTACCGGGCACGATCCCGATGAATTCTGTAAAGCCGTCTCCGCCGAAGGTGTCTCAATGAGTGCACACTACATCCAAGATCCAATCTATATGCGTGGCGACTTCCTGACGAAGGGACGCACCTACGGCGATAGCCAGTTCCCGTTCAACAGCCCCTATGTCAGCCGTGAATACCATTATGGTCCCGAACTCGTCCCCGGCGCAGTCGAAGGCTTGCGAACGGTCGCCGTCCGCGGCATCCACGAGCACATGAACGAGAACGACATCCACGACATCGCCACGGCAATCAACAAGGTAGCACACGGTCTCGCTAAATCGGCGTAATAGAGAACGGAGATCTCCGTTCCATCTGTTCTAAACCCCCGGGATAATGCGTCCAATCTCCCCGCGTCTGTAGGTCGAGATTCATATCTCGACAGCCTTTGCATCCCGGCCTTATGTCTGTAGTTATGTCGAACCATAGTAGATCTTAGAATTAATGAGACACTCCAAACCGCACCGCATTGCCCCCATGCCCGGTAGGTGCGGTTTCCAACCGCACCGCATCCGCATCCCGACGAGTCGGGATAGGACACGGGGAGCGAAAGCGTCTATCTGTTTTTAAGATTTACTATAAATTAGCCCCAGCGGGGCGACATGTTTATAGAGACACCGAAATCCCACGCTCCTAAGCCCCAGCGGGGCGACATGTAGTAACGTGCATTAAAATAAGGTAGATACAATGCGTGCTTTAATCATAGTAATGTTGATTTTGATTGCCAGCATTTTTTTCTTAAAGCCAGTGTCTGCTGAAATTACCATTGACGGCGAAATTGTCCACGTCGAAACAGACAACTACGAAGTCCAATTTGACCGTGGCGTGATTACCCATATCCACAACAAACTGACCGCCGAAACCTACACCCTCCCCGAAGACGGTAGAGCACAAGGGGGCCAAGGACAGACTGGCATCTTGCGGAGACACCACGAACCCATCTGGGCAAGACACAGCACAATAAAGGCGAGAAAAACAGGGCAGAACAGTGCCACATTCCTAATCCATCAGGGCGGAAACGAAATCATCCTCACTATCGAAGTAGAGGCAGAGACCGGTGATCTGCTCATCGGAGGAAGCGGAGTATCCGACACCGCGGGCGTCTACGGCTTCCAGTGGGGCTGTGGCGGTCTGGATATCCAAAATCTGGAACTCATTCTTCCCGCCCACGGTGGGCAAGTCATCAATGCTTCAGCCCCATTCAACGCAAAGAACTATCAATATCCTGCTCTTTGGGAGGCACAACTCGCCATCATCCAAGGTCAGCAGGGAGGTTTTTTCGTCCGTGGAGCAGATGAAACCTTCCAGTTCAAAGAATTCAACTGTCAAAAAGATAGTAAGCGTCTCGCACTCGGTTTTCAAACTCATAACCAAGCCCCGTGGGATACTCTCACCGCTGTAAAGTCTGTGATATGGCGATTGAATACCTACACTGGCGACTGGCGTGTTCCTACGCAAATCCATCGCGACTGGATGGAAAAGACCTTCAACCCATGGAGGCTCTCAGAGATGCCCGCGTGGGTTCAAGACATCGGCTTGGTTGTTATCCATACTCATTTAGATACTGAAATGTTGGCGCACTTGGCAGAATTGGTTGATCCAACCAAAACCCTCATCTATCTGACAGGCTGGCGCAGACATAGACACGATGTGAGTTACCCCGATTACACTGCAAGAGAGGGGTTTGATGGCTTCGTTGAATACGCCCATGAGCTTGGATATCGAGTTATGCCGCATGTTAACCTTGTCGCAATTTCCCCCTATCATCCCCTCTACGCTGAATTTAAGACTTTTCAATTCCGAGATCCTTGGAATGAAGAACTCAGGGGGTGGAAGTGGAATGAAACAGATTCTCCAGAGCGCCATGCCTTTATCAATCCTGCAAGTTCTGAATTCAGGAATATCTTCGTCCAACGGCTGAAAGCTGTCTGGGATAAATACCGTATTGATGCCTTCCACCTCGATGTCAGCCTCTTGGTCGTGAACGACGCAAATGGGTTAATCGAAGGCTTAAATTCCGCCCAAGGCAATATTTACCTCCACGAGGAATTGGCAGAAGCGATGCCCGACGCTGTTTTCAGCGGTGAACATCTCCATGAAGTCACCTTCTTCCGTGAGAACTTTGCCCAACGCTGGATGCTCCCACCGGAACAAATACCTCACCCCATTAGCGCGTTTCTCTTTTCCCGCTACACACGCTCTTACGGTTATCTGGGAATTCCTGTATTGGATGCTGGGAACCAGTTGACATATCAAACATTTCTCCACTCCTATGAGAGTTGGGGTATCTTACCCACTGTCAGGATTAGACATGCAAGCAATCTAGATGGCTATCTAATTCAAAACATACTCTCTGTTGCTCGTCAGTGGCAAGAACTTGGTCTAAGCCCCGACTTTGAATCCGATTGGAGACCTGACACTTTGTTTCAATACACAACCCAGACCGGGGAAACTGTAACCTACCAACGTACATCCACAGGTTCCATCTTTGACCTGCCCCAAGACGGCGGATATGAGCGCGTCTACGGCGTTACAGAGGTGCAAACACATCGAAGCCTCCCCCACTGGCGTGCCTATAACGAGACAAATCTCCTTGGCTTAGATCCAAACAAGTCTTATCTCCTTGATAACATGCCCCGCGACTTATCCCAGGTGCACATCAATTCTCTGCCACCGGGTGTCTCTGTAACCGAAACCCGCATCACCGAAAATGCTGCCCTCTTTCGACTCGAAAAAACCAATATTTCACTTGAAGTTAATCTATTGTCAAAACTCCATCAGGCAAGAACCGGAATTGTCCTCAATGGTGCAGAATTGCCTCTACAACGAGGAGGGACCTTCAGAGACTTACGAAGCACACTTTCTGGTGTCGCCAAGCCTGCGATTCATGCACATCCCTTTTATCAAGATGGTAGTGGCGACACATTCGGCGAATTTATGATTCCACTACCAGATAGCCCCAATATTCGTCTTCAATTCTATATCGGTTTGCGGGAAGGTTCTGAAAAATCCGATGGGGTTACCTTCATTGTCTCCGTCCAAGGCGATGAAATCTTTCGTCAACACTACAACCAACAAAGATGGGAGCCGGTCACTCTTAACCTATCTCCTTATCGGGACCAAATCGTCAAACTCCGTTTTACCACCACCCCAGGACCAAATGACGATACCGGTTGGGATTGGGCTGTGTGGGGCGAACCCAAAATCATCTCTGTACCTGATAACTCGCCCATAAAAGTTGGCTTTTTCTCCCCAGTTGAACCCACAGGGAGCCTCCCCGATACACTTCGCCATATCAGTGGTGGACACTACACCCTCGAGACCGTGCTTCCTGCACAGATCCTCTTTTTTCTCGACCATGTTCAACAGGTCGCGCCACCTTACGATCTGAGAGACGCGCAATTCACCGCAGGACTCCAATTTGATAACATCTTTCGACTCGGAAGTGTATGGAATTCAGGTAACCACACAACCGTTGAAAGTCCCAACGGAGAACGCAAGCCAAGCATCTCTGCACATCCCCCTGCAAATGGACAGACTATTCTCCAGTTTCCACTCCTACTCCCTGAAAGACCGTCAATCTTTTCCTTCTCGACAGTCTTACCGGGGGAATGCAGCAAGGGGGTTGTATTTCAAGTTCGCCTCAACGGTCAAACTTACTTTGATACGTTCAAGGATACATTTGATTGGACGGAGGGTAGCATCTCCCTCTCCCAATTTGCCGGTCAATCAGTACTGTTGGAATTAGTGACAGATCCCGCTGAAGAAGGCGGTGCAGGAGCAAACTGTGATTCGGCACATTGGACGGACCTCCACATCACCGCTGCGCCCAACCCCGACGCCAACCTTGATGGAAGGATTAATATCCTCGATCTCATCCTTGTCGCGAGCAGTTTCGGCGAGCAACCGCCGGACAACCCGCAGGCAGATGTCAACAGTGATGGTGTGGTCAATGTTATGGATTTGGTGTTCGTCGTCAAGCGGTTCAGTCAAAACGCCGCGGCACCGGGTCAGGTTGAGCACATCGAATCCACTGCTGAACAGATTATCGCAATCCAGCGTTCGGTGCGTGAATTAGAAACTATGCCAAACAAATCACAACACATTCAGCTTGCTATCGACCTGCTCCGACACTACCTATCGGTCGCAGACCAGAACGTCCAAGAGACCAAACTTCTACCTAACTACCCTAATCCTTTCAATCCAGAAACATGGATACCGTATCAGCTATCGGAAGAATCAACGGTAACTGTGAAGATTTACGATGTGAGCGGACATTTGGTGCGGACAATCGAGGTAGGACACAAGCCAGTCGGTTACTACATCACCCGTGAGCGGGCGGTCTATTGGGACGGTCGAAACCAAAACGGGGAACCGGTCAGCAGCGGCGTCTATTTCTACACTCTCAACACCGATACCTATACCCAAACCCGTAGGCTGGTTATTGTCAAATGAGATGTATGAATATAATTAAAGGATGGGCTTAACTCAATTAATTCAGCCTCAAAATTCACAGAATCTTAACTTATACATAATATTTGCTTATCATAATCTGTTATAATACTCACATATCAACAAGGAGGAAAACGGATGCTACGCCAGTTCCTACACATTTCCTGTCTCATCGTCCTAAGTTTCGTTTGGGTTGCCACCAGCCAAGGAGCTGAATCCCTCCAAATTCTGGAGGACGAGGGAAAACTTGTCCTAACCGGAGAAATCTCCAAAGCTCTCGGTACCTATGACGAGCATCTAAAGGGCGCGGTAGAATATCTGCTCTGCGGACCACAAGGCAAAGAGTACGAAAGTATTGTCGTCGTCAATAGCTCTGCACGGGAAATCCACAACGCAATGCTCAAGCTCGGTGTCGAAAGGGGCTCTCCACCTATGTACGACGAAGAGAAGGACGAGATGATAGGTGCGAAAGGGACCGGTGTCCTCGTGTTCGTCGAATGGGAGGTAAACGGCGAGACCAAAAGAGTGCGTGGTGAAGACCTCCTCCACGACACCCGCACCCAAAAGCCGATGCCGCACGTAGCGTGGGTCTTTTCCGGATCACGTGAGATTCCCGATCTTGACAGCGAGGACGAGGATGCGATGATCCCCCAAGCATTTATCGGAAACGACATCATCGCGCTTAACTATATTGACGGCAGTGCGTTGTTTCAAAGCCCGGTCCCTTCTGAAGAGAGTCCCTACAAGAAAAACGCGCAGATACTTCCACCCCTCGGCACGCCGGTGAAAGTTACAATTGAGGTCAATCAGAAAATGCAACGCTATATTCTAATCAGCGGTAAGGTCCAAGGGGTTGGGTTCCGCCATTTTACCAGACAAAACGCCATGAAACTTGGAGTTCACGGCTACGCGAAAAACTTGCTCAACGGTAAGGTTGAGGTCGTCGCCGAAGGCGATAAAGCGACGCTGAATGAATTTGTGAAGATCCTGTGGAAGGGACCTCCTGCCTCCAGAGTCGAAGATGTCAAAGTTGAAGCGCGTCCGCATACCGGGGAGTACACCGCTTTCGGTATTAAGTATTGAGAGATAATTGAGGGGTGTGCATAATTGTTGTCTGAATCAGGTCTCGGACTCTCGGAACGGAGATGTTCAGGTTTCTTAATCCCGATTTATCGGAGATTTAAGGATTTTCAGTATAGAATGCCTGATGCGTGTCCTCAGAACGGGACGGGAAAAGGGGTATGGATTCATTTAGCCCCAGCGGGGCGATATGTTTATAGCACACAAGATAACAAAACTCCCCAAGCCCCAGCGGGGCGCCATGTGTGTCGTAAATTTGGTTATCTCTAATAAGTATCGGGCATGAAAACTCGACCTACAGGTTGAGCGTAGCGAAATCCCGATCTATCGGGGTTGTCTAACAACTTGCGTTATTGAGAAATAATTCCGTAACGGAAAGGGACAATAGTGCGGGAAGAATTTATCGATTTTGTTCGTAAATTGGCAGCGGAGAGTGCCGAAGTCATAAAGCCGTATTTCGCCGCTTTCGACCTTGAAGTTGAGCTGAAGGAAGACGAAACACCTGTCACCGCAGCGGACCGAGGGGCAGAGGAGATCATGCGGCATCTAATCCGCAAGGAGTTTCCAGACCACGGGATCATCGGGGAGGAATTCGAGGACGAAAATGAGAATGCCGAGTTTGTTTGGGTGCTCGATCCGATAGACGGTACAAAATCATTTACAAGTGGCTGCCCACTTTTTGGCACGCTGATCTGTCTCCTGCACGAAGGACAACCCATCTTGGGCGCAATCAATCAACCCATCTTAGAGCAGTTGTGCATCGGTGATAATGAGCAAACAACCATCAACGGACATCCGGTGCATGTTCCAGAGACCAACACTATTTCTGAAGCAATCCTGCTGACAACAGATATTCTGAGTATCGGCAAATATCAGAATCGGGCGGGATTTGATAATTTGCTTCACAAAGCGAAAATGTTCCGCACATGGGGCGACTGCTACGGTTATCTATTGCTTGCCTCCGGAGGGGCTGACATCATGCTCGACCCCATCGTGAATCCATGGGACGTCCTGCCAGTTGTTCCAGTCGTTCGCGGTGCGGGTGGCGTTGTTACCGCGTGGGATGGCAGCGATGTCGTTCAAGGGGACTCATGTGTGGCTGCAACCCGAAATCTACACCCCCATGTTTTGGAAATCTTAAACGCTGACTGATTTGTAGCGAATCCTGAAAATAAGTAGACACTTTCTCTCCCCGTGTTTGGTAGGTGTGGTTTCCAACCGCACCGGTTTGGAGTGTCCCATTAATTCTAAGATTTACCATAATTCTAAAATCTACCATAGTTCATTGGTTCATTTTTCACGTTTCATGCTCTTAAGGAGTTTATAATCTATGAGAACGAGGTTGTTACTGCTCTCTTGTATTCTGATGCTGGGGTTACAATTTTTGTTCACTGCCTCTGAAACCCAAGCCTTTATCGCACGGCACTATACCCTCCAAGAAGTGCTGGCTGAATGCAGCAACATCGTCTTTGGGACTGTCACCTCGGTCAATCAGAAACGCATGACCGCCAAAGTGAAAGTCGAAGAAAACCTCAAAGGACAGAGCAAGTTTCAAGAAATCAAAATTAACCTATCCACCGGGCAGGGTAACTTCCCGGAGAAGATGATCAAAAAATTCAAAGCCGGGAAGCCAATTATTATCTTCTATAAGATGGAAGGGCGGCGAATCCCCAGCCTCGGACATGTCGATGGCACCTGGTTCCAAACCTTTGCCCAAGACCGGTCAGATAAAAGCCGCGTTTGGTGGAATTTTACCCATATTGAAATCTACATGCACCGGACCTACAAAGGTTCAACGCCCGACTTTCAGAAGCTCGTGCGGGATACACTTGCTGGGAGAGCCAAACCCAAAAATACAAGCGCTTCACAGGTCCAGTCCCTCGCCGAAGCACCTGCCGATGCGATGCGTGTACTCGTCCTCTCCGGCAATCGTTACAATGTCGAGTTTCGCACCCTTTCTGCCTTCAGTCCGGTTGCGGGACAACGGATAGTCTATCAAAGAACAAAAGATCGCAACCTGCCGACCCTCGACCACGCCGATATTCTCTGGTTGGGGCAAGGCGAAATCTGCGAAGACAAATATCGCTTGACGAAAGAGCGGGAGAACAAGATCAAAGCGTTTGTTAAAGACGGCGGTGTCGTTATCGTTTCGGGGCAAGACAGCGACGATGAGCGGCCATGTCCAACAGGCTGGATCCCTGAACCGATGAAGGGAGTGGAACGGATGGGGCGTAGCGACTTTGAACCAACACGGGCGGCGGGTACGCTCTTTAGCGAACCGAATAAAATCGAATTCGGCGATGTCTTCCTTGACGACACGTGGACAAACTGGGACGATAAATACACAATCCTTGCTACCACAAATGATGGGAAAGAAATCGCCTTTGCGACCCTGAAATACGGCGAAGGGATGTACCTCATCACAGGCCTTCAAAACGAAACAAGCGCCAATGTCTTTATAAATCACCAGATATTAGAGAATCTGATTCACTTTGCTGCTGAATGGCTAAACGATAAATCATAACATGAACTTCGTTTCAGAAACTTATTTCAAAAAGTGGTCTTTTGTACCGCAATCTGTATGAGGTTTCAGAAAATACTTCGGTAATTCTATATTTTCCCCATGCCCGGTAGGTGCGGTTTCCAGCCCTGGTCACGATTTATCGGACCGCACCGATTTTGAGTGTCTCATTAATTCTAAGATCTACCATAGATTGTGATCCCAATCCGCAAACTAACAGGTTGCGCTACATTTTAATGAACTGTGGTGAACACCAAAAATAGATAGACACTTTCGCGCCCCCTGTTTGGTAGGCGCTGTTTCCAACTGCGCCGTTTTGCAGTGTCCAAGTAGTTCTAACATCGACCATAATTACCAATGAACCAACTAAAAGCAAAACCCTCAATCTTCGCGTTGATATTTATATGTCTCGCCTTCAGCGCAGCGGGGACAGCCCATGCGGTTATTCCCCAACTCTTGGGACCGCTTTCAGCCCTGCTCAGTGTTATCCCGCAGATCCTCGCGGTGGTCGGCATCGCCGTTCTAACCGCGGTTGTATTCGCTCGTGATTGGCTAAAGGGATTGTTCTACCGTATCCGCGAATCGGCTCTCCTCAAAACAATTACCGTGATACTCCTCCTCGCCATCATCGGTGCAGGGGTTTGGGTTATTTATGGAGGTATTCAATCCGGTCAGCCGTATGCCACGGCAACGGGGGGTATTCGGCATGAGAAACCGCTTGTGAAACAATCTTGGCCCGCCTTTCGGGGAGGTGTTGATCGCACCGGACAACTCGGCAATCTTCCCGGACCAACCCGCCCCGTGATCTCATGGTTATTCAAAGGGGAAGGTGGTGTTGTCATCGACTTCTCTTCATCGCCGGCGGTCGTTGGATCTCAGGTCTATATCTCTGCCGCACAAGGGTCGTTCTTTTCCAGCGGAGGTGCGGTCTACTGCGTTGATGCAGATAGCGGGGTTAACCGCTGGCGGTATGATACGCCGATTCAGATTTTTTCTTCACCAACGGTTGCCGGGGGACGGGTTTATGTTGGCGAAGGGTTTCACCAAGACGCAGATTGCCATCTTCACTGCCTTGATGCGAATGATGGACGCCCAATCTGGCGGTTCAAAACAGCGAGCCATGTGGAATCGACCCCTTTTATTAGTCAAGGAAAGGTCTATTTCGGTGCAGGGGGCGATGGTGTCTACTGCCTTGACGCGCTCGAAGGACAGGTGATTTGGCACTATCCATCTGTCCATGTGGATATGTCGCCGGTGGTATGGAAGGGGAAAGTCTACTTCGGGTCCGGTTACGGCGAGTATCGTATCTACGCTGTCGATGCAAACAGTGGCGTGGAAGTCTGGTCAAAGCGTGTAGATTACCCCGCTTGGGGGAGTCCAAGCGCCGATGGTGATACGGTCTTTTTCGGGCTCGGTAACGGTAACTTTATTGAAAGTGCCCAAGTGCCGCAGGGACGAGTCTCCGCCCATAACGCCGAAACAGGAGAACAGCTCTGGAAACATGAAGCCGAAGATTCTGTCCTAACAGCGGTCGCCTATCGTAACGGATCTGTCTATTTTGGATCGCGCGATGGGAGTGTCTATGCCCTCAACGCCACTGATGGTACGCTGAGTTGGAAAGCGCCTATTGGTCAGCCTGTTGTATCCTCACCGGCGGTTACGGAGGATGCAGTGTATGTCGGCGCAGATAATGGCATAATCTACAAGATCGACAGCGATAGTGGGCGCATCGTATGGCAGTTTGATACAGAGAAAATCACCGGCGGCGAAGCGATCTACTCCTCACCGGCTATCGCCAATGGAAAGTTGTATATTGGATTGAAGTATTTCCTCTTGTGTCTTGGTGGGGAAGGGACGATGGGAGAGATATTGGAACTTGATGATCAATAGTGTAGCACTGTCAGTGTCACATAAGTAGGTCGAGATTCATATCTCGACGTTTAGGTTCTGTTGGCGTTCACCTGAGGCGTGTGCAAATGCGGTGTGTGCCTAATTGTAGGGGCGGGGTGTCCCCGCCCGTGAAGTGCTTTTCACTTCAGCTAATCCCTACAATGTCAGCACCTCTAAGCCTCACGACCAAGAGATTCGATCTCGGTCGGCGTTAAGGGGCGATATTCCCCAATCGGCAGCCGTCCAAGCGAAAGCGACCCAATCCTCACCCGTTGAAGATGTATTACCTCATGGCCGATCGCGTGGAACATACGCCGAATCTGCCGTTTCCTTCCTTCGTGGATAATAACCTTAAATTGTGACTCTCCTTCTCTCCGTCCAATTTGGTTGACTTGCGCCGAAGCAGTTATCCCGTCTTCAATTTCGATTCCTTCTCGTAACCTCTGAATCGCCTGTCGATTCGGATGTCCCACTACCCACGCGAAGTAGGTTTTCTCAGTCTCATGGCTCGGATGAAGGATTCTGTGTGCGAAATCCCCATCGTTCGTCATCAGCAGCAGACCCTCGGTATCAAGATCCAATCGACCGACCGGGTAGATGCGTTCAGATATATCACTTACCAACGCCATAACCGTCGGACGCCCGCGCTCATCTCGCACCGTTGTCACATAGCCCGCCGGTTTATTTAACATCAAGTAAATTTGCTTCGGTTTCCCGCGTATCGGTTCCCCATCAAATGTAATCTCATCCCGCTGGGGAGCGATGTGGGTGCCGGGGATTAATACCCGCTCGCCATTGACAGAGACCCGTCCATCGGAAATGTATTTCTTCGCGTCCCGTCGAGAGGCGATGCCAGATTCAGAAAGGAATTTTTCCAGGCGCATTTTTCAATCATACCCTAAAAAAGTAGACATGGGGGTGGAAAAGCAGTAGAATAAACTGCACAGATACCTATAGGTCGGGCATCTTGCCCGATCGCCAACGCTCCTACGAGGCGATAGGTGTATAGCAAACTATTGTGGTTGAAAAACACAAGGCATGTCAAGCAGAAAATGGGTAAATTAGAGATGTTTTAATGAAGAGACGAGGAGTTAAAAAATGCGACTTGGCGGACCAATATTTGGTGAAAATTCCGATCCCGATAGCTGGGCAAAAGCGGTCAAAGATCACGGATACAGCGCTGCCTTCTGCCCCGTCAACTCAGACAGCGATGAGGCGACCATTGACGCATACATCGAAGCCGCGAAGAAAGCGGACATCGTCATTGCGGAAGTCGGTGCATGGAGCAATCCGATCAGTATCGACGACACGGAGCGCGAGGCTGCCCTGGAGAAGTGTCGGACGCAACTCGCACTTGCCGATCGGGTCGGCGCAAACTGCTGTGTCAACATCTCCGGCTCACGCGGACCCAAGTGGGACGGACCGCACCCCGATAATTTGACAGATGACACCTTCGATCTGATTGTCGAGAGCGTTCGCTCGATTATCGATGCTGTGAAACCCACGCGGACGTACTACACCCTCGAAACCATGCCGTGGGCTTATCCCGAAGGACCCGATAGCTACCTACGTCTGATCAAAGCCATTGACCGGAAACAGTGTGCCGTCCATCTCGACCCTGTGAACATCATCAACAGTCTTGAACGCTACTACCACAGCGGAGATCTCATCCGTGATTGTTTCGCTAAACTCGGTCCCTATATGAAAAGCTGTCACGCGAAGGACATCGCTCTCGCCGATAATCTTACCCTTCACCTCGATGAGACCCGTCCCGGGCTTGGTGGACTTGACTACGCAACGTATCTACGTGAACTGAATCGGCTCGATCCCGATGTGCCGTTGATGCTTGAACATCTCCCATCCGCTGAAGAGTATGCACTCGGTGCAGAACATATCCGGTCGGTCGCTGATGAAGTCGGTGTCACAATTCGATGAGTCTTGCAATAAATCCACGGCATTTTACGATTGGTTCGTATCAAAAGAAAGTACAAAATACGAAGAGAAACCGAGTTTTTTCGGCAAAACTCGGTTTCTTTTATGCTGCCTGTCAAAGGGAACACGATCCAAATTGATATACCTTTGGATTGTCTGAAGGTTCATGGGTGGCAGCATTAACCTGCTGCCACTTCACTTTGCTTGAGATAAGGAGAGGCGAATGTTAAAAAAACCACTGTTACCGGAATTAACGCTTTCACGCGGTTTGGCCATTTTTATGGTGATTACCGTTATCGGAACGGCGATATTGTCGGTTTTCCATTTTTATTGGGGCACTCGACAAGTTGCGAAGATAGAAGCGAGGTATTTGGATTCGTTAGCTTCAAAATCGCCCGATATCGACCAGAAGCCCGCCCCTACTAAATCTGGGTCCGCGTCGAGTCCCCTCGATTCGATAGAACGGTTCTTACCGCCTGATCTAACCGATGACCCACTGCTTCAGGAGGTGGTAGCAGTTATGCAAGACAATTCATTTCAGGAAGCGATCAAGGCACGACCGCCACAAAGCGTGAAAGAGATGGTAGATCTTCTGGAGGCGCATGGGATTACGGAGTTCGGAGAGGTCGATATGGATCAACTGCTTGCTGATGCCTACGAATCGGCAACGCAGGATTACCGTGCTAACAACCCCGGTAAAACGCCTGAAGATGAAGACGAAGCAATGGCGGAACGCTTCCGCGAACTGTTAAAAGAGCACGGGCCAAGAGATGGCGTGATGAAGTTTTCAATGGATCGGGAGAACCTGATGTGGATAGGTGTGCGTTTCAAGGGAGACCAAGCAGCATTCGATACGTGGTGGCGCGATGTGATAGCAAGCTACGACTTGGGGGAGTCCGAAAGCACCGTCCCCACGCCAGCCAACTCCGCTGAACAAACGAGTCGGGGGATTTGGGCAGACACAGAGGAAAGAACTTCTAATCACACTCAGTCTGATATGACCGAATATCCCGAAACCGAAAAGCGCACCGTAGCGTCCCCTGTAGTCGAACAAGAAAAAGTTGCACCCAAACTGTCAGCGCCAAAAAACGACAACGCGAAGAACTGAACGAACATATCACGACGTGCTGCCGGCGCACTCACGGCTCGAATATCGCCGGGGAGGCCCACCTACGTGCTATCAAATGTCAACAGAGCCTAGCATTTTACGATTTGAGGAGGAAAAAATGACCTTAATTGGATCTGGATTCAAAGCAGCTGTGATTGGTTGTGGCGGTATGGGGCGAGGTCATATAGCGAAAGCGAAAAGTCTGGGGATTGAACTGGTCGGTTATTGCGATGAAATTGGGGAAAAAGCCGAGGAAGCGTTGGCGGAATTTGGCGGTTCCTATGCCACAACCGACGCTGACCGCATCATGCGCGACGATTCCATTGATCTGATAGTAATCGCCACCCACCACGATGCACACCATCCGCTCGCACTTGCTGCTGCACACGCTGGCAAGCATATCCTTTTGGAGAAACCGATGTGCGTAACCCGCGCCCAAGCCGTCGAAGTGGCTGAAATGGTGGAACAGACCGGGGTCAAACTCGTGATAAATTGCAAGTTCCGAATCGCACCTACAGCCCAGAAGGCACGCGAACTGCTATCCCAACCACGCATGAGCCACGGTCAATTAGCGATGAACGATTCCGGTGCGAGCGGTAGTACATGGGTCTGGCATGCGGACGATGGCGGGGGGCTCTTAATCAGCACCGCCGTCCATACCATCGATCTACTCACATATCTGATGGACAGCGAGCCGGACCGAATCTATGCCGAGGGGCGGATCTTCGGACAAAACAAAGGCACCGCCGGCTACCCCGACGGGCTGGTAGGGACAATTCTCTGGAAGAGCGGCGGACTCTCCACAGTGATTAGCACGGATCAGGGCATGAACCCCTTCGTGTCCAAGTGGTTCCATCAGATGTGGGATGGAGAACGTAGCGCGGTCTTTTCCGCTCACATGACTCGCGTCGACTTTGGTGCTTGCGAAATTGACTACCTCGACACCCGCGAATTACCGGAAGAAGAGGTCGCTCAAGCGTCAATGATGGTGAACCTGTTGGACGCGATTCGGACGGATGGCGATACCCTCTGCAACGCACGCGACGGTGCAAGGTCCGTGTCTATATGCAACGCCTTAGATGAAGCCGCCCGCACCGGAAAACCCCAAACCGTACCGAACTAGGGCATCATTGCACTGCTTGTGAGGTCTGGGGTTAAGAGAAGATAAAGTTGTTTTTCCGTGTGCATCACGCTTCTAAGGTTTAAGCTATTCTTCGCTCAGTAGAATATCAGCTACGATAGCACCAGTCATAATAATTGTGAATGAACCCCAGAAAACAGTGCCATACAACCTCTTATTCCTAACTTTCCGATCGCGATAGCCTGCCAAGAATCCTTTCTGGTAAGAATCCGACTCGGCTTCGATTATCTTTTGCATTGCGGAGGGCACATTCTTTGGTGAGGAGCTAAAAGGTCCCTCTGTTTTTGCGAAGGCGATACCCGCTTTATAGCCGCGGTCAAACTCCTCGGTGTCGACGGAATACTGGATAATAAAAAAGTCGTGGGAGGTGGTTGAAGCACACCCAGAGAGGACCAAAACACAACAGCAGAGTGCACCGATGTGTTGGACTTTCATATTTGTCTCCTACTCTAACGCAGGTTGCTAGTGTTGAAAATCCGTTGATTTGTCGTTAAGGTTGAGGGATTCTATCTTTCGCTCCAGAGGAGCGATATGTCTATAGAACAGCGATGAGGTCAATCCCTGCGCTCCAGATGAAGATTAATTTATTAATTGGGTAATTTCCGAGCGATGTCCGGTGCGGTTAGAAACCGCACCTACCGGGTCTGGGGGAAATATAGAATTACCCGTTTAATTTCTTAAAACTCATGAGGAGCGCAATGTGCATGATAGGGCGAGTCACCAGAATCCATCAGTGTTGTTAAACCTAACCAGTTCTAGGGAACAACGATTGTTGCTTCTTACTCTTATGCAGATTGGGACTCATTTTTTCGATTTCGCGCTTCAGTTGGATTGGGAAAGGGGTTTCGTAGAGAACACAGATCTGCGTTCTCTACACAAATTGACATCTACCAATCCCAACGGACAACTAGCAACTTAGGTTATTCTATGTAAATAAAAATATGGTAGATCACGGATGCTGAGACTCAGTAGACATGCTATAAGTTCGATGGATCAAGCTCCAGTTCATAGATAACGATGGATAAGGGTGGGAGTTAGTTTGCATTGCCAGATTCATAAATTCGCCAAGCCCCATTCTCTTTGCGCATCTTAACGAGTATATCTGAGGGTGCCGGTCTGTTCTCCATTTCCACTGCTATCCTCTCCATTTCTGCTTCTGCCTCCGGAATTTCCGCTAGTGCCGCTGCTTGGTGGTCTTCAGGTAGATTTTGCATCACCATTCCTATCAGTTCTCCAATCTGTAGTTTCGGTTCTCTCAACCGGAAATAGAATTCACCGCCTACATATTCTCTGCTCACAATTTCTGTCCTGCCAAGCATCTGACTAAGCATCCCCTCGGTGAACTGCTTTGCCTCCGCCCCTGCCTCAGCGATTTCTGCTTTCGTGTCTTCTACGGCTGGGATACTACTTTCTATATCTTCCCTGACAGCGCCTGTCACGAGTGGGAGCATTGCCTTAACGTCGAGATTCTTATACGCCTCCAGATAGGCGTTCATCACATCTGCGGCAGACCGACCCTCATCGTCTAATAACGTAGAGGTATCGGTGGAGAGACTCTGGTCCGCCTCTGGCTCAAATGCTGCCTCCAGCATGAATTGTGCTATGTCTGCTTCTTCAGATTGATCCAAAGAATTGTCAACCGGCTCCGTTCCTTCTGCGGACGCTGCTGGGGCAATTTGTGACGGATTGTCCCTGTTTTCTGTATTTTGAGCGGAATCAGTTTGTACTGCTAATCCTTCAAAGTTGTTTCGTGGACGTGGGGTGCCATCCTCCCACGGCGACAAATACACACGCTCCTTAACTATAGGTCTATTCATCTGGCGGATACCGACAAAACCGATAAAAATCAGCGCAATCAGTGCTGCTACACCAACCGTTATCTTAGGCATCGTTCCAACTTTCATGGCAGTTAGTCCTCCTGAGTATATCTTTTTTAGTGCTATTGTGGGAGAGACAAAGATGCCAGTGAGAAGATATTGCAACCGTTTGGAGAGTTGCCGCTTGGCACGCGACAACCGAGATGCAACTGCGTTATATGACAGTCCATGCGCGTTTGTCAGTTCGTCGTAGCTTGCACCCTCCAGATAGAAGGCGCGGACAATTTCCCTGTCTTTCTGCGGAAGCGTCTCTATTGTCCGGCGAATTAGCTCTCTCTGTTCCAGCTGCGTCAATCGCTCATCGGGTGGGTCCTGCGTTTGAAGTATCCCCTCACTCACTTCGTCGATAGATACAGTCTCACCCCTCTGTTCGCGGACCCACTGCCGTGCACAATTCCGCGTAATCTCAGCCAACCAACCCTTGAATTTAGTCGCATCCTCAAGCTGCCCTAATCCTTGATAGGCGTTGAAGAAGGCATCTTGCACCACCTCTTCGGCATCATGGGCATTGTCCACGATTCCGACTACGATTGCATAAGCATAGGCGTAGTACTCTCGCATCAGATCAGCAAATGCCTCTTCATCCCCAGTTTGGGCGCGATAGATGAGCGTATTCTCCTTAGCCATAGTTCTGCATTTCTCCCTTACACCTTATCAAGATGCAGTTCTGAGATTTTTTTGGCACTTTTTTTCGTTGAAACGGCATTCCGAGAGATTTTTTACCTATTTTTTCACGAAGCCAACAATAAAAAAAGCGAATGGAGGGAACCATTCGCCTTCTTGTAACATGAGCCTTGAGGTGTATACTTTCAACAAACGACTTAACTCATCTCAGACAGCCGTTTCTCCAGCCCAACCGCTTCCTCCAGCTGTTTCATGTAATCGATGGAATGCCCTAAATAAGTCGTAGGGTCCGGTCTTGCCGGCAAGCAATCCAAGGAGAGATAGCCCTCAAATCCGATTGCATCAAGTTCCCTGATCACGCCGGTGAAATCAATATGCCCCATCCCCGGCATTTGACGATTGCTGTCCGCTAAATGGATCAGCATCAGGCGGCGTTCCGCCCGTCGGATAGCATCAGCGACGGAGACATCCTCAATGTTTGCATGGAAAAAGTCCACCATCACACCCAAATTTGCTTCTCCAATCTCATCAGCCACACCGACAGCATCAACCACACTGTTCATGAACCCCGCGTAGCCTTCAAACCGGTTCACCGGCTCCATCGCCACCCGCACACCACGCTCGCCAGCGTAACGGCTTATCTCTCGTGCAGACTCGATGAAATTTCGCCTCACCGTCGGGAGCGGAACGTCATGCGCCGGATACTTCGGTTCAGCCGGACAGCAGCAGATCTCATAGACCGATACATTCAGATCCACCGCCAAATCAGTGCATTTTCGGGCATAACCAATCGCATAACGCCGAGCCACATCGTCGGTAGATGCCAAATCCCGCGCCTCCCCTGCGTGCCAAGTTGCCCACGCTCCAAGCAGGGCAGCAATCTCCAATCCCATCGACCGCGCTATCTCAGCAATTTCCCGATACCGTCCTATCTCAATTCGGTCAGGTTCTGCGGTGAGGTCTATGCCGTCATAGCCGGCGTTTTTTATCAGTCCAAGCACCTCGCGCGGCTGTTCCCAGATGTCTAACCCGAAGCTCGCCAAGGTGTCAACGATCACTGAGTATTTTAACTGAGCCATCCTTATCTCCTTACATTTTTCCGTTGACTTGCCAACCGATTACCTGTATCATTTTTTTGTGTCACGTTAAGAAATCGTGCAACAGAAACTGATTGGGTACATTAATGAACCAATGTACTAATGAACCAATGAACAAATTGTTTTCACGTTTTACGCATCACGTTTCACGTTTATACCCATTCCGACGAAAAGAGTTTAGACATGACAGAAACCGATCTCTGCTATTTGTCAGCCCTGCAATTGCGGGACCTTTACCAGAAAGGCGAGGTGTCACCGGTTGAAGTAACTGAGGCGATACTCCGCCGCATGGATCAACTGAATCCGAGCCTCAACGCCTTCATCACAACGACGCCGGAACTCGCGCTCAAGGGCGCACGCGCTGCCGAACAAGCCTACCAAACTGATGAATCTCCGCCTCCACTGGCGGGTATCCCAACCTCAATCAAAGACCTTGTGGCAATGACAGGGATTCGTACAACCCGCGGTTCTTGGCGCTACAAAGATTCGGTGTCAGACTTTGATGCGCCGATTATCGAGCGGTTTCACGAAGCCGGTGCCGTGATACTGGGTAAGACCAATATGCCTGAGTTTGGGTGGAAGGGGGACTCAACCAATCGTATCATCGGTTCTACCCATAATCCGTGGAAGCACGGCCGTACCGCTGGCGGTTCTAGCGGCGGTGGAACGGCAGCACTTGCCGCGGGATTAGGACCCCTTGCCCAAGGCAGCGACGGCGCAGGCTCAATTCGTATTCCTGCGAGTTTCTGCGGGATTTACGGGCTCAAACCCTCGTGGGGAATCATCCCGCAGTATCCTCCCAGTGCGGTCGAACTGCTCTCCCACATCGGTCCCATGACACGGACAGTCGCCGATGCAGCGGTCATGTTGAATGTCATGGCAGGTGCGGATCCGCGTGATCGCCTCTCGATTCCCACTGAGACCGATTATTTAGCGGCTCTGGAGGGAGATATTGCAGGGCTGCGCGTTGCTTGGTCGCCCGATCTGGGTTACGCCGCGGTTGATCCGGAGGTCCGTGAAATCGTTACGCAAGCCGCACTGCGTTTTGAGGAACTCGGTTGCCACGTCGAGGAAGCCCACCCCGGTCTTGAAGATCCGTGGGAAAGCATCGTTCATATCATCTGGGGATCTACATTCGCCGGTTTGCATCTCGATAACCTAGAGGCGGTTCGCGATCAGATCGATCCGGGCTTGGTGAGAGTGATAGAGCAAGGACTGCAGCTTTCAGGGGCTGAGGTCGCCATCGCCTACGCACAACGAAACGACTACTACGAAGCTTGGCGCCAATTCATGGAGCGATATGATCTCCTACTGACCCCCGCACTGCCAGTGACAGCGTTTCCCGCTGGCGATGATCAGCCGGGACAGATTGACGGTCAGCCGACAACCTACCTAAGTTGGACAGCGTTCACCTATCCGTTCAACATCACCGGTCAACCGGCGGCGAGCATTCCATGTGGTTTCGACCGTGATGGGCTGCCTGTAGGGCTGCAGATCGTCGGACGGTGGCGCGATGATGTAACCGTCCTCCGTGCGTCCGCTGCATTTGAGGAGCTCGCGCCTTGGGCAGATAAACGACCTCCGCTGGATTAGAGAATCACTCCCACACAAGTAGGACAATATGTATACGGTTAGCTCAATGAACCAATGAACTATTAATTAGTCCGCAGCAGCTTCGCTATCTACTGCCGATTTGCCGGCACGCAACGCTTCCATCGCCTGTTTGGCAGCATCCGCCGTTGGATCCCGTCTGATGATACGATTGAGATGTAAAATCGCGTGTGCATCACCCTCCCTCGCGAGATCTAACGCCTCTGCAAACACCTTTTCGCCGAAGCTGAGATCTCTGGGAACAATCGGGTGGTCCAAATCCTCCCAGTAATACTTCAGGTCGTCCGATTCCCAATCCTTGTACACATCCTCCCAGAGAAGCTCATTGGAACTGTTGAGATGCGGCTGCAGCATATGCTCCGCTATCGGATCGCCGAGCGCGTGATACCGGTTATCTAATGAAACCCGGAGTTTATCCTCTGTGAAATTGGGCAACGCCTGATGTATCGTCAACGCCAAGAAAATTAAGGAATCCCCGATCTCATAGTCCGTGGTGTGCCATTCGCCCTCTATCTCGTCGGCGTAGATCTTTTGAGCGCCAGCGCCAAGCGAGAAGTGATGATCGAGAACCTTGCCGACCTTATGTGATCCCGGTATCAACGCCAGTCCGCCCAACTCAATTGGGCAATCACCGACGGGAGCCCAACAGGTATACGTCTGAAAATTTCCTTGGAAGTGGACAAAATCCTGATGTATCGGCGTGGTATGTTCCGTATATTTCGGGAACCATAGACGGGCGATTTTCTGTGGGTGAGGCAGTACCGGTTTGCCAATCACCTTCTCCATCATGTCGATAACTTCGGGCCAATGGCCCGACCGGTGGAAGGCTTCTAACTTATAAACCTCGTGATAGACATCGGTGTACTCGGCGTTCCCTTCGGTACATTGACGCGAAATATCCGCGATACCGTCCATCGGATCGGTGCCGGGGATGAGCCAGCCACCTTCCTGCATAACCGTCAGCATCTCCCGCCGTAGCTCCAATAGTTTATCTGGATCTTGCAGTTTCCTGAAGAAGAGGTAGCCCTCCTCCTCAATCCGGCGTTGGAGCTCTTCGGGGTCATCCATTGCATCGTTGGACACGCGAAATTCTTTGTATTGATTAGCCATTTTTTCTCCTCTTTTATCTGCGCTATTGACAGTATGTTGCAGTCTTACATATGTTTGATAAATTCTGATGCACCGTCTCCCATACTTCATCAACGGTGATTAGCTTCATACAGATATTGTTTTTACACTTGTTCGTAAACTGTTTGCACGGGTTACACGGCACATGATGGCGGATAGTCGTATGGATTGGGTCGAGCGGTTGAAAGCGGATATGGTCGCCCGGTCCGAACAGTGCTACCGTCGGTGTCTGCATCGCTGCAGCAATATGCATCGGTCCCGTATCGTTTGTAAGGAATAGATCGCACCGCTCAATCAACGCAGCCAACTGACGGAGCCGGAGCGTGCCAGCGAGTGAAATCGCTGCTGTTGTCATGAGATCCGTCACCTGTTCGACCAGTTCACCCTCGTTAGGTCCTCCAAAAAGTAACACCTGCGCGTCAAATTCCTGCGCCGCACGGTCACCTATAGCTGCAAAGCGGTCAGGCATCCACTCCCGCAACTTCCACGCTGCTCCCGGAAACAAGCCAATCTTCGGTCGAGTCGCCTCTATCCCGTTGGTAGCCATAAGTTCATGTGAAAAAGCACGATCCACATCCGTAATAAATAGCTCCAACGTCTTATCGGTTGCCTCCACGCCAATTGCATGAAGCAACGTAAAGTAACGATCAATCGCGGGCGCCGACGAAATCCGACCGGCACGAACCGCTCTGTTGCTACGGTCTGGCACCCGGACAGTACACAGTGCCCCATTGGGTTGGTGATACCCAACACGGCACCCCGCACCACTCAGATATCCGAGCAAGCTTGTGCGAAACTTGCGTTGAAAATCAATGACTAGGTCAAAACGTCGTTCGCGTAGGAGACGAATCATCCGTCGCATCTGACCCGTATCCCTATTCCCCGCCTTTCGGTCGAACGGAATCACCTCATCCAGATGCGGATTTTCCGTGAGTAGATCGGCAGACTGTTTCCCCACAAGCATTGCAATATGTGCCTGCGGGAAATGCTGTCGCACCGCACGGATGGCTGGCGACGTCAAAACAATATCGCCAAGTGAACTGAGACGGATAAGGAGGATATTTCTCATGTTGCTCCCCCAGATAAGGGTAACTATTTCCGGATAATCAGGCGTCGAGTCTTTGAAAAAGCGTCCGCCTTTAATGTATAGAAATACACGCCACTGGCAACCGACGCACCCGATTGGTCTCTGCCATCCCAATATGCAGCGGTTTGCCTGCTGAGATACCTTCCTGCACCCTGCTGTCCGATGTCCAACTGACGAACCAGTGCCCCTTGCACGTCGTAGATACGAACCCGCACCTCCGCAGCGTCGGCGAGTGTGTAGGGTATCCACGTCTCCGGGTTAAACGGGTTGGGGAAGTTTTGAAGCAGGGCAGTCCGCTTGACATCTCCTAACATAATGAGTGCTAACCGGTCAGTGGGCTCAACAGATGCCGGTATGCGGAAATCATTGATATTCTTGCTTAAGGGTATATTGAGATTTGCTGCATCCTCAGTATCAAAGAGATACACAGAACCTCTATCTGGATGTTCCGGAGTGGCGTCCCCCGATACACCAATGACGGCGTAGTTAAAGCCTCGTCCGAATTGGCCATCAAGCGCAACGGCACTGCCCATGTTATCGCCGTTTCCCCAGCCTTGATCCTCAGCCAAACCTCGGTGGGGTATAATTGCTGCCTGCAATTCCCAATCAGGACCAACCTTCAAAAAAGCGTAAACGGCACCAGAGTCATCGCCCACCTTGGTATCGACAGAGGGCGCGCCGACGAGGGCACGGTTGACATCGATCGCAACCGTAAACCCGAAGCCGGCACCTTCCTGAATCTTGTCCGCAGTCAACTTTGCCTCTCGTGTGTACGTGCCGTCGACTTCGGTAAAGATATATGCTGAACCGGAAAGGCGCCTTCCGGAATTATTGTCCCTATTTGCTCCAACGATAACGCGATTTTGGCTGACATCAACGGAGACACCGAGACTATCACCGCCATCCCCGTCATGAGGAATTAACTTTGCTACCTGTGCCCAGACATCCCCCTTACGCTTGAAAACATAAGCGGTGCCGGAGAGCCTTTTGGGTGCAGCGGCGAGTGGCGCACCGACAACAATTGTATCATCACTAATCGCGCAATCCCAGCCAAATCGGTTTTTTACTCCTGCATCATCCGCTTGGAGTTTGGCTTGCTGTTTCCATTCTGTTCCTTCTAGCACAAATACATAAACAGCGCCTTGTTCTTGGTTGTGAAAAGGTGCCCCGACGACGAGGGTTGTTCCGCTGATATCAACGGAATATCCGAACTGGTCTCGGTGTTGGAGATCAGTCGCTTTGATGGTTTCCATCAGGGAAAAGTGGCCCTCTCCACCACGTCGGTAGACATAAACTTCGCCCAGGCCATCGGCAATAACGAGGGGGCTGCCACCCTGTTCGGGAGCACCAATCACCGCGAGATTGCCCTCAAGAGTGACCGCGTGACCGAAGCGATCTGCCTGATCTGGATTGGGCGACGGAAAATGATTTAATACCTGCCACTCCCGCCCTTTCTGTTCCATAATATAGACGCCGTCGTCATTGTTACCGAGTTTCGACCCATGTCCAGCGATGAGCGTTGTTCCACTGATATCAGCGGAACGTCCCCAATGGATGCCCTCATCGTCAGGCAGAGGAATAACCTCCCCTTTAGGGTCAACGGCATAGCTCAACGTGACCAGTCCCATTAAGAAAGTGAGACAGGCGAGGATACTCTGAAAGATTTTCATTGGCAACGCTCCGTCCAAATTGAAATCCCTTTTCTATCGACCGCTGAGTTTCGACCGTTTCTCGCTAATCCATTGTATCACGTTCTTACCTTCAGAGCAACAGAGATCTTTTGCAGCTTGCCAGAATGCACATTGGGCAGTTATTGGGAGACGGCGCGTTTCCCCTGGTTACGGGGAACCGGACCTACGAATCGACATACTAAGGTTTTTGGTAGATGAGTGTGTCCGGAAAAAATCTCGCCCAAGCACCCGCATTGGAAACGAATACGTCAGCGACGCGTTCAAGTGATTCACCAGTTTTCGGATTCAAGAGCATCTCCTCCGAAAGTGCCCATACCCTCTGGCTACGGATATCCCTAACCTGTTCAAACGTCCCTTCAAATTGATAGTTCTTCCGCTTGTAAACGCGAACAGCGTCTGAATCCGGGCTCGCAATCAGCACAATTGGAACGCCGTCAATGATGTCGTTGATAACCTGCATCTGACGCAGATCCTTAAAAAAATACGCCTTCTGTTCATCGCCCACAATTACGCCGAGAATCTGTTTCGGTAACCGGTCTAAAATGTCAGGATAAGGAATATAGCTGTAATCATGTCCGGTCTCCTTACCAAAAATCGCGGGCAATGCCCCACGCTTTAGCGTGTGGGATGTAGCCCGCCAAAAAACGTTAGTTGGTGAAAAAACGTTGAAACTGTAGGTAGAATGTGGTATACCATTCTTGGCTTTCGTGGGAGAGAATCAGCCCTAACACCTTGTTAGGGTTTCCCGCAGTCCACTGATTCGGATATGAAAGCCGGGAAGCTAACCTCATGAAAACCTACAAGTTCAAGATGTATAGCAATCACGGTAATTGTGAATTGCACAAGACAATAGATAGCCATGCTCACGTCTGGAATCACTTTGTGGCGTTGTGCCGCAGATACTATGCTATCTATGGCAAGTATCCGGGCAAAAAGTCGTTAATGCGCCACTTGACGAAGTTGAAACGGCTGCCCCGATTTGCCCACTGGAATCTGTTGCCGAGTCAATCACTACAAGACGTGATAGACCGACTGGACAAAGCGTATCAGAAGAAGTTTGCCAATCCCCGTCGTAGCAGTCGTCCCCGATTCAAGAAACGGGTGCGATACAAGTCGTTCACGCTCAAACAGGCGGGTTGGCAACTACTACCGGGCAATCGCATCAAGATAGGAAAAGGTATCTACTCCTATTTCAAGTCCCGTGATGTGTTTGGCAACCCGAAATGTTGCACGATTAAACGGGACGCCGTTGGAGACATCTATATCACAATCCTCACAGACTATGTAGAACCTGACCTACATCGGCTCACGACGGGTAACAGCGCGGGGTTCGATTTCGGTCTGAAACGATATCTCACCGGTCATAACGGGCATGATATAGATTCACCACAGTTTTTCAAACGCAGCATCAACGCTATCAAGCGAGCTAACCGAGCGCACTCACGAACAAAGAAAAAGTCAAAGAATCGTGAACGGGCAAGACTGGATTTAGCACGGCAACACCGCAAGATTGAACGGCAACGTGAGGACTTCCACTGGAAACTTGCACACCAACTCACTGATGAATACGACGAGATACGCCTTGAAGATTTGAATCTGCAAGGCATGAAATCTCTGTGGGGACGCAAGGTCTCTGACTTAGGCTTTGCCGATTTCGTCAAGAAGTTGGTGTATATCGCCAAGCGAAAAGGTGTCAAAGTCAAATTCATAGACAAGTGGTATCCCTCCAGTAAGACCTGTTCAACTTGTGGCGTTGTCAATGAAACGTTGAATCTGCGTGATAGAGAATGGCAGTGTAGCGATTGTGGCACAATCCATGACCGTGATCGTAACGCTGCAATTAACATCTTTCGGGTTGGGGCATCAACCCATGAAGGAGAAGACGTAAGACCATCTTCGGATGGCTGTCCTTGCTGATAGCGCAATTCCACTCCCCGATAGGATGACGGATAAGAATCCCCACCCTTTAGGGTGTGGGAGTATGTCAATCAATACAGTCGTATTTGGATGGGCTACTTTCCACTCACGCCAAGGTGCCTGCGTCGCCGGTACCCTGTCGAGCGAAATGCCGGTTTTCGCACCCACGACCGCCTCACCGCTAGCTTGTAACCATAAACTCGGCGTGTCATTACCTCTGTCATACATCAACAGATTCCGTTGGTAAAGGGTGCCGGACACGCCAAATTCAAGCACTTTACCGTCAACCGTTGGGTCAAAAGCAATGCCAGTGCCGCATTCCGGGCAGAAAGTCACAAGCACCGGTCTACCTCCCAAGGTATCGTTAACTATTTCATGATTAACCAGAATGCGCAAGGGATAGGCACGGCTCTTCCCATTATGTGTGATACCGAGAACCCGGTCATCGTCCTCCATGTAATCCGCTGCTCCCGATGGAATGGATTGGGGGCGGGTCAGAGCGGCAATGCCATCTATACCGGGTCCACCATCATAGATTTCATACAGCGGAATCGAGTGCTTCACGCTGTCCGGGAAGAATATCCCGTACCGTTCAAGCACCCTTGCAGAAGGTTTGCCCGTCTCTAAGTCAGTAGAGAGCGTTTCAGTTGACTCTGTCACTGGAGACCGAATTTGACCTTCATCGGCCTCACACCCAGCCAGTAGAATTGCCCCGTAAAGTCCCAAAAACACAAGTAGCCATCTCGTGGACATGTTAATTTACCTCAGAAAACGTCTGACCGATCTAGAGGGACAGCCTTGAAAGCCTGGCAGTCTAAAATTAACGTGCGTGACACCCAGTTCCATTTCACACGCAGCAGACACCGACCTCGATTGGAAATCAAGATAGATGGCAGGACGAAAGTCTCCACCAGTATCACATATCTCGTAAAAAGATAACGAAAGATGATATAATTTTATCGTGACCTTGCAGCAGTTGGCAACTTCAAACTTCACAAGCCTCGGGTCATTTATGGTAGATTTTAGATTTAATCGGACACTGCAAATCGGCGAGGTTAAGCAACCTCGCATACCGGGGAGGGAAAAATCCGGGCTATGACCCCGGTAAGTGCCGTTTCCACCCACATTCACTCCAACCCGGTAGGTGCGGTTTGTAACCGCACCGGATAGTCACCATAGTTGAACCGGCGCAGTTGGAAACAGCGCCTACCAAATACGGGGAGCGAAAGTGTCTATCTGTTTTAAGCATTCACCATAGTTTTTCGGTGGGAGGGATTTCCAAATCCCGACATCTCACTTTGAAAATTCCTAGATGGGAGGTATCAACCAGTCCATGCCAAAACCACGCATCATGTTCTACCATGACGGACGCCATCCGCACATCTACCGCTACGAACCACCCATGCAGAAGGAGGAGTACCAAGCCTGCATCGACGAATTAGTCGGCACGCCCATTGAAGCAATAATGTTCTGCTTGGGAGAAGGACGCACCGTCCTGCACGACACTAAAGTGGGTGAACTGCTGGGGCACAACGTAGACAAGTGGGACCACCTCGTCTTTCACCGCGCCTACCAAAACGCCAAGGGACTTATTGAGCAAGGGCATGATCCGCTCCGCATCGTCTGCGACCGGGCATACGAGAGAGGGCTGCTACTCTACCCGACCTTGCTCGTCCAGAATTTCGGTCCGGAGATGGCATCGGTGCGATGCTCAAATTTCCGCTTAGACAACCCGCATCTCGAAATCCGTGCGCGTGGCGACCTCAACCCTGACCTACCTTGGATCGACGGACTCGACTTCAAGCACCCGGAAGTCCAAGACGAACGTTTCGCCCTAATCGAGGAGACACTGAATGAATATCCCGTTGACGGGTTTGAACTACAGTTGAACAACTATCCACGTTACTTTCATCCGGACGAGGTAAAGGCAGGTGTCAGCGTCATGACCGATTGGATCGGACGGGTGCATGAAGCGGTCAAGCGGAGTGGAGCGGATAGAGAGTTGGTCATCCGTGTTCCAGCAAGTTTGGAAGATGCCCTATCTATTGGACTCGACTTGGAAATGTGGGTGAAGCGTGGAATTGTAGATGCCTTCATCGGTGAACCCTTCTCAGCGCCGCATCGGATAGATCCGAATACCGATTTCCGTCCACTGGCAGCGGTAGTGAAAGGGTCCGCCTGCCGATGCATCGCAGCCATCCACAGCCATGTGGACTCGGACCGACTCGCCGAAGCGCCTATCTCCATGGTCCGTGCCGCAGCTTGCAATTACTGGGAGCAGGGGATTGACGGGCTTTATCTAGCACAGTGGTTTCCCCACTGGCCCTATCAGGCGGATTTCTACGAAAGGCTGCGCGAGATACCCTATCCCGATATCATGGAGGGAAAGGACAAGTACTACTACATTCCGACCGAGAACGCTCGCCCTCACGATCCTTGGGTATCCACGCAGCTCCCGATCGAGATGGAACTAAATAGACCTGTCACCGCCAAATTCACCGTCAGTGACAATCTACCGCGCTGGGACAAGGTAGGACGGGTGCACGAGGTGTTATTAAGAATCGGGATTGCTGGCACGACAGAGCTAGATCGGATCCGCTTCAGCCTGAACGGAAACAGGTTGCCGGAAAATCTACTACGTAAAATCAATCAGATGTATCGCATGAGTGGGCCTCGCAACCGATCCGGTCCTACATACTGGTTTATCTTTCGACTCGATCGGGCACATTGGCCCCCACAAGGAGAAAACGAACTGCAAGTCACCCTGCTTGAGCGTGACCCCGATGTACTTGGGGCAGTTTCCCTGCGCGACGTTGAACTGGAACTGAAATACTTGATGGGCAGAAACTTCCATCGCGGTTATGTCGATCCAGATCTCGGCCCTCACGGGTACGGGGTGTCATAGTAGGTTGGGTTGAACGGTTAAATACGAATCGTTGGCAACGACGATAGAGTTTCTTTTTATGGTAGATTTTAGAATTAATGAGACACTGCCAATCGGCGTCGCCTACCGGGGATGGAGAAATCCGGTCTATGACCAGTAGGTGCGGTTTCTAACCGCACCGCATAGGCTTGTCCCTATTCTCGGGATCCCGACCTATCAGGATTAGAAACAGCGCCTACCAAATACGGGGAGCGAAAGTGTCTATTTATTTGAGGGGGGCGCATCACTATTGTTTGAATCCCGCCTGCCTGCTCTCGGAACGGAGCCTGCTCTCGGCTTGTCGGAGGCGCGCCTGTCCCGATTCATCGGGGATTCATCGGGGATTTATCGGGGCGGAGCGCAATGTGTATGCACAGCGATAGGGTTAATCTACTAAGATTGCTACACATGACCCCTCATTTATTTTTATGATTCACTATAGTAACGCAAGTTGCTAGTACTCTCACATAAATTATGGTTGTGAGTTGTGATAAAATGGTTTGAATTTCTGTCGTGCGTGATTTAGAGTAAACTGCCAGTTGACCCGGACTTGCTTTTCGATTTCGTGCTTCCGTCCAAGCGTTGACTTGTCGTTGTAACTCAGACACCTGTCCCATTCGCCGAGATAGACACTGCCTTGAAAGTACAGCCAACTCAATCTCAACCATATTCAACCACGAAGCGCTTTTAGGGGTGTAACACATGTCAAACAATTGCGTCAATTCAAACGCTCTTGATGGGTCAAAGGTTTGATAGAATGATGACGGGTTATGGGTGTTGAGATTATCCTGAACCAACCGAATCTGAGTTGCGTTTGGGTAATGTTGAGCGACTTTGTTCAAAAAATGTGCATAATCGGTTTTGGTTCGACGGTCACGCACCTCTACGATGCGTTGACCGGTTAGGGGTTCAAAAGCGATGAACAGAGTTGCCACGCCGTTGCGCTTATACTGATAATCTTGTCGCTTTTGTTTATCCGCTTTCATAGGTATCGGTGCAATGATGTCATCAATTAACTGGCACGGTCTTTCGTCGATACAGACCACCGGATACATCGGGTCATACGGAGTTGATATAGATGTAAGATGGTTTCCATCTCCCATAAGAACTCAGGAGTTATCTGTCCAATACACCATTGCTTTTTCAGGTGAGGCTTCAATCGGTTTTTTTTAAGATGCGCCCCACCGTTTCGTGGGAAATATCATCAATGACATCTAACTCCACTAAGTGGTCTGCTAGCAGGCGCAAAGACCACTGGCTATGTCCTTCTGGCGGGTCGCTGCAAGCTAAGGCGGTGACTTGCGCGCGTTGGTAGCCATTGAACTTCAGCGGTCTACCACTACGAGATAACTCCTCAAGCGCCATCTCTAATCCACCGGTGGCACACTTTTTTCGGGCGAATTGTCCCTTGACTGACATCGAGGACTTCATGAATCTGATGGTCAGCCATCGCGCCTTGAGGACGGTTTTGGTCTGCCAAAAGCAGGATACGGGCGCGTGCTAACTTTCGCGCTGAGATTTCTCCACGCTGACAGAGGGATTTGAGCTCTTTCCGTTGAACGGGGGATAAGGTGACTGGATATTTGTATGCTGGCATTGTATCCTCCATGGGTTGGACTGTGAGTGGAATCAGAAACAATACGACTCAATATCATCATACCATACAAATATCAAAAGTACAAAACTTGCCTGACAGTGTACTAGGTTCTGTGACATTTCATTGCAACCAGACCATCAAGAGGGAGCACAAACGCATAATTCTTCGTAGGGGTTGGGTTTCCCAACCCGTTGTTCGCACGTCAGAGACCATTTCGGTCTTTTGTACCACGATCTGTTAGATTGTGATCCCAGTCCCGTTCCGAGGACTCCGATAAATCGGAGCCTGCCAACTAACAGTTTGCGCTACTTATGGCAGATTGCCTGATGATTCTAGTGTTTGCCGAATGAGCAGTACCAAAATGTCAACACGCCCTAGTACTTTGTCAGGCAAATTATGGTTGTGTATATTGATTGAAAGCAAACGATAGCAGATACAGGATTTATGCGCTTTAGCCTGTAGTTGCCCGTTTCTTAATCCCGATTTATCGGGGATTCATCGGGCGGTGGAAATAGTGTTATGCGGCGATAAATCGCCGAACTACAGGGCTTTGCCCCTTCAGCAGCGCAAGTCCTAATATATAATAATTGCAAAACTTATCTGATTGAGTACTAGTTATGTGAGGGGTGTTCATAAATAACCACTGGTGCTCGTTTGCAGTTATTGATAACGTGATACGTGAAATGCCGTTGCGAGCAGCCGCGACGAGTCGGGACGTCAACACCATGGGTTCATCGTTTCACGTAGCCCCAGCGGGGCGACATGTTTATAGCCCACCGATAAACAAATCCCCCAAAGCCCCAGCGGGGCGACATGTGCAGCCGAAGGGGAACATAAGAACAATGAATGAGCCCGTGAACAATGGGGAAACGCCGCTCTCACTCACTCGCACCACAGGTTTAATAGCTGCCAATGCGTCTACGCATCAGGCGTCCGTTCCGATCGCCCCGGGGCTTACTGAACCAACACCCCTTATCCCATTTTCGCGCATCAGGTATGCTATCCTGAAAATCCTGATTCAGACAACAATTATGAACACCCCTCAGTTATGTACGGTACGATAATCGACCCGTATATCCGTAGGTTGGGCATCCCCGATGAATCGGGGCGGAGCGACATGTGCATCGTTACTTCAGTTAATCGTGTGCCTGCTCGGTTTTTGCCCCTTGATTTATCAACTACCAACTTAGATTATAGTAGCAGCCGCTTATGGATAGATTGAGTGAAGCCCAACTGGGTAACGACTACTGTAGGTCGATTTTCCAAAATCGACTGACCACAACAAAATGTCAATACGCCCTGACACCGGCTAAAATTCGGTACGTTTCACTGATTTGTTAAATTTTCATTTAAGACAAGCGTTGACAGAAAAAACAGAGCGTGCTATAATCTGTATATCCGAAACTGAAAATTTCATCAGTTCAGGAGACTGCAATAACCGAAAACCTTATCCGAACATCTCAATGAAATCGGGGCTGGAAGGTGCGCCAATCAAACCCAAACCCCTTTTACCGGGGGAAGCCCCAACTGAATCGTACGAACATTTTACCTGTTTTCAGGAAGGAGCGTTAAATATAAAATGAAAAGATGGATGAAACTGTATATTTGTGCCACACTTCTAGTATCTGTCGCGCTTATAAGCGGTTGTGGCGGAGAAGTTGAGCCGCTGGATATCACTGATTTTCAACGGATTGCCATCGCACCGTTCTCGACCGAAGAAGAGTCCGCTGATATGGAACGCAGGTTCCCCTTGGATCTGTCTACCCAACTTAGTCTCGTAAAAAAAGACAAGGAGTGGATCTATGATCAATCTGATACACTCAATCCAATTGGTACAGCGCTCGCAGCACAGAACTTGACGCCGAAAGATATCTTTCTCGATCCCGCCCTCGCAGCAAAGGTAGGACAAGCCGCGGAGGCCGATATAATTATCGTCGGTCATATCAAAAATCCGAAACTGGAAGAGAAATACGATAGCAACCCACTCTACGACATGAGTGCTCAGGCAGGAATTTCAGGAACCACGAAATTCGTGTTGGTCTATCAATGGGCAACCCTTAAAATGCAAGTAAAAGCCGTCGATACAAAATCCGGGAGCGTTATCTGGGATAATGGCGGATTTATCGGCTACACAAAGTATATCCGCGAATTCAACACACAGGATCCAGCGAGACATACCAGTCGTGTTGAGCCGGACCAGCTAAAAGCCGATATCAGAAAACATATGCTCAGCCAAATTGGTCATCAACTGGCACCCGATGCAATCAATGAACGGCCCGTGCCAGAAATTCTGCACAGACCTGAGCGCAAGTTAGTAAGATCCGGCGGTCAACCGATACTGTGGTAAGTAGCAGTTCTTGGTTGTAAGCACATTCAATAGGGTGGGCACCAGTTAGGTAAGGTTGGTATTATATCCCACACACCTACGGTGTCCCCCGCCTTCCACCGCCGTCCATGTATATAGAGCTACCGAACATATACGAACACGGCTCTGATGCCAAAAATGCCACCACGTTGGCAATCTCCTCCGGTTCGGCAATGCGTCCTGCGGGAAGTTCGTTGCCGAGTTCGCGAAGCAGTTCCTCCACATCTTTACCCGCCTGATCCGCACTGGCTTGCTGCACATCCCGTGCCCGCTGGGTGTTAGTAAGTCCGGGGCAAATCGTGTTCACCAGAATCCCATCCCCGGAAACCGCATCCGACAGCGCACGCGTCATATTCAGAATGGTGATGTTGGCAAGGCTTACTGGAATGTTTCCACTCGTGGGGCTAGTCCCTGCCCCGCCTGCCACATTGACAATACGTCCCCAGCCGTTCTCTCGCATGTGTGGAATCACAAGTTGCGACAGTCGCAGGTAGCTATAACTCTTCAAGCCCAGTGCGTCATCAATCAAATCGGTCGGCAGGTCTAATATATCGGCGCCCCTCGCTGCGCCCGCACAGTTAACCAAAATATCAACGCCGCCGAAGTGTTCCACAGTTTCGCTCACAACCTGTTGGCAGCCTTCTACACCCGTTAAGTCTACTGCAACGGCGTATCCCTCACCGCCAACCCCCTCAATCTCGCTAACAACCTCGTCCAAAAGCCCGCGGTTGCGGGCGGTAACACAAACCCGAGCACCTTCACGAGCGAGCGCCAACGCACAACACCGACCAATACCGCGATTCCCACCCGTTACAATTGCGCGTTTTCCATTCAACCCTAAATCCATCGGTTTTCTCCCCCTTACAGTATCATGACAATCACAGTTGAGATTATACGGCTTCTTCCGGCCCAATTTTGACAATCATCTTGCCCATATTCTCGCCTTTGAAAAGACTGATAAATGCCTGTGGTGCGCTTTCCAACCCCTCTACAATCGTTTCTTCCCAATTCATCTTGCCCTCGCTGATCCACTGACGCATATCGGCGTAAAAGTCAGAGGTACGATCCGCATAGTCGGTAACAATGAAACCCTGCAGCTTTAGGCGTTTGCCAATGGCCGTGCTGAGATTTGTGGGACCGGGGGTCGGTTCAACATCGTTGTAATGTGCAATCATACCGCACAAAGGAATCCGTCCATGCATATTCATCAACGAGAGCGCCGCTTCGAGGTGTGCGCCGCCGACATTCTCAAAGTAAATATCAATTCCATCTGGACAATGTTTGCTTAGCTCATCTATCAGATTATCGACCCGCTTATAGTTAAAGGCTGCATCGACACCCGCTTTCTCCAAGAGCCAATTCACCTTCTGATCCGAGCCCGCGCTGGCAACCACACGGCACCCCTTGATCTTAGCAATCTGGCACACGATCGCCCCAACCGCGCCGGATGCCGCAGAAACGAACACCGTTTCCCCCGCTCTGGGTTCACCGACATCCAATAACCCGAAATAGGCAGTACGGCCAGGCATACCCACAGCACCCACAAAAGATTGGATTGGGGCGAGGGTGGGATCTATCTGACTTAGGCTCTTTGCCGAGGCAATGTAGTATTCCCGCCAACCAAGTCCACCCAACACGTAATCTCCAACCTGAAATGATTCACTCCCCGACTGAACGACCTGCCCGACACACCCACCCTCTAACGGCACACCAAGCGCCATATTTCTCACAACCCCACGCATGTAGGGATCGACCGACATGTAGATATTTCTTACAAGAACTTCTCCCGTTTTGGGTTCAGGGACCGTTACTTCGACAATTTCAAAATCGCTCTCCTTGGGCATACCGACGGGACGCTGCTTGAGACGGATTTCGCGGCTTACAGTTTCACTCATCTTTCTCTCCTCTCCCTAGTATCCTTTAGAACCTGTTTGAAAAATCCAAATAATCTCTGAACATTGTCATTTTACCGGTAAATACTCTCAAAATCGGTTGATTGTGCCACTAGAATGGCAAAAGATAACCGTTTCACCTACTCTTAAAGCAGACGCAAAGCCCCAGCGGGGCGACATGTTTATAGAATACAGGACAAACCAACAACCTAAGCCCCAGCGGGGCGACATGTGAACAACTTTCTAAAGATGACTGTTTCACTCTTAAAACAGGCTCTAAGTTAAAAATCTTGATTTATCGGGGAGTTCATTGGTACATTACAATGAACTAATACCCCAATTAACAAACAGGACTTCCCCACTTCAGATTGTAGCTGCCCGCCTGTCCCGATGTATCGGGGATTCATTGGGCGTGGGAAACGGTATCCTACAGCGATAAATCGCCGAACTACAGGGTTTTGACCACTCAACTGCGTAGGTCCTAACAAATTGTTTTCACGCTTTACGCATCACGTTTCACTCTCGATCCTTGAGCGGAAAGCATCTCAACAGTTGCAAACTCGTACCGGTGGTTAATATGATTAGATGAAGTATCATGCCCAGACGAAGATTTCATCATCATCTTCCGAATAGCCGATAAAGGTCGCCAAAACCGTTCGAGGAGCATTTCCCTCTACAGGAGCCACTAAGTGGATGCAACCGCTATTGAACAGGTAGAAATCACCCGGTTGAACCTCGATCTGCTGCTGTTCAATCTTGTTCTGCGCGGCGTATTCGTAATAGGTGCCGTTAGAGAGGTGGGAATGCACCTCCGGACTCCAAACGCACCGATGTATAATAGCTTGGGGGCTGTTTCCATCATGGCTGGAGTTCTGTATGCAGATGAGTCCCGCAAATTGATGTGTAAAACGGGAAACCTCATAGTCGAATAGCTTGTCGTCCAGGGCGACATGGTTGACGTGGGGAACGTATTCGTGGCCCTCATAGTGGATCCGAAAGATAGCGGGACCGTAAAGGCGCCCGTCAGGTTCGCGGGCGACCTTGACCTCTTTGTTCACCGCCAGTGCAGAGAGGCAATCGTAGAGGGTATTTACTGGGTTGTCAAACCCGTCGAAAAGGTGGCTGAAAAGTTCGTGTGTGCTCGCTGAGTGTTCGAGGAAAGCGTTCTTATTCTCGGTTTCGTCATCTGATACCCTCAGACCGCCGCGTGCGCGGTTAACCAGACTTGAACCGATATCGATTCGGCTTGGCAAGTTCCCGTCCGGATTGGGCTGCTCCGGGTCACGCGTCATGCCCCGATCGATGAATCGCTGCATGAGTCCACTACAGTGGTCTGGATGATAGGCACCGCGCAGCGCAATACCGGGGATACGAGCATCCGCAAGGGCTTGGAGTGGGTCAGCCTCATGGTCAAAGACGGTCTCTAGGTCGGGTTCCAACACCGACCAACTTTCACTAAATGCCATTTTATCCCTCCTAATTTCTGTTGATATTTGACAAATGAGGTGATTTCGGGCTTCTGTAGGGGTAACCCTTGTGGTTACCCTATGTTTGGCGGCTGTTCATGTTTTGGGCAGGCACCAGTTTCTTAATCCCGATCTATCGGGGACCTGCCCATACATTGGATAGATTCCTGTATGGGCAACCTTCTGGTTGCCCTGCTTCTAATTGATGACCGAAACCTCCCTCGCCAATGCACCCATTGGATCCCATGCGGGAAGCACAATCGGTTCCGTCTCAAGGGCATCTTGCAGTTCATCAGGTAGATACTCTTTTCGCGCAGCAATCTCAAACATATATTGATCAAACCAGTTGTCATTCATCAGATAGAACCCCTTGCGACCACTATCGGCACCCCAACTGTTTTCCACCCGCCAGCGCCGTGGGACCTCTCTGCCGTTCTCCTGTACCACATCCACACCCGTAAATAACATCGCGTGGGTCATCAGGGTCTGGTGGTACTGGAGCCGTCCCGCCTTATCAAGCGCGAATGGTGTGTCATAGACACCCTCGTAGTCATACAACTTCGCGTCCCAAAGACCGAGATCGGTCTGCATCATCTTCCCAACGTCACACCCCATCCAGACCGGTTCCTCAGCCATAATTGTCTTCATCGCTATCTGCTTCATGAGGTCGATATCGATATTCAGGTATTTGACAATCGCGCCGCCCTCAACGTTGCCGAGGCACTCAACCGTGAAGGTTTTGCCGATAGGGCTTGTCGGGCGCGGGTCATGGACCAGGCAGACGTAATCATCAACCGGAACGGTGATATATTTCTCTGCGAACTGTTGCGGTGTCATCTCCCCATCACGGTGGAATTCTTTGTCCGCATCGTTCCACTGCCAATCGAAATGGGTCGGCGGTGTGCCGAGATGGATCGACAGTATGCGGTGAATGACCGTGATAATCTCATCTTTCGCATCTAACAACTCATCAAAACTCGCATCTTTTGACGCCATATCACGAAGCGTCTTCGCGCCCTCTCGCAGCTTATTCAGTAGGACGCGATTCATCCGCATTGAACTGGAGGAACTCTGTGTCTCAGGCATGAACGCTTGAGGCACAAGCCCATGTTTCTTAATCAGATTGACGAACATATTCCACTGTCCGCCATCCTCTAAGGGGCTATCCAGGAGCCACGCAACGCACCGATCATCTACAGGACGATCTACCATCTCAATCATCCGTTGCAAGAAATAGTTGGAGCGTTCAAGCTTATCCCAGAAAAACGTATAGTTCTGGCTGAATTCAAATTCTTTCAGGTTCATTTTATTCATCGCACCGACGCGGAACAAATTCAGTCCAGCGAACATCCAACATCTACCGCTGCTCTTCTGATTTGTAACGCTCCAGTCATCTAACACATGACTGAATGTGAAGTCACTGTTGGTAACGATCTGACGGTCAAGGGCTATGTCGTCTACGGCGATCTTACAGACAGCATTCTGCGCCATTCGGTAGACCGAGTTGCCTTCGAAATCGTCGCGTAATTTTGTGATTCGGTGTGGGGACAGCGTCCCGTCTTGCAAACCCTCAAGCGATCTTAATATATCAGCTGCCATATCAGAACTCCTATCTTTTAGGATTCATCTGGTTGATGTTTATATGAGGTGCGTCCGTAATGGTAGGGGCGAGGTTTCCTCGCCCAGCGGATTGGGAGACCCAACCCTACGAATTCAACAAGTATTGAGATGTTTTTCTTACGCATTACACATTGCGTACTAACTCTCAAAAGGTTCAGAAGGGTAACAGGTAGTAATTTGCGTTATTGTAGGGAGATGGTATCGGAGTCGATCCTAAGGAATCAGCAAAACCTTACCCGTTGTTTGTCTGCCTTCCAGTGCACGGTGTGCATCAGCAGCATCTTGGAGCGGAAACGTCCGATCAATGCGCAGCTTCAATGCGCCAGAAGAAATCCACTCAAAAAGGTCACTTGCCCGTCCCATCAGCTCTTCCCTATCCGCAGCGTGATGCCCTAAACCCGGGCGCGTCACAAACAACGAACCGCTCGACAAACGGCTCAGATCGAATGGCGGCACGGGCCCACTCGACTGCCCAAACAGTGCAAGATAACCGCGGGGTCGAAGACAGTTGAGACTCTTATCAAAAGTAGTCTTAGCGACCGAATCGTAGACCACATCAACGCCTTGCCCGTCGGTCAGACGTTTCACCTCTGCTTCAAAGTCGGTCTGTGTGTAGAGGATGACTTCATCTGCACCAGCACCCTTAGCAAGTTCCGCTTTCTCCGGTGTGGAGACTGTGCCAAATACACGCGCGCCCAACGTCTTCGCCATCTGAATGAGCAGCAAGCCAACTCCACCGGCGGCTGCATGCACCAATGCTGTGTCGCCTGTACTGAGCGGATAGGTGCTGCGGGTCAGGTAGTGAGCTGTCATACCTTGCAGCATCGCCGCCGCTGCCGACTGCGTATCGATCGAATCGGGCAAAGGAACAAGCACCTCAGACGGCACGATCGCCACCTCGGTGTAGGATCCTTGGTGCATCGCGTAGCCTACACGATCACCCACACTGACCTCAGTGACACCGGTTCCAATCGCCTCGACTACACCCGCCCCTTCCATCCCCGGCGTAAAGGGCATGTTGGTACTCGGATAGAGTCCCGTGCGGTGGTAAACATCGATATAGTTCAATCCCGCTGCTTCGATGCGCACCCGCGCTTCACCCGCACCGAGTTCGCTGGTAGAAACCTCTTCATAACGGAGTGCCTCTGGTCCGCCATGTTCATGAATACAAATTGCGTGCATCTGTCTATCTCCTCTTTTGGTTCATGCGTACATTGGTGTGATTCATGAACTAGTGAACCAATGAACTAATGAACTCAATTTGTTCGCAAGTAGCCTGTAGGTCGAGTTTCCATACTCGACAATACGCTAAATTCCAATCTTGTGTCAGAGTGCGTCGGGAGCTAACTCTCGCATTCGATCAATCCATCGTTGGCGCTTCGGATGTCCTTCGGCATTGGCAACCCACGGTCCATAGTCCACCCTGTTGCCGATGATCTGTTTTTGGGTTACTTCTGCTTCCTCTGGAGTTTTTGGATTGTTGTAGTAGACCAAAACGCACATCCGGCGATCGACCGCACCGCCCCAACTTGCATGCCAGCATCGTACATCGAAGGCAACCACGTCCCCCGGCTCCGATTCAAAGACGTAGGCTGGAACATCCGGGATTTCGAGTTCCAACCCGTCCATCTTTTGCCGTAGGTTCGTGTGGAAGGAGGGTTCGTGCGATCCCGGTATCAACCGCAATGCACCTGTCTCCGCAGTCACCGGTTGCAGATAGTAGGCGAACTTGACGCCGTACTGATCCAGGCTTCCGGTATCGGGATGCCAGCGCGTATCCCCGACGTAACGGTTGATATCGGATGCGATGCCGAAGACATCTTCGCCGTAAAGTTGTTCCGCTGCATCGCAGAACCGTGGGTCTTCCAATAATGAGGCAAGGAAGGGCGTATCGGGACCCATCGTAATCAGCCAATGTCGCCGTGTGCCATCGAATGGGTCATCTCGAAACGCCTCCGTCATCGCTGCTTCAAACTCCGTATTGATGGTCTTCAGTTCGTCCTGACCGAACAACCCTCGAAAAGTCAGAAATCCGAACGTTTGAAAGTGGTTGATCTGTTCTTGCGTGAGCACTGTGTTACTCCTTCCTTTCCACGCCTCAGAAATTACTATACTTTGGCATGTTTATAGTAGATCTTAGAATTAATGAAACACTCCAAATTGGTAGGCGCTGTTTCCAACTGCGCCGTTTCAACCCAACCAACGGGTGTGTATGCGGTGGGGTTTCTAACCGCACCTACCGGGGAGCGAAAGTGTCTCTTTATTTTTAGAATTCACTATAAGTATAGGATTGCGCTGTCCTCCGGGGATGTATCCCCTCAAAAAGTATAAGTAATTGTTCCCGCGCTGTATGGACCAACAACGTAGGGCGGAAACAAAATCCGAATACCAATTGATTGTTCATTTTTCTCGGTATGCACCTGCCACGGCACATTTTCAAGTTTGTCGATCGCGTCATATTCATCTTGCTGAAGCCGCTCGTTGATAAGCACGAGTAGTTGCGTCTCTGATGTCCCTCTGTTTTTCAGATAGTTGGCGAGCGTTATACTATTGCCATTATGCAGGTTGTAATATACATAATCCATGTTACCATGCGCGCCGCCTGTGTATGTTCTTTCGGTAATCAAAACGCTTTCATATTCATCAAGTACAGCACGGTCCACGGTAATATCAAGAGTAAACGGCAGGAGTGCAGAGTTGGGAAATCCTTTTCTCAAAGCGATAGCACTATCCGTTACCTCTTTTTTCGTTTTTTTGATATACTCCTCGACCTCCCCCTGCTTCAAATGTCCTTCAAGCCACTCCGGCTTTGCATATTGAAAGTCGATCAGAGTAACATCGGAAGGAGTATCGGAAGCCTCTTCGGAACTGTCGGGGGACATCAATATCGAACGCACACCTACCACAATCGCAACAATTGCAACTAAACCTATTGCAATGTAAATCACCTTCATCATGGTAAATTTCCTCCTGTTTGATCTTTTTTCACTATCATGGCGATTCCCCGCTGCCATCGGATTATCAATTCAAACACGCTAAGAATCTACCCACGCTGGGTGAGCGGTAGAGTGCTGACATTAGTGCTTGACAGAAGCCCCGCTTTAGTATATCCTTTCGAAGTTTCCAATTCAATCGAAAAATCCCTTCTCGCTTGTGAGCCAATGAAGGGGGCTGCATCCGAACACCTGTTACCAATTCTACCGTCTCGTAGATCCTTAAATACGCAACGCAGGAGGTATCAGCAAACAATATGCCAAACACAATTAACCCACCACAGATCCGGCACATGGCAACGCTCTGGACCTTAACAGACTATGGCGATGCTGATGGGGAGTGGTCTATGGATCGGAAGCTACAGGAAATAAAAAATGCCGGATTCGACGGCTTTCTCGGTCGGGTACCGGTCGTCACCGCCGAGCATGTCCAACAGTCTGGACTGTTGTTCGCAGCGACTGTAGATATAGGCGAGGCAGCTGAGGTTGAGCCAAAACTTCAGGAAATCAAAGAGGTGGGAGCGGTCTGTGTCAACGTGCAGATGCTCGACCACGATACCCCAACTGAGGAAGCACTAACTCGGGCACGCCAAGTCATGGAGACCGCAGGCAGGCTGGAGATGGATGTCGCCATTGAGGTTCACCGCGACACCTGCACTGAGACGCCTGAGAAGGCTTATGCCCTCGCAGAAGGTTTCGAGGAAGCGGAGGGACGACCCCTAAAGATGACGTGGGATTTTTCACACCCTGCGATTATCAAGCACTTGTCGCCACCCTACTGGGACCGACTGGCAGAACGGGTTGACCTTATCCAACTCGCCCAGCAGTTCCACTTCCGTCCTTTTAACGGGCACCACTGCCAGATCCCTGCACTCGATCACGATGGCGAGTTCACACCGGAGTTCTTGGACTGGCTTGAGTTTGCAGATCGACTCATCGAAGTTTGGTTGCAGGCGGCGACGCCGGGTCGAGAGGTGTTTGTCTGTCCAGAGCAAGGTGCGATGGGCTATACGCTGTCGGTATTTCCAGACCGATGGAAAGATGTGCAAGCCATTCGCGGTGAGGTAGAGCGGGTTTGGCAAAAGCACATCAAAAACTGGACACCACCGCAATAAGTCTGACAATCATCTATATGTACCTAAGTTGCTAGGGCGTGTTGATAGTTATGTAAAATCGTCTGTAAGCGTAGGGGCGAGGTTGCCTCGCCCATCGACCAACGCGGATTGGGTGTTTCAAACCATACAGGTTGAGTCAATTGTAGGGCGAGATTCATATCTCGACACCCCAACCTCCATTTGGGAACTTGATTTACAGAGGTACTAACAAAGGGTTGGGAGACCCGCGCCCCTGGTCTCGGAACGGACTACGAAGAATTGTGGTTCCCTCGATTATCTAGTTGAGATGAAATATCAACAGAATCTAGTACACTGTCAGAAAGATTATGATTGTGTATTTTGATTGAAAGCAAACGATAACATATTAGGATTTACGCACTTCAGTAGTGAACAACGATCGTTGTTCACTATGAGCTTTTCGATGGGTTTTCTTTTGTAGTTGCCCGATTTATCGGGCGTTGGTGGGCATGCGGTGCGGCGATAAATCGCCGAACTACAGGATTTTGAGCGTTCAACTGCGTAAGTCCTGATATATAATAGATGCAAAACTTATCTGATTGAGCACTAGTTGATAAATAAAACGCTAGAAAGCGATCTATTTGTCGGGAATTGGAATTCCCTCTTACACTACATAAAGTATACGGGGCGAGGCGTACCCTTCCGAATTGTGGCTTGCTTCGCTCCAATTGTACAAACTTTAGTAGAACAAACCTTAAAGGAGATTTTCTTTAATGCAAATTCAGACTAAACCCAGTTGTCTGTTTTACACTTTTACGTTGTTCGTGTGTCTCAATTCCTTTTTCCTAGGGAATAGTGTTGCACAAGTCACAGATGAACCCGTTGGCATATCTGCCAACTATACCTTTGAAACGATTGATGTTCCCGGCGTCGAGTTTTTGGCGGTGACTGCCAGTAGCGACTTTGAGGATTACGCGGGCTACACGCTAGACCCTGAGACTGGGAAAGAGGTAGCCTTTACACTCATTGACGGCAATTTTGAGAGGTATGATTTCCCCGGCTCGCAGAAAACACATTTCTATGCGCTTGGTAATAATGGGCTAGCTGCCGGCCACTACCAAGATAGCGAGGGTCTGTATCATGGCGTTATCTTGGAAAATGGCGAAATGCGGCAATACCATTTTCCGGGCGCCGTCCAAACGGAGATATACGGATATAGCGATTCGACGGGGGCACTGACGGGTAATTTTACCGATGCTTCCGGCGTTCGCCGTGGATTCTCAGGAGATGAAATAATTGAGTATCCCGGGGCAACGAAAACTTATGCCACTTTTGTGAACGACGTAGGCAATGTCGTGGGTAGCTACGTAGATGCTGAAGGTATATATCATGTATACGTGCGTGGTCCCGGGGGTAGTTTTGCAACGCTGGATATTCCAGTAGGATCAGATCCCGAGTACTTTTTTCTACAAGGTATCAATAACGCCCTGATTGCCGTCGGTCGCGCCAAAGCGGAGGGTGATGTCCCGCGTACCTATGCTGGCAATGCCATCGGTCTACAAGAATTGAAGTTTCCGGGTAGCGTCAGCACGGAAGGCTGGAATGTTAATCAGGACGGCTCTATCGTGGGACACTATGACGCTGCGGATGGACGTAGACACGGTTTTATCGCTAGACCGAAAGCGGGTACTCCACAAGCACGACCCGGTGTTGTGCCTCCTGCCCTCAACTATACCTTTGAGAGTATTGATGTTCCGGGTGTAGATTTTTTAGCGGTAACAGCCAGTAGCGACTTTGAGGATTACGCCGGCAATATGCGGCGCCCTGATAGTGAAAAAGATGTCGGCTTTACACTCATCAAGGGCGTTTTTACGACATACGATTTCCTTGACTCGCAGGGCACCTATTTCTATGCACTTGGCAATGATGGGACCGCTGCCGGGCACTACCAAGATAGCGACGGTCTTTACCACGGAGTTATCTTAGAGAATGGCAAACTGCGTCAATACGATTTTCCGGGTGCTGTCGAAACGTTCATATACGGGTATAGTGATGCGACGGGGCGCCTAACGGGTAGTTTTATAGATGCGTCTGGCGTTCGACGTGGATTCTCAGGAGATCTGATAATCGAATACCCTGGGGCATCGGCAACATACGCCGATTTTGTGAACTGGTCAGGCAATATCGTGGGCAGCTACGTGGATACTGAAGGTATATATCATGCATACACGCGTAGTCCGGTGGGCAGATTTCTATCTATGGACCTTCCAAACGCAACACATCTGGAATACTTTTTTCTGCACGGTCTCAACAATGCAAGGGCTGTCGTTGGTCGAGCCAAAGCGGTGGACGATGTCCCACGCACCTATGTGGGCAATCCCCTCAACCTAAAGGAATTGCAATTTCCGGGCAGTGTTAGCACGGAGGGCTGGAATATCAATCAGGACGGCTCCGTTGTCGGACACTATGATTCAGCCGATGGGCGAAGACACGGGTTTATTGCCAGACTCGGCACTAAATCAGAGAGCGATTATTTTGGTAACGCCTTCAACGTTACGTTGACTAAAGGTCTGAACATGATTTCTGTGCCGTTGGCACCACCAGCGCCGATGAGTGCGAAGTCGCTTGCGGGGCTGACAGGGGCGACAACCGTCATCACGATTGACGCGGAAAAACAGGAGTTCGTAGGGTGGACGCCGAGTGCACCGGACGACGGTTTTGCAATTGAGGGTGGAAAAGGCTATATCGTCAATGTGCCAGAGACTCGCCAATTCGCCTTCGTCGGGTCACCGTGGACAAACCAAACGGAGGCTGCAGCAGCACCTTCCGTATCTGTAGAGCCGGTCCAGGAAGCGTGGGCGTTTGTTGTGAGTGGTCACTTGGAAGGTCTATCAACCTTTGACAGTTACCAAGTCATCGTCCGTAACCTGAGAACCAACAGCACGATAACCGGTTCGGTGCAAGGTGATTACTTCGCTGCTGCGACCGCTGACTTGGCGCGGCGTAGCGTTGTCCAAGCCGGAGATGTGATTGAGGTCCGGGTTGTCGGTCCGGATAGAAATGTTGAATCACACACCCTCAACTTTAAAATAACCCCCGAAGACCTAGCCAATGCGGTTCTGTCTATCAGGCTTGATAGTATCGGTCAACCGAAACTGACTCAGTTGTTGCAGAACTTCCCCAATCCGTTCAACCCTGAAACATGGATTCCATACCAACTTGAAACAGCCGCAGATGTCACCCTCCGGATTTACGACACATCGGGTAGTATCGTGCGGACATTGAATCTCGGTTTCAAGCCACAAGGATTCTATATGACCCGCTCCACGGCGGCATACTGGGATGGGCGCAACAACTTGGGTGAGCAGGTTGCCTCTGGGGTTTACTTCTACAGTTTGCATACCCCTGACTTCTCAGCGACACGGAAGATGCTGATTTTGAAGTAGCCCCGTAGGTTGGGTAGAGCGTTAGCGAAACCCAACATAATCAACTATGGCGAATTCTAAAAACAGATAGACACTTTCGCCCTTTGGTAAGTGCGGTTTCCAACCGCACCGGTTTGGAGTGTCTCATTAATTCTAACATCCTAGAAATGGACAACAGTAGTCCACCGAAAAGGAGCTTTTTCGTTATGTACAATCAAACCAAACCCAGTTTTCTGTTTTACACCTTTGCGTTGTTCGTGTGTCTCAATTCCTTTTACCTAGGGAATAGTGCTGCACAAGTCCAAGATGAACCCGTTGGCATATCTGCCAACTATACTTTTGAAACGATTGATGTTGAGGGTGTAGATTTTTTAGCGTTGGCTGCGAGTAGCGACTTTGAGGATTACGCGGGCTATACCCTGAGTGCTGACGGTGAAAAGGAGGTCGGCTTTACACTCATTGATGGCGTGTTTACGCGCTATGATTTCCCCGGTTCGCAGAAAACTCATTTCTATGCGCTTGGCAATAATGGGCTAGCTGCCGGTCACTACCAAGATAGCGAGGGTCTGTATCATGGCGTTATCTTGGAAAATGGCGAGCTGCGGCAATACCATTTTCCGGGTGCGGTCCAAACGGAGATATACGGTTATAGCGATTCGACGGGGGCACTGACGGGTAATTTTACCGATGCTTCCGGCGTTCGCCGTGGATTCTCAGGAGATGAAATAATTGAGTTCCCCGGCGCAACGGAAACTTATGCCGATTTTGTGAGCACTATAGACAATGTCGTGGGTAGCTACGTAGATACTAAAGGTATATTTCATGCATACCTGCGTGGTCCCGGGGGGAGTTTTGCAACGCTGGATATTCCAGCAGTATCAAATCTTGAGTACTTTTTTCTGCACGGTATCAACAGCGCCCTGATTGCCGTCGGTCGCGCCAAAGCGGAGGGTGATGTCCCGCGTACCTATGCCGGCAACCCCATCGGTCTACAAGAATTGAAGGTTCCGGGTAGCGTCAGCACGGAAGGCTGGAATGTCAATCAGGACAACTCTATCGTCGGACACTATGACTCAGCGGATGGACGTAGACACGGTTTTATCGCTAGACCGAAAGCGGGTACTCCACAAGCACGCCCCGGTGTTGTGCCTCCTGCCCTCAACTATACCTTTGAGAGTATTGATGTTCCCGGTGTAGATTTTTTAGCGGTAACTGCGAGTAGCGACTTTGAGGATTACGCCGGCAATATGCGGCGCCCTGATAGTGAAAAAGATATCGGTTTTACACTCATCAATGGCGTTTTTGCGACCCACGATTTCCCTGAGGCACAGGGCACCTATTTCTATGCACTCGGCAATGATGGGACAGCTGCGGGCCACTACCGAGATAGCGACGGTCTTTACCACGGTGTTATCTTAGAAAATGGCGAGTTGCGGCAATACGATTTCCCGGGTGCCGTTCAAACAGAGATATACGGTCTTAGCGATGCTACGGGGGCACTGACGGGTAATTTTATAGATGCTGATGGTGTTCGCCGTGGGTTCTCAGGGGACACAATAATCGAGCGTCCCGGAGCATCGGCAACTTATGCCGATTTTGTGAGTTTCGTAGGCAATGTCGTGGGCAGCTACGTGGATACTGAAGGAATATATCATGCCTACATGCGTAGTCCGGTGGGTAGATTTCTATCTATTGACCTTCCAAACGCAACAAATCTGGAATACTTTTTTCTGCACGGTCTCAACAATGCAAGGGCTGTCGTTGGTCGCGCCAAGGCGGTGGACGATGTCCCCCGCACCTATGTCGGCAGTCCGCTCAACCTAAAGGAATTGCGGGTCCCGGGCAGCGTCAGCACGGAGGGCTGGAATATCAATCAGGACGGCTCTGTCGTCGGACACTATGATTCAGCCGATGGACGAAGACACGGATTTATCGCTAGACTCGGCCCCCAGGCAGTGAGCGATTATTTCGGCAACGTCTTCAACGTCACGCTGGCTAAAGGTCTGAACATGATTTCTGTGCCATTGGCCCCACCGGCGCCCATGACTGCCAAGTCACTTGCGGGGTTGACAGGAGCGACAACCGTCATCACGCTCGATGCGGAAAAACAGGAATTCGTTGGCTGGACGCCAGATGCACCGGACGACGGTTTTGCAATTGAAGGTGGGGAAGGATATATCGTCAATGTGCCAGACACTCGCCAATTTGCCTTCGTCGGGTCACAGTGGACAAATCAGACGGAGGACGCTGCAGCAGCACCTTCCATATCCCTAGACACACCTCAAGAAGCGTGGGCGTTCGTTGTAAGTGGGCACTTGGAAGGTCAATCAACCTTTGACGGCTACAAAGTAATCGTCCGCAACCTGAGGACAGACAGGGCGATAACTGCCTCGGTGCAAGGTGATTACTTCGCTGCGGCAAATGCTGACCTAGCACGCCGCAGCATTGTCCAAGTTGGAGATGTGATTGAAGTCCGTGTCATCGGTCCGAATGGAAACCTTGAATCAGACACACTCAATTACACAGTGACCCCTGAAGACCTAGCAAGCGCGGTTCTGTCCATCAGGCTTGATAGTATCGGTCAACCGAAGCTGACGCAGTTGTTGCAGAACTTCCCCAATCCGTTCAACCCGGAGACGTGGATACCCTACCAACTTGAAACATCGGCAGATGTCACGCTACAGATTTACGACACAGCAGGTGATCTTGTGCGGACGCTGGATCTCGGTTTCAAGCCACAAGGGTTCTATATGACCCGCTCCACGGCGGCGTACTGGGATGGGCGCAACAACTTGGGTGAACAGGTTGCCTCTGGGGTTTACTTCTACAGCTTGCATACCCCTGACTTCTCAGCGACACGGAAGATGCTGATTCTGAAATAAGAGGGCTTGTAGTAACCCTTGTAGGTTGGGTAGAGCGTTAGCGAAACCTAACATAATCAACTTCGCCTCCCGGTAGGTGCGGTTTCTAACCGCACCACATCGGCACAGTTAGAAACAGTCTATAGAAGGGCTCATGTAGGTCGAGATTCACATCTCGACATTGCAATGTGGGCGCAGGTTGTACGTGGAGAAATCCCGCTTGCCTGCTCTCGGCTTGTCGGAGTCCCGATTTATCGGGGATCCATCGGGGTCTTGTGCCTGCCCAAAATGATGAGTGCGGAGTCAAGGAGGATAAAAAAATGCCTGTCTTAACGGCAGAAGATCGAAAGTTCTGGGAAGAAAACGGCTATGTTGTCGTTCACGATGCCGTTCCGCAGGAGAATCTCAAAGCCGCCGAGCGAGCTGTGTGGGATTTTTTGGAGATGCAGCCCGACGATCCGGACAGCTGGTATCCCGACCCGCCTCGTGCTACCATCATGACCGAGATGTATCAGCATCAGGCGCTATGGGACAACCGACAATATCCTCGTATTCATCAAGCGTTTGCGGAGATTTGGGGAACTGACAAGCTGTGGGCGAGCATTGACCGTGCTAGCATGAATCCGCCAGAGCTGCCGGATTGGAAACACCCCGGCAAACTTCACTGGGATATTCAATTGGAACCGCCGATTGAGTTCTGGGTTCAGGGGGTGCTATACCTGACAGACACCGCAGCCGATCAGGGCGCGTTTACCTGTGTGCCGGGATTCCACGGCCAACTTGAGGATTGGCTGAAAGATCTGCCACCGGAGGCGAACCCGCGTGAACAGGATCTGGAAAGCCTCGGTGCTAAACCGATTCCTGGGAAAGCGGGCGATCTCATCATCTGGCACAGCGCCTTGCCCCACGGCAGCAGCTCCAACACTGCAACACACCCACGCGTGGTACAGTACATCACCATGTTCCCATCGCAAGGATATGATGAGGACGCACGGAATCATCGCATCAAAGCGTGGCAGGAACGGCTAGCAGGCTTGGTCATAGAGGTCACCGGTATAACGACATGGAAACTCCGAAACGAGAAGGAGCACCAAACAGGTCAAACAGCAGAACTGTCTCCACTGGGACGAAAATTATTAGGGCTGGATCAATGGTAGTAGGCATATTGCATTGAATCCCGCTTGTCCCGATTTATCGGGGATCTATCGGGACGCCGTGTGCCATAACCTGCCCCCATTTCCGTAGGTCGGGCATCTTGCCCGACTCTTCATAGGGAACGTAGATCTGCGTTCTCTATCTTCTTACGCATTACGAATTACGTATTATACTGCATTAGCCCCAGTTGCTTTGAATCCCGATCCTATCGGGGCGGGGCGACATGTCCAAATAAGGAAACGACAAATGGAAAAACGAACAGTCGGCAAATCCGGTATTGAGATCTCTGTGATGGGGATCGGCGGCTGGTCGTATGGTGGCGGAGACTACTGGGGTCCCCAAGCGCAAGAGGATGTGGACGCAGTAGCACACGCTGCACTCGACAGCGGCATCAATTTCTTTGACACCGCAGAAGGATACAACGAGGGACGGAGCGAAGAGGCAGTTGGTAGAGCATTAAAAGGACGGCGAGATGAAGCGGTGATCGCCACCAAGATCAGTCCGAACAATACCGAGCCCACGGTGCTACGCGAACACTGCGAAGCCAGCCTCCGACGACTGCACACGGATTACATTGATATCTATATCGTTCATTGGCCCATCACAGACCACTCCGTTGAGGATGCCTTTGCAACCATGAATGCCTTGAAAAAGGAAGGCAAGATCCGATCGATCGGAGTCAGCAACTTCGGTGTAGAGCAACTGTCCGAAGCCCTTGCCACCGGCGTTCAGATCGATGTGAACCAGCTCTGCTACAATCTCCTATCACGGGGGATTGAGTTAGAGATTCTACCGTTGTGTCAGCAACACGGGATGGGGATTCTGGGGTATATGCCGCTGCTGCAAGGGCTACTGACCGGTATGTATAAAACAGCGGAGGAGCTACCACCCGTCCATGCACGGTTCCGACATTTCCGTGGAGACCGAGAAAGGGCAGGTCATGGCGAAGAAGGGGCAGAGGAAGAGATGTTCGCCGCCGTCGAAGGTATCAGAAAAGTCGCCGAAGCAGAGGAGGTTCCCATGAGTCGGCTCGCGATCGCTTGGACCATTGCAAAGCCCGGCATCACCTGTGAGTTGGTTGGTACCCGCAATCTATCGGAACTTCAGCAGAACCTGCACGTTACATCGCTCTCCCTGTCTCCAGAGACTATCGCAAAATTGGATGAGATAACAACGCCGCTGCTACAGAAACTCGGTGGAAATGTGGATTATTTTCTTGCACAACGCACCCACTAGGCTGCCCATATTATCAATTTTACTTCAGTATTTTGTAGGTCGAGATTCACGCCTCGACACCCGAATATTGATTGTAAAGGATTGACAAATAGAAATAACTTAACTCGCTGATTAAAGCCCCAGCGGGGCGAAATGTGTATCAAAACTGTCCACACTCGTAGGTCAGGCATCTTGCCCGACTCTTCATAGGGAGCGTAGATCTGCGTTCTCTATCTTCTTACGCATTACGAATTACGTATTATAACGCAAGTTGCTAGTGTTGAGCATCCATCGGTTTGTCGTTAAGGTTGAGAGATTCTATCTTTCGCTCCGGATGAGTTTTAAGAAATAAAACGGGTAATTCTATATTTCCCCCAGATCCGGTAGGTGCGGTTTCCAACCGCACCGGACATCGCTCGGAAATTACCCAATTAATAAATTAATCTTCATGAGGAGCGATATGTTTATAGAACGGCGATGCGGTCAATGCCTGCGCTCCAGCGGAGCGCAATGTTTATAGTTTGAGGACTTTCCCCGTTTTTTAGCCCCAGCGGGGCGACATGTTTATAGAATGTCGATAGCACCCATACACCCAAGCCCCAGCGGGGCGACATGTGTATCGTTACTTCAATTAGTGGCGAGTGCGGAAAGGCGACCTACAGGCTAACTAGCAACTTAGGTTATTATACTTCATTAACCCCGGGGCGACATGTTTATAGCATAAACCAACGAGTTCTTTCAAAGGATTACGACAATGACACCAGACCACGATGTCATAATTATCGGCGGCGGGCATAACGGCTTAGTTACCGCTGGCTATCTGGCGGAGGCGGGGCTAGATGTCCTGCTATTGGAACGGCGTGATTTCCTCGGTGGGGCATGTGTAACCGAAGAACTATTTCCCGGCTACCGATTTTCCGCCTGCTCCTACATCTGCCATCTGTTACAGAACAAGGTCATCGAAGACTTAGAACTGCGCAGGCACGGCTTTGAAGTCTATCACCTCGATCCCTCACGCTTCCAACCGTATCCCGACGGCTCACGCTTACTCGTCTGGGACGATCTGGAACGTACCCAAGAGGAGATCTCCCGCTTCTCCCGCCGCGATGCAGAAAACTTTCCGAAATGGCTGGACTTTTGGAAACGCGCAGCAAGCATCGTCTATCCATACTTTCTGACAACACCCCCGACACTCAGTGAAATCGCGGAGCGAGTGCGCGGCACTGATGATGAGGTGTTGCTTGATCGGCTACTTACCGCGAGCATGAAGGATCTGCTAATCGAGTTTTTCGAGTCGGAGGAAATGCGAGGTACTTATGCCCAAGCGCAGGATGCCGGTGACATCGCCGCACCGGGAAGTGCATGGGCTTACACCTTCATCAAGTGTGGCAACTTCACCAAGCCCGAAAATAACGGGATTGTCAAGGGTGGGATGGGCGGTATCACACAGGCGATGGCTGCGTCCGCACGGGAACGCGGCGCAACGCTGCAAACCGATGCGACAATTGACCACATCATCGTTGAGGACGGCGCAGCCTGTGGTGTCGTTCTTGCGGACGGTACGGAGATTCGTAGTCGCATCGTTGTCTCAAACGCCGACCCCAAACGCACCTTCCTCAAACTCGTTCCACGCGAACATCTCGACCCTAACTTCGTGGTAAGCACGACGCGGTTGAAAACGAATGCCGCTTATCTGAAATTCCATGCCGCGCTCAATGATTTGCCTGACTTCTCTGCGTACTTCAATGGGGACTTCGATCCGCGCTACCTATCAGAAATCAAGATCTGTCCTTCCATCGAATACTATGAGCAGAGTTGGGAGGATGCCAAGCGTGGCGATCCATCAAGAGCGCCTGTGATGGAGGTACAGATCCCGTCTGTCTACGATCCAACGATGGCACCGCCGGGACACCATGTCATGTCAATCTGGGTACTCTACGCCCCTGTCCATCTACGGGAGGGAACGTGGGATGAGCGTCGGCAGGAGGTCGGTGAGGACTTAATCGATACGGTCTCTACCTACGCGCCGAATCTGCGCGATATTATTGTGGACTGGTCGCTGTTCACCCCCATTGACTTGGAACGACGGGTCGGTCTCACGGACGGAAATATCCGACACCTCGATATCATCGCCAGCCAATATCTTGCCCAGCGTCCCTTTTCCGGTTGGGCGCATTACCGCACACCTATCACCAATCTCTACCTCTGCGGTGCGGGCACACACCCCGGCGGTGAAGTAACCGGGGCACCGGGGCATAACGCTGCCGCAGTTATCCTATCGGACTGGTCAAACACGGGAGATTGAACCGCTCCCTTAATTCTAATCCAATAGGGCTTACGCATTTCCTCGTAAAGTCCCCCTGATAAGGGGATCCAGGGAGTTAAATGCAATTTTGAATCCCGGTCTTTTCACGGCAGCGTGCCACGGGGATAACGCTGAACAGATTGACCAATATAGCCCCCAGCGGCGCGATATGTGCAACTCGCTTGACTCTAACGGAATTTCCCTAAATATCCAACTAATAACTTGCGTTATTCCAACCAGAACGCATACAGTTTCGCTCGCCGCAATACGAAGCGGATACACACCGCCTTTTCGCTGATTAAACGAGGCGAATTCTTCCATCTCAATTTACCGCGGAGATGATCTCCGTTGAGGGGAAGACTCTCGCCTTCGGATAGACCGGGAAGGGGCTGCATCGTCTCTGCATCTAGGATTTCGGCACGAAGTTCACCCCCTGAAATATCTGCATTGAGGTACAGATCCGCTCCGTTTAGTGTGAACTGCTTTGTAACGACCGTTCCCTCCATTTCGGCGTCCAGAGAAACGAATCCATCGAGTCGCAGCCTCGCCAGATAGATTGCACCTGCATCGTTAAAAAATTCGGCGTACGCTTCGCTGTAGATGCTGTGGTGACCACGGAAGCGATGGGCATTGTGATAAATCCATATCTCTCGATTCTCGTGCACAATCGGACGGCTGCACACAGCGACCTGAGTGGTGCCGTAATTCACTTCGTCCCACGGCTCTACCCCGATAAATACCGACCGATCTGCCACACGTTCCCAACTATACAGATCGCGAGACACCGCCAATTCCACCTGGTTGATACCACAATGGTTCATCTGGGGGAGATCGGGACCCGCGGGATTAAACAGTAACGGAAAACCGATGTACATCCCCTCATAAGGCATCAGCGGCATCATGTACAACTGAGCGATATAATCTGTATCTTCAAGGACAGGTGGTGTGAGATATGCCGGATTTTCGACAACCTCCTCGATGCGACGCCTACGATTTTCTTTATCAATTGCGTCGGTGTGCAAAGCCAATTTCGGCTCCGTCCAGTTCAGAAAGTCATCGCTCGTCGATACCCAAAGAGACCGTCCCCATACCGTGCGCTGTTTCACGGTGGCGACATACTGATGACTAATTTCGTCATAGATGAAGTTTGAGGTGTCTTCGCTGGGGATCGGAGGCACATCCAGTAAGGTCCAACGAAAACCGTCCGGCGAAACGCCGGGCAAACGTCCCATATTCCGCATATCGCTGAAAAGCCCTTTATAGCGACGCTGCGGATCATCATCGCGTTCGTCGCGAATCACATGATACAGGTGTTGCTCAGTAATTTCCGGCGGGTTGTAAACACCTCGACGGGTCAGAAACTCTAGCTTAGAATCGTAGGCGATGTTATTGTCCTTCGATCCATTCCGTTGATACAGTCCCAGCGAAGGTGTTTCCCAATGGATCCCATCCGTTGATGTCGCGTAATGCTTACGGCTGCTTTCTGTGCCTGCCGCCTGCCCGGGCGGAATGGCATAGTGCGCGTCATACCACCATTCCCAGATCTCCTTTTCTGAGTTCCATTGCGGCGCGTTTCCGCTCTGGACGTACATCTGCTCACGAGAACGATCAGCCTTCAAGACAGGCCCATGTTTCTCAGGTTGATGCAACGTCCGGTTCACATTGGACCTACTCGCAATCGCATGATCGTCGAGGAATAGTTGTTTATGTTGCGCTGGATTGATCTGTGGGAGCGTCATAGCACGGTTCCTTGTATGGTTCAATAACCATTCCTTGCTACTAGGGGCAACCACCCCGATAAATCGGGATTAAGAAACTTGTGGTTGCCCTATTGTGGGTCGATTTTACCAATAAGCGACAGCCTCGGCTATCTCACCCAGATGTACCCCATTCCATGTAACATCCGCCACAATCGGAAGTGCGTGGGTGGTGAACTGCATCGGGAAGGTTGCCTCCACCTGACAGGTGGTATTGGTGCCGCCAGGCGCTTGGAGGTCTATTGTCCTCGGAGAAAACTGTACACCGTCAACCGAACGGAAGCGAAGACTACATTCTCGCGCTTCTGCTTCATGATTGGTGATATTAACGTTGAACGTCACCGTCGATCCGGGATCGATACGAATCTTGTACGGATAGAACTCCACCCAATGCGGGTCCATCCCCATATTCGGGTGCGGTTGATCGAGGATCTGCGTAAAGAGATCCGTCCACCGGTCCATCCAACCAACCCACCGCTCCGCTTTTGCCCGATCAAAGGAAATACAACCACCATGACCGGTAAAAAGATAATCTGGATCGGCATTGAGAATCTGTTGGGGCATATCGCGGTAACTCGAAACAGGGGTCCGATTCTTCGGGATAAAGGAGTGAATAAAATCCCGCTGTTCCCTAAATGACATCCCAGAGATATTATCCCCGACGCTCAGGAATTTCTTCCCATCCACCGTGAACCAAATAAGATGGTGGTAAAGAGTTTGTCCCGGATGCTGTTCTACAAAAAAATCAATCCCGCGCCACTCGAAAGCCTCTCCCCGTTCAACAACGTGATCAACCTTCATGCCGTGAGGCACCGCACAAGGCATATCGTAATTTTCTGGGTGTTCTAGGAGATCCTTGAGTTCAGGGGACGACACCACCCGCGTCCCGTAACGCGCTTGCAACATCGGGTAACCGGCGAGGTGGTCGTCGTGATAATGGGTTGGTAGAAACCATTCGACGGTATGAATCCCCAACTCCGTTTCGAGATAAGGCGACAAATGGTCAATATAACGGTGCGGATTGGCACTGATGGGTGCGTTGGAGGTATAACCACAGTCGATAAAAAGCGCGTATCCCGTATCGTCCCGGACAATATAGGTGTTCGCCGCAGAGTTCGTGATCTCGTAGACATGTTGCGTAATTTGACGAAATTCGGGGCGATACTGTTCGTATGGCTGCGCATGGAACAGTTCATACAGTTCCCCCAACGCCGCTTGTAATGCGGCAAACGAATCCTTGGTCGGTTCAAACGGCTCGCCATGCCCCGGCAGAACCAGATCGACGCCAAGCCCCGCAGCGGTCTTCAAACTCTCCAGATGATTGATATGCCCTTGGAAGTCCATGTAGTTCCACTGACTCCAATAGTAGTCCCGAATTTTCCCGCTACCTGACATCAGGTCCCCGCAGGCAAGTATCCGCTGTCCATCTAACTCGAAAAGATAGCCGACCGAGCCAAAGGTATGCCCCGGCAGCGGAATCACATCGAAACGAATCCCCTCCCACGATACGCTCTCGTAGTCGTAAGCGTACCGGTCCGGCGCAAGATCTTCTAAAGGACCAAAGCAGGGATAGTAGGAGGTGTAATTATCATAGATATCGTAGGACGCTTTGAGGATGTCTGTTTCCTCGAAGAAACGCTTCTCCGCAAACGGAAGAACAATTTGTGCGCCGCCCCTTTGCCAGTGGGATGCAGCGGAACAGGTGTCCCGATGAAAATGCGTCAATAGCACCTGATCGACCGCCTGAACACCATTGGTCTCAAGTTGTTGCCGGAGATGTCCCACAGTCAATCAGAAGGGTTTTGCCGTTTGCCGTTACCCCATAAACGCTGCATGTATCTTGGACAAAAAAGATAATGATCTGTCAAGTTTTCTCATGATGGATTGTCTCGCTTATCTTTAATTTAAAATTACCTTGGAAAATCGTACAACAGTACGATCGTAGAGGCGGGGTTTCCCCGCCCGAACATTTCAGGTTTTGAGGGGCGCGTACGGCCAACCCTTGCGGTTGCCCGCCTTTACTCTTTTTTTAATTTGCATAGATTCGTGTTAATTCGCGGATGCTTTGCACCTTCTCCTTACCTTTTCTCCATAAACGACGGAACATGGATGCATTCCCCATTCTGACGCGCAGACTCCCAACCTGCGAGCACCGGGGCTAAAGAAAAAAGCCCATCGTGATAGTCGTTCAGCAAAAGGCTCGAATCGTTAGTCCGCACAGCTTCAATGAAAACACGGTCCTGCTCATACCATGGATCGAACGCCTCCGCTTGATAAACCATTTCACCATCGACCTCGATCGAGTCATATCCGTAGACCGCCAAATGTCCCCCTTCGTAGAAAACTGTGAACCACGGTTCCACCCGAAAGCTTGGAGCCGCGGAAACAAAGGTCAACGTCATCGTCGCTCCGTTAGAAAAACAGTAGTTGAAAGAGGAGGTCAGCGGGTTGTGATACGACGGTCGCTGGCAATAGAACGCTTGCGCCCGATCAACGTTCAACCCTGTCATAAAACGTGAGTAGTCGGTCGCGTGGACACCCCAATCCAACGCCTGCCCGCCCGATTTGTCCATATCAGACCACCAAGAGTCCTTCTGCGTTCCTGTTGGGGTGGCAGGGAGTCCACTGACACTCTGGAACCGGACGTGGACAATTTTCTGCCCTTCCAACCGCTTACGCGCCTCCTGAAAAATTGGCCGATACCGTTCACGGAAGCAAACAGTGCTGATCACGCCAGCATCCCGAATCGCATCGTCAATTCTGTGTGCAACCTCCATCGTCAATGCCTGCGGTTTCTCGCTGAAGATATGAATCCCTTTTGTTGCAGCAGTCGCTTCGACATCCGTGCGTGCATACGCCGGGACGACGGAGTAAAGCGCGTCCATATCTCCGTTATCCAGCATCTCGTGTCCGTCGGCGTAGGTTCTGGAGATAGTGAACGCTTCAGCCGTTGATTTAAGCGACTGTGGACTACTATCACAGATCGCGACAATTTCAACGCCATCGAGTTTCAGCAGATTCGGGATGTGGGTGCTATTCGCCCAAGACCCGCATCCATAGATGCCGATACGGATTTTGCTGTCCGTTGAAGCCATAAAGAGGATTCCTCCATTATGCCAGTTTGGTTGGGTTGACTCAAGTATACCCTATCTTTGCGCTGCGCTCAAGAGAGTTTGTGCATATAGGTGTTTTCTCTTATCTTTTCCTACTTTCTGCGCTTGACTGAGTTTATGTTGGATGTTATGATTGTAACCGGCTTATCACAAATGTGATTAAATATATGAAATGTAATACCATTCGTTTGAACTTTTTTGTGCAAGTGAAATGCTGGATAAGTAGAGGATTTGATGATGCAATCTTACAAACGAGATGGAGTCATTATACATGCTGGGGATTCTCTCAATTTATACTCGAAATGGGAATCTCCGGTTGTAATTATTTCCGACGGCCCTTATGGCGTGGGCGGTTACCGTGGGGACCCGCCAACCTCAGAATGTTTGCGCGAATGGTATAAACCACACATAGAGAAGTGGAGTGAATATTCGACACCTATGACGACTCTCTGGTTCTGGAATACCGAAATAGGTTGGGCGAACGTTCACCCTACTTTAGTAGAGCACGGTTGGGAATACAGAAATTGTCATATATGGGATAAAGGAATAGCACACATCGCCGGTAATTCAAACAGTAAAACGCTCAGAAAATTTCCCGTCGTGACCGAAGTGTGTGTGCAATATACCAAGAAAGCCTTTTTCAACGCAGATGGCATCCAGATGGATATGCAGCAATGGCTTCGCTACGAATGGGAGCGAACTGGACTTCCCTTCTATAAAACAAATGAGGCTTGTGGCGTAAGAAATGCAGCGACAAGGAAGTATTTTACAAGAGACCATCTTTGGTACTACCCACCGCCTGAAGCATTTGAAAAGATTGTGGAATATGCTAACAGATACGGAAATGAAGATGGAAAACCCTATTTTTCACTAGATGGTCAAAAACCCATTGCAGGCAAGGAATGGACGAAGTTAAGAAGTAAATTTTACTGTGAAAACGGGATCACAAACGTTTGGCGAGAGCCAGCGGTACGAGGGAGTGAACGTCTAAAAAAAGAATATAAGTCCATACATAATAATCAAAAGCCGTTGAAACTCATTAGTTTATGTATACGATCGAGCAGCGATATTGATGATGTAATTTGGGAACCTTTCGGCGGGCTATGTTCGGCTGCTATATCTTCACATGAATTTAAACGCAAATGCTATGCTGCTGAAATCAATGATGAATACTTTAAGCAGGCGGTTGAAAGGCTCAAAAATTACGACATTTATCAGGAGTTAGAGTTTATATAATCATGGCAGATCTGTTTGAATCGGAACCTGAAAGAAATCCTCCTGACGAAAGTTGGTTTGGGTATGAAGTATATCGAAGGGTGCGAGAAGCACTGTTCGCACTACCAACCTACTTCAGATCAGAGACTTCGATAGAGGGGATGCTAGCTACGGATATTTTCACTCTGAATGCAGCATTCGGCGCAACTATAGAAGATCAGGTGGTTTCGACACTGAACCGAATGAGAGAAGTTTGGGATCCTGATGAAAAATATACGTTTTATAGGTTTGTCAGACAACCACAAACTTTTCCAGATGTTTTATTAAAAAGAGACGCAAGCGAAGCAGGTGCACTTAACGAAGAGATTCTCTTGGGTATTGAGCTGAAAAGTTGGTACTTACTAGCAAAGGAAGGAGAGCCAAGTTTTAGATTTCAAGTAACACCTGACGCGTGTGCCAATCAAGATTTGATAGTAGTGATTCCGTGGGCACTGAATAACGTGATTTCAGGATATCCCAAGATATTTGCACCTTATGTAGAATTAGCAAAGTATGCAGCAGAATACCGAAATTATCACTGGCAGTACATTCGACAGACTCGCTCGCGAACAGAGATAGTAATTGCTGAAAGTATCTCACCTTATCCTCAGAAAAGTGACAAAATTACCGATAAACCTGTATACGATGGGGGCAATAATTTTGGTAGATTTGCACGAACAGGAATTCGACAGACTCGCTCGCGAACAGAGATAGTAATTGCTGAAAGTATCTCACCTTATCCTCAGAAAAGTGACAAAATTACCGATAAACCTGTATACGATGGGGGCAATAATTTTGGTAGATTTGCACGAACAGGAATAATGGATAGCTATTTGGACATAGCCAAAAAAGAGTCCCTCTGCGGCATAGCTGCAGAACATTGGCTGAATTTCTTTCGCAGCTGCCCAGGTTTTGGGGTAATTAGCTTTAAGATCTTTCAAGAGCAAAGAGACGAAGAATCCATCAACGCTGAGCTTAATAGACTAAGGACTCTAGTAACAGGTTCGGATAGGGAAATCGACCAACAGATAGCTGACGCATTAGAAAAAATTGTATCAGGTATTGATGACTTGTTATATCAGAGGCACAGGTAGGATTTTAGAATTTTTTCAAAGAAATCGTATCAGATCCCCTCCAGTGTAAACCGCATCCCATTAAATCGCCCCGCCAACGCTGCCACCCGACGCTTAACCCCTTCGAGGTCATCCCCCCTCAACGCATCGACGATACAATCCGCGACCTCCGGCACATCCGCCGCCGTCATACCGCGTCGGGTCACCTCTTGCACCCCAATCCGTAAGCCGTGCTCCCCCAACTCCGGCGGCACACTCGCTCCACCGGCGATGATGTTACACACCTCAAGCTGGTCTGCCATCGCCTTGCTCTCGCCGAATTCGTCAACGATCGGAATCAATGTGTGCGATTCCGTGAAGCCAAGATCCTGCCCGAGGAGACGAATCCCCCGTTGGTGCAACGCCTGCCCCAACGCTTTTGCGTTGCTGATGATTGCGTCCGCATGTTCCACACCGCAAGCCAGCCACTCCAGAAATGTCCCTGCCAACGCCGGCAAACGACCCAAATGATGGTTGCTCTCAAGTAGCGGCGCAACCGCAGGACCAATCCGTTCCGCAAGCGACCTGTCGTTCGTCAAGACTATCCCACCCTGCGGTCCAGCGAGCGTTTTGTGCGTGCTAGAAATAAGCACATCCGCGCCTTCCGCCAATGGTGACTGAAACCGTCCGCCAGCAATAAGCCCCATCACATGGGCGGCGTCGTAGATCAGATATGAATCGGGACTATATCGGTTCATCGCCTCCTTAAGTTCGCGGGCAGGCTGCGGAAAAAGAAACACCCCCGACCCAATCAACACTAATTTGGGACGATGCTTCTCGATAAGCGTGACCGTCTGATTCAGATCAATGTTAGACCGAACACCGTCCCACGGGATCTCAATCGATTCGAGCGACACCTTTAACGGTGAGGAGGCTAACTTTTGTGCATATTGGTGCCCGTTATGAACCTCTAATGCAATATCGCCGGGGCTTGCCAGCCCAAAGGTGGTTGCGATGCCCGCGATGTTCCCCGAAAGCGGGCGGAGATCGACATACGCCGCGCCGAAGAGTTGTTTTGCCAGTTCATGTGCCAACTCCTCGATCTGGACGATGAACCGGTTCCCTTGGTAAAGCCGTGCCTGTAGATCAATGCCGCTGTAGTTCCCGTAACGCTGATCCAAATCTTCGACAAGCAATCCCTCCACCAACGGACTCGGAACATTTTCGGAGGCGATAAGATTCAGACAGTCTCCGCGAAATGTGTTGTGCTGCTCCAATAGGGAGTTAATCTCTTTGACTTTTCCATTAAAATCCATAGAAACCTCGTTCTATACAAGTTTTTGACCTCGCTCCATAGCCGATTTACCCATATCCTTAGAACCTGTTTGAAAAATCTAAAGAATCTCTGAAAGTTGTCAGTTTACGGGTAAATACTCTCAAAATCGGTTGATTGTACCACTAGAATGGCAAAAGATGACCGTTTGACGTACGCTTAAAACAGATTCTTAGCCCCAGCGGGGCGACATGTTTATAGAATACAGGACAAACAAACACCCTAAGCCCCAGCGGGGCGACATGTGAACGACTTTCTAAAGATGACCGTTTCTTTTAAAACAGGCTCTTAATATAGTGAATACAAGAAATAAATAAACACTTTCGTCCACCGGTAGGTGCGGTTTTCAACCGCACCGAATAGGCGCAGTTAGAAACAGCGCCTACCAAACGGTAGAACGGTAGTTTCGTTTTCCTAACCGCCCCGGTTTGGCATGTCTCATTAATTCTAAGATCCACTATAAATCCCCTCTATAATCTTTAGTGCGAGTTTATGAAGTGTCGTTTCCGGTTCGTTCAAGAATTCAGAAGTTAATTCATGAAAAATGCTTTTCACGTTTCACGCATCACGTTTCACTCTCGATTTTTGATTAGAGGGCGCAACAGTTGTAAGCTAGCACTGTTGGTTCTATAATTGCCCCGATGTCACATCCCAGTCTTCTAACAACGTTTGGTAGGTTGGATCTTCATAACGCGACAAAAGGAACGCAGGCGCGTATTCCGGGAGTTCACCGCCGGTAATATGAGCCGCCAATAAATCGCCCGCCGCCTGAGACGCCATAATCCCGTAACCTGACAGTCCCCCAATTACATACGCACCATCAACCGGCAGAGGACCAATCAACGGTCGATTTTCCTGCGTCTTGCAGTAGTATCCACCATCGGCGTACGCTCGGCTTCCGTGACCAAAATACGCTGACAAACCGGGAATCATCCGGGCAAGGCCCCGTATCAGGATTTCGGGATAATCCGGATCGAACTTGGGAGGCAAAACAGGCGGGCAAGGTTCAATATCATACGTCCAGATGGCAAGAAGCACATGGGTAGCGCCGTCCATGCGTGACCGGAAGTGAACGCCGGCGGGAAATTCGTCGAGCAACCAACGGGTTTCGTCATCCGCAGCCAACTTTTCGCGCTCTGCGTCGGTCCAAGGTAGGTTAATCGGATCGCTCCAAAACAGCAGCGGTGTGTCTGTCGGCACAATTCCCAGTTCATCTCGAAGGGCAATCTTGCCGTGCAGCTCATTGAAAACGGGAATGTCCACGCCCAGCATTGCACCAACCTCTTTGACATACGGTCCCGCAGCGATGACGAAGGTATTTGTATTGATACTATCACCTGACTGAAGGTGAACCTGTGAAACACGATTGTCAGTGACAGTTGCACCCCTTACCCGATCACGGATAAGACGCACACCGGCGCGTTGTGCCTCCGCTAACAGCCATTTACCCAATTTCTGCGAGTCTAGCCAACCTGCGCGGCGGACATGCAACGCCGCTACCGCATCTTCCGTTACAAACGGAAACTGTTTCCGGACGAGATTCGGAGAAAGTAACAGATCTACGCCAGTGGGGAGGTCCTCAAAGCCTTCGGACGGTGAGGGTATGTAAGGGGCAGAACCCGGATGCTCCCGAATCGGTCCAGCACCGAGGGCAGAAGTTTCAGCAGCCGCATCCTGCATAATGGGGATCTGACGCTCATTTGCTGTTAGGAAGACATAACCGCGTCGGTTCATCTGAAAGCAGTTATCCGTCGCTCGCGCTAACTCTTCCAACAGATTAATCGAACGGTTCACGAAACGCACCATCGTATCGCCGGGACCGGGCCACCAGTTTCGATACGCTTCCGTCCCTTTATTGCTCGTAAGCGTCAGCGGTTCCCTCTCATCAACAAGGACGATATCCTTGACTCCACCCCGCACCGCCAAGTGATACGCCGCCGCAATCCCAGCCATCCCCGCACCACAAATGGCAACCTCTGAACTTATACTCGTCACACTCAAATCCCCTCTTCAGAATCACTGCTCGATTCTTTCTCTCAAATCCGCACTTTACTCAAATCTAACATTAGGGTATCCACTGCAAAATGTCAAGCAAAAATCAAGGATTGGAGGTTCAGACTGCGTGAATATAGGTTTCTTTCTCGTATCTTTCTTGTGATAAAAATAGTATATCAGTTTTCTTCATTTCTCTTGCAATCTCTACCTAAGCTTGATAAAATAGCAACCCAGAAATTCAAAACCTGCAGGTGCCCACTTGCTACGCTTGTAACCATGCCGATTAGGTGTAGAAGCAATATCGGCTTCTCAAATTACAATTCATCTGGTGGAGCCTCCCCTGCTCTCCACTACCAAACAAGAGGGTCCGTGGTCCTGATGGATTCATCCGCCCGCCAGCTTTTTTCGTGCGACAATATTAGGTTTAGCTTAACGTGTGAAGATATGGACATTAGGAGGTGATTATGCGGTTACTATTATGGTTTTTGATTCCTCTTTGTTTGTTAGGTTGTGAGGGGAGTATTTTTGATGATGATGATGTTAGACCCGACGATACTGAAACTGAAGAGTACCGTATGCCGACTATCACTATTAAAAAAATAGAAGGTGAGAAGATAGAAGAGAGCCCTGCGGTAAGGGGAGAGAAAATTACGTGGCGACTTGACGCAAACCCTGCTCCGGTGAAAGACGTGGTAATCCAAATAAGTATTCCAAGTGCTAATAATCAGAGCGTTGACGTTTGGGTATTGATTCCCAAGTTTAAACCTACCTCAGAGGCATTTGTTAATACCATATACGCCGGTGCTATTGAAATTGTTGCTTTACCTATGCAATCCATTGTGGGTGAGGGGTTGGTAGTTAATGTTGAGAAACTTCGAAAAGGTTTACCTACCGATACATACGGAGGGCATCATATACCACAGGATTTTGATTTTCCTTTGTATGATGTCGGTAATCCGTCACAAATCTTATGTGACGATTGTGTTGCGCCTGTTTCTCGGCCTCAACCGACGCCTCCTCCTACTGATCCTCCTCCGCCCAATGTGCCTTCTCCTCCACCTGTTAGGGAAGAACCGCCTCCTGCAACAGATGTTCAGGTTACTCCGCGGCCCGGTACTACAATTTTGCCAAATCCACGGCTTGTACTGACTTTTGATCAGAGTATCATCGCGGCGACGGTAAATCGATTCCCCGCAACGGGATTTGGAAATAGCTGGAGGGCGTTTCCTACTTTAGTGGCAGGATCTGTATTCCTTAATATTGAGTGGACAAACCAAGACGGCTCCACCGGTTCTAAAGCGATTGGTCCTTATGCGGTAGAGGAACCGGACAGAACACCACCGCAAATTATTAGTGGTACGGTAGCAAATGGAGAAATTAAAGTCGATCCCGGTCTGATAAATGCAAACGGTATGAAGTATGATTTTGATGAGCCTGTCACAGGAAGTATTAAGTTGATTGATGGTTCTGGGGTTGCACTTAATTGGATTGCGAGTGTAGCTGGACAAACAGCAACGCTGACTCGGGTTGCAGGACAAAGGCTCTTGGACGCGTCAACCTACTTTATTGAAATTGATGTCCAGGATGCTGCCGGCAATCAAAACGAAATAAGAATTGTCTTTGTCACTGATGTTCTTAAATGATGATGAGATCAGGAGCGCCTCATGGGGTTTTGCTTTAATGTTCGGGGTTTCCGATCTGAAGTTTCTAAGAAAAGGTATTCTTCTTTTGGTGGTATGATGTGGTTTTGCATTAAGCTTCTATGCCCGGCGCCAAATCGTCGGGCTTTTTTATGTTAAAAATCTCCCTATATTAGCCCAAGTTGCCAGTTGCGTTATAACGCTACACACATGGAAATTCCCAACCGAAATCCCTTGTCCAAACCCGCCCAATCGGTTATTCTTTCGTTCATAGGACTTACGCAGTTGGTTCATAAGTCTCCCTGAGAACCAGAGGCGGCGAGGAGGTGAGGGGACGAGTTTTTACACGCTTCCCCGCTTCCTCACACACTCGCTCCCTCGCTTCCACCTGATTAGTGGGATTTAGGGGGTTAAAAATAAAAGAACCTCGCGCTGTCGTCCCAACGAATTATGACCGATAACCTGTAGGGGCAACCCTTGTGGTTGCCCTGCATAGGCACTAAAAAGTTGCTGGAAAACGTGAAAATGGGATACCGCGTCTTTAGCCCCAGTTTTGAATCCCGCTTGCTCTCGGAACAGAGCCTGCTCTCTATCGGACGATTCATCGGGGATTTATCGGGGGTCGACGTTTCCTCACCCTCGTCCCAACGAATTATGACCGATAGCCTGTAGGGGCAACCCTTGTGGTTGCCCTTCACAGATACTAAAGAGTTGCTGGAAGACGTGAAAACGGGATACCGCATCCCTAGCCCCAGCGGGGCGACATGTGTGTAGTATCATCCGTGGTATAGGTTGGGTTGAAGGTTTAAGAACGAAACCCTATCAGCCACAATAAAGATCCTGTTGTTTAACAACTTTCATTTGTGGATAGATGGAGTGAAACCCAACTATGTAGAGACTGAACCCAATACCCGTTGATTGGGTTCTGATATTGTTATGTTGTTTTGCATGATGTGTATAGCAATGAACTAATGAACCAATGTACTAATAAACTTTATCAGTTCCACAAAGGAGGAGAGATATGGAATACATTGACGCACACGTACACGTCTGGACAGACCAATTTGATCGCTACCCGCTTAGTCCTCCGCATCAGGAAAGCGACATGAACCCCAAAACCTTCTACCCGGATGAACTCCTCGCCCATGCCGAACCGTCAGGCGTTAATCGAATCGTGCTGATCCAGATGAGCTACTACCAGTTCGATAACAGCTACATGCTCGATGTGATGGAAGAATATCCGGGCGTTTTTTCAGGGATTGCCATCGTTGATTGGGAGACGGAAAGACCGGATGAAACGATGCTACAGCTTGCCGAGAAGGGAATCCGTGGATTCCGTATCTATCCGACGGATACGGCCATCGAAAATTGGTTAGACGGACCCGGATTCGAGCGGATGTTTGCCGGCGGCGCAGCCCACAACCTCGCCATCTGTCCCCTAATCAATCCAAACGCCTTGCCCGCGCTCAGCGAACAGTGCGACCGTTTCCCAGAAACCCCCGTCATCATAGATCATCTCTCCCGAATCGGCGCGGACCAACCGGTCTGTGATGAACATATCGACCAACTCTGTGCGATGGCGAAACACCCCAACGTGATGGTGAAGGTCTCCGCATTCTACGCACTCGGCGAAAAAGTGCCACCCTACGATGACCTTGCACCGCTCATTCGCCGCGTCTTTGACGCCTTCGGTGCTGATCGACTGATGTGGGCAAGCGACTGTCCTTTCCAAGTCGTCGACCACACCTATGGGGATAGCATCGCCCTAATCCGGGATAGACTGGATTTCCTCTCTGACGCAGACAAAGCGCAGATCCTCCGAAAAACCGCAGAAAATTTCTTCTTCCCTGAAGATTAAGTTCTCGAACCCGAATTTTTCGGGGCGAAGCGCAATTCTAGAAGGACATCAGCTCAATGAACCAATGAATCAACATAGCCCCAGCGGGGCGACATGTTTATAGCCCGGCGGAATCTCCAAACCCCCAAGCCCCAGCGGGGCGACATGTGCATTCCGTTCTTAGGGCATCTATGTAAGTCCCCCTGATAAGGGGGATTTAGGGGGTTGTCTGTGCATTGAGAATATCGAAGTGGTTCCAAAATCTACCATACCTGGCTCTACCAATCCAAACGAAATTCCTTGCCCAATACCACAAAATCGGTTGTCCTTACTGAATCATAAAAATAAATAGACACTCCCGACCAATAGCCCCAGCGGGGCGACATGTGCATTCCGTTCTTAGGGCATCTATCCCCCTGAAAGGGGGATGGTTGTCTGTGCACCGAAATCGAAGTGGTTCCAAAATCTGCCATACATGGCTCTACCAATCCAAACGAAATTCCTTGCCCAATACCGCAAAATCGGTTATCCTGTTTCTATTCGGGAAGTTTTTATGGATACCTCTTCAGCATTGAGGGCTATGCCTCAAGATAGGAGACAACAACCGATGACTGATTATCGCTTCAAAGTTGGAATGGACCTTCAGATGACAGGTTTACCTTACGTCGAGGCACTTGCCCTCGCAGAGGAGCTCGGCGCAAAGTATGGCTGGTTTGGCTTCCTAGACTGGGCAATCGATGGTGAGATAACCGATGCTGCTGTCGATGAAATGGGCGAACGGGCAGCCCAACACGGGGTCGAACTCTTCATGATCGGTGCCGCGGGTTCCTTCAGCAAACTGCATCTCGAAGATCTAGAATTGGAAACGCTACAAGACCACGCAGAATTTCAGGCTGATTTTAATCACCTAATCCAGACAATGGGTGTGGCCAACCGGCTTGGCGTGAGTTCGGTGCTATCGTACACGTTCGCGTGGCCCGGCGAATACTCCGCTCAGAAGCCGACCTGGCCCATGCGCTGGTTAACCCGCGGCGGCGTCATCGCTGACGTTGATATGGAAAAACTGGTCAAAGCCTTTTCACTCGTGGCAGCGCAGGCAGAACAGCACGATATTGACGTTGTGCTTGGCAACCTCCCTTGGCACTATACCAACACAACCGGCCACTGTCGGGAACTGATTGAGCGAGTCGGTTCCAAGCGGCTTAAAATTATGTGGCACCCATCCGACAACCATACCGCTGGCGAATCGGATTCAGCGACTGCGGGCTTTATTAATGTGCGCCCCTACCTCCATTCGCTCCATGTGAAAGATCTCGAAGTCCTTGATGGACTGAAAAACAATTTTGAGTATTGTCCGCTTGGTGAAGGTGATGTTGACTACCCAACGGTGCTGCGAAATCTGCGTGACCATCGCTGCGATGTAGTCTTCGCCGTTGCCACCCATTTTAAGCCACCGACCGGTTCCGGCGCGGACGCAATGCGGATCAACTTTGCCAAAATCAGACCAATGATTGAACAGGTGGAAGCCGGCGGATAAGGAGGAAACCATGGCGAAGCAGTTGAACGTTGCAATCATCGGTTGTGGCGGGATCAGCGGTGCCCATATACCGAACATCCTGAAAACGCCGGAGATACATCTTGTCGCTACAATGGATGTCATCGAAGAAGGCGTAAGTAGGAACGGACGACGGGTCGGGGCGCGCGTGCGTGCTGAAGAGGGGAACGCGGACTACTACACAACCGACCTCGACCGTATCCTTTCTGATCCCAACATAGATGCCGTGCTAATCTGTTCCACCCACGACACCCATGCGGACATCGCTATCAAAGCCTGTGCTGCGGGCAAGCATATCTTCGCCGAGAAGCCGCTCGCCATGACGCTGGACGAGGCACGACGGGTCCAGAAGGCTGTACACGAATCAGGTGTGAAACTGATGAGTGGGTGGTGGTTCAAACATTCGCCGGTAACCAAACGACTGCGCGAGGTCATCCCTCAGCCATACTACACCCTCTTCACCTGCCGCGTCTCTTACGAAAAACCGAACGACCCCGAAGGTCCATACGGTCGCGACGGTATCCTCGACAACTCCGGCTACAATCTCTACTGGATTTGGCACGTCATGCGTTCACAGCCAGTAGAGATTCTTGCCATGGGTTACGACGGTCAACCCACAAACACCAGCACAATCATCATCCGCTTCGCCAACGGCGGGATTGGGACCTCTGTTTTCAGCACTGTCGGCAGTGGAGGCGCGCTCCCCAAGCATTACGCCGAAGTCTTGGCTGGCTCCGTAAGTGCCGCAACAGTTCGCTTCGGAAACCTTACATTCCAAGGAACCGACGAGCCCGGCATCGAGCATAACGAATACCATAACGGCTTCAACGAAGAAATGGGTATGTTTGCCAAACTCTGCCTTGGGGGCGGTCCAAGCCCGATGGATGCCTGGGAAGCCTGTATACCGACACTCATCTTTGAAAAGGCAATTGAATCGATGCGTACCCATCAGCCGGTGCCTGTGAAAGTCGAAAACGAATTCTATCTGCCCGACGGCAAACTACCCGCCAGCATCAAGAACTTCGGCGATGTGGACGATTAAACTATAGTGAATTCTATAGGAATTACGAACGTGGTTCATAAGTCCCCCTGATAAGGGGGATTTAGGGGGTTGTCTGTGCATCAAAGGTCTATAAGTAATTATATGAGAGCTGCTCATTACTCAATGCATATCATCGCTCGATTCAGACAAAATCAACTTCGCAACCGTAGGGGCGAGGTCTCCTCGCCCGATGCCTTGGCAGGACCAACCCCTATGTAGGGAACGCAGATCTGCGTTCCCTGCAGCAGCTTAAGATTTCTGTGGTTGCCCGATTTATCGGGCATCATGCTATCAGTCATGGAACACACCACTTCAAACGCTCAACTGTGTGAGTTCTAACCTATTTATGAGCACCTCTCAATTATATTAGGACTTACGCACAGCCCGCCTGTCCCGATTCCGTTGCGTCGTCCCGACGCTTACGGAACCGTGGATCCCGACGAGTCGGGACCTGCTCTTGGCTTGTCGGAGGCGCGCCTGTCCCGATTCATCGGGGATTTATCGGGGATAAAATCGGGGGCGGGATTTAGGGGGTTATCTGTGTATTGGGAGTGTCTAAATAATTCTAAAATCTACTATGAACATCATAACTGTAGGTCGGGCATCTTGCCCGATCGCTAGCCCCAGCGAGGCGCAAGGTATATATAGTAATGCCATATCACCCTATCCCCAAGCCCCAGCGGGGCGTCAGGTGCAGCTCCCGTTATCTTAATGACTTTGGTTCTTTTTTGTGAATTGTCGAGTATGGAAACTCTACCTACAGTCTGTAGGGGCACCCCTTGTGGTTGCCCTGACTTGCTTTTGGATACGATTGCCTTCGGGCAGGCACAAGTTTCTTAATCCCGATCTATCGGGGACCTGCCCCTACCTAACATGAGCGAGCATAACACGTAATCCTCTACGATTTTCAGCCCGTTTGGGGAATGGAGCCTTTCGGATGAAAGAAGGTCAGATCATTAAGACAATCCAAAACAACGGTGAAACGGTTATCTTCCGCTACCCCCGATGGCAAGATGTGCCCGCCTACGTCGAGATGTGTAATATCCTGCATCAAGAGAAGGTCATGGCGTATCACGCAGAGACCAGCTTCGCCAAGGGCTGTGAAAGGTTGAGTGGGATCCTTGTCGATCTGGAAACCGGAAAACGTTCACATCTCCTAATAGAAATAGATGGGGCGATCGTCGGAGAGGGAAGCCTACAACTCGACACCGCACATCGGATGGGAACACTGGGGATAAAAATCATCGGTAGGTGTCGCCGGCGTGGACTCGGAAAGGAAATGATGCTGCGCCTGGAAGAAGAAGGTCGAAAATTCGGCTTGCGACGAATCTACCTGCATGTCTGGCATCTGAATGAGGCTGCGATTAGCCTGTATCAGAAAATCGGCTATCAAGAAGTAGGACGCGTGCCCGAATGGTACAGCATGAAAGATGACGATGGCAACCTCGTTTATGCAGATCTCATTGAGATGATAAAGGACATCGGAGATTAAACTCAATGCTAATGGGAGTTACACACTTCAACCCCAATTTTATCGGGATTCTATGAATGAAGCGTGAAACCTTATGCGTGAGAGGCTTGGTTTATGTCAGTGATTTAGGTTTGGGAATATTTAGCTCTTTACAAATCTTATGGACTGTTCCTTTAGCAATGTTTCTGTGTCTAGGGACTTTGGCATAAACGTTAGAGTGTGGACTACTCCATATTGTATGGTTGCCTCCTTCCCTAACAAAGTAGCATTGGTACTCTGTTAGGTGTCGCTTCAGGTCTCTTAGTTTCATAGCTCAATTGTTACGGGTCGGAAGTGCGGTTCGGGGTCGTCGTCAATATAAACGTCTGGGTTTAACTCAAGCATTTCGGGTAATTCGAGGTAATCTAGAAGTTTCTTCTTGGTCCTTTCCATGCAATTAACTCCTGCGACTCCTTGTACCCAACCGATCCACCAGCTTCCTTCCTTGGCGATGTATGCTGTGAAGATTCGTTTGTGACCATTCAAGTTGACTATATCTTGGTCCCATGATTTGTGATCAAGTGTTTTTAGATTTTCCTCTGAATAATCTAATACTTTCATGGCATTTGACTCCTCCTGTTATGAACAGCTGACTATCTATATAATATTGTACTAGGTTTGTTAAGGATTGTCCAATGAACAAATGATTCTCAACGCATCACGTTGCACGTTTTAACTTTTTTATGGTATTTTACATAAAAAACCTATAAAAACATTTGCAAAACTGCGTCGCGTGTGTTATTATTAACGCCCGGAATCAAACTTAAACCTAACTAATTAACCCTGTGTGCCCACCCATAAAATGACGAACACACGACTCATTGATACCTTCAATCGTGAACATACGAACCTGCGCATCTCCGTGACCGACCAGTGCAACTTCCGCTGCATATACTGTATGCCGGAAGACATGCAGTTCATGGAAGATGACGCTATTATGACATTTGATGAAATTGTTCATCTTGCGCGTATCTTCGTCGATTTGGGGATTAGTAAAATTCGACTTACAGGCGGCGAACCGTTAGTCCGACGGGGTGTTCCAGAGCTAATCAAGCGGTTGGGAGAAATTAAAGGACTGAAAGACATCAGCTTAACCACAAACGGCATCGGCTTAATCAAGCAGGCAAAAGATCTTTACGATGCCGGACTTCGCCGAATAAATGTCAGTCTTGATACGCTGGATGAAGCTAAATTTGAGCAGATGACGCGCCGTAAGGTGCTTTCAAAAGTATTAGAGGGGCTGCAAGAAGCACAACGTTGTGGGTTTGATCCAATCAAAGTGAATGCGGTGGCAATGAAGGGGTTCACCGACGATGAGATCGTTGATCTCGCAAAGTTTGCCCGTGACAACGCTTACCAACTCCGGTTCATTGAATTCATGCCCTTAGATGCAGACGACATCTGGGGACGGAATATGTTTGTTCCGGGTAAGGAAATCATCAATAGAATTGATGAGATTTATCCCCTGAATCCAGTGGACATGGACGGCGATGCAAAACATGATCCCGCAAAGCTTTATCGGTTCGATGACGGTAAAGGGGACGTTGGATTTATCTCTTCCGTGACCGAACCGTTTTGTGAAAAATGTAATCGGATCCGTCTCACCGCCGACGGTCAATTGCGGACCTGTCTGTTTTCTATTACGGAAACCGATCTGTTGACACCGCTACGTGCCGGAGCTCTCGACGAAACTATCGGAGATCTGATTGTTGAAGCAGTGAAGCAGAAAGAAGCGGGACACCAAATCAACGCCGTGAACTTCGTCAAACCGAAACGAAACATGTCTATGATTGGTGGTTAGAGACATTGCACATTACATAACATTAACGCAAGGCGCTAGCTGCTATTGACGTTTCATCGCAACCAGGCAATAATGTAAAGACGCCCTAGGCATTGCACAAGATTAAAGGAGATCAACAATGCGAAGAAATTGGAGTGTACTCTTTTGTCTCTTAACCGTTGTATTCCTATCAGGATGCGCGGCGATGTTGTATCCTAAAGGCACGACAGAAAACTACAAGTTGGGATATAAAGATGGCTTGCGGGCTTCATCCAATTCCACCGAAGGGATCTTTGCTGGAATGATCGGTTACAGTTTTTACATACCATCAAAACTGCCCGGTGCAGAGCAGCAGAAAATTCAGGATGAACCCCTTGAATATCAACGTGGTTTTACTGACGGTTGGATGGCTGGTATTGATGCTGACGCCTTTTTGTACGATTGGGTATATAATTGCCCTGAAGATAACCAGACTGAATAAGGAGTTTGTAGGTCGGGATTCACATCTCGACACCCGGTCTTATCGGAGCAGCACACAATACAATATCTAGCCAATGGTGCTAGTTTGCAGCTGTTGATAACGTGAAACGTAAAAATCATTGGTTCGGCGGTTCACTTAGCCCCAACGGGGCGATATGTGTATCCTAAGCGTGGAACTATGGTGAATTCAAAAAATAAATAGACACTTTTGCCCCTGGTAGGTGCGGTTTTCAACCGCACCGGTTTGGAGTGTTTCATGAATTCTAAAATCCACTATAATGAACCAATGACCAATGAACTAATGAACCAACGAACTAAGGAGTCAAACAAGAATTAATGAGTACCGAATTAGTCATCAAAGATTTACATGTCAGCGTGGAAGAACAACCTATCATCAAAGGCTTAAACCTGAGTGTCAGACAGGGCGAAATCCACGCACTTATGGGTCCGAATGGATCTGGTAAAAGTACCCTCGCCAACGCACTGATGGGGAATCCGTTCTATACTATTGACTCTGGGGAAATCTCTATTGGCGGAGTGGATATCCTTGAACTGGAACCGAATGAACGCGCAAAGTTAGGACTTTTCCTCGCGTTTCAATATCCAACCGCAATCCCCGGTGTCAGCATGGCGAACTTCCTCCGTATGGCAGTGAGTGCCGTGCGGTCTGAAGATTCAAACGGGTCAGACACAACCGAACTTATCCCAATGCGAGAATTTCGACGCGAACTGCGGGCAAAGATGAAGCAGTTGGGCGTTGATGAATCGTTCGCACGACGCTACCTTAACGACGGGTTCTCCGGCGGCGAGAAGAAAAGAGCCGAAGTCCTGCAGCTAGCGATGCTTGACCCCAAGATTGCCATCCTCGACGAAACCGATTCCGGATTGGATATTGACGCTGTCCGTATCGTTGGCGAAAGCGTCAATCAGTTGATCGGTCCGAACTTGGGTGTGCTTATTATTACCCACTATCCGCGCCTGCTCAACTACATCCGTCCGCAGTTTATACACATTCTGCTGGACGGAAGGGTAGTCGAATCCGGAGGGTGGGAGCTCGCCGAACTGCTCGAGGAGAAAGGGTACGATCCAATTCGTGAAGCACACGGTCTCACAGAGACTGTTGTTGAGCCTGAAGTTGAAGATACATTGCCCTCTCTAAGAGCGTAAAAAAACAGTAGGACCTGCGCAGTTAGATCATAAGTCCCCCTGATAAGGGGGATTTAGGGGGTTAAAAATAGAAGCTCTCGCGTTGCGTGCTAAATTTGCGTCAGTCCTGAACAAAACAGATTCACCGAAAGCGGAAAGGAAATACGGAAAATGGCAGAACAAGAAAAGCCGAATGAAACGGTAGACATCGGCGTAAGCGACGAATACAAATACGGCTTCCATGATGATGTTAAGCCTGTTTTCAAGTCGCGGAAGGGCTTGGATACTGAGGTCATCAACGAGATGTGTGATGTCAAGGAGGAGCCGGATTGGATGCGCCAGTACCGGCTGAAAGCCTATGACATCTTTAAACAGAAGCCCGATCTGAAATGGGGCGGCGACCTCTCTGATCTCAACTACGACGACATCTACTACTATGTCAAGGCCTCTGACCGGGTCGAGCGAAGTTGGGACGATGTCCCCGACGACATCAAGAAAACCTTTGATCGACTCGGCATCCCGGAAGCGGAACGAAAATTCCTCGCCGGCGTTGGTGCCCAATACGATTCAGAAGTTGTCTATCACAACATCGAAGAAGAGTTGGAGAAGATTGGCGTTATCTTTGTCGATACCGATACAGCTATCCGTGAATATCCGGATCTGGTCAAAGAGTATTTCGGCACAGTGATTCCCTCAGCGGATAATAAACTTGCCGCACTCAACTCAGCAGTCTGGTCAGGAGGTTCTTTCATCTATGTCCCGCCCGGCGTAAAGGTCGATTACCCGCTGCAGGCGTACTTTCGCATCAACAGCGAAAATATGGGGCAGTTTGAACGGACGTTGATTATTGCCGATGAAGGCGCAGAAGTCCATTACGTCGAAGGCTGCACAGCGCCGACCTTTTCCAGTGAATCGCTCCACAGTGCCGTCGTCGAGATCATCTGCAAGAAGGGATCGCGGGTGCGCTACACCACCATCCAAAACTGGGCGAATAACGTATATAATCTCGTAACCAAGCGAGCAACGGCTTACGAAGATGCCCACATGGAATGGATCGACGGTAACTTGGGATCAAAACTCACGATGAAGTACCCAAGCATCTACATGATGGAACCCGGTGCCCACGGAGAAATCCTCTCAATCGCATTTGCCACCAAAGGACAGCATCAGGATGCCGGCGGCAAAGTCATTCACTGTGCGCCGAACACCAGTTCACGGATCACCTCCAAGTCGATTAGCAAGGACGGGGGACGTTCCAGCTACCGTGGCGAGCTCAAAGTGCTCAACGGTGCGAAAGGGTGTAAGTCCAACGTCGAATGTGATGCCTTGATTCTTGATGAAGACTCGCGGTCCGATACCTATCCGGTTATCCAAATTGACGCAGACGACGTAAATGTCGGTCACGAAGCGCGTGTCAGCAAGATCGGTGAGGAGCAGCTCTTTTATCTGATGAGTCGCGGGCTGTCCGAAGAGGAAGCCTCGACCATGATTGTCAACGGATTCATTGAACCGCTCGTAAAGGAACTCCCGATGGAGTACGCAGTCGAAATGAACCGGTTGATTCAACTTCAGATGGAAGGTTCGGTCGGATAACGCAAGTTGCCTAGTTGATAAACTACAGCGCGTAGGTTGGGTTGAGCGGTTAAAAATAAATCCCTATCAAGTACGATAGCAACTTGGTCGTTCAATAACATCTGCTTATAAACAGATGGAGCGAAACCCAACTTAGTTTTTCCTCGGCAAGTTTCCTTTTGTAGCATAATCTGTATGAGGTTTCAGAAAATACTTCGGTAATTCTATATTTTCGCCCAGGCCCGGTAGGTGCGGTTTCCAACCGCACCGGTTTGGAGTGTCTCAAAACGATGCTGATTCCTATCGTGCCTACTCCGTTAAGCCCCAGCGGGGCGATATGTGTATAGAAAAGCCAAAAAACCATGCACCTAAGCCCCAGCGGGGCGACATGTATAGCGTTGGACTTGAATTACAATATTGTTGGAAGGATGGAGAACGAATTGCCTTCAGAGTTAAACCACAATCCCCCTTTTGAAGTTCAAGCGGGGGATTTTTCACGAGAATTTGTAGAGCATATATCCAAAACGCAAGACGAACCCCGTTGGATGCGCGATCGGCGATTGGCAGCCTATGACGTTTACGATCGCCTGCCAATTCCCAAGACACCCAATGAGGATACGTGGAAGCGGACGACGGATATGCACGTGCAAGACTATTGGCGTCGCACAGACCTACGTCCCTTCAAGTTGAATCGGTATCATCCGATTTCACTTTCGCCTTCCGAATCCGCCGAACACGCTCCACTGCCCGATACATTGAGAGATCGATTGGCGTCGTTGAATGGAGAACCGGGACGGATAGTTCAACAAGACGGTATCGTCCACAATGTTGCACTGGCGGAAGACCTTGAACGCAAAGGGGTCTATTTCGCGGATATGAATACCGCGCTGAAGGAACGGCCCGAACTGGTCGAGTCCCACTTTATGACCAAAGCCGTTCCAGTCGATTGGAATAAGTTCGATGCACTCCACGGCGCGTTCTGGCAGGGCGGCTACCTGCTGCATGTTCCCAAAGGTGTCGTCCTTGAAGTCCCGTTGCGCGTGTTTGTCGCACTATCCGAAGCCGGACGAACAGACCTGTCACACACGCTGATTGTTGCCGATGAAGGTAGCCAAGTCACCGTGTTGGAGGAACACCTTTCGGGGGACACGGATACGCCCGGATTGCACTGCGGTGCGGTCGAAATTCTTGTCGCAGACAATGCGCACGTGAATTATGTCGGGGTTCAGAGGTGGAATCTCCGAACGTGGAATTTTTCGACACAACGAGCGCTTATCGGGAGAGATGCACAGTTGCGTTGGGTGTCGAGCGCATTGGGAAGTCGCGTGAGCAAACTTAACCAAGAGTCCGTGCTTGAAGCGTCGGGAAGTCATGTTGAGATGCTCGGGCTGACCTTTACGCACGCACGTCAGCATCTTGATATCCATACCTATCAAGACCACAAAGCACCCCACACAACCAGCGATCTGCTCTATCGGACTGTCCTCAAGGATCGCTCGCGGAGTGTATGGGCAGGGATGATCCATGTCCACCCCGGTGGTCAACATACCGATGCTTATCAGAAGAACGATAATCTGATGTTAAGTGACCATGCCCGCGCAGATCCCCTACCCGGACTCGAAATCTTAGCCAGTGAAGGCATCCGTTGTACCCACGGTGCGACGGCAGGCCCCATCGATAAAGATCAGGTGTTTTACCTTATGAGTCGTGGTTTGTCCCACGACGCAGCAGAACGGTTAATTGTTGACGGCTTTTTTGAACCGGTGATGCAACGGATTTCGTTAGAATCGGTTCGGACGCAGCTTCAGCAGGCGATCGATCACAAATTGGCGATGTAACCGTGCGAAAATCACATCGCGTTTACTGTAGTTTTCACGTTTCACGTTTTACTTTTCACACTTTTCAAAATTGAAAGGAACCCAATAATGAGTCAGCCAAAAATTACCGCTTATATGAAACCTGTTTGCGGATGGAGCAATGGTGTCCGAGCGATCTTTGAAAAATATGGTCTGGAATACGACGATCGCGACATTATTAACGACGCAGATAACTATCGTGAAATGGTCGAGAAGAGTGGCCAGCCACTTCAGCCGACAATCGAAGTCAACGGCGAAATTATCGCTGATGTCAGCGGCGACGAGGTGGAAGCATACCTTATCGCAAAAGGCTACGTCCAACAGAGTGATGCCGATGCTGGTGTCCCGACAGATGCCGCATGTGAAGATCACGGTGAGACAGTCGATGTCTCGTTCTCAGGCGGCAAATTGACCAACTGGGCAAGCAACCTCTTTTCAAAATAAATTAGCTATGCCTAAAATGTGAGGCTCATGTAAGAAGAAGGTGCAAAGTACGAAGATAAATCGTAGGGGCGGGGTTCCCCCGCCCGTAGTAGGGGTTGGGTTACCCAACCCCTACGAAAACTCGGTTTCTGTTGCACCGTCTTAACATGAGCGAATATCAGAATTCAACGATATAATCTTGCTAATCCTTGAATCCTTAAATCCTGATTTGAATTGGAAGCCCGATGTACGCTCAACCTATGAACAATCCACTCAATACGCTTGATGTCGAAGCTATCCAAAACGATTTTTCCATTCTAAAACAGGACGATGATCGGCCGTTGATCTATCTGGATAGTGCTGCGACCTCCCAGACTCCAGACTGTGTGATTGAGGCGATGGAAGCGTATTATCGGACCTACAACTCAAATATCCATCGAGGCATTTACCGTATTTCTGAGGAAGCGACCGCCAAGTATGAGGAGGCGCGACAGCGGATAGCGCGGTTCATCAACGCCCAGCGGTCCAGCCAAATCGTCTTTACACGAAACACCACCGAATCGATCAACTTAGTTGCCTATAGCTGGGGCAGTGCCAATCTCCGTGAGAACGATGAAATCCTTGTCACGGTAATGGAACATCACAGCAATCTCCTGCCGTGGCAGTTGCTATCCCAGCGCACCGGGGCGAAGCTGCGGTTTATTGAAATTACCGACGATGGGGTGTTGCAGCTTGATGGTTTAGACGAGGTGTTGACGGAGCGCACCAAGATTGTTGCAATGACGCACGTCTCCAACGTCCTCGGTACTATCAACCCCGTCCAAGAACTTACTGCTGCTGCCCACGCTGTCGGTGCAAAAGTGCTGATTGATGGCGCACAGAGCGTGCCGCATTTTGACGTGGATGTCCAAGCATTGGATTGCGATTTTCTCGCTTTTTCAGGTCACAAAATGTGTGGTCCCACCGGCATAGGTGTGCTGTACGGCAAGTTAGACCTCTTAGAGGAGATGCCACCATTTCTGGGCGGCGGTTCAATGATCCGCTCTGTCCAGCGCGAAAACTCGACCTACGCCGATGTACCAGCCAAATTTGAAGCAGGAACACCAGCCATCTCGGAGGCAATTGGGCTGGGGGCTGCCGTGGACTATCTCGACAAAACTGGACTACAAGCAATTTTCGCACATGAAAATGAGTTACTCGAATATGCACATCAGAAACTCGGTGACATTGAGGGGTTGACCATCTACGGTCCCAAACCCCTACAAAAAACAGGAGCAATCACATTTAACTTGGAGGGTATCCATCCACACGACATAGCAGGCGTCTTAGATACCGTTGGTGTCGCAGTCCGAGCCGGGCACCACTGTGCACAGCCACTCATGCAGAAATTCGGAGTTATTGCTACGGTCCGCGCAAGTTTTTACCTCTATAACAAACTTGACGAAGTTGATAGCCTGTGTGAAGGATTACTGAAAGTCCAACGTATCCTGACGCGGAGAAAAAGATGAACATCTACGAAGAAGACATTCTTGATCATTACGAAAACCCAAGTAATTATGGGACGCTTGAGAACCCTGACATTTCTTATGAGGAAGACAATCCCCTGTGCGGAGATCAGATTCGTATGGATCTTCAGGTTGAGGACGGTGTGATAACCGACCTACGGTTCTGTGGGCACGGCTGCACCATCAGTCAAGCGGCCGCTTCAATGTTGACGGAAGAGATTAAAGGTCAGCATCTGGATGATATCAAAAAAATGAGCAAAGATGATATTTTGGATATGCTCGGTATCCCTTTAGGTCCCGTGCGTCTGAAATGTGGATTGTTGGCTCTGAAGGTGCTAAAAGCCGGAGCTTACGGACTCAAAGGCTGGCCCGGAGAGGAAGACGAGGAAGCTAAATGAGCGAGTTTTGCCAGGTAGCAAAGGTCAGTGAGCTACCATCAGGAGGGAAAAAACTGGTTGAGGTCGATGATATACCCGTTGCACTGTTTAATGTGAACGGTGAATTTTACGCTATCGAAGATGTCTGCACCCACGATGGCGGCCCCCTCGCGGAAGGCGAACTCGACGGCGACGAAATCGAATGCCCACGACACGGCGCTCGCTTCAACGTCTGCACCGGTGCAGCACTCTGTATGCCTGCGACCGAGCCGGTTGAATGCTACGAAGTTAAAGTTGAGGGCGATGAGATTCTCGTCCGTGTGGATTATTAATGGAGGACGCTGATGGTAACAGAAGATACCGTATTTGAGGCTGTCAAAGAGATTATTGATCCGGAAGTTGGTATTAACATTGTTGATATGGGACTGATTTACGGCGTTGATATCGAAGAAGAAACCGTTAATATCACGATGACGCTGACCAGCCCAGGTTGCCCGGCCGGTGGACAGCTTATCAATGGAACGCAGCATGTCACCCAACAGCTTGATGGCGTTGAGGAAGTGAACATTAATGTCGTTTGGACGCCGCGTTGGACGCCAGAAATGATGACCGAAGAGGCTAAGGACGAACTGGGTATTTTTTAACCTCCTGTGGGAGGGATTTTCTCAGCCCAACACACATTGCTGTGGGAGGGATTTCCTAATCCCGATGCTTATGAGACAGCAACAGCCACAAACGATTAAAAGGTTGGGTAACAACGGTCTGCAGATCGTCTGGAAAGATGGGCATGAGAGTGAATACACCTACCCATATCTCAGGCGGATGTGTCCATGTGCAGAGTGTTCGACCATAAGGCACCAAGGTCAAGATGTTCACTCCCTATTCGGTCCCGAAGGACTGGGAGATCCAAACCAGATTGTAGTTCCGCCCGATACCCAAGCCGTTAACCTTGAACTTGTCGGTCGGTATGCCATCCAGTTCGTTTGGAGCGATGGACATTCGACAGGCATCTACTCTTTTGAAACACTCAGGGGAATCTGTCCCTGCTCTCGGTGTATCTCAGAGGTTAATAGGTGAGGAGACACTAGCTGTTCGCTACCCTGATTGGAACAAACGCTAGCGCAACTCAGCACCATGAGATTTTCAATTTGCTTTGTGCCCTTGCCGTCGAACAAGGATTCGTTCCTCCAAAAACTGTGCTTCCCATTCAATATGACCGGCAGGCAAATGGTCCGTTCCATGATTGGCAGCTTGAACAGAAGGGGCCTCCAGATCGAGAAGCAGATTTCATGCTCGCTGTCACTGCTCCCTAAGTGCCCAGCATTTCGCCGATTTTTGCTGTGTTCAAGACTATTTTCCGGGACCCTGTTTGCGGTAATAGTTTTCGACTCGTTCTTCGTGGTGTCGCGTGCTGATCAAGGGGATGTGTCAGAATTCAAGGATATTGCGTCGGTTACAATGTCCTTTCGATCATTTCTCGACTCAATTCAGAAATAGCAGTGAGCCATCGCCAAGTTGTTCTGTGGCAAAGCACCAGACATCTTGAATACGGCCTAACAACGGTTGCTGATGTACGCCACTGCTGCGAGTAGGTCGTTAGGTAGTGAAAAAGAAAATGACGAAAGGAAGATTTGACAATGAAACGCCCAAACTGGGAGCCAGCCGATTCACACAAAGCCAAACAAGTATGGGCGGAATACCAAAAGCATCACGATCTCTCGGATCGAATTGGACAAACAGTGGGAATCGATCCGAAAAGTAAACGCATTTGGTTTGGCGCTTCAATTCGAGATATTGTTGTGAAAAGGACCAACGAGGGCTTGAGTTCTCCGCTTTTCTTTCAACGAGTCGGCTCTGAAGCCTATTTTGGCAAGGGTGGTCGCCGGTGATTCGCGGAACGGTTTCAGTTGATGGTGTGCCAACAATCCCCCTGTCAATTGCTAGTCAAGATTGGAAAGCCACTATTGACACAGGCTTCAACGGCGATCTGGAATTGCCTGAAGCTCTACGAAATTCGTTGAATGCCCGTTATGTTGGTCAAGCGACTTCGGCTTTAGCGGGAGGACAAACGATTGGAGAAGCTGTTTATTTAGTCGATTTTCCCTTTGACAGCGAAGTCGCTCCCGCAGAGGCGACTTTCGTTGCCGAGCATCATATTCTGATAGGTACTCGTTTGCTGCGAGAGTATCGTTTACAGGTCAATTTTGTACTCCAAACTGTTGAGTTGAAAAAGGTTTCTATTTCATAGCTAAGGAAATCCGCCTCTGTTCCCAGTGTAATTATGGTGAAGCAGAGGAATAGGTGGTCATTTACCTATAACTCCGCCCTCCGCGAAGTTTCCCAAGTCCCCTGATAAGTGGTACATCCCGCGTGTTCCGTTCCAGCCTGCCCCGATTCATCGGGGATATCGGGGATAAAATCGGAGGCGGGATTTAGGGGGTTGGGTGTACATTAGAAGTGACCAAGTAAGTCTAAAATCTACCATATCGAAGTTGAGGCATAAATATTCAAAATGGCAAATACTTCCGAAGCACCTCCACCTTTCCAGCCGGAGAAACACGAAATTTCAGTCCAGGAATTGAAGCAAAAACTCGATCAAGGCGAACCCATCCAACTCATTGATGTTCGAGAACCGGTAGAACATCAGATCGTTTGTCTCGAAGAAGCCAGTCTCATCCCGATGAACGACCTTCCCCAACATATTGAGCAACTCGATCCAAACAGCGAAATCATCCTCCATTGCCATCACGGGATGCGGAGTATGCAAGTCGCTTACTACCTATACCAGAACGGCTTTCAAAATGTGAAAAGCTTAACCGGTGGAATCGATCAGTGGGCAATCGAAATAGATCCTACACTAAATCGCTACTGATTCTTAGAAGGGGTAAAAAATGCTTGTTGAATTTGAAGATAGAACCGGAATCCTTGAGCAGGTAGAGATGGAAATCGAAGAACCGTGTCCAATCTGCTGCGGTATGCTGTTTCTCATCGACGAATCCAATGCAGAAAGCGGGTATCGTTGTAGTAGCTGCAGCGTTCTGTTTGAGCCTGTAGATGATGATTACCTGTAAAACAGAATTTTGAACTGCCGCATTCCATTAATATTTGCACACCCCCGGTAGGTGCGGTTTCTAACCGCACCGGTGCCGATTCATCGGCATCTCCCGATCGGGATCCTCGGAACGGAACTCGAACGGCATCGGGATTTGGAGGGTCTCATTAATTCTAATATCCACTACTAAATTAATATTACCTATCTATCCATCAGCATTTCCCTCCTAAGTCCAACAATTACAAAATACGCCCTCCCTTCCAATGAAAGTCTGCAATTCTTCCCGAAGTATTAAAGACTACAGATACACATCTAAAAAAGGTCCCTTTACATGAAAATAACTGTGACCTTACTTATGCTTTCCGCTCTATTTGCATTGAGCACCGCTGCCCAAGGTGAGACACAATCGGTTTTCCCCGAAGGAGCCAAAACGCGCCTCGGTAAAGATCACATAACGGGCAATATTACCTATTCACCTGATGGCACACGTCTCGCGATGGCGAGTAGTCTAGAGATTTGGATATACGATGCACACACCGGTGAGGAACTTGCCCTGCTTGCCGGGCATGTGGGAGGGGTCTTAAGCGTGTCTTTCAGTCCAGATGGTTCTACCCTTGCCAGTGGGAGTCAGTGGGAGTGAACACCGGGACGGGGCATGGCACCGTGTTGCTGTGGGAATAACCCGTCCACTCCCAGACCCATAGAGGAGGTCAATGGAGATCGCGTACTGAATATCTTTGATCTTATTTTTCTTTCTCAAAACTTTGGTACAACAGAGAAATACCTCAACCGGGAGGGCACCACCAATATCTTTGACCTCACCCTCATTGTGACCGAATTTGGGAATACAACAGCGCCGCCTTACCTTCACCCACGAGCATTGGCGATGCTGGCGCGTCCCACTGATGTTGAAGCCCGGTTGACCTAAGCACAGCAAATGGGACTGACAGATGACAGATTGCCCCATGATTACAGCGTTTGCCGAATTAGCAACATAAAAATGTCAATACGCCCTTCCTATCGAATCTATGGTCTAAAAAGTTGAAAACGCTCGGAACGGAGGCGGGTTAACGTGCAAAGAACTTGTCGGATAACGCAATTAACCTTATGGTTCACACTTATTCTGATGACCGGTAGCGGATTTTTCGGATGCGCTGGGAGGATAAGTGACATTAATATCTTCACTGACGCGCAGGAAGTTCAGCTTGGAAAACAATTCTCCCGCCAAATTGAACAAGAGATGAAGATGTACACAGATCCAGTTGTGACCGCGTATATCACGCAACTCGGACAACACCTCGCAAACCATTCCCAACGACAGAACATTGCATACCACTTTAAAGTTGTCAACACCGACGTCGTCAATGCGTTTGCCGTGCCCGGCGGATATCTTTACGTGAATATTGGACTCATCCGTGCCGCAGAAAACGAATCCGAGTTAGCAGGCGTGATTGGCCATGAAATCGGGCATGTGGTCGGTAAACACGGAGTGAAACAGATGACCCGACAACTCGGCCTTACAGCCGCAGCAGAACTGGCTCTCGGAGAAAACCAAAGCGAACTCAAACAAATGGTCGCCAATCTGGCTGCAAATGGTGTCCTAATGAAATACAGTCGTGACGCTGAAAGGGAGGCGGATAGGTACGCCGTCCAAGAAATGTATGACGCTGGCATCGATCCCGAAGGCATGGCGACCTTTTTTGAGAAACTTCTCAACCTCCAAAAAGGGAGACCGTCCAAACTCAAACAGCTATTCTCAACACACCCGCCAACGACCGAGAGAATAAACGCGGTCCGATCGCATATAGCCAAACTGCCCCGAAAATCTAATCTGAAAAAAGATTCTACACGTTTTCACCAAATCAAGAGGAGGCTTCCACCACCGTCAAGAACGCCAAAGGGAAAGCGGTAACAAAACAAACTATGGTGAATTCAAAAAATAAATAGACACTTTCGCCCCTCGGTAGTTGCGGTTTCCAACCGCAACGGTTTGGAGTGGCTCAGTAATTCTAAGATCCACTACAGTAACAATAACGAATAAAAGGAGTGCAGCCAATGCGCCGGTTCTTATCTATTGTAAGTGTCATTTTTATTAGCTCACTATTTTCCTCAGATGCTCAAGGCTTTATCTATCGAGAATTTACCGTCCAAGAGATTATTGACGGCAGCACCAACATTGTGTTTGGAAAAATCAAAAGCATTGACACCAAGAGAATGAACGCTATCATTGAGGTCGAAGAGGATCTCAAAGGAAAAAAACTTGACCAGATTAAACTCAACATCGCTACCGGATGGTATGTCCGAGGAAGCTCCCCACAGCAAATGATCCGCCTTCTCAAAATTGATATGCCCCTCATCGTTTTTTATCAGCAGACACACACCGTCGAGGGGCTTGGGTATTTTGACGGCACGTGGTATAGAAACCGCACCGGCAACCCTAACGGTTGGTGGATATTCACCCATCTGTGCCCCTATATGGCACGCACATTCGATGGGTCAACTATGGAATTCCGAGCGGCTATCCGAGCGATCCTCGCAGGCGAGCGATGGGTAGGTGCCCCGGAAGATGCCTTGAAGATATTGACCTTGACGGGAAATACTAAAGCCATGCCCTCCGATGGTCCTATCCCTGTGCCGACCAATACCGTCAGTTACGAATACAACGCCATCCGAGCCGTCCGTACCGTCGGTGACAGCACGATTGCTCATGAGGGCACTCAAGATAGTTCCTTACCCGGCTTGGACAAAGTGGATATCTTGTGGCTCGGACATCGCGAAATCGCTTATAAGGGCTACCGGCTCAACGAAGTTGCTGAGGAGAAAATCAAAGCGTTCGTCGAAAACGGCGGGATTGTCGTCGTGAGCGGACAAGATGCTGACCGCGAAGAACCATTTGAAATCGGCTGGCTCGCGGGCAGGATGAACGGTGTTGAACGAAAACCTACTCAGGATTTTGCTGTAACCGAACAAGGACAGAAGCTCTTCACTGAACCGAATGAGATACGAGCCGGGGATCTGTATATCGACGATACATGGACGGATTGGGACGACAGTTTTCAAGTATTCGCGACCTCCAATAACGAAGGAGATCTACTGATCGGTGTGCGAAAACACGGCAAAGGGATGTACATCATCACAAGCCTGCGCAACGATAATCGGTACACCGTTGAGAAAAACAAGAGATTAATCGAGAATATCCTCCACTACGCTGTCAACCAAATTCCATAGCATCGATTCCCTCACAGAGTCTATCCGGGTTCAGGGGAAATTAACTTCATCGGTTCGTTTCCCACCAATCTATTTTTTTAACTCTATTTCCCACCCTCCCTCTCTGCTTACAACCCGCCGCTATTACTCGTAATATAACACCACACTTCACATCTCACGCCTCACGTATCAGAGGAATCCTCTCCCATCTGGTATCATCGACGAACCTACTCAAGGAGAATTTTCCTTGAGATCTAAGGCAACCTATGCTACACTCTCATATCCCTTAGCAGGTCTAAGAACTCCCCAAATCCGGCTGCACATGTGGTGCGCTTAAATCGGACAAGAATCGATGAACCTGACAAACAAACTCGCCTTACTCTCCTTGCTCCTGTTCCTTTTAGCCGTCAGCAGCGTCTACCCACAGTGGTTACTTGTGCCGATGGATAATACACAGGTGAACCATCTGAAGGCTTACGGATTGACCTACTGGACGCTGGAAGTCCCTCGTGAATATGAGGCAAGGTGGCTGTTGAACTATCGCGGCGGCTCCTTTCTCCTGAACGATTCCCCGGATGTCCAACTAAAAGCGCAAGTGATGGGGGTCGGTTTCCAGCCAATATCCATCGCTGAGTACGGCGCAATCCAAGCCGAGATGGATAACAATAATATGGACGAGATCTTGCTGGAAAAGGCGCCCAAGATCGCCGTATATGCACCGTCCGACGATTCCCCCTACCGGGATCCATGGGACGATGCCGTGAAAATCGCGCTTGAGTACGCAGAGATCCCGTACGATACCATCTGGGATAAGGAGGTCGAAGCCGGTGTGCTGTTCACAGATCAATACGACTGGCTGCATCTCCATCATGAAGATTTTACAGGGCAGCACGGAAAATTCTATGGCGCCTACAAAGGACAGGTCTGGTATCAACAACGTAAACATCTCTTTGAAGGGGCTGCGGCGGAGGCAGGATTCAATAGTGTGCCTAAGCATAAGGCATACATCACCCAGTTAATCCAAGATTACATCGTCAAAGGTGGATTTCTTTTCGCCATGTGTTCCGCGCCAGAAACGTTGGATATCGCGCTCTCGACAAACGGGGGAGGCGTCGATATCGTTGCCCCGGAACTCGATGGTACCCCGCTAGAGCCGGGCTATCAATCCAAACTCAATTTCGATAGAACCTTTGCCTTTGAGAAGTTTGTCCTCTACCCCAACCCGAATCGATACGAATTTTCAAATATCGATAATCCGAAACCCGAACTGAACCCGCTCTCTGGGCTGGAAGATTTCGTCCTGTTCGAGTTTGCCGCAAAGCACGACCCTATCCCTACGATGCTCACCCAAAATCATGTGAATCAAGTGCGTGGGTTCCTTGGACAGACTACATCGTTTAACAAAAACACCATCCGTGATACCATCACAATCATGGGGGACATCGAAGGAACCCGCTACGCCAAATATATTCACGGCAAGTTGGGGAAGGGAACATTCACCTTCCTCGGCGGACATGATCCGGAGGATTATCGCCACCTCGTCGGAGAGGGAAGGGTCCCAACCAACCTGGACCTGCATAAACACTCACCGGGCTATCGGCTTATCCTGAATAACATCCTGTTCCCCGCCGCAAAGAAAAAACCACAGAAAACGTAATGAATTGAATGAATCCCTGTAATACGTAGGTTGGGTTGAACAGAGTGAAACCCAACACTGTCCTAATACTGGTGGGTAGCCTGTAGGTCGAGATTCATATCTCGACAATCCCCGTGTCGATTTTGGACAATCGACCTACATCACTACAAAGAAAAACACAAAAGACATAATGTGCGAAACGTGAAACATCAACGCTGTATACACAGAAAGGAAGATACGATGCGATACTTTTTCCACAAAGAAGATGCAGAAGTCGTTCGGATTGAAGGCGAAGCACCGCGCACACTGTACACCTGTATTGAACCCAAGACAACGAATACCGAGCATTTTTCGATGGGCTTAGAGGAAATCGACCCCCACAGCGAAATCCCATGGCACTCCCACGCCGACGCGGAGGAGATCATCTTCGTATATGGTGGACAAGGCGTTGGATATGTCGCCGATGAAGTGGCAGACCTGAAACCGGGAACAGTGATTTACCTGCCACCGAAGGTCGAACACCGCTTTGTCAATACAGGCGACACACCGCTCTGGATTACATGGGCGCTTTCGCCCCCCGGCTTTGAGACGCAAATTCGGCAGGTCGCCGATGGATCTGCCGGGATGGAAGTCTTCAGTGAAACAGAAAACGTAAACCCCGATCAGTAGGGCTATTCAGTTGAACGGTGTTCATAAATCGCTTTCGATGCAGCCGCACATCAGGAGAAGGTTCTGCTGCCCGCGGTGGGGGAGGTTTCCTAACCTCGATGTCCGATTTCAGATGCTGCATCGCCCTGTTAATCCACGATTCAGGCAAATAGGAACCTATCGGCTCTCTGGGGCTAAATACACTCGAAACCCTATCACGTTTCATGTTCCGTTTTCTATCCTGAAAATCCTTAAATCCTGAAAAATCCTGATTCAGACAGTAGTTGTGAGCACCCCTCAATTAGATGACACTGGACCGATCGAAGGTTGATATGACAGAAAATCAGCGTTACCCCAATATTCTCCAGGCTATCTGGATTCTGATTTTACTCCATATTCTATCGAGGGTGTTACTTATTCTCTGGTATAGCTTTGCGCGTGTGACCGGCTTTCTGCTTTTAGCTCACCCCGCTGTCATATCATTGATTTATGTTGTTGTCTTCGGGCTAATTTTGATGAGAGGGCTTAAACGCGCTAACACCTCATTCAGAGAAATATGTCCGCTCGTGCCGGTACGATTGTCCCTACTTTTCCCGATGGCTCTCACAATCATTGGCGTCTTTAGCCTACAGCTTCAAATAGAGTCCTGGGAAACGTTCTTCCCGTCCCCGGCAGAGTGGTACCCAGAATGGTACACCGATTTTATTTATAATCTTGTGGTTGCTACAAATGATCTTGTGGTTTATCCAATGTGGGTTATGGGTGTAGATTTCGTGATAGTTGGTCCCCTGACTGAAGAACTGTTAGGGCGAGGGTTGATACTACGTGGTTTTCTGAGTCGTTATAGCGCACGAAAAGCTGTCCTTGCTTCTGCCCTGCTTTCTGGATTGATGCACCTCAATTCTTGGAACTTCATCGGGATTATATTGGGCATTCTACTCGCATGGTGGTTTATACAGACGCGCTCGATGCTTCCCTGTTTTCTTGGGCATACCTTCTATGGTGCGTTGTTCTTCGCTCTTAGTCCATTGGAGATATGGTTTCATCCCCTCTTGGAGATATGGTATCCTCTCTGGAGGAACCTTGTTGGTGTCATACTGACATCGTTAGGGATATGGCTCCTAATCCGTCAGTTTCGGAAATCGAGCGATACGGTTCCTGAAGATGGGGCTGGGGATAAACCCGACCAATTATGACCGAGGTAATGCGTAGATTGGGTTGGACAGAGTGAAACCCAACGCCGTCCCTGTAGGTCGAGATTCATAGCTCGACAATCCTAAGCATTGTCGATTTTGGAAAATCGACCTATATTACTGCGAAGAAAAAACGCAGAAGACGTAATGTGTGAAACGTAAAACATCAACGCTGTAGATCGGCGGTTGACATGCCCCAAAATTACCATTATCCCAATATTTCCCAATCTGTCTGGATCCTGATATCGCTCTCCCTCCTGGTGCTTGTGTTAGGTCTCTTCGCAGGGATTCTTGAAAGTTTTTTCGGCTTTCCACTTTCAGATCACCCCGCTGTCTTGGCATTGATTAACCTTATTGCCTTCGGGCTGATTTTGGCGAGAGGGCTGAAAAAAGCCAACATTTCGCTCAGAGGGATATGCCCACTTGTGCAGATCCGACTACCCCTGCTTTTCCCGATGGCTCTTACAGTTATTGGCATTTCTATCCTATTCTCTGAATCAGATAATTTGCTGCGAACCTTCCTACCCCCGCCGGTGTGGTTCGACGAATATATGAAGAGCCTTGTAAAAGCGGAGATAAGTCTTTGGGGCTCGATTCTGTCTCTTGTGGTGGTTGCCCCTCTGACCGAAGAACTATTAGTCCGAGGACTGATACTACGCGGCTTTCTGAGCCACTATAGCGCGCGAAAAGCCATCCTGGCTTCCGCCATTTTTTTCGCTGTGCTTCACCTCAATCCATGGCAATTCATCGGTGCTACCGCGTTGGGCATTCTGTTTGCTTGGTGGTTTATAGAGACGCGTTCGATGCTCCCCTGTCTTTTTGGTCATGCCTTCGCCAATGCGTTGCCATTAACCGTTATGGCGCTTATTCCACTGGAGATACCGGGTTACACAAGCGATTTCAGAACAATTCAATTCCAACCCCTCTGGCTTGATTTGATGGGACTCGCTTTAGCAGTGATAGGAATATGGCTCCTAATCCGTCAGTTTCGGAAATCGAACGATATAGTTCCTCAAGATGTGACTGGAGATAGATCTGAACAATTATGAGCCAAAAAAAGAAAATCTATTTCCGCTACGACGACGGCACAGTTATCGCTGAAAACGCAGAGACGCCGCCTACGCACTTCCAATGGGACGCACGTGTCGAAAAATGGCGTGCCCTCGCACTGCATTACCCAATCGCTGTCGAGCAGTTGCGCGAAAACGGCGTCCAGTACAGGACAACCGTTCCCAAATACAGAACCATCAAGCCAACGCTCAAACTCGATTTCGACCTCCACCACTATCAGCGGGAAGGTTTACAGGCATGGATCGATGCAGATTGTCTCGGCACAGTTATCTTACCGACCGGTGCGGGCAAAACCCTCCTTGCCCTCAAAGCCATCGAACACGTCGGCCGCAGCACGCTCATCGTCGTGCCGACAATTGATCTGCTCAACCAATGGTACGATCTGCTCACCAACGCTTTCGACCTCGAAATCGGTATTTTGGGCGGCGGATACCATGAACTCCAAGAAATCACCGTTACAACTTACGATAGCGCGTATCGCTACAGCAACGAATATGGGAACCGCTTCGGATTCCTTATTTTTGACGAAGTGCATCACCTCCCTTCCCCAAATTACAGCCATATTCCCGAACTCAGTATCGCTTCGAGACGGCTCGGTTTGACGGCGACGTATGAACGGGCGGACAAAATGGAGGCGAAGCTCCGCGGGTTGATCGGGGGAGTTGTCTATCGAAAGTCAATTGACGCGCTCAAGGGCGAATACCTCTCCGAGTACGAAACCGTTCGGCTCTACGTTGAGTTGACGCAAGCGGAGCGGGAGGAATATAGGCGAGAACGGACAATCTACCTCGATTTTTTGCGCCGTCGAAATATCCAACTATTCGGCGGCGGGTGGGGCAAATTTGTCCGACTCAGCACGCGTGAAACGGCCGCGCGACGAGCGATGCTTGCATTGAACAGATCCAAAACCATCGCACTTGAAGCTGAAGCTAAACTGGAACTCCTTGAATCCTTATTGAAACAGCATCGCAAAGATCGGGTCCTGCTGTTTACCGGAAGCAACCGGCTCGCCTATCACATCTCCATGCGTCATCTGCTCCCTGCAATCACACATCAAACCAAAACCAAAGAACGCAAACAGATTCTAGAGCGCTTCAACGCCGGTGAATATCCCGCCATCGTCACGTCTAAGGTCCTTAATGAAGGAATCAATGTTCCGGAAGCAAACATCGGGATTATACTCGGCGGCAGTGGAAGTACACGAGAACATACCCAACGCCTGGGGCGCATCCTCCGCAAACGTGAAGGGAAATATGCGATTCTGTACGAAGTGGTAACCAAGGATACACTCGAAAAGGGCGTTTCCCAGCGCAGACGACGAAACCTCGCGAAAGCGGATGCATAGGACGTATTGACATTTATGGTGACTTCTAAAAATAAATAGACACTTTCACTTCCCATGTTTGGTAGGCGCTGTTTCCAACTGCGCCGGTTGAACCCACCCTACGGCGTCTATGCGGTGCGGTTAGAAACCACAGCTTCCGGTGTGATAGCCCAGATTTTTCCCTCCCCGGTAGTCGAGGTTTGCTCACCTCTCCAATTTTCAGTGTCTCATTAATTCTGAAATCTACCACAATAGCTCAACACCGCCTGCCTATCAGCAGCTAACGTAAAACGCAACTACGTTTTTCGTTGGGAAGTCCCTTTTCGTAGCACGATCTGTTAGATTGTGATCCCTGTCTGCAAACTAACAGCATGTATTACATTTTGCAGCTTGGTCCATGATGATGCGCTTGCCGAATCAGTTGGACGTAGGTGGGGTTGAACGATAATGAAACCCAACAATACTCCCCTCCGTCGTTCGGATAGCTTGTCCATCCCATAGCCCCAACGGATCGGTGCTAGGTCGAGATTCATACCTCGATACCCAAACGGCCACAGAACCTAACAATTTGGGTTATATTTCATTCGGATTTTAGGTGACAAAAGCACAGTAGTTAAGTTACAATAAAGTAAACCCTCTTACATACACAGGAACGATTTTTCCTTCTCCATTCAGAAGTGGGGTGCCAGGCTTAAGATTCAATGCTTATTACTTATCTCACAATAGCGGTGCTCTCAGTCTTCGTCGGTGCCGTGATCGCCTTTTACACGCTACGTTCAAATCCGATCATTTTTTCAATACTCACGGGCTTCACAGCCAGTACCGTAGTGGGGTTGGTCGGTTTTTACCTCATACCCCATCTTTATAGGGATCTTGGGTGGGTGAGTCTCCTTGTCATGGCAGCCGGTTTTCTACCCATCTTTCTGATCGAGCGGCTCAGCCATCGCAACCCACGATTTCCGCTGCAGAATCACCGATGGGTCGCAGACTTGACAGTGATTGGGCTATCAATCCACGCCCTGACCGATGGATTTAACCTCGCTATTGCAAGCAAAAGCGAAACGTTTGGAACCGGACTCGCTGTTGTGGTTTTAGTACATCGTCTGCCGGTTGCTTTTGTGCTGACACTGGCATTTCTCAGTGACAACTCACTTATTTCAACCATTGGACGCCGCCTCCCCTTCGGATCTCGTTTGCAGTTCAGCGTACGGTTGGCATTTATCGCAACCCTCGGACGTCTGCTCCCGTTATCGATCGCTCCTGTCATTGGTGCGATTATCGGAGAACGGATTCTGACCGGCGGATTAGGTGAGTTTATCGAATACCTGACAGCCTTTGCTGCCGGTACGCTGCTGAATGTAGTAATCGAGTGTTTTCAGGGCGGACATGCGTCTCATGCCCATGCTCCGCATTCCGGAGAGGAGCACTCTCACGAAGTTCTTCCGATAAGAGAAAGAATGTTGTCTTTTGACAAGGTTAGTGGAGCAATGGCTTTCATAGTGGGTTTGCTGGCTGTGTTTCTCTTGAGCCGCGATGTGACTCACAGCCATCATGACATACATCACCACGACGGACATCAGCACGTGGATCATGAACACGCTGACCACGACCATTAGCAGTAAAGCCTGCTACTGAATTATCACGAAGCAAACCTACATAGACAGATTGACGATCACCCTATTTTTTTATAGTTCAACTATTTATAGTGAGGGGTGTGCATCATTATTGTTTGAATCACGGAGTCAGCTGATTACGCAGAAAATAGCGAGAAGCAAACAGAACTGCTACCAGACTCACGTTCTTTCAGCAAGCCGAATACACGAAAGTCCTGATGATTCGACAGAAACCTTCGCTCCAGCGGAGCGATATGTCTATAGAATGGCGATAAAGTCAATGCCTGCGCTCCAGCGGAGCGCGATGTGCATGGCACACGAGTTGTAGGGAATGACAAATGTTGTTTCTTACTCCTATGTAGATTGGGACCCGTTTTTTGGCTTTCGCGCTTCCGTTAGATTGGAAAAGGGGCTTCGTAGGGAACGCAGATCTGCGTTCCCTACACAAATTGACGTTTACCAATCCCAATGGACAACTAGCAACTTAGGTTATTTATAGTAAATACCAAAAATAGATAGACACTTTCGCCTCCCCCGGTAGGCGCTGTTTCTAACTGCGCCGATTTGCAGTGTCTCATTAATGCTAAGATCCACCATGATCGCTCATTAGAAGGATACACAATATGGCAAAATCTGCATTTGTTCATCTACACAATCATAGCGAATACAGTTTACTTGACGGTGCTTGTCGAATCGCTGACATGATTGAGTGGGCGTATAAAAACAGTGCCCCCGCTGTCGCGCTAACAGATCACGGAAACATGTTCGGCGCATGGGATTTTTACAAGAAAGCAACAGACAAAGGCGTCAACCCAATTGTCGGTTGTGAGGCGTATGTCGCTCCCGGTAGCCGTCATGAGCGTGGAAAAAGTCAAGGCAGTCCCTACCATCTAACGCTGCTGGCTGAAGATGCGACCGGGTATAAAAACCTCATGAAACTCGGATCGGTCGCTTACCTTGAAGGCTTCTATTCAAGACCTCGCATCGATATGGAAATTCTGCGCGAGCACCGCGAAGGGATCATTGCCTTAACCGGATGTATTCAAGGCTACGTTCCCGCACTCCTTGCCGCCGATCAACGCGAAGGCGCAGTGAAAAATTTCCAGATGCTTCAAGATGTCATGGGCAGGGATAATCTGTACGTTGAAGTCCAAAATCACGGCATCCCCGAAGAAATGCACGCCTACCCAGTGATGGTTGAACTTGCCAAAGAACACAACCTGCCGATCGTCGGAACAAATGATTGCCATTACCTCAATAGCACCGACCACAATATGCACGATGTGCTGCTATGTATCCAAATGAAACGTGCGGTCAAGGAAGAAGACCGCATGAAGTTTCTGAATCAATTCTATTTCAAAAATAATGATGAGATGCACAAGGCCCTAGCCGAATTCCCGCCCGAGGCGATTACAAATACACTTGAGATTGCCAGCCGCTGCCAACTGAAACTCGATTACGGTGAGCACATCATGCCGAGATACGAAGTCCCCGAAGGCTTTACGGCTGATTCATACCTCCGTGAACTGTGTTATGACGCGCTCCAGCAAAAATATGGCGACCTTTCAACGGAGATGAAAGAGCGACTCGAATATGAACTCGACATCATCCAGAAAACGGGGTACGCCGGTTACCTGCTGATTGTATGGGATTATGTCAATTTTGCCCGTAACCAAGGGTTTCCGCTCAACGCGCGTGGCTCGGCAGGCGGAAGTTTAGCTCTCTACGCGCTCGGGGTTACAACGTTTGAGCCAATGGAATATGATTGTATGTTCGAGCGGTTCCTGAACCTTGATCGAATCAGTATGCCCGATATTGACATCGATTTTGGTGATGAGCATCGCAAAGTTGTTATCGATTACCTGACCGAAAAATATGGAGCGGAATGTGTCGGACAGGTGGCAACGTTCAGCACGTTTGGTGCGAAGGCTGCTGTCGCCGATGTTGGCAGGGCACTCGATATGCCGGTACAGGATGTGCGTCGAGTGACGCAGCTTGTCCCAACCATTCCCGGCGTGACACTCGATGAGGCGTTGGACGATGTCCCGCAGCTGCGAGAGGTCGCCGAAGCACCAGAAAACCACGAAATGATGGAGGTCGCCAAATCTATTGAAGGCATGAAGCGACATGTCTCCATCCATGCGTGTGGGGTCGTACTGTCGAATGGACCACTGACCGATTATGTCCCCCTCTTCAAGGATAAGCACGACCGGATTGCAACACAATTCGATCTCAAGATGCTTGAAGATGTCGGCATGGTCAAATTTGACTTCCTCGGTCTCCGAACCTTGAGCGAGGTCTACGACTGCCTTGCACGGATTAAGGAAAACCACGGGGTCGAATTGGCGCTTGAAGATATCCCATTCGATGATGAAAAAACGTATGGACTGATCAGCCACGGTCTCGTTGGCGGGCTCTTTCAGTTGGAAACATCGCCGGGGATGCGCCGTGTCATCATGCAAATTAAACCGAACAACTTTGAGGATTTCATTCCCATTCCCGCGCTCTACCGTCCCGGCCCCCTTGACAGCGGTATGATGGACAGCTTCATTCGTAGAAAGCTTAAAGTTGAAAAGGTCCAATATCTCCACCCCACCCTCGAAGACGCACTCAAGAACACATACGGCGTGTGTATCTATCAAGAACAGGTGATGCAGATTGCACGAGATATGGCTAACTTCACCCTCGGTGAGGCAGATGTCCTGCGTGACGCGATGGGTAAGAAGAAAATGGATGTCCTCAAAATGCAGCGTGAAAAGTTCATCGAAGGGGCTGCGAAGAATGACATTAGAGCGGAAGATGCTGAAAAGGTCTTCGATTATCTTGAACCCTTCGGTCGATACGCCTTTAACCGATCCCACACGGTTGCTTATGCGATTCTCTCCTATCAGACCGCTTACCTCAAAACACACTATCCCCGTGAGTTCATGGCGTCGATGATGACCGGAGAATCTGCCGACAGCGACAAAATCAGAAAGTACATCGCTGAGTGTAGCGAGTTGGCGGCACACCTCGAAACACCAATCCAAGTCCTCCCGCCCGATATTAGCAGCAGTAGCAAAGATTTTACCGTCGTTGGGGACGATATCCGATTCGGTCTCTCCGCCGTTAAAAATGTTAGCGACATTGCGCTTGAGGCCATTGTTGAAGCACGGGAGCAGGACGGTTCTTTCAATTCACTACAAGACTTCTGCGAACGGGTTGATACAAAAGTGGTCAATAAACGGGCAATTGAAAGCCTGATTATGGCGGGCGCGTTTGATGAACTGGAGGGACATCGGGCACAACAGTTGGCAAGCCTTGAGCAGACTATGAAGGTCGCTCAAAGTACGCAGCAAGACCGAGACAAGGGACAGATGGGGCTGTTCGGTGCAATGGAAGAGATGCCGATGACACAGGTGGAACTGGTTGATGCGCCAGAGTGGTCGCACGCCGATATACTCCGGAACGAAAAAGAGCAACTCGGCTTCTATCTTTCTGGACACCCGCTGGAGCAGTATGGGGACATTATGAAATACTATACCACCGTCACCTCGCAAACGCTTGGGGAGCCTCCAAGCGGGACAGAGGTATATGCCGCCGGTCAACTTAGCTCAGTCCGTCTCACCAAGACGAAGAAGGGCGAGCCGATGGCAATTCTTGTGGTTGAGGATCTCGAAGGAACGACAGATGTCGTTGTTTTCCCAGACGCCTACAAGAACTCTCACGATGCGATAGAGGAGGACGCCGTGGTCTGGATCCGGGGGAATGTCGGTGAGAACCGGCGGAGAAATGGCGCGAATGATGACGAGATAGAGGAGGACACCCATCAGATTCTGGCGGAAGATATCTTGCCCATCGATGCGGTTATCGATCGATTGACATCAGCGGTTGAAGTCACGATCTCTGAAAACGATGCGGCTAATCAAGAGAAGTTGGAGGCATTGCGGAGTATCTGCTCAAAGGAAAAGGGTGACCATGATCTTATCATACGACTGTTGACGCCCAAGTATGGTGAGGTCATTGCACAATGCAACTCACGCTACAACATCTCATATCCGTCTCAAACCGTGTCGGAAATTGAAGCGCTCTTCGGCAGCAACTCCGTTAAACCAAGCAATCGCACCACCCGTGTTGGAGAGAAATCCTCATCAATGAGTTATGTCGGATAGATTGCAGCCGTACACAGATTTCATCGGCGATTCCTGTTGGGAAATCGTGTAACAGAAACTGATCTATGGTGAATCCTAAGAATAAATAAACGCTTTCTCCCCCGGTAGGTGCGGTTTCTAACCGCACCGTCTTCACTCCAATCCGGTAGATGTGGTTTCCAACCGCATCGGTTTGGAGGGTCTCATTAATTCTAAGATCTACTATAGTTCAGTAGTTTATTAATGAACCAATGCACCAATGTACGAATGAACCAATGACTGTCGATCCAAGAATTATCGAAGAAGAACTACGTTTCAAATTCTATAACAAAGAAGCGTTTTGCCTCGCCTACAATAGGGGTCACACTCAATACGGCGATATGTATAAATCGCGTCCCGATTTCTATCCTGTTTATTCTCCGAGCGGGCGCGAAGTGACATCTACCTGCGCCTACCGATATAATCATCACAAATCGATTTTTATCGGTCATGCGGACGTGAACGGCATTAACTTCTTCCACGACAATAACCCCACCCGATCAGACCTCGGTGACATCCTGTTGGAAAAGAGCCAACACGAGATTGATGACGGCGGTATTCACGTCATGACAGAGAACGGTTGGGTAACCAAGACGGGTGTCCGCCTGTTGGATGAGGAGCGTAACTTCACGGTCATTCTTGACGAGAAAGTGCATATCATTGATTTGACAAGCACCCTGATTGCCAGTCAAACGGATCTGACATTTGCACAAGATAATCACGCATTTCTCGGTGTGCGCGTTGCCGATACGATGGATGTGGAAGATGGAGGAACAATTCTCAACGCCAATGGTCAACGCAACGAAGAAGAGGCAATGCAACAATCTGCCGATTGGACAGACTATAGTGGGGTGGTTGCTGGTAAAACAGTCGGTGTTACATTGATGAACCATCCATCAAATCCGCCCTCGGCATTTTTTACGCGGAATTACGGCACGTTTCTAACGAACTTTACTCTGCTGGACCAGTACAAGCTCTCTCGCGGTGAACGCTTGACGCAGCGGTTTCGTATTCTCATCCACGAAGGCGATGCTGCTGAAGCCAACATTGAGGATTACTACAATCAGTTCGTCGAAACCCCGCCACGCTGGTAGCAAATTGGTGAATCAATACTTCACTGTGGAACCCAACGCCAGTGAGAAGATTAAGTCGGTTAGTTCAAGAGTTCATTAGTTTGCCTGTTTTCTTACTCATTACGCAAGTTGCTAGTGTTGAGCATCCATCGGTTTGTCGTTAAGATTGAGGGATTCTATCTTTCGCTCCGGAGGAGCGATATGTCTATAGAACGGCGATGCGGTCAATGCCTGCGCTCCAGTTTTGAATCCCGATTTATCCGGGCGGCGCGCAATGTGTATAGTTCGAGGACTTGCCCCGTTTTTTAGCCCCAGCGGGGGCGACATGTTTATAGCAGCAGTGACTTCCTACATCCCCAAGCCCCAGCGGGGCGACATGTGTATCCTTACTTCAATTAGTGGCGAATGCGGAAAGACGGCATACAGGCTAACTAGCAACTTAGGTTACTTATTACGTATTACGTTTCACGCGTTACTGTTATAATATATAGATGGCACTACAGAAAATGGGTGATCTTCATCTATAAACTAGGTCTCTATCATGCCCCTAGAAACTCAAGTACAGCAGTTTAAAGAAAACTTCAACCGAGTGGAGGCAGAGATCCACAAGCGTATCGTTGGGCAGGATGAGATAATCGAAGGGGTATTGCTCTGCCTCTTTGCCAATGGGCATGTACTCCTTGAAGGTGTTCCCGGATTAGGCAAAACACAGTTGATTCACACCCTGAGTGAAGCACTCAGTTTGTCATTCAATCGTATTCAATTCACACCAGATATGATGCCGTCGGACATCACCGGGACTATGCTCCTCGTTGAAGATGATCAGGGACGTAAACAGTTTGAGTTCCAGCCGGGACCCATCTTTGCACAGGTTGTCCTTGCGGACGAGATTAATCGGGCAACACCCCGTACGCAATCTGCCCTGTTAGAGGCGATGCAAGAACGTACCGTGAGCGTGGCACGGACCAGTTATAAGCTCGAAGAGCCATTCTGTGTGCTGGCGACCCAGAATCCTATTGAGATGGATGGAACGTATCGCTTGCCAGAGGCACAACTGGATCGATTCCTGTTCAAGCTCCAGATAGCCTTCCCTGATGAAAATGAGCTTGGCGAAATTTTGCGACGAACCACATCGGAGACGGAGACCGCTATCGAGAAGATTAGTGATGCGGAGACAATCCAGTCGATGCGCCAATTGGTGCGAGGTGTCTTGATCGCAGAGCATGTAGAACGCTATATCGTTCAGCTTATCCGCGCGACGCATCCAGACAACCCTAACAGTCCAGAGATGACGAAGCAGTATGTTGAATTGGGCGCAAGCATTCGTGGACTGCAAGCGATTACGTTGACAGCGAAGATCAAGGCGCTACTTGATGGCCGCTACAATGTCGCTTTTGAAGACATACAGTCTGTCGCGCTACCCGCCTTACGCCACCGTATCATTTTAAATTTTGAAGGCGAGGGTGAGGGTATCCAGACCGCTGATATTATCAATAATGTGCTAAATTCCTTATAAACTGTTGCACTTTGGAGCAGTTTTTACATTAGGACTTACGCAGCTGGTTCATAAGTCCCCCTGATTTTCCAAAGTCCCCCTGATAAGCGGATTTAGGGGGTTAAAAACAAAAAAAACTCGTGCTGCGTGCTGCATTTGTGTAAGTCCTGTACATTTTAACCATTACTATTAAAATTTATCTATGTGGTATTTATTCGAAGAATCATTTTCTAACATTCGACACGGCGGTTTTGTTAGTTTCCTGAGTATAATAATTATTACTTTGACAGTCACAATCGGAAGTGCGCTGATCCTGATTGGCAACTATCTACGCGGACAAATCGAAGATCTTAAAGATAAACCAGCGATTATTGTCTATATTAAAGATAGTATCGGTGAGTCCGAAGGGCGAGAATTTCGCAGCCAAATTGAGAAGATTGAATGGGCTGCCACAGTGATTTATGTCTCTAAAGATGAAGCCTTAGCCAAAGGTGAGCGGATGTTTGGTGAATTTGGAAAAATTCTCACGGATGGGTTCGCAGATAGCAACCCATTCCCCGCCTCGTTGGAAATTTATATTAGAGACACGTTACTGCCCCCAGAAAAATTGTCGCAGCTTGTTACTCAACTCGACTCGTTTACTCAGGTAGAGGACGTCACGGCTGAGCAGGATACCTCCGAGTTTATCCGCAAAGTAGAAACCGTACTGATGGGTTTAGCCGGGTTAATGGGTGGCGCTTCGGTGATTATCGTCTGCTTCTCTATTATGTTGACCGCCTACTTTCGTCGTGAAGAGATTCGGGTCATGCGGTTGGTTGGGGCTACCTATTGGTACATCCGTGTGCCACTCATCGCCCAAGGGATGTTTCTAGGATTTATCGGAAGTTTAATCGGAATACTCAGTTTTTACACCCTGTATCGCATATTCGTGCCGCGAGTTAGTGATATGCAGTTCATCCCGATCGAGCAGCTCGGACTAATGCTGATCGGCGGTGTCCTGCTCGGATTGCTCGGCAGCATCGCACCCATACGCAGATATGTAAACGTCTAAGACATGTTGACACTTGACAGCCCGTAGGTTGGGTTGAACGGGGAACCCTGAAACCCAACAATATCCCCTCTCCGTAGGTCGGGCACCTTACCCGATCCATAGCCAGCGGGACGTAGAAGCGTCCATGTTTCGTAGAGAACGGGGATCTCCGTTCCATTTGTAAATTATCAACAGTCGCTTGTAGGTCGAGATTCACATCTCGACACGCTGTTCAAGGAGAATTTTCAATGGCTAAATATCGAGTCGGGGTCATCGGTTGCGGCAGAAAGGGTGGGTCGCACGCGCGGGCATACGCGCTCAACCCTTTGACGGAAGTCGTTGCATTCGCTGACACCGATCCTGAGAACTTAGAACTGTACTGTAAATACTACAGCGTTCCAGGATACAGCGACTATCGTGAGATGCTTGAGAACGAGCGGATTGATATCGCTGCACCCATCCTACCCGTCAGACCAAACCCAGAAGTCGTCGTTGGATGTGCCGAAGCAGGGGTAAAGGCCATTCTATGCGAGAAACCGATCGCCGCGAGCCTTGCCGATGCGGACCGAATGGTGACAGCCTGCCAATCACGCGGAATCAAGCTCGGTGCCGGTGACCTTGACCGAAATCTACCCCAATACTGGCAAGCCCTTGAAATCATCGAATCCGGTGAGCTTGGCGAAGTCAAGAGCATCAACTTCATAGGTGGGAGCGGCACAGAGATGTCAGGCGGTGGCTGTCAGCTTTTTAGCCTGATGCGTCTGTTCGCAGGAGATGCCGACGTCGCGTGGGTGATTGGCTGGGTAGCCGACGACCCAGAGAGCGATCATGACCAAGGTGTAGCGGGGTATCTGCGTTTCACTAACGGTATTGAAGCCTTCATGCACCGCGAACCTGATGCGAGGGGACGTGGATTTGAGGTCTCGTGCAGTCGAGGTGTATTCCGCAGCAATAATAGTTTGCTCAGCTTGTGGAAAGCGGACGGCGATATTGATCCATTGGCGGGGGCTTCACTCAAAAAGGTGGAGGGCGTGTTTCCCGAAACCAGCGTCTACGGCAGAATGAGTGGGGACTACGATGCGGACGGTTGGAGGTGGCCCGGCGACCGAAACATTGCGAGCGTCCAGTCCATCATTGATGCCCTTGAGCAGGACATCGAGCCGCGGGGCAGCGGCGACAACGGGCGTAAGGTGCTAGAAATCGCTATTGCGCTGCGGGAATCACACCGACGCGGACACGCACCGGTGAGGCTCCCCCTTGAAGATCGGAGCCTTCGACTCTTCCCAAAAAGTTCGCGGATGGATAACAAAAAGCCTCAGATGGGTAGAGAAGCCTACATGCCCCAGGTTCAAGGGAAAAAGCAAGCGTAGACAGCTTCCACCATTTTCGCCCCTCGGTTTCGATCCCGCCTGTCCCGATTCGTCGGGGATTTATCGGGACCGGTAGGTGCGGTTTCCAACCTTGGTCTCAATTTATCGGACCGCCCCGTATTCACTCCAACCCGCTGAGTTCGGTTTCCAACCGCTCCGTATTCACTCCAATCCGGTAGGTGCGGTTTCTAACCGCACCGGTTTAGCAAGCCAGTATAAACAATCCAGCCCTGTGCATTCTTAGGGGCATTTATAGTAAATGTTACAATTCTTTGTGCACTGTGGGAGGGGCTTCCTAGCCTCGATTATGCAGGCATATCCACTGGAAAAGTGTCCACTTATTTTATGAATTTACTATAGTTTTAGGTTTTTTGCCAATTTCGGAATAATCCGAATCCGTAGGCAGGGCATCTTGCCCCGTCTACGGCTCCGCCAGTTGAAACCGGATTTTGAATCCCAGTCGTATTGGAGAGAAGCGTAATGGATAGGGAGAATCGTTTCAATGAACCAATGAACCAATCAACTATGGTGGATACCAAAAATAAATAGACACTTTCGCCCCTCGGTTTCAATCCCCCCGATAAATCGGGGTAAACTAATCATCGGGGCTGGTAGGTGCGGTTTCCAACCGCACCGGTGCCGATTCATCGGCATCCTCGACAAGTCGGGATTTGGCGTGTCTCATTAATTCTAAGCTCCACCATAATGAACCAACATAAACTCAAGGAGAGTTCAATGCCAGACTATCAACCACTAAATCTATCATCACACTGCAACGTCGGTGCAGATATTATCGGCGACAACGCCAACCCCGCAATCGGTGAACAGACCTTCCACGGACTTCCCTTCCAAATCGCTGCGGGCGGCAACTGTTTTCTCGGCTTCGGAAACGAAGTGAACTCAGAACCAATTACCATACCACTCAACGCAACGCCAAAACGAATCATCGTCGCACATCGACTGCTCGAATCCCAAATCTTTGAGGGCGATCCCGTCGGACGTTTGGTTGCGAACTACATCTTCCGCTATGCAAACGGCGAAACGGTCAGCGTGCCGATACGAGAGCGTTTCGAGATCGCCGTCGTCCCGCCGGGCTGGGGACAACTGCCCTTCCTCGCATGGCCAGACCAGCAAGACGGACTCCACCCACGATACGAAGGAGATTGGGGCGCAGCAGGTAACCGCCAAACCGAAGCGACGCAAGCGGGACCCGCGGACTACTATCTATGGGTATGGGAAAATCCGAACCCGTCCGAACCCCTTGAATCCCTCCAAATCGTACCGGAAGGTCCGGCGTTTATTCTCGCCGCCGTCACATTGGGAAACCTCGATGAAAACCCAATCCCGCGAAAAGCCATGCGCGATGTCATGATTACCCTGCCACAGGAGGAGGACGCCGCGAAACCTTTCCGTATGGAAGTAGATGTTGACCGAGGGATGGCAACCTATCCCTATCCACTGCCTGAAAAATCGGGGGACGAATTCCTCGATGACGAACGGAAAGGCTGGGGCGAACCACAGAATCACAGCAGCAGCCCCGCCCATGTTGAAGTGACAGCCACTCCGTCGGCAACCGTGACAGTCAAGAACCACGACGAAACATTAGGCGCACTGAAATGGGGAGAGCTAGAGGAGAAGGGGAAGGTCGCACCAAACGAACGGGTGAAAGTCGAACTCGTGGACACAGGCAGAAATTGGGTTCACACAACGGTGGTCGATGATGAAACCAATCACCCGATTCCATGCCGCATTCACTTCCGCTCTCCAAAAGGGGTGCCGTATGCACCGCACGGACACCACGCACACGTCAACTCAAACAACGGCACGTGGCATATCGATGTCGGCGGAGATGTCCGGTTGGGGCAGATCTCCTACGCCTACACCGACGGCACATGCCAAGGCTGGCTGCCACGCGGCGAAGTCATCGTTGATGTTGCGCGAGGCTACGAATACGAACCGCTGCGAACGAAGGTTGAGATTAAGCCAGGGCAGCGCGAACTCACACTACGGCTCAAGCGTTGGTGTAACATGAACGCCGAAAGATACTTCAGCGGCGATACCCACGTCCATTTCCTCTCAACGCAAGGCGCTCACACAGAGGCACGAGGAGAGGATCTCAACGTTGTCAATCTCCTCCTCTCTCAATGGGGACACCTCTTCACCAATACAGAGGAATTCATTGGTCGTCCAACCGTTTCCGACGATGGTCGTAGCATCGTCTACGCCACGCAAGAAAATCGTCAGCATCTACTTGGACATCTTACACTGCTCGGCTTGAAAGAACAGGTGAGTCCGTGGTGTTCCGACGGTCCGGGCGAAGCAGAACTCGGCGGAAACATGGAAATAACGCTCTCAAATTGGGCGGATGCTTGTCATGCACAGGGCGGCACCGTCGTCCTGCCCCATATCCCCAACCCCAACGGTGAACCGGCTGCGCTGATCGCTACCGATCGTGTGGATGCTGTCGAGTACCTGACCGAAGCGATGTACGGCCACATCGAGTATTACCGTTATCTCAACTGCGGTTACAAACTGCCGTTGGTCGGTGGAACAGACAAAATGACCAGCGACGTGCCCGTCGGCGTTTATCGCACCTATGTCCACATCCCCGACGATCAGGAATTCAACTACGACAATTGGTGCAAATATCTCCGCGCTGGAAACACCTTCCTCAGCGGCGGTCCTATCATTCGGATGACAGTTGATGGACAACCGATCGGGAGCACAATCAATCTGCCGGGCAACGGCGGCACGGTAGAGGTCGAAGCGTCTGCTGAGTCTATATTCCCCATCCACACGCTGGAAGTCGTCCAAGCGGGGAAGGTTGTCGCCTCAACAGCGGAGAATAACGGAGCTCGTACACTACATCTGAAAGCAAAGTTGAACGTTGATGGACACTCGTGGATTGCAGCCCGCTGCGGCGGTCCCGGCTATGAGCAAGCGGTTCCACATTACGACGGTTGGGGGCGTGGCATCATCGCGCACACCTCCCCTGTCTATATCGCCGTTGGCGGTGAGTGGTGGATGTTTGATTCAGAAACCGCAAACTATATGTTGACACTCATCGAAGGCGGGTTGTCATATATCCGCAATACTGCCCGACATCACCGTCCGGGGACCGTAACGCACCATCACGGCGAAAATGACCATCAAGCATTCCTTGAACGCCCATTTATCGAGGCACAGGAAGCTATCCATCGACGGATGCATCAATTGGGAATCCCACATTAGGTGTATCAAACCGTATCCCGCCTGTAGTGTATAGTCCCGGCGGGGCAATATGATGAGGTTTCAGAACATAATTCGGTAATTCTGTGTTTTTCCCAGGCCCGGTAGGTGCGGTTTCCAACCGCACTGGACATCGCTCGGAAATTACCGAATTAAATAAATTAATCTTCATCGCTCAGATAAAAAGAAAGTGCATAACGTAAAGGGAAACCGAGTTTTTTGCCGACTCAGCTTGCCCCGATCTATCGGGGAGCATCCCGAGAATCGGGACTTCAAAACTCGGTTTTTGACGCTTGATTTATCAACTAGTACTTTGTCAGGCAAATTATGGTTGTGTATATTGATTGAAAGCAAACGATAGCAGATACAGGATTTATGCGCTTTAGCCTGTAGTTGCCCGATTCATCGGGCGTTGGAAATAGTGTCATGCGGCGATAAATCGCCGAACTACAGGGCTTTGACCCTTCAGCGGCGTAAGTCCTAATATATAATAATTCCAAAACTTATGTGACTGAGTACTAGTACACTGTCAGGCAAATTATGCTTGTGTATATGGATTGAACCCATAATACTTCGTAGGGGTCGGGTCCCCCGATCCCCTTGTGCATACGCAAAACTTATATGAGTCAGAAAGATTATGCTTGTGTATTATTGATTGAAAGCAAACGATAACATATTAGGATTTACGCACTTCAGTTGACAGTAGTTGCCCGATTTATCGGGCGTTGGTGGGCATGCGGTTTAAATCGCCGAACTACAGGGCTTTGCCCCTTTCGTGATTGAGTACTAGTACTCAGTCACATAAATTATGGTTGTGAGTTGTGATAAAATGGTTTGAATTTCTGTCGTGCGTGATTTAGAGTAAACTGCCAGTTGACAGTGGCTTTTTTTCGATTTCGTGCTTCCACCCAAGCGTTGACTTGTCGTTGTAACTCAGACACCTGTCCCATTCGCCGAGATAGACACTGCCTTGAAAGTACAGACAACTCAATCTCAACCATATTCAACCACGAAGCGCTTTTGGGGGTGTAACACATGTCAAACAATTGCGTCAATTCAAACGCTCTTGATGGGTCAAAGGTTTGATAGAATGATGATGGGTTATGGGTGTTGAGATTATCCTGAACCAACCGAATCTGAGTTGCGTTTGGGTAATGTTGAGCGACTTTGTTCAAAAAATGTGCATAATCGGTTTTGGTTCGACGGTCACGCACCTCTACGATGCGTTGACCGGTTAGGGGTTCAAAAGCGATGAACAGAGTTGCCACGCCGTTGCGCTTATACTGATAATCTTGTCGCTTTTGTTTATCCGCTTTCATAGGTATCGGTGCAATGATGTCATCAATTAACTGGCACGGTCTTTCGTCGATACAGACCACCGGATACATCGGGTCATACGGGAGTTGATATAGATGTAAGATGGTTTCCATCTCCCATAAGAACTCAGGAGTTATCTGTCCAATACACCATTGCTTTTTTAGGTGAGGCTTCAATCGGTTTTTTTTAAGATGCGCCCCACCGTTTCGTGGGAAATATCATCAATGACATCTAACTCCACTAAGTGGTCTGCTAGCAGGCGCAAAGACCACTGGCTATGTCCTTCTGGCGGGTCGCTGCAAGCTAAGGCGGTGACTTGCGCGCGTTGGTAGCCATTGAACTTCAGCGGTCTACCACTACGAGATAACTCCTCAAGCGCCATCTCTAATCCACCGGTGGCACACTTTTTTCTCACACGGCGAATTGTCCCTTGACTGACATCGAGGACTTCATGAATCTGATGGTCAGCCATCGCGCCTTGAGGACGGTTTTGGTCTGCCAAAAGCAAGATACGGGCGCGTGCTAACTTTCTCGCTGAGATTTCTCCACGCTGACAGAGGGATTTTAGCTCTTTCCGTTGAACGGGGGATAAGGTGACTGGATATTTGTATGCTGGCATTGTATCCTCCATGGGTTGACTGTGAGTGGAATCAGAAACAATACGACTCAATATCATCATACCATACAAATATCAAAAGTACAAAACTTGCCTGACAGTGTACTAGCAACTTGCGTTATTTTTAACATCCACCATACTTCTCCGGTAGCTCGATGTCTTGGTCGAGGCTACGGCGGGGCAAGATGCCCCGCCTACGGATTCGGATCATTCCGAAATCGGTCAAAAACCTAAAACTCAATGATCCTAATAGCCTTTCCCTCAATACTTGACGGTAAACACTTTAGATGTTATCATAACGCGAATTGCCACCGAGGTCTGGTTAGTAAGTTGCGATTCATATTTTAATACCTAAAGACTTAACCTGCCAGATAGAAAATTTCAAGAGCAAAAAGACAGCGTTATAGAAGGAGGGGAGTGCTCTCTGTACGGGGACCTGCGACACTTTTATGGGTAAACTTGTTGGTGTGGATATTGGCGGCACTTTCACGGATATTGTTGTTCTAGATGAAAACCAAAAACGTCTACAGATTGGAAAGGCTTCAACCACGCCACGTGAGCCATCCATCGGCTTAATTACCGGCTTGGATGCGCTTGAGGTTTCCTATCCTGATGTTGAATTGGTCATTCACGGCACGACTGTGGCGACCAACGCCATTTTGGAGCGCAAAGGTGTATGCTGCGGTTTGATTGCAACGCGCGGTTTTCGCGATATTCTGGAACTGAGACGTCGCGATCGGCCGCACCTTTACGGCCTCAGCGGATCTTATGAACCGTTAATCCCACGGGATCGACGCAAAGAGGTTTCTGAACGTATCTCGGCAGAGGGAGAAATTCTTGCTCCGTTAGCGGAGGGAGAGATAATCGCAGCTGCTGAAGAACTGGTTTCGGCTGGTGTCGAAGCCATTGTTATCAGTTTCCTGAACGCTTACATCAATCCCACGAATGAGCGCAGCGCTAAAGCCCTTCTGCAAACACGCTTCCCTGATCTGTATATCGTTGCATCAGCAGACATCCTCCCCCTCTTCCGTGAATTTGAACGCACTAGCACTGCTACTGTAAACGCCTACGTACAACCGATAGTCAGTCGCTACTTGGCTCGGCTTGAACAACGTTTGGAAAAACGCGGCTACAGCGGGAATCTTCTCATTATGCAGTCGAACGGTGGGATGATGTCGGTGGAAGCTGCTCGTGACTTTTCAGTCAACACCGTCCTATCGGGTCCCGCAGCAGGGGTCATTGCTGCGACTAAGATTGCTGGAGAGAGCGGTTTCCAGAATTTGATCGGCTATGACATGGGAGGTACGAGTCTGGATGTGTCGTTAGTAACAGAGGGCAAACCGGTAGTCTCAAACGGGATAGAACCGGAGTTTGGGATTCCAATCATGGTGTCGATGATTGATATCCACACCATCGGCGCGGGTGGTGGTAGCATCGCCCGAATTGATGAAGGCGGTTTGCTCCAAGTGGGGCCCGAAAGTGCTGGTGCTGACCCGGGGCCCGTCTGCTACGGATTGGGTGGCACTGAACCGACAGTTACGGATGCGAACGTGATACTGGGTCGGATTAACCCGGACTATCCCATCGCTAGAGCGACCGATTTTTCGTTTGACCTTGATACAGCCCGGTCGATTCTCGCCGAGAAGGTTGGCAAACCGCTGGGACTCTCGTTAGAAGAGGCAGCACTGGCAATCCTCACCATCGCAAATAATCGAATCGCCGGTAGTATCCGTCGTATTTCTATTGATCGTGGACATGATCCGCGAGATTTTGTTCTCTTTTCCTTTGGAGGAGGAGGACCATTGATGGTCAGTTTCCTCCTACGGGAGCTTGGGGTTTCACAGGCACTTGTCCCCTACTATCCTGGTATTGCTTCTGCTTGGGGCTGTGTCATCGCTGACCTTCAGCACGATTTTGTGACTATGATCAACCGTCGGCTCTCTGAACTGGATCCAAGTGACGCGGAGGAAATCTTTGCTGAACACCTCACACAAGGGGAACGACTCATTGAGAGGGAACAAATTCCTCTGACACAGGTCAGTGTGTTACGCGAAGCGGAGATTTCCTATGAAGGGCAAACCCATGTCATCCGGACACCGCTACCAGCGGGGCCTGTGTCTTCCGTCGTTATCGCAGAAAGTTTTCGCCGTGCCTATCTTCGTCAATACGGGCAAGTCGACGAGACATTTGGTGGATTGGAAACGCTGTTGGACACCATCCCTATCCGTCTGCTAAACCTTCGCACCTCTGTGATTGGTGTGCGTCCGGATCTATCATTGAAAAGCTTTATTCCCGCCCCTAAAACGACCCTGCAGGACGCACAGAAGGGTGTCAGACCTGTCTATGTAGAGGATCGATTCGTGTCGTGCCCAATCTATGATCGCTCACTTCTCCCTTGGGGAATCGATTTCTCCGGACCAGCCGTTATTGAGCAGGCGGACACGACCATTTGGATTGAACCTTGGGTTCGCGTGCATGTGAACGAAGGTGGAAATCTTTTTCTCAGCATAGCGAGGACGTGTTGACATTTGACAGCCCGTAAGTTGGGTTGAATGGGTGCAAGTGAGTCCTTATCAAGGACAATAGCCGTTCTGCTTTTTAACAATCACGCCGTATAACAATCTTGGCTCATGTAAAGAAATCGTGCAACAGAAACCGTAGGCAGGGCATGCGGATTGGGTGACCCAAGCCCTACAAAAACTCAACCTGACCTCGTACTTTGCACTTTCTTTTGACAAGAACGGGAATAAAAAATCTCATGCCACGTGCTACATTTGGCAGATTTCCCTTTACATCGGAGGCGGGTCCCGTGTGCCATAATCCTACCAACAAGTTTCCGATGTGCTCGTTCATAGCGTCCAATTAATTCTAAAATCTGCTATAGTTTTAGAATTCGCCATAACTTCAATCAACTTCCAAAAAGGGGCCCTTTACATAAAAATAACTGTGACATTACTTATGCTTTTCGCGGTATTTCCATTGAGCACCTCTGGCCAAAATTACACGCAATGGAGTTTACCCGAAGGTGCCAAATCGCGCCTCGGTAAAGGTCAGATAATCAGAAAAGGTGAGATAACAGGTGAGATTGCCTATTCACCCGATGGCAATCGTCTCGCAATGGCGGGTAGTATAGGGATTTGGATATACGATGGACACACCGGCGAAGAACTTGATTCGAGGGATGTCTTAGCTGTGTCGTTCAGTCCAGATGGTTCTACCCTTGCCAGTGGAAGTCGGGAGGGCACGGTGTTGCTGTGGGAATACAACAACTCTGCCTTCCCTCCACCCAGAAGCAGTGGTAATGCTAACTCTCGCTGATGTCGAAGGAAGAAATCAAAGTCTATATATCGACTGTTAAAATAGATATTGCTCTACCGGGTTCCTGCACGTCTCACCTCCACGGTCAAGCGCAGCATCGAAGCAGACCACTGTTCTCTTATCCTATAACCTAAGTTGCTAGTTGCGTGATGATACCACATACATGTCGCCCCGCTGGGGCTTGGGTGTATGGGGGCTATCCACATTCTATAAACATGTCGCCCCGCTGGGGCTAAAAAACGGGGAAAGTCCTCAAACTATAGACATTGCGCGCCGCCCCGATAAATCGGGATTCAAAACTGGAGTGCAGGCATTGACTTTACCGCCGTTCTATAAACATATCGCTCCGCTGGAGTGAAAGATAGAATCCCTCAATCTTAACGACAAACCGATGGATGCTCAACACTAGCAACTTGCGTTATCATATGAAAAAACTCGCTCTAATGATGTTCGCGCTTCTGATTCTTGGCTGCGGCACCGAAAAACCCGATGTCAAGGAGCCAGAACCCGTGGTCGAAGAACCACCACCCGTCGTGGTGGAAGATGAACCCATCCCTCAACCGGAAATAATTGCAGAGGGAACCGTGAAACACGGAGAGGTTGATGTAGATCCGAAACCATTGAATCTCAGCGGATTTCGATTCGTATTTAAGGAACCGGTCTACGACCATTGGGTTTCTGTCTACGATAAGAAGCGCGGTAAGCACCTAACTTGGGACTCTCTCCAGGCTCGCCGGTGCACGGAAACAAAAGTCGTGCTTATAGAGCGCCTGCATTCCCGCGATCTGTTGGAATACAATACCGACTACGAGATTACGATATACACTCGAAATTTCGACTGCGATATTTTAGAGACAGTGATACAGTTTCGGACAAGCCCGCAGAGATCTACGGTTGAGGAACCAGAGCCCATGGTGCAAGAACGGCTACCCGTTGTGCCATTAGGGGAACACTTTCGGCTTGATAGAGAGCCACCGGAACTAGTAGGGGCAGATGTGGATGATGGAGCCGCTGACATCGACCCTGAACCGCTCAATGCAAACGGAATTCGCTTTGGATTTGATAGAAATATCATAAAGTATCGGATTAAGCTGCTCGACCGTGCGGGCGCGTCCCTTGGTTGGTTACCTCGCGGTCCAGTTGAGGGTGAGAATATCGGAAAAGAGATACAGATAATGCCCGCTGAAGGAGCCCCGTTGTTGGAATTCGATACCGTATACGTCATTGATATTTTTGTTCAGGATCGCTGCTGTTGGACCAATGATCGCCGGATAACGTTTCGGACAAAGCCAAAGCCTTAATATGAAGCGTGCACGCGGATCTGTGGTCATTGGCATCGGATTCGACGCGGTTGTCGCTTCTATCGGCATCTCCGACAATCGGTTGCACTCCGTTCGATCTGGTCTAAACCACCGGGGTAATTGTCGGTCCGTTGTGCTTGTGTAGGTCGATTTTTCATACTCGACATCTAATAGACTGAGCCTGAATCCGTAGGGATTGGGTTCCCCAACCCGTTGGGTGAGGAGACCTCACCCCTACGATGGCGTGCTCATCAACAGATGACGGAAGCGCCTCGCATAAATGTCAACGCGCCCTAGCCAAATCTCGTCCTCAAGTCCTCGTGCATTCCGTTCTGCCTCTTCTTGCCACCCTTCCTACCGCACCACCTATCAAAAAACTTGTAATTCACACAAAAATATGCTACGATTCCTAGTATGGAAATGCAGGTGCCGGTGCTGCCCTTCCCAAGTGGGACGATTACAACACCGAGCACACACGACTCCGTAGCACTAGAAACACACAGCGGAAACAAAAAGAACGGGAGGGGATCAACCGTATCCCCGACTCAGACATCAGAATATATCAACTTTCAAATTAAGGTAGGAGGTTATTTTAATTATGGCAGGCTATGCTCACCCTGAAGTGTTAGTAACCACCGACTGGGTCGCGCAGCACGGTAGCGATGCGGGCATCCGTTTGGTAGAGGTCGATGTGGATACGGCCGCTTACGATGAAGGACACATCAGTGGCGCTGTCGGGCTTAACTGGCAAACCCAGTTGTGTGACCAAGTACGGCGCGATATCTTAACAAAAGAGCAGTTTGAAGAGTTGTGCCAAGATAACGGCATCAGCAACGATACCACAGTTATCTTCTACGGCGACAATAACAATTGGTTTGCCACGTATGCCCTGTGGCAATTCCGTTACTATGGACATGATGAAAGCAAGCTGAAGGTGATGGATGGCGGTCGTCAGAAGTGGATTGATGAGGGCCGCGAATTGGTCACGGATACGCCTTCGCCCGCCGGCACCGACTACAAAGCAAAATTTCCCGATGACAATGTTCGAGCGACAAAAGATCACGTTTTACCAACGCTCGATCAGGGAGTGGTGAACCTTGTTGATGTGCGCTCGCCAGCGGAGTTCACCGGTGAGATTATCGCACCTCCGGGATTACCCGAAACGGCACAGCGTCCGGGACGCATTCCGGGTGCAGCGAATATTCCGTGGGCAACCGCAGTGGCGGACGACGGCACCTTCAAATCTTACGATGAGTTGAAGGAGATCTACGAAGGTGCGGGTGTGGATCCCGATAAAGAGACGGTTGCTTATTGTCGCATCGGCGAGCGTTCCTCGCACACATGGTTTGCGCTAAAGTACCTCTTGGGCTATGAAAAGGTCCGTAACTATGACGGTAGTTGGACAGAATGGGGTAATCTTGTCGGCGCTCCTATTGCAAAAGGATAATCGATAGTGATACTGAGTTAGTAGGGACGCAAATCTGTGTCCCTACTGTCCAATTCACAAAGAGGTAGAGAACCGATTGATTACCAGTGCAGAGCAGATCACGCCGCAATGGTTGACTAAGCGTTTCCAACAGAACGGGCACCTATCACATCAAACCGTAACCGACGTACAGATTGGTGAGACATTTGAATCGACCGCTGCCTTTTTTACACGGTTGAAAGTAACTTACTCCACTGAATCGCCGGATAATCCCCATACCGATCTCGTATTCAAGGATTATCGGAAAGATTGGTTTGGAGGCGGTATTGCGGAATCAGTTTTCTTCAACGAAATAGTTGCTCAGACCCCCGATCCGCCGGTCTTCCGATGTTATGACTTTGATTATGACCGTGATGCCCGTCAATGCTATCTTATCCTTGAAGATGCCTCTGTAACACACGTCGACACCCCACCCAAGGCGGAAGGGTTTACCGTTGCTCTCTATAAACAGATCATTGATGAACTGTTGAAATTTCATATTCAATGGTGGGAGCATCCCCGCATTTCACAAGCCGATTTTCTGCGGGGTCGAGGGGGACCGCTCCGGATGGTTGATGCGGCTACACCTGAGATTACACGGATCTACTGTCAGCACTGGAGAGAAACACTGCTTCCCCAATTTGCTGAGAAAACTCAGGACGAATTCTCACAAGAGATGTATGATTTTGTGCTTCGTGCCATTAACGGGTGGGAAGTGCTATATACCCAACGGATAAAAGATGATGAGGCTTTGACGCTTCTACACGGTGACCTGCATCAGTGGAATCTCTTTTACCCTAAAAACCGAGCGATAGATCGGCTCTATTTTTTTGACTGGGAAACCTATAAACGAGGGATTGGACCATATGACCTCTGTTACTTGGTCGGAGGAGAATCTCCACAGCAACGGCGTGAAGTCGAGAAGGACTTGCTTCGCTACTATTACGATGGTCTGATCAGTGGCGGGGTTTTAGGCTATAGCTGGGAAGATTGCATCTATGACTATCGACTCTCGGTGATTGCTACCCTCTTTCCTCCGATTGGTTGGCAGGACATGTACCGATTTAAACCTCGGGAAATTCAGTTTCAAGATTGGAATTGTCAAGAATTGCTTGATTGATCACTTGCCTCCGCCATGCTCAAGGACAGGTACTATGAGGTGTTGGCGGGTTTTGGTAACCCCCACTGCAATCATAATTCGTTTTATTTTTTATTTCATATTGGAGTCAAATATGCCTAAGTTTGTTTCTGCACATATTATTGCCTGCATGACACGGCAGGATGTAGAAAGACTCGCCAAGCGATTTATGGATGAGGAAAGCGACGGGATCAAGAGCTTGAAAGTCCAGTGTGACACAGTCCTCGGTCGCATGGTCTGCGAATGGGAAGCACCGGATCGAGAGACCCTTGTGGAGTGGATGAAAGCGCGGCATGTGCATATTCGCGGTGGCGGGGAGTGGGTGATGCGTGTGCAGCTCGAAACGGTGGACAATCAGGTTGCAAGGCTGTGAAACGGGCTAGGGGCCACAGGGGTCGGTGTAATGTGACGACTGAACAACGCATCTTGCTTCACCGATAAGGAAGTTCATTGTGCATTACCTTACGCGCCAAGTTGCTTTTGAAGCTTCACACTGCTGTGGTATTCCTGAACTCAGCGATGCGGAAAACTATGCCCTGTTTGGATTGGCTGCCAACCCAAATAGCCATGGTCATAATTATGTTTTGGAAGCAACGGTCAAAGGTAGGCTTAATCCTGAAAATGGGATGGTCATCAATATCACGGATCTGGACCAAGTTCTCAAGGAAGAAGTTGTTGCCTATTACGATCACAAGCATATCAACCTCCAACACCCCACCTTTGCCGATAACCCGCACCTGCAACCGACCAGCGAGAATTTAGCAATCCAAATTTGGCGCGCGATTAAACCGCATCTCGAAGGGTCAATTTTACACCGGATTCGACTGTATGAAGATTCAACCCTGTTCGCTGACTACTATGGAGAGGGACAGATGGTTTATTTCACGAAAGTTTATGAATTCAGTGCATCACACCGATTACACAGTTTACAACTCAGCGCTGAAGCAAACCGCGAGATCTTTGGAAAGTGTAATAATTTCTACGGTCATGGACATAACTATGCGCTTGAAGTAACAATAAAAGGTGAGGTGGATCCAAGAACCGGACTAGTCGCCGACCTGCATCGTCTTGATGAAACGATTCAGGATCAGGTTTACGGACGATTTGATCATAAGCATCTTAACATGGACACGCGTGAATTTGAAGAACTCAATCCAACTTCTGAGAATTTTGTGAAAGTGCTTTGGGAGGTTATTGAACCGAGTCTGAAGCCGATTCAGTTACATCGGGTTCGGTTGAGAGAAACCCCCAAGAATTACTTTGATTACTACGGAGACGAAATTTAGTCGATGAAAATTTACCACGCAGATTCAATTGACAATGGAACCACTACTGCGGATCCCAAACTTGAATACATCTTTACGCAGATTTTGGAGGGGATTGGCGAGGACCCGACAAGGGGTGGTCTCCTGAAAACACCTCAACGGAGCGCGAAGGCTCTCCAGTTCTTGACGCAGGGATACCACCAAAATGTCGAGGAAGTTGTGAACGATGCAATCTTCGATGAAGAGTACGACGAAATGGTCATCGTCAAAGACATTGAGTTTTATAGCCTCTGTGAACACCATCTTTTGCCGTTTTTCGGCAAGTGTCATGTTGGATATATCCCTCGCAAAAAGATTGTTGGCCTCAGTAAAATTCCACGGATTGTGGATATGTTTGCTCGCCGCTTGCAGGTGCAGGAGAGGCTAACGAAGCAGATTGCGGAAGCGCTACAGGAAATCCTGAATCCCGCTGGGGTTGCGGTTGTCATTGAAGCACAGCATCTGTGCATGATGGTTCGTGGCGTACAGAAGCAGCACTCGCAAACAATGACCAATGTGATGCTCGGTGAGTTTCGAGATAAGATTTCAACCCGGACGGAGTTCATGAGATGTATTTAGACAATATCTAGTCGTCAAGAGACAACACCTTGTAAGGGGATGGAGATGCTAGAGGGCAAAGTTTCAATTATAACAGGAGCATCACGGGGTATTGGTCACGCAACCGCTATGGCGTTTGCACAGGCAGGTGCGAAAGTTGTCCTTGCATCACGTTCACAGCCTGACCTCGAAGCAGCTGCCAATCTTATACGTACAGAGGGCGGGGACGCCCTTGTTGTACCCACGGATGTAACACAGGCGGAAGCGGTAGAAATCCTAGTCAATCGAACGCTCAAGACTTATGGTCAAATCGACATCCTTGTGAACAATGCAGGTGCCGGTGCCTTCGAGACCATTGTGGATTCAGATCCTGAGGTGTGGACGCAAGTAGTTGCTTCCAACCTCAAGAGCACTTATCTTTGCTCGAAATATGTGTTACCTTCTATGCTGGCACGTCAATCCGGTCAAATCATCAATGTGTTGTCGATTGCTGCAAAAGTTGCATTCAAGTCCTCAAGCGCGTATTGTGCAGCAAAAGCAGGGGCATTGGCATTTACGAAAGTTTTGGCCGAAGAGGTTAGACACGAGAAAATCCGTGTTACAGCGATTTCTCCCGGCTCGGTTGACACCCCATTCTGGGCTGAGGTTGAGGGACATCCTGACCTAGATTTGATGTTGACGCCGGAACATGTCGCGGAAACCATTCTTTTTGTTGCGACGCAGCCAGCTGGCATGGTAACCGATGAAATTGTTGTAACGCCACCGCTTGGCATTCTGTGAAGAAGACGCATGTGAACAGAACAAACAGTAGAAAAACATAGTTTTAATATTCTAGATGATTATTGACGATCTATCGTGATTGAGGTAAAGAATGACAAAATTGGAGCAGATGCAACGGGTCGAATCCTGCGGGGTTGTTGCCATCATTCGCGCTAATAGTTCTGCTGAATTAATTGAGGTTGCAGCAGCAATTAAAGCGGGTGGTGTCGATCTAATCGAAGTGACGATGACAACCCCGAATGCGTTAAGCGTTATCAGTGATGTCGCTTCGCGGTACGGCGACGAAGTGCTTGTGGGTGTCGGATCGGTCCTCGATGCCGAAACTGCACGTGCAGCAATGCTGGCAGGTGCGGAGTTTGTTGTCAGCCCTGTGACGAAGCCGGACGTTATTGAAATCTGCAATCGATACAGTAAAGTCGTGATGCCGGGTGCATTTACGCCGACGGAGATTTTGGCTGCATGGGAAGCTGGCGCGGATTATGTAAAAGTTTTCCCGTCAAGTGGGGTGGGACCAAGCTATATCAAAGATGTGAAAGCGCCGCTGCCGCATATCCCACTGATTCCTACGGGGGGTGTGAGTGTTGATAATGCTGGAGAGTTCATCAAAGCAGGTTCAGCAGCACTTGGTGTTGGTAGTGCGCTTGTCAACAATCAGGTGATTGCTGAAGGACGATTCGACCTCCTGACAGAGAACGCGAAGCTGTTGGTAGAAGCCGTACGATCCGCTAAAGCTGATTAATGACCTTGTAGATCTACACACACCTTGTATATTTGTCCATTGACAGTACGCTTAGCTTGTGCTAATCTTCGAGCTACCATATTCAACTAGTAATGAGTTTCCCAAGTTCGAGTCGAGTATAAGAATGGATAGGGTGCAGCGCATACGCTATTCTACGGATTGTTCTATCGAATGTATCCCGATGTAACGCAACCTGATTAATGATTAGGAATCCGCGGTATTGGTCGCAACTTGGGTGAAGGACGGCATACATGCAGATAAACGGATTGGTCTTAGGAAAATATCGTATTGAAAAACTGATAAACAACGGTAGTTTTGCCTCCGTTTTTCGAGCGAAAGAGGAGTTCACCAACCGTACTGTTGCAATCAAAGTGTTGCCCAAATCAATCTACCCGACGGGACGCATGCGTTACCTGCTTACCGAGCTGAGTGCGATGGGCCGGAATTGGGGACATTCCAACATTGTTTCCATCCATACCGTTGAGCCTGGCGATGATGAATACGTTGCCTACATCGTCATGGAGTACGTTGACGGTCTCAGTTTGCGGCAGCTGATCACAGCGCAACCTCCTGAAGCGAGTTTAGCGATGAATATCGCGCTTGATATCTGTCGAGGGCTTATCGCAGCCCATGAACAAAACATTATCCATCGCGATATTAAGCCGCAGAATATTTTGTTGACTTCTGATCAAACAGCGAAAATTTCGGATTTTGGCGTTGCACGCATCCTTGAAGCGAGCACTGATTATGCGGGAACGATCACAGGAACGCGGAGGTATATGGCACCCGAACAGTATGAAGGGAATTACGATTACCGAGCGGATCTCTACTCGACGGGCTTAATCCTCTACGAGATGTTTATAGGGAAATTCCCATTCCGAGGCAAAACGCAAGATGAGATTCAGGTGAGAAAACAGAGCGAAGAAATTAACTTCGACCAGCAACTGCCCGAAGATATGCGTGAAATTCTACAGAAAGCGCTACATCGAGATGTACGGGCGAGGTATCAAACGGCCTCAGAGTTATATAATGACTTGGATCGTATTCGCAGACAGTGGTATGGGGACGCCGTACAACAGATCATGACAAGCCAATCAAATCCAGCGATACAGGGCGCCATGCTATCTGAACATAGAAAGGCTTTACGTCTTTCGGCTGAAGCAGCGGAGAAAATTGAACTGAACATATCTGAGGAACACAAGGCAAAAGCAGAAAAACAGAACCAGCTTCAGCTTGAAACACAGATTAATCTACACTACGATAAAGCAATCCAACTCATAGGCGTTACCCAATTACAACAGGCATTGCAAGAAGTTCAACAGGCACATCGTCTTTACTTGAGTAGTGCAAAAGCAGCGAAAAAAGCGGATTGGATATTTCGGCACTTATCAGATTTGATGAGTCTGCCCCAACCAGGTGCAACAGCAGAAGAGATAACTGGGCTAATTGACGAATTGCCTGCTGGTGAAGTCTCAGCACTCCGAGACTGGTTTGACACTCAATTCTCTCCCGGCACCCCCACCGAGCCGTCTCCTGTCGTGGATTCAGAAGCATCCCCTACAGACAGCGGCACCGGTTCCGACCTGACCCTTCTGTCGCTCACACCACAGGAGACTGCCCCAGAATTTGTCCTGCGAAAACTCCATGAATTGGTTCAGGCACCTCATGAGAGAATTGCTGTCGATATGCGTGAATTAGCTGAAGAATACGCCCAAGCGGGAAAGAGTCGCCGAAGTCGTACAGAGTATAAAAAGCTGGGGGACTTTTATCGAAAATCTGCGGAGAACTTCATTGCGTCTGAAAACTGGGAATCTTGTGCAGATAGTTGTGCGTGTGCCCGGCTTGCCTACGCAGCGGCCCGTCGTTACGGTCGTGCGCGACAGTGTGCACAGGAAGCGGGGACCTACTATGCCATGCGGGCGGAATCGTTGGAGCGACAGCAGAGTTGGCCTGAAGCCGGTAGGCTATACGCACTTTCAGCAGATAATTACGCTCATGCCACCCTATGGGAGGAGGCGAATCAAAGTCTATCGCGCACCACAATCTGCTACTTCAATGTCGCCGAGAACGCCCGTGCTGCAGGAGACCTTGGCCTATCATACGATTATTGTGATAGAATCTTAAGAATTTCAAAACGGCTGAAAAGAACCACCAATGCTGAAGCAGGCGCGCGTAAATTACTACGGGAAATAGAAAATCTTTTTGAAGCACGGTAGCAAGATAGTGGTACTGGACACTGCGTCAACTTATGTTTGGACCTATTCATGCCGATGAGCCGGGACAAGTTAGGAAGAGTTTTCAACCTACACTATTCAGGACTTACGCAAATGTCGGGTCTTCAGACTTATGCCTTTCAGCATGGGTAGTGCGAGGCAAGATGCCCCGCCTACGGTTTGCTGCGTAAGTCCTAACTATTGTCAAATGTCAGCAGAATCTTGTGACGAATGGTGAAATAAAAAAATGAGATCAAAGCAGCTTAAATCAACTTTACGAAGCGGAGAAGTCATCGTTGGAACCTTTGTAATGGAATTTGCAGTCCCATCGATTGCGACTATCTTAGCGAGTGCCGGTGCTGACTTCATCATTGTGGATATGGAGCACACAACCTTCACAATGGAAACGGTCGGGCGTATAGTCAGGGCGGCCAGGGGATCGGATCTTCCGAGTATCGTCCGTGTACCAGACAAGGAGCGGCATTTTATTTCCCGCGCACTTGACGCTGGTGCTTCCGGTGTGATGATTCCGCGCGTGGAATCTCGCGAAGATATCGAAAATGTTGTGAACTGGGCGAAATATGCGCCTGATGGAGACAGAGGGGTTGCATTTGGCATAGGCCACACCGATTACGGTGACTTTCGGAAATTAGACGGTGTCAGATATACCCTTCAAGCCAACGAGGAAATTTTTATCATTGGGCAGATCGAGACCGCGAAGTCGGTGGATAAGATTGATGAGATACTTTCAACCGATGGACTCGACGCAATATTCCTTGGACCGTATGACCTTTCGACATCGCTCGGTATCTCCGGTCAACTCGACCACCCGTTGATTGTCGATAGTATTGAAAAAGTCATTGCCAAAGCCAAAGAAAGTCAGGTTGTCCTCGGCAGCTACGTTAACGATTTTGAGAGTGGCAAACGGTGGGCGGATGCAGGTGTTCAGTTAATCGCTTGCGGGAACGATGCTTTTCTTATTACGTGTCGTTTTGCAGAGGAGAGCGGGAAATTCAAGGATTACGTATCAGGGTGAACCGATGAGTGAACGAACTTATGATATTTTAGCAATCGGCCGCAGCTCGATAGATCTCTATTCCAACGACATCGGCACACCTTTCCCCGAAATTGGAAGTTTTGGCGCGTTCGTTGGTGGCTGCCCAACGAACATCAGTGTTGGGACGCGGAGACTTGGCCTCCAATCCGCTGTGCTTACTGCACTCGGTGAGGATCCGGTCGGGGATTTCATTCTCAAATTTCTAAATGATGAGAAGGTTGAAACGAAGTTTGTCTTTCCCAAACCGGGACACCGAACCAGCGCGGTTGTGCTTGGGATTGAGCCACCGGACCGATTCCCACTTGTCTACTATCGTGACAACTGTGCGGACATTGAACTCACAATCGACGATGTGCTCGCTGCCCCCATCGCTGATAGCCGGGCATTACTCATCTCTGGCACTGGTCTCAGTAAAGAACCGAGTCGAAGTGCCAATCTCTTTGCCGCTGAATATGCTCAATCCGTTGGGACAACCGTCTTTTTCGATCTTGATTTCCGCGCAGACCAGTGGCATGATCCCCGCGCTTTTGGGGTAGTTGCCAGATCTGCGTTGCGCCTGGTAGACATTGCCCTCGGAACGGAAGAAGAGGTCAAAGCGGCATCACTCTCCGATATTTCACAACTGTCCATTACTCACTCCCAGATCTCGAACCCTGATATTGAAGGCGACGTCAACGAAGCAATTGAGACAATTCTGAATGGTGGTTCGCAAGCGTTAGTGATGAAACGCGGGGTTGAGGGCGCAGATGTGTATCTGTCCGGCGGGGCAGTTATCAACGCGGCTCCATTTCCGGTTGAGGTGTATAACACACTCGGTGCGGGAGATGCCTTTGCCAGCGGTTTTATCTATGGCCACCTGAAAGATTGGGGCTGGGAGCGATCTGCCCGCTTGGGCAATGCGACCGGCGCGATTGTCGTCACCCGGCACGGTTGCGCGAACTTTATGCCGACGATGCACGAGGTTGAGAATTTTGTTGATGAAAGAGGTGGCTGGTAGTTGGATTCATATAGCTTAACCCATCATCAAGAAGTATTTTTCATTGTCGAACCGTGTGTCTATTTATGAAATAGTAGTGTTCAAAATTTGAACCGTTCAACCCAAGCGACATTACACGCCCAAACCGTAGCTGAACTTTCCGCCTGCCTTTCAGAAGCTCCGAGCCAACCGGTTAAATTCTCACCCCAATTGCGTATATTCGCCTAGGCTCTGTTGACATTTCATCGTAACCAGACGATCAAGAGGGTGTGCAGACGCATGACTCTTCGTAGGGGTTGGGTCTCCCAACCCTGTGTTCACACGTCAGAGACGATTTGCAGCTTGCTGTAGGTCGATTTTCCAAAATCGACGTTTCAGCGTCGAGATGTGAATCTCGACCTGCACAAGCGCAGGAAACCGACAATTACCCCGATGGATTAGAACATAAGGAACGGAGATCTCCGTTCCCTACGAAGGCATCGGGTCTGTGTCCCGGCAAGGGTGTCGTAGTCAACAGCGCTCGTTGTTCATTACAACTACTGCAAAATGTCAACACGCTCTAGCAACGCCTTGATATGCACTTTGCACACTGAAGGTTCAAAGCAACCACGTGTGTGTGCCATATCGGGCAATCTTGCGTCCTTTCCCCAGTACAATACCTCCCCATCTCAAGACGATTTTAATCCTGTGTTTTCTGGGATGCCCATCCAATATCCTTAACTTCATAGGTATTTCGTGGGCAGCAGCCCCTGTTCAGTCTGACGCTAACAGTCACTCGTTTAAGTACTCCGCAAATTGGTTGGACTCCGTATGTGCTTGTCGGCAGACGTTTGGCACAAAAATTGCCCGACAATCATGGCACAAGGAGGTCAAACCTCATGAAAACTGGCGTCTTTTTTGGTTTCAACCTATTGCTCATCTCCATTCTGTTTGCATCAAGCACCTTCGCCCAAAATTCCCCACAATGGCATCTACCCAAAGGAGCCAAAGCGCGTCTCGGTAAAGGTTGGATAACTGATATAGCGTATTCTCCAGACGGAAACCTCTTGGCAGTTGGGACTGTTATCGGGATTTGGATATACGATGCACACACCGGGGCCGAACTCACTCTGCTCACGGGGCATACGTCGGCGGTCACAAGTGTTGCATTCAGTCCCGATGGCACCACGCTTGCCAGTGGGGGAAGCTGGGGTGACGAGACGGTGCGGCTGTGGGATGTCGCGACAAGGAAACCCAGAGTCGCCCTTACCGGTCATAAGGGCAATATCGATAGTGTCGTGTTTAGCCCGGATGGCACTATGCTCGCCAGTGGGGGATCGGACCAGGTGGTACAACTGTGGGATGCACGGACAGGGCAGCCCGTAGCTAGGCTTGTAGCACATACACGTTGGATTAGTAGTATAGCGTTCAGCCCGGATGGCACCACGCTCGCAAGTGGGGGCGGTTGGGGCGACGACACAGTCCGGTTGTGGGATATAACTAACCTACTACCAGATACCATCACAGGCGATACGAAAGCCACCCTTAAAGGACATGAGGACGGTGTTGAATGTATTGGTTTCAGTCCGGATGGCACCATGATAGCAAGTGGCGGCGGTGACGATACTGTGCGACTGTGGGATGCACGGACCGGGCAGCCCATAGTCACCCTCGAAGGTCATACGAACCACATCAGTAGTCTAACCTTCAGCCCAGATGGACGAACACTGGTAAGTGGGAGTGAAGACGAGACGATACGATTGTGGGATACAACCGGAGAACCAAAGGGAACCCTTAGAAGACAGGCAGGTAGGATTGGCAGTCTTGTGTTCAGTCCAGATGGCACCACACTCGCAATTGAAAGTGGCAGTGAGGTGCAGCTGTGGAATGCTACAACATGGGAATTGAAAACCACCTTCGCAAAACATAGAGGCGGCGGCTCAATAGCAGCATTTAGCCCGGACGGCACGACGTTCGCAAGTGGAAGTGGGCAGGTGCTGCAGCTATGGGATGCGGCGACATGGAAACCCAAAGCCACCCTCACGGGACATACAGACACCATTAGGACGATAGCTTTCAGTCCGGATAGTCGTACACTGGCAAGTGGAAGCACAGACCACACGGTACGGCTGTGGGACGTCCCCACCGGGCAATTCAAAAAGGTCCTTATCGGGCATACGTACACTGTCGAGAGTATAGCGTTCAGCCCGGATGGCACGATGCTTGCCACTGGAAATGGATACTGGGACAGAACACTGCGACTATGGGATGTTGCTACCGGGCAACAGCATGCCACCTTTATGTGGAACAATGCGGATATCTTCAGTGTGGCGTTTAGCCCAGATGGCACACTTCTCGCAGCTGCAGATTTAGACAAAACAATCCAACTGTGGGATCCAGTCACAGGGGAGCATCGAGCCACCCTCACGGGGCCTAGAGACTATATCAGAGATATAGCGTTCAGCCCGGATGGCCAGACATTGGCAGCCGGGAGTCAGGACTATGTAACTGCGAGTCGTGACAGCACGGCGTGGTTATGGGATGTGGCGACAGGGCAACTCAAAGCCACCCTTATAGGACATACGATCGATGTCTATGGCGTGGCGTTTAGCCCAGATAGTAGGACGTTGGCAACCGGAGGTCGTGACAAGATGGTGAAATTGTGGGATGTCCCGACCGGTCAACTTCAAGCCACCCTTATAGGGCACAAGGGCTCGGTCTCAAGCGTAGCGTTCAGTCCAGACGGCACCACGCTAGCGAGTGGGAGTGGTGACGGCACGGTGCTTCTATGGGAATTTACGCCCTCAACGAAACCCGGAGATGCGAACCACGATGGTGTAGTGAGCATTTTGGATATGATGTTCGTCGGATCCAATTTGGGCCAAACAGGTCAGCATAGTGCCGATGTCAATAGAGATGGTATCGTTGATATTCTGGATCTTGTCAAGGTTGCTAGCATTTTTAGTGAAACAATGATTCCGACCGCCCCAATCGCGTTCCTGTCTTCTGACAAAGGAAAGTGGGGGCACCTATCAAATCTCAACGGAGATACAATCCAGGGGTGGATTGATATGGCTCACGCAGCAGATGACGGTTCGCTCATCTATCGGCGTGGCATTGCCGTCCTTGAAAAACTCTTGACAGTATTTTCGCCACGAGAGACTGCGTTATTGCCCAACTACCCCAACCCATTCAATCCGGAGACATGGATACCGTATAGACTCGCCGAGGCCGCCGATGTAACACTCACGATTTATGATACACAAGGGTCACCAGTGCGGCGGTTGGATTTAGGATACCAGCCTGCGGGGTATTACACGGATCGAACAAAAGCAGCCTATTGGGACGGCAGAACAGAGACAGGGGAATCGGTGGCGAGCGGCGTTTACTTCTACAGCTTGTCCGCAGGGAATTACTCCGCAACGCGGAAGATGCTCATTTTGAAGTAGGATTGGCAGCCACAATCAACGCGAAGGGATCTAACCGATGAAAACAGCACAATTTTCCATGCTCATACTCCTCTCTTTAGCCATGTCTGCATTCCTATCAAATACCTATGCCCAAGACTACACCAAATGGAGTTTACCCGACGGTGCAAAAGCACGATTGGGTAGAGGTGGAATAGCCGGAAAGATAGCGTATTCATCGGACGGCGGTCTTCTGGCGGTTGCAAGTTCTATCGGAATTTGGATATACGATGCCGATACGGGTGCAACACTTGATCTCCTTACAACGCCTACCCCAATCTCAAATGTAGTATTTAGTCCGGATGGTCGCATGCTGGCATCCGGGAGTTGGGCTGACAGTATGGTGCGGCTGTGGGATGTCGCCACAGGAGAGCTTATAGCTACCCTCGCGGGACATAGGCGCAGTGTTTATAGTGTTGCATTCAGTCCGGATGGAAAAACACTTGCCAGTGGAGGCAATGACCTAGCGGTCCGGCTGTGGGACGTTACCACAAGACAACTCAAGACCACCTTTATAGGACATTTGGGCGACATCAATAGTGTCACATTCAGTCCGGATGGCAGTATACTGGCAGGTGGAACCGACAACGAGAAGGTGTGGCTGTGGGATGTTATTACGGGGCAGTCTTTAGCTATTCTAGAACATAAGGACGGAGTCAGACAGGTCGCTTTCAGTCCGGATGGCGCGACGTTGGCAAGTGCGAGTTGGGGTAACGATAGCACAGTGAAGTTGTGGGATACTGCCACGTGGCAACCAAGAATCAACTTCAGCGGGCATAATTCCCCTGTCGGCGGTATAGCGTTCAGTCCCGATGGCAGAGCGTTAGCAACCGGAGGAAATTGGCGAGACGGCGCGGTGCGATTATGGGAGGTTGACACAGGGCAGCTTATAGTTACCCTCGGTGGGCATGCGGATTATATTAACAGTGTGGCATTTAGTCCGGATGGCGCGACCTTGGCAAGTGCGAGTTGGGATAACACAGTGTGGTTGCGAGATACCGCCACGTGGCAACCGAGAATCATCCTCAGAGAGTATACTGCCGTTGTCAGCAGTATAGCGTTCAGTTCCGATGGCAGAACGTTGGCGAGTGGGGGAGGTTGGCAAGATGGCAAGGTGCGCCTATGGGACATAGAGACTGGACGACGCAAATCCATCTTCGTAGGGCATGCGGACGGTATAAGGACCATAGCATTCTGTCCGGATAGCAGCACCATAGCAACGGTAGGTGACGACGACACAGATGAAGGCAGGATACGACTGTGGAACCCAGACACAGGACAACTGAAAACCACCATAACGGCGCACACAAGCTCTATTTTAAGCGTAGCATTCAGTCCAGGTGGCACCACACTTGCCACCGCCGGAGGGTGGCCAGGCAACTCCGGTAGCAGTCGTAGGCAAGATATAGCAATACGGTTGTGGGACCCAGATACAGGTCGTCTCAAAGCAACTCTCACGGGCGCCACGCACGGTGTTAGATCGGTTGCGTTCAGTCCGGATGGTGCCATACTCGCAGCCGGGATTCGGGACAGTAATGTACAACTGTGGGATGTCGCCGAAAGGAAAATTGTAGTAACTCTCAGGAGCAGTACGCACCCTGTCAACAGTATCGTATTCAGTCCGGATGGCAAAACACTCGCAAGTGCAAGTGGGCATGGGGCTTGGCGTACGGAGGGCATAGTAGAACTGTGGGATATTGCTACAAGGGAACTCACCGCAACTCTCAAGGGGGCTGGGAGCCCTATCAACAGTATCGCATTCAGTCCAGATGGCAAAACACTCGCAATGGGAAGAAGGAATTCGGATACGGAGGACCCGGTGCAGCTGTGGGATATTACTACAAGGGAACTCATCGCTACCTTCAGGGGGCACACAGACGACGTCAACAGCGTTGCGTTCAGTCCGGATGGCTACACGTTAGCAAGCGGAAGTGACGATGGCACAGTCCTCCTATGGGATGTCGCTCCCCTAACGGATACACCCCTTCAACTCTCCATCTACGATGTCAACCAAGATAGCATCGTAAACCTCGTCGATTTGGCAACAGTTGGAAAAATATTTGGACGACAAGGAACAGGGTTGTTAGGAGATGTCAACGGCGATGGTGTAGTCAACATTTTTGATCTGGTTGCCGTCAGTGCCCACCTTGATGAAACAACAGTTCCTGCAGCACCCGTAGTCCATGGAGGACACCAACCGTTTTTCGCTGCACCGATGGGTGTTCCTGTTAGTCCCGAAAGGGTTCAGAAATGGATTGATATAGCGTACACGGCGAATGACGGATCGCTCACCTTTCGGCGCGGTATCGCTAATCTCGAAGCACTGTTAGCTATGTTCACTCCGAGCGAAACGGTGCTCCTTCCAAACTACCCCAATCCGTTCAACCCGGAGACATGGATTCCGTATCGCCTCGCCCACGCCACCGATGTTACGTTCACTATTTATGATACAGCAGGTGTACTGGTGCGTCGGTTGGATCTGGGACACCAACGTGCGGGGCATTACACAGATCGGGCAAAGGCAGCCTATTGGGATGGTCGTAATGACAGCGGAGAGTCCGTCGCAAGCGGGGTCTATTTCTATCAGATCGGCGCGGGCGATTATACTGTCTCACGGCGGATGGTCATCCTCAAGTAGTATCGCTCGACTTCGCCTGCAATGCTTCGCTTTTTCACCAAATTTGCCCAAGGTCAACAAAACCCGTAGATCGCGATTCATATCTCGACATGGAAATGTCAACGAGTGAATTGCTTCAGGCTGTGTTTGTTTTTTTGTCGAGTGAGTTTATTACCTACCCAACAGAACAATTATGTGAGGGGTGTGCACGTGTAGCAATCTTGTTAGATTAACCCTATTGCTGTGCATACACATTGCGCTCCGCTGGAGCGCAGGCATTGACTTTACCGCCGTTCTATAGACATATCGCTCCGCTGGAGCGAAAATATCGGTCGGGTTGTTGGAATTTTTGTGTATTTGGTTTGCTGAAGGTACGCTAGTTTGGTCGCTGCTTTGTTTGGTTATCCGTGTTCTCTGCGTAATCAGCTGACTCCGTGATTCAAACAATAATGATGCACACCCCTCAATTATGTGATAAAATCTATTGGGGTGGAGAATCGGTTTCACTCTATCGACTCCGTGCAGGAGATTATACCGCCTTACGACGAATGGTGACTCTATGGTAGATTTTAGAATTACTTAGACACGCTCACCGCACAGCCAACCCCCTTAGTCCCGCCCCCGATTTTATCCCCGATACCTCCCCGATAAATCGGGGCAGGCTGGAACGGAACAGGCGGGATGTACCACTTATCAGGGGGAAACTCTTGTCAGGCTCCGATTCTCGGAGTCCTCGCTCGCAGGAGGAGTTACAGGGGGAGTTTGGAAACTTCGCGAAGGTCGGAGCTATTGGTAATGTCTACTTATTTCTTTATAGTAGATTTCAGAATTAGTGAGAGACGCCAAACCGGTGCGGTTGGAAACCGCACCTACCGGGGGCGGGCGAAAGTGTCTATTTATTTGTTGAGTTCACTATAATTCACCATAAAATAAAGGAGGCAACTATGAACACTCAAAGATTAACGATGGGGCAAGCTGTCGTCGAATTTCTCAAGAACCAATATGTTGAACGCGATGGTGTTGAACATCAGTTTTTTGCGGGTATGTTCGGCATCTTTGGGCACGGCAACGTCGCTGGAGTGGGTCAAGCGTTGCATCAATATGCCGACTCATTCCGATTTTATCAGACACGCAATGAACAGGCGATGGTGCATACCGCCGCGGCATTCGCGAAGATGAGCAACCGCCTACGCACCTTTGCATGTACCTCCTCGATCGGACCGGGGGCGACCAACATGGTCACCGCCGCTGCCGGTGCGACAATCAATCGGATCCCTGTCCTGCTGCTACCGGGCGATATTTTCTCAACGCGCCTTGTTGCTCCTGTCCTACAGCAGCTTGAATCCCCCAGTTCGCAGGATATTTCGGTGAACGATTGCTTCAAACCGATTTCGCGCTATTGGGACCGAATCAATCGTCCAGAACAGATTATCACCGCGTTGCCGGAGGCGATGCGGGTGCTGACCTCGCCGGCGGAAACGGGTGTTGTCACGGTGGCGCTGCCGCAGGACGTGCAAGCCGAAGCCTATGATTATCCATCTGCACTGTTTGAGAAACGGGTTCAGACGATTCCCCGCCCCCGCGCTGATTTCAGTACATTAAAAAAAGCTGCTGAATGGATTCGCGCCAGCAAACGGCCGCTTGTCATCGCCGGCGGCGGTGTGAAATACAGCGAGGCAACCGATTCGCTCGCTCATTTCGCCGAGAAGACAGGCATCCCCGTCGCTGAAACGTTCGCAGGCAAAGGCTCGCTCCGCTATGATCATCCACAATGTTTAGGGGCGATGGGCGTCTCCGGCACACTGGGTGCGAACACCATCGCGCGTGATGCAGATCTTATCATCGTAGTAGGTTCACGCTTGAGCGATTTCATAACAGCCTCAAAGACAGCATTTCAGAATTCGGATGTGCGCTTCATTACCATCAATGTGGCAGAGTTTGACGCTGCGAAACACGCGGCGCTACCGCTAACTGCAGATGCGCGCGTAACACTTGACGAACTTAGTAATGCCATTCAAGGCTTTCATGTCAATTTGGACTACGCTAGCCAAATCGCTAAATTACGTGAGGAATGGGACGCGGAGGTGGACCGAATCTATCACCCAGACCACGGTGAGATCCTCAGTCAAGGTGAAGTGATTGGGGTCGTGAACGAGTTCTCAGATCCGAAAGATGTGCTTATTGGTGCGGCGGGCAGTCTACCGGGCGATGTGCAGAAACTTTGGCGCACTCGGGACCCTAAGGGGTATGATGTTGAGTTCGGTTATTCGTGCATGGGGTACGAGGTTGCAGGTGGATTGGGGATCAAGATGGCAGATCCAAGCCGCGAGGTCTATGTACTGGTTGGCGATGGCTCCTATCTACTGATGGGACAAGAAATTATGACAGCAATTCAGGAAGGGTATAAACTGACCATCGTGCTGGTGAATAACTACGGCCACAGCAGTATCGGTGGGCTTTCCGAGGCGACGGGTGCACAGGGTTTCGGGACGAAATTCCTGTATCGCAATGATGCCACGGGTCAGCTTGACGGTGAGGTGTTACCGGTAGATCTTGGTTACCAATGCCGCAAGTCTTGGGGCATACGTCATCGAAGCAGATTCGGCAACAAGCCTAAAAACGGCACTCGGAGAAGCAAAAGCATCTGATCGCACAACGGTGATCAAGGTTGACGTCGATTTTGGGAGACGCGTCCCCAGTTATGAATCGTGGTGGGATGTACCGGTTGCCGAAGTTTCTGAGGTGGACACCGTAAAGCAGGCGTTTGAGGAATATGAGACTGCCAAACAGAAGGAGCGTTATTTTCTGTAAAGCGCAGTTTGAAATTGGGAAATTATACAACGGTGCGATTTTGAACCGGGATAGAACCTAACCTTGTCCCAGCTTCACACCATAAGGAGATTTTACCCATGAAAGTTAAATTTATTTATCCACTCCTCTGCATGATGATATTGTTGAGTGGCTGCGCCGCAGATGAGGGAACTAAGCCGGAAGAAGAGCTCGAACTTACCGCTGCTGAATTGGCTCCACTTCTAAACGTCCAAGCGGGCCTTGATTTTGCCGCAGCACCCCGTGATGTAAACGGAGATGGAAGCATAAACCTGTTCGATTTGGTCATAGTAGCAGGTAGCTTAGGCGAGGATGTGACGGTTTCGGTTGAACCAGAAGAGCGTACCATAGAGGTCATCAATAGGGATAAAACAGAAAAGACGGTTCGAGTGAGCGGCACCGGTAGCGTCGTAGGGGAGCCCGATCTGGTCGTGCTGAGCATCGGAGTTTCGGTGGAAAGGGACTCTGTGAAACAGGCACGTACAGAATCCGCTGAAGCGATGGCGGGGGTGATCGAATCGCTAAAAGCTAACGGCCTCGCTGATATAGACCTTCAGACCCAGCATTTCAGCATTCATCAACGATATGACTATTCCAAAGGTCGGCGCGAGTTTCGCGGATATAGCGTTACGAATACTGTCTCTGCGAAGATTCGTGATTTGGACAGTGTGGGGAGTGTGATTGACGATGCAGCGGCGGCTGGCGGGGATTTGGTGGAGATTAACTCGATTCAGTTCACGATCGAGGACCCGACAACATTGAAAATGCAGGCTCGCGTGGCGGCGATGGGGGATGCCCAAGCAAAGGCACAAACGTTAGCAACCGAAGGCGGGGTCACCCTCGGGAAGCCGATCTCTATCTCCGAGTCAGGAGATTTTTTTCCACCGTACCCTGCCAGTCCGGAGTTCGCATTTGCTGACGATGCAGGAGCGGCAGCTACACCCATCCAATCTGGGCAACTTCAGATTACGGTAACGGTAAATGTCATCTACGAAATTGAGTGATTTATACGCTATCAAATGTTGCCGTAGATTGTTCTGCTCCAGGATCAGATTTGCCTTCGACTGCTTTTTCTAATTCCTCGATCATGCGATGGATCGATTGCTGGAACCGTTTCTGATCTTCGCACATCTGCGCCGCAATCTGTAATGCGACCATGATTGCGATATCGAACTTATCACGTGAGGTTTTTCGACTCATCTCATGCAGCCGTCCATCCACGAAAGCGGCCAACTCACGGATTTCTTCGGCTTGCAAATGTTCAGTTGGCTGTATAAGATATTGCGAATGAAAAACATCCACCTTAATTGGTGCTGAGGACGGAGTTGTTGGAGAAAAAGAATTTTCGATACTCATAATTGACCTCTCACTTCTAATCAAATGCACCTTGGAGGGCTTGCCGCATAATCTCAACAGGCGGATTGACGCCGGTCCATTTCTCAAAGGCAATCGCTCCTTGATGAACAAGCATACCTAAACCGCCGACTGTGTGACAGTCTTTCTGTGCAGCAGCTTGTAAAAGGCGCGTTTCGGGAGGCGTGTAGACAATATCGTAAACGATGGAATGTGGTTCTAACCACTCAGGATCTATCAACAACGGGTGCGAAACATCCATACTCGTGGATGCTGTATTGACGATTAACTGGCTTGTTCTTACAGCGTGTGGCAGCTTAGAATCATCAAGCCCTATTCCGTAGATTGATATGCCCGTTTTTTCTGAAAGATCCGTAGCAAGTGCAACGGCTCGGGAAACGGTCCGGTTTGTGATACAAATCGTCCGTACCCCGGCTAGGGCAAGAGCCACAACAATTGCCCGCGCTGACCCACCTGCTCCAATAACGACGGCCGAACCCCCTTGAGGAACATCGAGTCCATCTTCTTGCATCGCTTGTAAGAAGCCGGGGGCGTCTGTATTCTCGCCGATAATTGCTCCATCTTTGAAAATTAAGGTATTAACAGCCCCGATGAGGGTGGCTTCCCTTGATATCTCATCAAGGTACGACATCACGTTTTGCTTGTGCGGAATCGTTACGTTAATACCGTCTACATTGGTTGCCTTAAACCCTTCGATTGCTGCACCTAAACTGTCAGACTGAACGTAAAAAGGCACATAGACGTAGTCTAACCCCAGTGCGGCAATTGCTGCGTTATGTATAAGTGGAGAGCGGCTATGCTTGATTGGGTCACCGATAATGCCAACGATTTTCGTTTGACCTGTGATTTGCATGGCGAGTGAGGTGAAATATGAAACCTTTATGCGTTACGCAATAGTTCTTCGACTTTTTTTCTGGCGTTTTCCATTTTTGGATAACGCACTTCCCGATATCCACGCACCTCTTCAGGGACTTCTATGGCACTGACATGATCTTCATAGCTCTCTCTATCGTGTGGTGCAAAGGTATCAATCACTTCAGCGATATACCAATCACGAAATACTTTTTCTAGTTTATGCCACTGCGATAGCAAACGTCTGAGAAACCTCATCCGTTTCATTAAATTTAGTTGCCAGTTTTTGGTATTCATGTCCCATTGAAGATCCCGCCCCATAATGGTAAAACGGGGACGGTTGAGGTGGAGGTATTTAATTTTATCTCCATTCGATTCGTCAACGTTGTACAGTTCTTTGTCACGCCTTAACTTAGTCTCGCTGGTCAGCAGGTGAGCCACATATACTTCGTCCTTGATGAGCATGACCTTATACAGGTATTTGACAGCAGCTTTCGTGGCACGGTAGTCCATCTCAGGCAAATCTTTGGAATAGATCTGTTCAATCTTGTCAACGTAGAGGCGCGCATACTCCAAATTTTCGAATTGGATGAGGTCATGCACATGCAGGGCAAAGCTGCGATTCGCTTCGTCATCCAGTTCCAGCCTTTCCACTGTCTGTTGAACAAGCACTTCATATTTTTGTGCTAGTACATCGCCCCGCCTCTTGCTCGCTAAACTTTCGCATTTCTCTCGGAGTACAGTTTTATACGTCTGCCACTGAAGCGCGGTCGCAAAAGCATCTGGGTCTATCGCAAGCCGTCTACCTATGTCAAAAGCGCGTTGGTTCGTTTTTAAGTCTGCGGGTCGGACAGCCAATTTTAACGCTGATAGAATGGCTTCAAGTTCAAGCGGCAGATGTCCTCGCTGAAAAGCAACCCCAAGCAGCATCATATTGGCATAGAGTTTGTTTCCGAAACACCTTTCGGAAATGTCGAATAGGTCTGCTCCAAAATAGGCATCTGCGTCGGTGTAGCGCAGTAACCATTTCTCCAAATCTGCGAGTTTGAAATCGTCCTGACCGATGAGAGTGGTCACCGTATCTGTTTTAGCGGTGTTGACGATAGCGACTGTCCGATCTGGTGCTGCAACGCGAAATCCGGCTTTGGCATCGAGCCCGCGCACCGCTTCTAACATATCCATGCCGATCAGCAGATCTGCTTTTCCGTACGGAATAATTGGAGAAAGTTCCACCGATGTTTTTGAGTAGATAAGATTAGTGTAGACCCCTCCGTTGCGAATTGCCAATCCCTTTTTGTCGAAAAACTTTACATGGTACCCTTGCGCCTGCCCTGCAAGCACCAAGACCTTGGAAATTGTACCAATCCCCATGCCCCCAACACCTGCGGCATGGGCACTCCATATCTCGCCAAATGCACGTGGTGGCGGTGGTAGCAGCTCCGCAGAATCGACTGACATAGCTCCCAGATCCACTTGTTGGCGCGGTGGACGTTTGCGCGTGATGGTTACTTCCTCAAAGGAAGGACACGCCCATTTGATTCGGGCGCAAGCGCCATCAGACACACAGTTTGATTGGTCTATCCCGATCTTGGGTCCATAGTCCGTTTCGACCACTTTCAAGCCGGGACAACCTGTTGCATTGGTGCACTCAAGGCAGAATTCACAGACTTCCGGGGTAATATTGATATGTTTTTCGACCGATAGAAAACCACGTTCTTTAATTGTCTGTTGATGCTCACGACGCAGTCGGCGGTGGTAAGTAATTCCGCACTCTTTATCGGCGATGATAATTTTGACGCCCGGCTTGAGCACTGTCTCTTCGACCAATTTCTTGTACTCAACGCGATTTTCTGGATTAGTTCGGATGATAAAGAGCTCCGCATCGCCCGCGAGTCCTTCGACAACCTTTTCGATATCCTGTGCAAAGGTTGGATTGCCGAGGATGTCATCTTCTGTGGAGGGTGTGGGTTGATGTCCGGTCATCCCGGTTGTCTGATTGTCCAAAATGACATAGGCGAGATCCTGCCCATTTTTGATTGAGTCGGAAATCGCCGACATCCCACCGTGGAAGAACGTAGAGTCCCCCATAAAGACAATCTGTTTATTCCTGATGAATGGATCGATGCCGGCACCTGCGCCGCCGCCGAGCGCCATCCCCGAAAGGTTGTGCATCAATCGCGGAAACGGTTCATATTTCAGCATTGAGTAGCATCCGATATCTCCATGAAAGACAAGATCTACAGGAGATTGCGCGTGGTATCTCTCCATATATTTTGCATCTGTAAACTGATCAGCGATCTCTTTGAAAACACTCGCAGAGTCGCGATGTGGGCATCCGGGACAGAAAGTAGGGGTTCGTGCGGGAATGTCAACCTGATGTGCGTTGACCTGTTCGAGATGTTTTTCCTCACGTGCAAAGACCTCTGAATCAATTGCAATAGATTTGTCTTTGCCATCAAACTTATGCCGGAGCAGGGGAATTAATCGTTGTATCAGTATTGATGGGTTGAATCCGAGCGAATCCGGGATTCCCTCCAGGCCGTCTGGAAATTCCTTACCCCACACTTGCACAAGCCGATCCATTTCGCCATTTTGATAAAACCGACTGACAATCGCTTTGATGTCCTTTTCAAGTAGCGGGCGCTTCTCCTCAACAACGTAGATTTCGCGCACATGCGACGCAAATGCGCGCACAATTTCTTCATCAACCGGATGCGTTAATCCAAGTTTGAGGATTGGAATACGTCCTTGGAATTCCAATTCATAAAGCGCATGTTCAAGATAGGAACCGCTCAACCCGGAGGTCACAAATCCGATCTCGTGTTCTGACTCATTTAGATAGCAGATTCGATTCAGGTTATGTTCTCGCGCACTCTTGATCGCATTCGGGAATCGCTCCGTTAAGGTTTCAATTTCAATCCGAGGTGTATCCGGCGGCAGGACGATCCGGTTTGAACCGTTAATCAATGCTGTATCGATCATCGTCTGATTTTTCGTAGAGATTTCAGGATAACGGTTTGGGTGCACTTCCACACTTCCGCCACCCTCCGCCTGATTGAGAGTCACGATGTAGGTGACATATAGATTAGATCTGGCAGAGATTTCAAAGGCAGCGTTTAACCAATCTTTGATCTCCTGAAATGTGCTCGGTTCAATCACTGGCGTGTAGAGGTGACGGGCTAAAAAGCGTGAATCCGCTGGCACTTGCGTACTTGATCCCCATGTGTCATCCCCGACGACGACAACAGCTCCGCCCGTTGTCCCTGCCATATTGCTAATTGCTAACGCATCGGAGGCTACATGCATCCCGACGTTCTTCATAAAAGCCGCGGCGCGTAAGTTCGCCATTTGTGATCCGTTGAGCCTTGCGACACTGAGGGCTTCATTGTTTGCGATCTGTGCAAGGATACCGTGTTCTTTGAGCAGTTCGGCGTTGGCTTTCATTACGTCAAACACTTCTGCTAATGGCGAACCGGGGTATCCCGTAAGCAGATTGGCTTGACCTTCGAGGGCGCCTTTGACTAGCAATTCACAGCCGGTATAAACATTTGTACCGCTCTCTTGTGTAAATCTATTATCCATATGCTATTCTCCCTCCAACAACTCCCTCGCATGTGCAAGCGTTGTTACCGTCGCTTCGCCACCATGCATCCGAGCCATCTCGTCAATCCTTTCTTCAGGTGTTAGGAGTTTCGCCGTGATTGTTGTACGATCGTCTTCGATACTCTTTTCAACCCGAAAATGCTGATCGGCAAAACGGGCAATCTGCGGGAGATGGGTGATACAAAAGACTTGCCGAAAACGTGACAATTCCTTCAGTTTTTGTCCGACAATATCTGCGGTGCGTCCACCAATACCCGCGTCGATTTCGTCAAAGATCATAGTGGGAATCAGATCGATTTGGGCCAGCACAGTTTTCAATGCCAACATCACCCGGGAGATTTCGCCGCCCGAGGCTATTTTAGCCAACGGCTTCGGCTCGGAGCCAACGTTCGGAGAGATGAAGAATTCGATTTCATCCATCCCGTCAGCTCGCAGATCGTAACGTTTTCCATCAATTTCTAAGGGCCCTTCCACCGATTCAATGGGAGACACAAGGATTTGGAAAACTGCTTTTTCCATTCCTAGCGACTGAAGTTCACGCTCGACCAGAGATTCAAGTTGAGTCGCGGTTTCCCTTCGTTTTTCAGAAAGTTCAATCGCAAGTTTTTGCGCACCTTGTGTTAGAAGATGCACCTGATCTTTCAACTCTTCAGTGCGTTCGGAACCGAATTGAAGCTCTTCAAGTTTTTGCGATGCTTGTGCTTGGTAAGCTAAGATTTCTGAGATCGAGTCCCCGTACTTCCGTTTGAGCCGATGGATGAGATCTAGACGTTCCTCGACCTCCGTAAGGCGATGTGGGTTAAATTCAACCTTATCACGATAATCACGAATCTGATAGGCAATATCCTCTGATTCATACAGGACGGACTCGAAACGGGTGTTTAATTCTGACAGGCTGCTATCCAGTTCGGAAAGCTTAGAAATGGTGCGGCTCGCGGTTTTGAGTCCGTCCAATGTCGCGGGGTCCGAGAGATCGCCACCGTAGAGCTGCTGGTAGAGTTGGTTGGCCGATTCAAAGAGAGTTTCCGCATTGCTTAGGAGATGACGTTCATTCATGAGGGTCTCTTCCTCATTCTCTTGGAGCTGGGCTTCCTCTAGTTCGTCCAGTTGAAATTCCAGCAGATCCTTCTCCTGGATCGCTTCACGGAGTGTCCGGGCATAATCATCGAGTTGTGCTTGGGTTGCATGAAGTTCGTCGTACGTTTTCCCGACTTCCGTCTTCAACGCTTCATGTTTGCCGAACGTATCGAGGAGATCCAGATGGGTGTCCGATCGGAAAAGCGATTGGTGTGCGTGCTGCCCATGAATATCAACAAGCAGATCTCCGATGGCACTCAAGAACGTCAAGCTGACTAGTTGTCCATTGGTATGGCAGCGACTGCGCCCACTTGCGTTAATCTGTCGGGATAAAACCAATGTTTCCTCTGCATCTAAAGTGTCAGCAAACTCTGAATCGTTAAAGCCAGCCCACACGGGATGATCCGGGGGCAGTGCAACTGCAATCTGAATTTTGGCGTTGGTCGCTCCATCTCTTACAAGCCCAGCGTTACTGCGTTCACCGAGGGCAAGCCCCACAGCGTTCAAGATCACAGATTTGCCTGCGCCTGTTTCCCCGGTAAAGATATTGAGACCGGAGGAACACTCCAACCGAAGTTCATCGATAAGGGCAACATTGCTTATGTAGAGTTCTTCAATCATGATACTATTTAATCTCTTGATTCAGTGGGAGGGCTTGTTCGTAATGATGATTGACCCCTTGTAATTCGTAGGGAGCAACGATCGTTGTTCCTTGCCTTACGCCTATTCATTCCAGTTGATTCGGTTGTCTCGATCCAATTCCCAGTTCAGTGGATTGTTTCGGATATAGGTACGGACACGATGTAGGTCCTCATCGTTTCTTATGACGTGGTCATAAAATGATTTTTGCCAACCAAATCTGTGATTATTCCATTGTTTTCTGACCATTCGGGTGACCGATGATTTGAACCCATGAACGATTTTTGACAAATACATTTTTGAGCGGTCGGTCTGTCCTTGCGTGCAGCGCTGTTGTAGGGAACGCAGATCTGCGTTCCCTACGAAAATTATCCTGAGCGATATAGGCGTGTATCAAATTACGTTTTTCGTTTCGTTCCCTCTCCCAACATCAATTTCGTTTGTAAGACTTCGTAATTGCTATGGTGATGAGAACGAATCAGTTGGATTGTCTTGTCCGCTTTACGCACACGAATTAAGGAATTGGGGGCAACCGCGTGTGTCTCGCGGGGACCATCGACAAGCAGGTTGACGCTGCTATAATCGGATTGCATAACCACCGTAATCTCTGAATCCCCGTGCGCGATAAAAGGGCGCATTGTTAATGAATGCGGCGAAATCGGTGTCAGGAGTATTGCGTTGAGATGCGGTTCAACGATAGGTCCCCCGCACGATAAGGAATAGGCGGTTGAACCGCTTGATGTGGCGATAATCAGTCCGTCAGCGTCGTAGGTAACGAATGGCTCGCCGTCAATGTAGGTTTCCAATTCGATGAGCTGCGTATAGTGCCGAATCACAACATCGTTGAGTGCAAAAGAGTTGGAAAACTCCTGCTCATGGTTATCGACACTGACCTCTAACATCATCCGTCGATCAATTTTGTAGTCACCGTTGAAAACGTTGGTCAAGGCAGCGTAAAGCTGGTTACGGGGAACATCGGTCAGGAAACCGAGACTACCGAGATTCACAGCGAGGATTGGGACATTCTCGATTTCGGGTGTATGTGCAGCATCAAGAAGTGTGCCATCGCCACCGAGGACCAACAACAGGTCAGATTGAGATGCCAATTCACGGCGATCACAGCCCGCGCCTACCAGACCGAGTAGCGCAGCTTCGGCGTCAGGAACTAGTGGGTTTGCCCCATGCTTTCTGAGCCAGCCAAAAGCCTCCGTAGCAACCTGTAGCGCGTGGGGTTTGGCGGTATTAACAAAGAAACCAACTGTTTTCATAGATTGTAATCTATCCCGGAAAAAATTCTTTCAATCAGTTTTCGTGTGGCACAACATAAGGCAGCAGCGTCACGTTGAACTGATCCTCTACCTCAACCGAGAGTTTCACGACGTGCTTTCCTGTGGCACGATTTCGCGCTGAGGCATCGTTCAATTTCACTTCAATAATACCATCCGTTGCAAAAGCGTCGAGAATCTCAACCTCTGGCACAGTCTCAGATAGCCGTTGACGATAGGCTTCAACCGCAGTGGCTTGAAGTTCGGTTAGATCCTTTTTCGTGTTCTCAGAGGGCATTACATATCACTTTCTTTGACTTTCCAGACGATAAAACAGGAGGACCACCCCACAACCTATCAGACCTGCTAAAACTCTTTTCATAAAGAATAACTTGCTCCAGAAAAAATCCTTTCAATCAGTTGTCAATTTGATACCAGTTGACGTGCTCCCGATCTGTTAGATGACACTGAATAATCCCAATGCTTCAGCTTGGGAAGTATATCACCTTGTCCAATCCTCAAGCTGTAATCCGAATCCGGTAATCCTCTGGAAGTCCAAATCAGAAGTCACAAGGATTGCATTGAGTGTCATAGCAGTAGCAGCTATCCAAAGATCGTTATCCGATAATGGTGTTCCCTGTTGTTCCGCTTGCCTTTTCATTTGTGCGTAATAATCAGCAGTTTCTTCCGGAACTGCAAGACACGGCAATCCCGCAAACAAGTTGACGACCTGATTTTCCAAAGATTGCCGCCTACGGCCTGTTGGAAGTCTCTCAATTCCAAAGAGAATTTCACCTTTAACAATTGTACAGGTAAAAGCGTAATCATCGGTATCGGATAAAGCATCAAAATGGGCAACCACATGAGGGGCATGTGCCATTAAAAGACTGCACGTTGATGTTTCTTAGGACTTACGCAGTTGAACGGTCAAAGTTCTGTAGTTCGGCGATTCATCGCCGAGAGATACTGTTGCCAACGCCCGATAAATCGGGCAACTACAGTAGGGATAAAAGCTGGTAGTAGAGCGATTTATCGCCTGTCCGCACGCGCACTTCATTGCGCTACTACGAACTGAAGTGCGTAACTCCTATCTAAAAGATAGTCCATGAACTATGGCCCTTCCGACTCATCAAAGGGGGAATCAAATCGTATCGGAGTTTTTCCCTCTTTAATTGACTCAAGCAGAGCCAGAGCATCTTCCATCGTCACGTCATGCGATTTATTAATAGCTTCTAGGACCTGTTTAGGTTGCCCCTTTCCTTTCGCCCTTTGTGATTTCCAGATAAGATATTCCAAGTATTGTTTCAGTTCTCCCATCTCAGGGTTTGGTAATTTTGCAACTGTATCAAGTACCCATTCCTTTGTTGTAGCTGACACAATTCATCTCCCTTTCAACTTTGTCTTAGAATTGCCAATCCATGTAACCTTTCTTAAGTCTCGTCTCTCATAATTCGTAAGACATCATCCTTCAACCATTGCTGCCAAGTTGGCATCACCTTCCTTGACCTTCCAAACGATAAAACAGGAGGACCGCCCCACCACCTATCAGAAATGCTAATACCGTGATAGCCAGATTCATGTTCGCTTGCGGCAGGATATGAGCGATGTCGATGCGTTCCTCACCGACCATTGCGTAACTGCGGAAGGGCCAAAGCCCATATAGCGACGCAAGCATCAATCCAATTAAGAAAGATACCGTCAAATCGCGATGGCGTTCGAGGACATAATTCAGCAATCGGGTAAACGCCAACAGCCCGACAACACCGCCCAAAGCGACAACCCCTATCACAATCCAGTCACGACTATCCACGGCCGTCAGCACGTCGAAATATACCCCCAACAGAAGAAAGATGAAAGAGCCACTGATGCCGGGAAGAATCATTGCAGAGACCGCAATAGCACTACAGAGAAACAGATAGAGCAGCCTGTCAACCGTGTGATTGGCATCTTTTGAAACCGCCCGCCGAGCCGCTATAGAAGCCTCCGCCCCTGTGGTTGTATTTCGGCTAAGGTGACTCTCCTTCAGCTCATGTTTTTGTCGCACGCTCTCCAGCCTTTTTTCTCCACTCATGCTGAGTGTTAGTCCTACTGTCAGTCCCGCAGCGAGGAGAAGAGAAAGACATTCTTTAACGGTAAAGCGTTCCAGCATTTTGAATGGAATGATAACAGAGGTCAGTACCAATCCAGAAAAGAAACCGTATGTCGGATCGTATTGCTCATTCCGCAGATAGATGATTAACCTGGCTGACGCGGCGACAGCGAATAGTGCGCCGAGTGTAATGGCTATCAAGAATCCGAAGTCGATACGACGCAATTCTGCCCGCGCTTCAGATATTGTCCCCTTCCTTAGCGTGAGAATTGCTGAGAGTTTTCTGACCGTTGAAAATCCGATGTGGCGCAAGGCGCGAATCAATCGTTCATAGATGCCAAGCATAACCGCCATTGTGCCGCCGCTCACACCGGGGATAATATTTGCAACCCCGATACAACACCCCTTGAGAACAAGCGTTAAATAGCGCAAATCTCCTCCTCGTTCTCAGGTCAGAGTTGCATGTTCTCATCATCCAGCCAAGCCTTTAGTGGTGTGATGAGGGTGTGGTCTGTAAAGTCAAGCTGCACGGGTGTAACTGAAACACGTCGATTGTGGATTGCATGGAGGTCTGTATCTCTGCCAAAGTCAATTTGGGTGCGCTCTCCGCCGATCCAGTAGTAGGGTCGGCCTCCCCGATCCAGTCGTGTGACAGCATTTATACTGTAGTTCCCTCGATCTTGCCGTGTTATCTTAACCCCTTTCACCTTCGACAGCGGACAATTCGGCACATTGACATTAAGCAGGATATGACTTGGCATCCCCTTCTCAATCACCTGCTTGGCAATGCGGCGCGCAATCGTCCCCGCGGTTTTGTAGTGGAAGTCAGATTGTTCCCCTGGCGCATCTAAGGCGAGGGAAACCGCAATCGATGGAATCCCTGCGAGCGTTCCCTTTTTCGCCGCCCCAACTGTTCCTGAGAAGTGAATATCAGCCCCGAGGTTCTGCCCCCGATTGATGCCAGAGACCAGCAGTTTTGGGGGTTCGGGGAGCAGCGTACCGAGCGCAAGGTCTACGCAATCAACCGGCGTCCCATCAACCGCGTAGGCATGTTTCCAAGCCTGCTTGGCTCTGAGCGGCTGATGGAGCGTGATTGCCATGCCGACAGCGCTCCGCTCCCGATCTGGTGCGACAACATAAACCTCATCGAGCGTTTCGAGTGCCTCTGCGAGAATTTTTAAGCCCGGTGCATCAATCCCATCGTCGTTGGTTACAAAAATCATATTTTAACCTTCGCAAACCGTCGTTTCCCAACTTGCAGGATGGCTTCCCCACGCAAAGAAACTTCTAGTCCTGGCTCGGTGATTCTATCACCATCGAAGCGGACTCCGCCCTGCTGCACCAATCGTCTTGCCTCACTGGAACTCTTGGCAAAACCGGCTTGCTGCATCAGATGAGCGATCCAGATCTTGCCATCGGTGAGAGAAGCTGCCGGAATAACGATTTCAGGCAGATCATCCGGGAGTTGTCGATCTCGATGTACCCTGTCAAACTCCACTTCCGCCGCGTGCGCAGCATCTGCGTTATGGTAGATTGTTACGATTTCGCGGGCGAGTCGCTGTTTGACGGTCTTGGGGTGCACACTTCCACTCGCCAATTGGGCTTCAAAGGTGCGAATCTCGTCAAGCGGCACATCCGTAGCCAACTCAAAGTAGGTAGCCATCAATTCATCGGAGATGGACATCAATTTGGCGTACATTTCGGAGGGAGGTTCGTAGATCCCAACGTAGTTTCCCAACGATTTGCTCATTTTTTCAGCCCCATCAAGGCCAACGAGTAGAGGCATTAGCAGCGTTACTTGGGGTTCTTGGTCATAGGCGCGTTGGAGGTCACGTCCCATCAGGATATTGAATTTCTGATCGGTCCCGCCCATCTCTACATCTGCTTCCAAGACGACAGAATCGTAGCCTTGGCAGATTGGGTAAAGGAGTTCATGCATCCCGATCGAAGCACCGTCCTGAAGTCGATTTGTAAAGTCATCTCGTTCCAAGATACGCGCTACTGTTGTTTGAGCACTGAGCCTAATGACATCCGCAAAGGACATCTCATCCAACCATTCGCTGTTGAAAACGACACGGGTCTTGGTTTCATCCAGAATCATGCAATACTGGTCTGCATAGGTCTTGGCGTTATGCTTTACCTCTTCCGCTGTTAGCTGTGGTCGTGTTTTCGATTTGCCGCTCGGATCCCCGATTGTCGCCGTAAAGTCACCGATGATAAGGATAACCTCGTGTCCGAGGTCCTGAAACTGACGCAGTTTGCGCAAGACAACTGCGATGCCGAGGTGGATATCCGGTGCTGTCGGATCCAATCCAAGTTTGATACGAAGGGGTCGTTTTTGTGTTCTGGCGGTTTCCAATTTTTGAGCGAGTTCTGCTTCAGAGATAATCTCTGCTGTGCCTCTGCGTATGAGTGCCACCTGTTCGTTGATGCTCAATTCTGCCTGCACGTTGTATTCCTCAATACCTCCCCCGATAAAGCATCGGGACTAAAAAGTCTGGTGTTCAGAAGTAATATCAATCAAATAATGCGTCGGCTAATTATACTACAGATAGAGAGATTGAGTCAATAGCTAAACAGGGACAATTCCCCGACCTTCCCCCTTTCCAGAATTACCGTTTCCAAATCGAGATCTGCGTGATATAATGTGATTATCGTGTTACCTTTGTGAACTTTTGAAACTTTTCCCCAACTGCGGAGATTTTCAAGCTGTGATTCGTGTGCAAGAATTGTGCAAATCTTTTCAGCAGAAACCGATTCTCACCGACCTGACTTTTCATCTGGAGACTGGGGATCGTTTGGCACTGTTGGGGCCGAACGGTTCAGGCAAGACGCTTCTCGTAAACATTATAGCAACGCTGATTAAACCGACCTCCGGTTCTATAGAAATTGCTGGACATGATGCAATAAAGGAGGTTCGCGCTGTTCGACCTCTCATCGGCTATGTTCCCCAAACCTTTGAGGGATATCCCGCCCTCTCTATTCAGGAATATCTTGAGTTTTTCGCTGCGGCATACGAATTAGACAAGGGACAGCGTGCGACGGGTATCCAAGACGTGCTGGATTTAATGGATCTGGCGATGCTGCGAGACGAAAAAATCGAACACCTGTCGTTGGGACAGAAACAGCGGTTGTGTTTAGCCAAAACCTTCCTGCACGATCCGTCCGTCTGGTTGATTGACGCACCGATTTCGCTCTTGGATCCGCAGGGGCAAGCCGAAATGGGGGCATTAATCCAAGAGTTAGGCGCGATGGGGAAAACGGTGATTCTGGCGACGAACAGCCTGACCGATGTGATAACGCCATGCAATCGTGTTGGCATCTTGAGTGAGGGGCATCTTGCGTTTTGCGGAGAGATGCACAACATTTCTGAGCGGTATGGGAATCGGCACCGACTGGAAATTGAAGTCGCGTCGGGTATGGAAAAGGCGCAAGCGATTCTGAACGAAAGATCGTCCGTGATTGCTCTGGAAATTACGGATGGGCTCATCCAGATTGAATCACAGATGACGGAAGCAGAAACCACCCATCTATTGAACGACTTAATCCGTGGAGATGTTACGATTTCACGTTTCCAAAGAATCGAATACGGGTTAGCGGATCTATTTTCGGAAGTTACAAGTTCTGCTTCTTCCGACGAAGCAACTTTACAGGAATAACGGTGTGACGGAATATGGATATCAAACTACGTCCAAATCATAAGCGATATATTGAGATCCTTCGGCGCATGACACCTGAACAACGGTTGATGAAAGCATTTGAGCTATCGAAGTTTAGCAAGAAACTGTTCAGCCACGGCTTGCGAAAAAGATTTCCAGATCCAAATGAGGAAGAATTCCATAAACTCTATATGGAGCGGCTTGAGAAATGCTACAACCGGAAAGACTGATTTGAATTGAATGCGTAGGGGTTGGGTTTCCCAACCCATTGGACGAAGACACCTCACCCTTACGGTTAGGACTTGGCGGAGGCTTTGTAAAGAGATGATAATTACGGTTATCAATTGAGCACCCTTAAGGAGTCAGAATATGATCAAAATCGCTAAACTCAGTTTCGCGCATGTTCACGCAAGAGGCTATGCCAATCAGATTCGAGAAAACCCAGAAACCGAATTGGTCGCCGTCTGGGACGAGGAGGAATACGGCGGCAGACAGGCTGCTGAGGAACACAACGTCCCGTTCTATTCGGATCTGGACCAAGTGCTCGATCAGGATGACATCGACGCGGTTGTGGTTGATGCAATAACCTCAGATCACCCCAGAGTAATGATTGCGGCGGCGGAATCGGGCAAGCACATTTTCACCGAAAAAGCCCTCGCCATCACCGTTGACGAGTGCGACCGGATCATCGAAGCCGTAGAGGGGGCAGGAGTAAAGTTCATGATCTCGCTCCCGTCGCGTTCGAATCCCGATCTGGTGTTTACGAAGAAAGCCGTTGATGATGGGCTGTTGGGAGATCTCACGTTTGGGCGCGGACGTGTCGCACACTCAGCGGGATTGGATCAATGGTTCAAAGGTCCCAGTCTCTGGTTTGGTGATGCAAAACGCGCCGGTGGTGGTGCCTTGTTCGATCTCGGCTGTCATCGTGTGGATATTATCCGTTGGCTCATGGGTGAACCGAAGAGTGCCATCTCTAAAATTAATAACTTCACAGGTAACTATCCTATTGATGATAACAGTGTATCGGTGGTTGAGTTCGCCAACAAGGCGCTTGGGGTCATTGATGTGTCATGGACACACCGTTCTGGACCTAACATGCTTGAGTTGTACGGGACGGAAGGTTCAATTGTTCTCGATCACGGTGATATGCACTTTGAAACGCGCAAACTCTCGGATGAAGAAAAAGCAGAATACATCGCGCATCGTCCTGAAGCGCCACCTTCAGCGATGCAGCAATGGGTCAATAGCATTCTGCACGATGAACCGATGCACATCACAATTCAGGACGGTCGCAACCTCACTGAACTGATGCAGTCATTCTATATGTCTGCTGATCAGGGACGCTCAATAGACTTTCCTCTCTAGAAAAATAGGCGCGAAAATAGGGGCGGGAGGATTGTCAGGAATGGGAGTCTATTGTAAGTCGAGATTCATATCTCGACACTCAAACGTCGATTTTGGAAAATCGACCTACAGCGGTCCGAACAACGGGTTGGGAGACCCAACCCCTACGAAGAATCATGCGTCTGTGCGCCCACTCAATTGTCTGGCTGCGACGAAATGTCAACAGCACCTAATTAAATTCTAGAATCTACCGTAAACAACAGGTGTGAAAACAGGTGAGTGAGAATTATTAGGAATGGGAGCGTTTCGCGGGGAATTTTTCTCCTCTAGCTTTTTTGCTTGCAATCGTTTTCGGTATCTGTCATAATATCGGAACGATACGGCAATTCTGACGTTAGATTTAATACATAACTGTTTGCAATTATACCTTAATTATCCGACGTGTTGGGGTTGTCCTCATTAAAGGAGTCGAAAGCATGTTTAACTGTGATTATCACATACATACGAGACTTTCTCCTTGTGCTGCTAGGGATTTCAATCTAGAGCAGATTATCAAGGTCCAACAAGAACGCGGCATGAAGGAAATTGGCATCACGGATCACGATTATGCGTATGGCTACAAAGCCAAGAACATTGAGGCGGTCAGAAAAATCATCCAGAAATGTGAGTCGCCAATTCCTATTCACTTTGGCGTGGAATCACACGTTTTGGAGTACCGAGTGGCATCCATCAATATTCAACTAGCATCATACTTTGATTATGTACTGATGGCGCCAAACCATTATCATCTGCGCGGGGTTGCGCTCCCCTCAGATCTCGGCAATCCTAAAAGAGTTGCGAACCATGAGCTGTATATGTTTGAAGCCGCAATCGCTTGTCCGTTGACCGATGCGGTCGCGCATCCATTTGTTCTGACACCAAATGTCTTTCGTTTATCTAACGAGGAGGTATCAGCATTTGGAAGTGAGATGATGCGACACATTGATCAGAAACGACTGATCCATCAGTTAGACCTCGCTTCTCAGCGTGAAATTGCTATTGAGATTAGTCCAAAGTTTATCCGGTACAATCAGCGACACTTAATTGAATTTTATCAGTTGTGCTTGGAGCGGGAAGTGAAACTGCTTATTGGTAGCGACGCACATAAAGCGGAAGAACTGGGAGATTTATCAGAACTGGAACCGATTTTGGAGGAATTGGGGGTCCAAGAAGAGCATCTGTGGCGTCCCAAAGAGTGGCGGTGGTAGGTAAGGTGTATAGCGGCAGGGAAGCAAAAACGCTTGCGACGCTAAGTTAGTCCGATAACTACTCAGGTCAATAAACCTTAGCGAGCGAAAGAGAAGGTTTGTAATATCCGAAATTTCGGAAACGATTTTTGCAAGATGGCTTGCGAAAGGTCGATGTGAGTTGCCTGTACCTCACCGATGTCTATACGCCGCAACCTGTCCATTTCGGTTTTGAGCGCGCTTAATCCTGTTAGGTTTTTCAGCGCGGCAATGCTTAAGTGGGGCAGCCAATCTTCGCCTTCAATCGAATAGTTAAGTACCAGCGTCGCATCTTCGTGAAATCGCCCTTGAATTTAAGCAATTTCACCGTTATCTTCGACCTCAATGATAACAAAGTTGGCTAACCCACGTACGCTTTGTAATCGGATAGAAAGCTCCCGGATATGGATGGGTGAAAACCTGATGCTTCTGTTCGATCATCTGTTCGAGGGTTTATGGAAATTCGAACGGATTAGAAATTCGTTTCATACATCTGATTTACGATCTCGCCTTCTATTCTTTTTACCACTCCCAACAGATATCAACCTTCAATTCTTCTGCAAGGCTCGCCAAATCCCGTAGATGGTTGATATGAAGCGGAATGGCACTGTCGACCCACGTTTCGCGTTTGCGCCACTCGATCTCGCCGGGCAGATAGACCTGATCAACCCCCTCGGCCGGTTTTGCCGCGTGAATGGCGCGGATGCCCTGATCTATCGCTGCAGTGAACTCATCATAATCGGTGAAACTCGCTACATTGATTGCGATGAAAAAGTGTTCGGAAGTAGCGTCGCCCTGTTTTGCGGTTGCCATCAAACCACCCACCAAAGGACCGGCTAAAATACCCATAGTCAGCGCCAAGCCGTACCCTCTCGGTCCGCCTGCCGGCGTCAGTATTTTTCCCTCAATGGGGTCCTGAGTCGGTTTTCCATCAGTGGTTAATAGCCACCCCGGCGGAATTGGAATCCCGTACATTTGCAGTGTGCGAACCTTGCCCCACGCTGAAGAACCACACGCCATGTCCAACACGATGGGCCGTTCTTCGCCAGCGGGGATGCCATAACTGAGTGGGTTATTTGTAACCACAGGTTCCGCCGCCCCAGGCGCAGCGACAGAGGGTCCGCCTGTGTTCGTCGTTGAGAAGCCGATCATATTCGCTTCGACCGCCATCATCGTGTAGCAGGCGGCGGCACCGAAGTGACCCGCATTGCGTACTCCCCCTGCGGCGATGCCCGTCGAACGTGCTTTCTCGATTGCCATCTGCATTGCCAAGGCGCTCGGAGGGTGTCCCAGACCGTTATCTCCATCAATGACAGCGAAGCCGGGACCTTCCTGGACGACGCGAATGTCTGGAGTCGGGTTCATCGCTCCGTCGAGGATACTGCGGAGATACCAAGGTATCATGCGCGTGCCGTGTGAGTGAACGCTTCTCAAATCGGTTTCGACCTGGAGATCAGCCATCAATTGTGCATGTTCTTGACTAACTCCGGCTTTCTGATAGAGCGCGATTGCAAATTCATGAAGTGGTTCTGCTTGAACGAGTATATCTTGTCCCTCTTGGTTCATGGATTCTCCTTTGAACTCAGTGGAAAACAGTACGTAATACGTAAGAATAGCCATTTTGACTCCTTACGCATTACGCATTAGGCATTCATCTAAAGATCGATTTTCTTGAAAACAGTGGAACACTATCTAGAGCGTGTTGACCTTTGTAAAGCTGTCTGCAATCGTAGGGGCGAGGGAGCCTCGCCCATTCACCAATGCGGGTTAGAAAACCCAAACCATGCAATGAATCAATTGTAGGTCGAGATTCATATCACAACACTGAAATGTCGATTTTGGAAAATCGACCTACAGAAGCCCGACATCGTTCCTAGTGCTCTGTCAAATAAATCATGATAAGGCACTCACCGCTTGGCTTGGATAGCCATAGCCAAGCCGCTTTGTGGGAGAAGTGTCTAAAGGAGGCTTTTGTACCACAATCTGTTAGATTGTGATCCGAGCCCGCAAACTAACAGTTTGCGCTACATTTATCTGACAATGTACTAGTCTCCCCGATAGAATCGGGACGATCGGAACGGACTCTGATGCATGAACAACGGGTTGGGAGCCCCAACCCCTACGAAGCATCATACGTCTGTGCACCCTCTTGATTGTCTGGTTACAATGAAACATCAACAGAATCTAGTACCCCTTCTGCTTATCGATCTCATTGACCAACGGTTCACCGTTAACGTCGTGGTGCAGGTTCTCAATAAACAGCTCCATCGCACGTTTGCCAATGTTCTGCGACCCACCGGCGGTGTGAGATGCCAAAATCACATTCGGTCTCATCCATAGGGGACCATCTTCCGGATACGGTTCCGTGTAGGTGACATCAAGACCCGCTCCCGCTAACTTACCGCTATCGAGCGCAGCGATCATAGCGTCTTCATCAACCACCTTGCCACGGCTGACATTGACGATGTAACTTCCTTCCGGCATCGCATTAAACTGATCGTGCGATAGGAGTTTATGCGTCTCCGGTGTGATTGGACAGCAGACCATAAGAATGTCGGTTTGGGCTAGGAAATCGAGCAGCGAGTCCATCTGACCAAGCTGATCCACGGTATCCGGCTTTTCGACAGGCTCTTTATCAACAGCGATGACTTTGCAGTCGAACGCCTTCGCCCTTACCGCGACAGCACGACCAATACCGCCAAGGCCAAGAATACACATGGTCATGCCTGCAATTTCGATGGTTGGCGCCCATTCCCAGTGCTTGTGTCTCATGAAATCGAGTTGAGTAACGATGCCTCGTGTAATCGAGAGCAGGAGTGCGAACGCGTGTTCTGCGATCTGGGGACCGTACAATACGCGGCTGTTGACGAGACTAACATCGCTTTCCATGAAGGCGGGGAACCTCGCCCATTCAACGCCGACAAAAGGCTGCTGTATCCAGCGCAACGCTTTCGCCTTGGGGAAATCTGATTCACTGACGGTGCCGTAGACAATTTCGGCATCCGAGACATGATCACCGAGTTTTTCGCCTTCGGGCAGGAATTGGATATCAAGTTCCGATGGGGCATCTTCGAGCATGGCTTCAATTTCTGAGCCCGGTCGGTGTGCAATTAAGACTTTTGGTTTGGACATTGCAAGTTCCTTTCTCAAATTTTGTAAAACACACCATAATACATAATGCACAAAAGACCTAACATGGTGTATAATATCACAGATTGATCATTGTTGCCAATCATCGATTTCATGGAGGTTGCTTCAAATTAACGGCTCCCGCTCATTATGAATCAACCTACAAGAACTAACTATGATGTCATTAAGAATTCATCTCCATTCATTTGAACTGTAAATCCTCCTCCAGATGTGGAGGTTTAAGGCAAGTCAAACGCACGATGAAAACAGTCTCAACTGACGCATTAGAGCCAGAGTCGCAAGGTGGTGAAGAAAAAGCCAAAGAACAGAGACGCACCTTTTTGCTAGCGGTTGCTCAAGGCACCTTCATACGAATCTCCTTCGCTTTTGCTGATTCCACCACTGTTCTCTCCGCTTTCGTTTATAGACTTACCAACTCGAATACCCTCGTTGGTTTGGTCGGTTCAATCGGCACCGCCGGTTGGATGTGGCCCCAGTTACTCATCTCAAATCTCTTGGAACACCGTCCCCGCAAGATGCCCTTTTACGCACTTGGTATGGGTATCCGCACTTTCGCATGGGTCGCGATTTTTCTGTCCACGTTGCTAATCGGTCCTAGTAACTTCGGTCTGCTTGCCGCCTGTCTCCTCTGCTTCTATTTTGTCGGTTCTTCGTCAATGGGTGTTTCGACGATTCCGTACATGGACATTATTTCTAAGGCGATAGGACCGCATCGGCGCGCACGGTTTTTCAGCCTGCGCAACATCACAGGTGGGATCTGTAGTTTCTTCATCGGTTTTCTTGTCCGATATGTCTTGGACGATGATTTCGGGTTAGTGTTCCCACATAACTACGCAATCCTGTTTGCCTGTGGTGCCGTCTCCGTTGGCATGGCATTGACTATTTTTCTGAGGATCCGCGAACCTATTAGCCCGGTCCAATCGGAGCGCCGCACTCTTCGACAACACCTGAAGCAAGGACCGCAATTTATTCGGACGGATCGAAATTATCGCTTATTCCTCTATTTTCGGGTCTTCGGACATGCCGCAGGAATGTGTGGTCCCTTCTATGTTCCGTATGCACTGGACAAATTAGCGATTCCGGAATCGACGATTGGATTGTTCATTGCTGTCAGCGCAGCCAGCGGTGTGATCTCAAACTTTTTATGGATCTACTTCGCAGAGAAATATGGTGAACGATGGATTCTGATTCTCACATCAGCGATGGCTTGGGCATCGCCCTTAATCGTCGTTTTTGTGCAGTACTCGGAGCCGGCTTGGCGGGTGCCGATCTACCTGTCAATCTTTGCTCTCAACGGCGGGGCGATGAGTGGTATGATGGTGGGCTTTATGACGTATATGATCAATATCGCACCGCCTCGCGTTCGTCCGACCTATCTCGGTTTTATGAACACGATTTTATTTCCCTGCGGGTTCATGCCAGTGTTAGCAGGCAAACTGGTAGGAGTACTGAGTTACGAAGGGATATTCTTGATGTCCGTGGCAATGGGAGTATTGGGATTTTTAATAGCAACACGGCTGAAAGATGTGTATTATGAGGAGGAGACCGCTTAAACAGGAAGCCGCAACCAGCTATGAAAACTGCTTCGACGGACATGCCAGACTCACAGTCTCAAGAGGAACAAGAGGAGAAACGAGAACAGAGCCGCAACTTTTGGATCGCCATATTTCAAGGTATATTTGGCCGAATCTCTTTCTCCTTATCGGATAGCACGACGGTGCTTTCCGCTTTTATCTATAAACTCACCGCCTCCAATACCCTCGTCGGCTTGACCGGCTCGCTGATGTCAGTGGGGTGGATGTGGCCCCAACTGCTGATCTCCAATCTGCTGGAACACAGACCCCGGAAGATGCCGTTCTATATCCTCGGCATGAGTGTGCACACCGCCGTGTGGCTTGCGGCTGCCGCAGGTACGGTGTGGATTGGTGCACGTAATTACGGTTTACTCGCTGCTGGGTTTATCCTTCTCTATTTCCTAGGTACCTCGTCGATGGGCGCGTCGTCCGTTGCCTACATGGACATTATCTCTAAAACGATCGAACCGCTACGACGTGCACGATTTTTCAGTATAGGCAACTTCATCGGTGGGTTTTTCACTATATTCATCGGTATTCTGGTTCGCTACATTTTGAGCGATGACTCTGGATTGGTCTTTCCGAATAACTATGCGCTTCTGTTCTTTGGTGTTGCTTTTATGGCGGTAATTTCACTCTTCGTTTTTCTTAAAATCCGCGAGCCAATCCGTCCCGTTCAAACCGAACGCAAAACGTTCTGGCAGCACATCAAACAGGGACCGCACTTCCTCCAAACAGACCGCAATTATCGAGATTTTATCGTGTACCGAATCTTCGTCAATGTTGGACGGATGTGCATGCCTTTCTACGTGCCGTACGCCCTAGATAAATTGAGCATTTCAGATGGAACGATTGGGCTATTCCTTGCGGTTGGCGCTGTCAGTGGGGTTCTGTCGAATGTTTTATGGGGCTATATGAGCGGACGGTACGGTGTTCGATGGATTCTGATCTGCACCGCACTACTCGCTTGTACTGCACCGCTGGTGGCAATCTGTATTCAGTTTATTCCACAGGCATGGCAGTTGCCGTTCTATTTTCTGACGTTTGTCCTCGGCGGCGCATCAATGAGCGGTATGATGGTCGGATTCATGACATACATGATCAACATCGCTCCCCCGCTGAACCGACCCACTTATATCGGTTTTATGAACACGTTGGTATTTCCTTTCGGCTTTATGCCGGTGGCTGCTGGTGCGCTTATCCGCTGGATCGGCTATGAATATACCTTTTCGATTGCGCTGGGCGTGGGGTTCTTCGCATTCATTACATCAACCCGCTTGGAAGAGGTATACCACGATGAAGAGTTCAGGTAGGATGCAGTTTGGGTAGGCACAAGCCCCCGATGAATCGGGATTTCGCTACACTCAACCTGCTCCTACATCGAGTCTACGGCCGTAGGGGCAATTCCCCGATAGATCGGGATTAAGAAACTTGTGGTTATCCTGCTTGGATTATAAAGTATCAAGTGTCGAGATATGAGTCTCGACCTACACAAGCGCAGGAGACCAACAATTAACTCGGTGGTCTAGAACACCAGGAACGGAGATCTCCGTTCCCTACGAATAACTCAGTTCTGTGTCCCTGTAAGGGTTTTGGTAGTGAACAACGATCGTTGTTCACTACAACTACTGCAAAATATCAACACGCCCTAGTGAATCAATGAACAAACGAGCAGCCCTCAAAAAGGGGATTCAAGAGTTCAATGATGGCGATTACTTCGAGTGCCACGAAACTTTGGAGGATGTATGGATGATTGAAGTTGGACCTGACCGTCCCTTCTATCAAGGGTTGCTCCAACTGAGCGTCGGGTGCTTCCATCTCTTGAACCGAAATTATGTGGGAGCGGAGAGTCAGTGGTCGAAAGCCTATGCCAAGCTAATTGCCTTTGGTGACAAGCATTTGGGAGTTGAACTTAAACCGCTCATTGAGGGGATCCTTCGTTGTCAGGAGATGCTAGCAATCGTTCAGAGTGGACAGAAGAAGAATTTTGACCTTTCGATTATCCCCCATATCCAGGGCACCTGAATTGTCCCCATCTTGTTTTATAACGCAAGTTGATAGATAGCTCGTAGGGGCGAGGTCGCCTCGACCGTCGGGTTGGGAGACCCAATCCCTACGAAAGAATATATCACCTGTCAGTTCCAAGCAGTCTTTTCTACCACAATCTGTAACAGTGTGATCCGAGGACGCAAACTAACAGTTTGCGCTACATTTGGCAGACTGTCCGACGACTATAATGTTTCCTAAATTGATAACAGAAAAATGGAAACACGGTCTATTAAACTTGTAGGGGCGAGGTCGCCTCGCCCGTCGGGTTGGGAGACCCAGCCCCTACGAAAAAATATATCGCCTGCCAACTTAATGAACCAATGAACCAACATAAAGGAGATAAATTATGCCGATACCAAACGTGAATAAAAACACGCTTACGATAGATACACCTCTTCCGCCGCCAACATGGGCACTTCTGGAACGGGAACTGATCCGTGCTCAAACCCTTGCCTGCGAGGCATTTTTTGACCGCTATTTTGACGAGCGTGGGTATCTAATCTGCATTCCGAGATGGGGCGGGAACGATGGACCAGACGATGCCATCGAAAATCTTACAGGCTGGCCCATCTTGCACGCACTTGGTGCTTCGGACAGCATCTTGGAGATGTATAAACTGGCGTGGGAGGGACACCTGCTGCAATATACAGAAGCGCAAACGGTGGAGGTCCCGATCGCTCGCGAGGGGATGTACTATAAGGAATTTTCCGTCATGTTTGACTGGTTTCATCATGGCGAGGGGCTTGCGGTCTTTAACTTGCAGGGCCTGTCGGATCCCTACGATCGCGCCTTTCAGCGTCGGGTGAGAAGTTTCGCGGGTCTCTACATGAACGAAGATCCGCAGGCTCCGAACTACGACCCGGAGCATAAGATTATTCGGAGTATGTTCAACGGCAGTCGCGGTCCTCTGCTCCGCAAAGCGACCGCTCTGGATTGGGCGGGCGATCCGATCGAAGTTGAAGGACGTTTTGACGCGCAGCACGGAGAGCGCAATTTTGAGGAGATGTTGGCGCATTTCAAGGACTATACCGACATCGTCGGCGACCATCCGCTGAACCTTGCTTCGACAACCCTCGCGATCAATGCCTATATGCTCACCGGTGAAGACAAATACAAAGCGTGGCTCCTTGAGTACGTCGACGCTTGGGCGGAGCGGACAGCTGCCAACGGCGGTATTATCCCGTCAAACATCGGGCTGGACGGCACAATCGGGGGAGAATGCGATGGCAAATGGTACGGCGGGTGCTACGGCTGGGGGTTCACCGTCGTCGTTCCGCAAACGGGTGCATTGGCAGACCGTAACGCCCATGTTCGAGGGGTTGCCGGTTTCGGGAATGCGCTGCTCGCTACAGGTGATCAGAGCTACGTCGATGTGTGGCGGAAGATGATTGAAACGGTCAATTCAAATCAGAAGACGATCGACGGTCAGGTGATGTATCCCAGCATGTACGGAGACGATGGTTGGTACAGCTACACGCCGCAGCCATACAATCAAGGTGCGTTAGATGTCTACTACTGGTCGATGAACCGCGATGTCCTCAAATGGCTGCCCACAGACGGCTGGATCGGATTCTTGGAAGGGAACAACCCAGACTTTCCGGCAGAGGCGTTCCGACGCGACTTCACCACGTTGCGCCGAAAAATGCAGGGGATGCATGAGGATACCACAACGCCGGATACGCGGCTCTCGGACGACACTTTGGCGTTCAACCCTGCGGTGGGCAGCAGCTTAATCGAACTGATGCTTGGTGGTATCACACCGCGGTTCGGTGAGCTTCTCCACTGCCGTGTCCGTTATTTCGATCCTGAGAACCGTCGCGCTGGGATACCGGAAGATGTCGCCTCACTCGTCGAAAAGTTGACCGATGACGAAACGACGCTCTCACTTGTCAATATCGACCCCGTCGAAGAGCGGACGGTCATCGTTCAGGGTGGTGCTTATGCCGAACACCAACTCGTCAGCGCCACTGTTGATGGCAAAACCCTGCCGATAGATAAATCCGCCGTTACCGTGCGTCTGGCTCCCGGCGCGGGTAGCCGTATCGTTCTCAAGATGAAACGTTATGCAAATCAACCAACCCTTTTATTCCCTTGGGACAGGGATTGACCGCGTTCGCCCAGCGTTCAGTAATTATAGTAAAGTTTAGAATTAATTGGACACTCTGTACCGGCGCAGTTGGAAACAGCGCCTACCAAACACAGAGGGCGAAAGTGTCTATTTATTTTTAGAATTCACTATAGAAAGGATAATCCAATGAGAGTTACAGATGTCGAACGTATTGTCGTTGATGTGCCGTTTACCCCGCGGCAGCAGAAGATTACCCGCACCAGCATTTCGTCGGTTTACAACTGGTCGGTTTTAGAACTGTGTAAGGTTACGACAGACTCCGGGCACGTCGGTTGGGGCGAGACTGTTATCCGCTACACTTACGGACGGGTGACTGACCAGACGGTGGCAAGGGTCTTGGGTCAAAGTCCAGCCGAACTGATGAACGATGATTCGCTCGGTGCCGGTTTGCAGATGGCGCTCTTTGACCTCGTCGGTAAGATCCTTGAAGTGCCGGTCTATGAACTGATCGGCATGAAGGTGCGGGATTGGACACCGATCTCTTGGTGGTGTGTTGATTCCTCCCCCGAAGATTGGGCTGCCGAAGCGCAGGACGCTGTGGCAAACGGCTATACCAGTCTCAAGAATAAGCCGCGCCCGTGGTGGGACATCGTCGCTCAAGTTGAGGCAGTCTCCGAGAGTGTGCCGCCGCATTTCAAGTTGGACCTCGATCCGAACGGTTCGCTCCAGAACGCGTCGGCTGCGATTCCGGTCATGAAAAAACTGGAGCAGTGCCATAACGTTGCCATGTTTGAAACGCCCATCCCACAAGACGACATATTGGGCAACAAACAGATCCGCCAATCGGTCAACCGACCGATCGCCATGCACTTCGGAAGTCCACCTTATATCACCAATATGCGCGAGCGGGTGTGCGATGGATACGTTATCGGCGGCGGAAAATCCGAAGTTGTGCGGCAAGGCGCCTTGAGCGCAGAAGCACAGATGCCCTTCTGGTTGCAGTTGGTGGGCAACGGCTTAACGACGACGTGGGCTGCGCATTTGGGCGCGGTCCTGACCCATGCAACTTGGCCCACGATTAGCTGTATCAACATCTACAGCGAGCATCTCTTGAAAAAGCCGATCGAGGTAGTGGGCGGGTATCAGCAGGTTCCAGATGGGCCTGGACTTGGTGTTGAGGTGGATGAGGACGCCGTCGAAAAATATCGGGTTTCTCAGGAGCGGTTGGACGGTTTTGAAAAACGTGGCGAACCGATTCACACGTTACCGGAAGTTATCAAAACGGTCGTCTATCCGGACGGAAGCTGCGTCCACATGGTCGATCAAGGACTTGGGTATTTCAACGCAGGTAACGGTCCCGCCTATGTGGAGGGTGTGCGCTTGGAACTCCGCGAAAACGATGGATCCAACGACTGGCAAGATCTATTCTCTAGGGCGCAGAAGCAGCCGGTGCGTGACCGCTGGCGATAATTATGGTGGCTGTTAAAAATAAATAGACACTTTCTCCCACCGGTAGGTGCCGTGGTGGGGTGAAACGGCGCAGTTGAAAACAGCACCTACCATACAGTAGAACTAGGGCGCAGAAGCAGCCGGTGCGTGACCGCTGGAGATAATTCAAGCGAGACAGTACATTATCCCTAACAACCTAAGGAGGCATCTTATGTCCAGGGTGGCTGAACGTATAGACGATCCTTTACTTTGTGTGGTACATATCGGGAAGGGAAAACGAATTACCGGATTGTTGGGGGAATTGTTGAACCCTGTCAATTCGGAGAGCTTTCACGAATATCGTCTGCCCGCGAACTCGGATGTCGAACTTCACTATCACGATTACGATGAATATTGGCTATTCACAGCGGGCAATCCGAAGGTGACGCTGCGCCTCCCGACGGGGATTACGAAAACAGTGCAGCTTGCGCCGGGGGATATGGTAGCGTGTGTGCGGGGTGTGGAGCATACACTGTGGGCGGACCACGAACTGGTTTATTTTCAGTTTTGCAGTGTCCTTGAGGGTAGCGAGCGGCGTGGGCATCTAATTCGATCCGATGAGAAATCGGGGGTTAGCGGAGGGAACTGACCTCTATCAAAGAGTTTTTGTCCACAACCTGCGGGGGTTGCCTTGCAATGAATGGCTCGATTGACCCGCTTTCAATGATCTGACTGCCTTTCTGTTCAAAGCGGAACGCCAACCGCGAAAGTCCGAGATTAGACAGTGCCGCTGTTACAGATCCCTGTTTCGCTTTGGGAACATAGAACAGAAAGTATCCCCCGCCGCCTGCTCCCAGAATCTTGCCGCCCAACGCACCCGCAACAATAGCACGCTCATAGATGGTGTCTAACATCGGATTGGAAATGCTATCGCAGAGAGAACGTTTCAGCTGCCAAGCACGATCTAATAAATAGCCGACCTCTGAGAGAGAGGAAGGATTGACGAGAACATCGTAAAACGCAGGTACAAGCCCCTTGATTTGCAGAAGTGTCTGGGGGCTCGCTGAACGTTTCTGTTTGTGTAGGATGGTCTCGGCGCGGCGTTGGATCCCTGTGTAGAATAGGATGAAGTGCTCTTCCAAACGCGCTATCGTTTCGGGGGTGACTGGGATTTTCTGCGTATTGACACTCTCATCTCTGTTGAACTGAATGCGCCGCAACCCACCGTAGGCGGCGATATACTGATCTTGCTTCCCGATAGGCTGGTTCAGGCGTTCTATCTCAATTTCGCACGCTTGCCCCGCCAAAGCGTCCACCGGCATTTCGGTTCGCTGATAGGCGTAGAGGGCATTGAGCAGTCCGACGGTTAATGCACTTGACGATCCCAACCCACAGCCGCGTGAGGGGATATCGGATGTCACCGTGATGGATACGCCGCTGGTGACATCTGTCTTCCGTACTGCCTCTCGAATCAGAGGGTGCTGAATATGGTCAGGGTTAGAAACCGTTTCACGGTGGTCTGGGGTGTTGATAGCAATTTGGGAGCTGGATCGTCTTGTGATACGGACGGAGATGTACTTGTCGATAGCGGTGCTGATAACCTCACCGCCATATCCCCGATAAAAGTTGGCGATGTCGGTTCCACCCCCAACAAAACTGATTCGTATCGGTGTCCGTGAAATAATCATGAGTGCTCCTCCCTGACAAATTTGAGAAAGGCTGCTGTCAGTGGGTAGCTCCACATTTATAGTAGATTCAACAATTAACGATACATATTGATAATCTCGTCAAGTGGCTTATCGGCATTGTATGACCGGCGTCTTTTTATATTTGCAAACTGGTGTTCAACGGGATTATAATCCGGCGAATACGGGGGCAAGTATAACACATTAGCGCCACAGCGTCGTATCAATGCTTGGGTCTTGTGGGTCTTGTGAATGCGTGCATTATCCATTATTACGACACTGTTAGCGTCTAAATGTGGAGATAACGCTTCATCAAGCCATGTATTAAACCGTTGTGCATTACAACTGCCCGATATTAACTGTGGGGCAATCAACCTATTATTCAGTTGCGCCACTATCAAAGTGGTGGTGTGGGTTTTTCGGCTCGGTATCAATCCGTGGACACATTGTCCCCGCAGGGCTTAACCATAACTTCTAAACGTTTCATCAAAGCTGAAGGTTGAAGGGAGAACAGAAGTCAAGGGGTTGGCCAAATAACCTCCGTTTTCTCCTCCTAATTCGAGATTAAGTCTTCATTATGTCGCACATTTCTTAGATTCAGTTCACCGCACAACACATAGAGCTTGTCCCCCGAAACCACAACGTCTAGGGCGGGAGCCGGTAACGTTTTGAGATGTGCGCGCTTCCTAAATTCAATCACACCGTCCCATTTCAATACATGGACGCCTTCTGTTCCCGCTGCCACATATACTGCGAAATATCCATAGGCGTCTATCCCGTAGAGATGAGTAAAGCGGTCAGAAGCTGTCCGGTTATTTTCAAGTCTCCATATAAGCCACTGCAGCGATGTAGGCATTGAAACCACCGCATTTTCCGTAGCTATAAAGGCAACTCCCTGATCCAACGGTGACAGTGTCTCAAGGTCACGACGTTCTTGAGGGTTAGCACGCCGATACCGCTTGGCGATATCCGCTGTCTTTCCGGCTTCCCAATCTTCGCGAGACCCCATAACAAATTTCATCTCAACAACATTCCCCGGAATATCCCCCGTGGTTCGCTGCCCGCCGGGATGCTCGACGGTCTTGAACCAGAGACCCGTCCCAGGGGTTGGTTCTCGCTTAAAGTCTTGATACTCTACCATTTCATCACCGGCAACAAACATCTGATGACGATAAAGCCCCATTGCTACAGCGGATGCGCCGGGTAAAGGATCCAAAACTCGTTCAATCTGGGGGGAGTGGGGTTTTCCCACGTCGAAGACCGCAGCGATACCCGCACGACTTGGAATACTAGCCCGGGGTGTACTTAGGCTCTTACCCTCTCCTTGTAGCGTCAAGACCAGCTTATTGTCCTCACACCCGATATCGGTTCCAGTCGGACCTTTGAGCAGGTTTGGAAGATTGAGTTTAGTTAGCTCGTCTGCCAGCTTCAGATGTTTGATCTGTTTCGGTTGAGTTGGGTCAGCGACATCTATGACGAGTAGACCTTCCGTGTTGGTGATGTAGGCGATTGCAGCGGTTGGGTGTAGGGCAAGGGCTGCATCGTAACCGGGAAGTGGAAGCGAGGATAGCAAGCGCAGCCTGTTGTTATTATCGCTTTCTACTATCAAAAGCTGCTTGTAACTAGCGATATAGACACGCTCGTCCCGAACAACGATGTCGGAAGGTCCCGCAATCGTTTCGGTCAGTGATAGTTGGTCAAGGGACTGTTCTATAGAGCCGTTGTCGGACAGCTGAATCACGGTCAAAGTCCCCGGCGCGACTGCTCGTTCAACCTTAAGCATAGATGGACTACAACCAACAATTACAAACAAAAATGTTAAAAACCGAAGAAATTGGCACTGCATTGGATTTTCCTCCTTATTTATTCTGACACATAGATTCGCTGTTCAATCACATCGTTGAGGGTAATTTGGAGTTTCCAATAGGCGTTTCCCCAAGTTGGCACCTTGAGCGTTTCCATATCATATTGGTTCTCAAAAGCCTGCACCCATTTTCCTCCCGTGCGCGATGCCAGAAGGGGGCCCACCTCCGTATCCGCGCCGTGAATATCGAGTACAACGCCAAGTGCACGGCACCGTTCAATAACAGATAGAGGGGAATACCCACCGCATATCGGCATGTCGTTACCGAAGACGATAAGCCGACGCCGGGCATCTGGACGAAACGCACACCGTTCAAGCGCGTACTGAATCGCATTCAGTTGGATATCAGTGCGGAATGGATGAAACGGGATGCTGTTTAGGACCTGAAGAGCTTTATTGAGATGGTCACCCAGTGGGAAATATCTGATATATTGAGGCCCATCGACGAATTCAATATCAGATGTGATAATGCCTACCCGGTAATCTTTGGTTGAAGCTTGGTATTGCTGAATCTCACGTTTGGCAAATGCAACTACGTCGTTGATGTACGGACGCATCTCCTCCCTACAAGAGATGATAAATACAACATCAACCTGATTTGAACGGTTACGCGCCAACCTTGGCTGTTGAATCCGATTCGAATCAATCGAGTCAGCGAGGGCAATCGCTCGCGTCGATTTCTCCTTATCCGTCGGAGATTGAAGGGCACCAGTATGATTGGAAAGGGTATTTTTAGAATTGATTGCTGCTCCACCCGATACAAGAGGAATCTCAATACCTGTACCAGTACCATCTCCTAACCCTCCTTCACGGGCGTTACCACCCGTCCCTCCGAAGCCTTCGGTGTTTTCCACATTTGCCATCGGCGGGGAATCGTCAGAGAAAGACTGAAGGGATAAAGGAACGGAATGAATCGCAGGTTGCTCGGAATTCTGATGTAATTGGGGAGGTGCTCCTTGAGATTCAACATCTGCTAATGCCTTTGGAGAGCGAATCGGGCTGAGGAGTTTGTGCGATATTGATGTGCGTTTCAACGCGGGGTGTTTGATGGAGGAAAGGGTGACAGTGAACCCTTCCTCTACCTGAAGGGCAGCAGGCTTTCTCAGCGTGAAAAACACCATAACAACTAACAGATGCACCACAAGGGATAGAATAATGCAAAACAACAGGAGGTGGTTTCGGATTGGCTTGCCCCGAGATTGAGAGTGCGTAGTCACACGAGTTTTTTTCATTAGGACCTCCATTGTATGCGGCTAATGACTTATTTCCACGGGTTTAGTCAGACGAAAAGTAATCAGGATTTCCATCAAACGGTAGTTTCTTTCCGAAATACTTCCGGAGTATCCTCTCATCAATGAAAAGCCACATTCTATATTCTCCTTGCTCTTGGTAAGTAAGAGAAAGTTCCGGGAATATATTATCTATCTGCCTATAGTAATCTTCTATCTTCTCATCAATGATTTTCACCGCTGCCTGATACTCTTCTTCGATGGCTGGATCAGGTTCTATATACGGTGGGCCTTGCCGGAGGCTCTTCTGATTGTACTCCGAGATATACTTTTCACGCTGTTTCGTGAGTTTAAATTTTCGGGCTGCCGACTCTTCAATAATAGGGAGTATCTGTGCCAACTTCGCATAACGCTCCGCTTTGAGTTTAGCTTCAGAGGACAACGCATCGGCGATATCTTCGCTCGCCTGCTCTAACGCAAAATTATCGATTAATGAATCTGGTATCGAATCCACGGAGACATCGCTGGTTGTTCCGGCATTGTCTTCATTTTCAAATGGACTGTTCTCTTGATTTGATTGATCGGTATTCGCTGAAAAGACATACCGATTGTAAATGTAAGACATTTCATTCGCCTCTTCCTCATGCGGTGCTAACCCTACCTCCTGCTCAACAAGGTG